>NZ_CP126307.1:0-627500 GCF_030144325.1 Bosea vestrisii | reverse complement strand
CAACAACCCGTCGCCCGGCAACAAGGCCGGCGGGCTGACGACCATCCTGGAGAAGTCGCTCGGCGCTGCCGCCAAGGGCGGCACCAAGACGCTGGCCGCCGTCTATCACTATGCCGAGCCGGTCCGGACCAAGGGCTTCGTCTACATGGACACGCCCGGCTACGATCCGGTTTCGGCGACGGGGCAGGTCGCCGGCGGCGCCAACATCCTCGCCTTCACCACCGGCCGCGGCTCGGCCTATGGCTGCAAGCCGACGCCCTCGGTCAAGCTCGCGACCAACACGCCGATGTATCTGAAGCAGACCGACGACATGGACCTCAATTGCGGCGATGTCCTCGACGGCGTGACGCTGGAGGAGAAGGGCAAGGAGATCTTCGACTATCTGCTGAAGATCGCCTCGGGCGAGAAGTCGAAGTCCGAGGAGATGGGCTATGGCGACGCCGAATTCGTGCCCTGGCAGATCGGCGCGACGATGTGAGCGGGCGGCTGGCGGCTGCATCCGACGTCTCCCTCGTCATGGTCGGGCTTGTCCCGACCATCCACGTCTTCCTTCGTACAAGCGGCGTTCAAGACGTGAATGCTTGCCACAGGAACGAACATGACGGCGTGGTGGCAGGGTCGAACGGTTTCGCGATGACGGAAGGTCGCGCGGCAAAAGCGCCTCTGCCGGGACCAAGCTGGCGCAGCTATCCAGTAACTCCCTCCTGCCTCATCGGGCCTTCTTAATGCGCAATTTTCTGATGGTCACGCTGCCTCGTGTGGTGCTCGGCCTGCTCTTCATCGTCAGCGCCGTCGACGGTTTCTGGTGGCTCGCCACCGGCACTCACCTGATCCATCCACCGACTTCTGAACGCGGACTAATCTTCGAAGCCGCGCTGCAGAACTCCGGCTTCTTCTGGCCCTTCCTCAAGGCGGTGAACCTCGCCGGGGGACTGAGCCTGCTGCTCAACGTGGTGCCGGCCCTTGGCCTTGCCCTGATCGCGCCGGTGATAGCGGTGATCGTGCTGTTCCACGTCGCCATCAACCCGGCCGGCATTCCGGTAGCGATCATCCTGATCGTGACGGGTGGATTGCTGGTCCATGCCTATCGCGAGCGCTATGCGGCGCTGCTGCGCTGAGACTGTCTCAGAGCGAAAAGCCCTTCAGCCGCTCGCCGAGCGCGGCGATGCGCTCGGCTGCGACATTGGCGATGGCGATGCGCAGATGCTGCTCCTGACCGGGACCGAAATAGGGGCCGGGCAAAGCGAGCACACCGCGTTCCTGCACCAATCGGCGGACGACCTCGGCTGCCGGCACGCCCTCGAACGGGTGGGCGACATAGGCGAAATAGGCACCGGCGGCGAGCACGCTCCAGCCGTTCAGCGGCGCAATCGCCTGCCGGAAGAGCGCGGCGCGGGAGTTCATCTCAGCGCGATTGGCTTGCCGCCAGGCGCGGATGCCGTCGATGCCCCAGGCGACGGCGCTCTGGCCGGCGCGAACCGGGCTGATCTGGACGCAGTCAAGCACCTTGCCGATCTGGGCCAGCGCCGCCTCGCCGGCGGTGATCGCACCGAGCCGCCAGCCGGGAACGGCATAAGCCTTGGAGAAGCTGTAGAGGCCGATCAGCGAATCCTGCCAGTCGCTTGTGCTGAAGAGTTCATGCGGCCGGTCGGCGCCTTCCGGCAGGAAGTCGCGATAGGTCTCGTCGAGCACGAGCCAGATCTTGCGCCTGCGGCAGAGCGCGGCGAAGGCGGCGATGGTGGCAGGCGGATAGACCGCGCCGGTCGGATTGTTCGGCGTCACCAGCACGATGGCGCGCGTGCGCTCGTCGATCAGCGCCTCTGCGCGTTCGGCATCGGGGACGAAGCCTTGAGCCGGGTCGCAGGGCAGCGGGCGCGGCTCGACGCCGAGCATGTTCAGCGTCATCTCATGGTTGAAGTACCAGGGCGTCGGCAGCAGCACATTGTCGCCGGCGCGGGCCAGCGCCATCATCACGGTGACATAGGCCTGGTTGCAGCCGGCGGTGATCGCGACCTCCTGCGGCCGGATCGCCCCGCCATAGAAGGCGCTACTCTCGGCGGCATAGGCCTCGCGCAGGATATCGTCGCCGGCGATCGGCCCGTAGCGCGTGCTCTCGGGCAGCGCCGCAGCCTCGGCGAGTCGCTCGAGCAGAGCAACCGGCGGCGGGGCGCCCGGCACGGCCTGCGACAGGTCGATCAGCGGGCCATTGCTACCGGCATATCCGCGGGCCCAGGCCTTGGCCTCGGGAATCGGCGGGGTCGCGGTGTCGATGAGATCAGGATTGAGCGGGGCGGGAGAGGGCGCAGGCATGGCTGAGCTTTGCGGTGCCTTCGCTGCGACGTCAACGGTCGGGCAAGCAGGGCTGGAGCGCGGCACGGCTAAGCCCCATATTCGAACCGGAGCAATGCGAGGCTGACGGCATGGACGAGGCGACGCAGGACGCGATCGAGGGAACTGCACGCCATGCTCGACCGCGCCCGGGTGATCGTGCCGTTCACCGGGGCGGGGATCTCGACCGAATCGGGCGTGCCGGATTTCCGCTCGCCCGGCTCGCCCTGGATGCAGAACAAGCCGATCCCGTTCGATGCCTTTCTCGCCAGCCGCGAGGCGCGGATCGAGGCCTGGCGGCGCAAATTCGCCATGGACGACCATTATCGCGACGCCAGGCCCAATCGCGGCCATCGGGCGCTGGCGACGTTGGTGGCGGAAGGGCGCTCGCCCGGCGTGATCACCCAGAATATCGACGGCCTGCACCAGGCTTCCGGCATCGCCGAGGATGGCGTGATCGAACTGCACGGCAACGGCACCTATGCCACCTGCCTGACCTGCGGCTGGCGGCACGAGCTCGCGGCGATCCGGGCGCAGTTCGAGGCGAGTGGCGAGCCGGCCACCTGCGTGATGTGCGCCGGCGTGGTGAAGACGGCGACGATTTCCTTCGGCCAGCAAATGCCGCAGCAGCCGATGTTGCGGGCACATGAGCTGACGATGTCGGCCGACCTCTATCTGGTCGCCGGCTCCTCGCTCGTCGTCTTTCCGGCCGCGACCTTTCCGGTGATCGCCAAGCGCAATGGTGCCAAGCTCGTCATCCTCAACCGCGAGCCGACCGATCTCGACCCGATCGCCGATCTCGTCGTGCGCAGCGAGATCGGCCCGGTGCTGGCGCGGCTGGCAAACTAAATGGCTCGGCCGTCATTCCGGGGCGCTGCGCGGCAGCGAGCCCGGAACCCATGAACACGGCGCCATTCCAGCTCGTCATGCTCGCCCTTGTGGCGAGCATCCACGTCTTGAACACCGCATCGCAGGAACGAAGACGTGGATGGTCGGGACAAGCCCGACCATGACGGGAAGGGCAGTTTTCAAAGACGGGTGCCGCGAGCTCTGATCAGCTAATCGCGCGACGCCAGTGCCAGCCTCACCGCCAGCCCGCCGAAGACGACGCCGAGGACGCGCTGCGGCCAGAGCGCCAAATGCGGGCGGCTTGCGATGGCGCGGCCGAGGCGGCTCGCGGTCATGATGACGATGCCGTTGGCGAGGAGGCCCATCAGGTTGAGGATCGTCGCCAGCACCATGACCTGGAGCAGCAGCGAGCCGGCCTCGGGCTTGAGGAACTGCGGCAGCAGCGCCAGCATGAACAGCGCCATCTTCGGATTGAGCAGGTTGGTCAGCAGCCCCTGCAGGAAGATCTGGCGCAGCGGGAAGCGCGCCGCATCTGCCGTCGGCGCGAACAAAGTCGCGGGCGACCTGAAAGTCTTCCAGGCGAGCCAGGCGAGATAGGCCGCGCCGGCCCAGCGCAGCGCGTCATAGGCCGCCGGCACCAGCAGAAAGAGCTGCGACAGGCCATAGGCGGCGGCGAGCGCCTGGAGATAGCTGCCGGTGGCAATGCCGGCATAGGTCATGAAGCCGGCGGCACGACCCTGGCTCATGCTGCGCGAGGCGATCAGTAGCATGTCCGGCCCGGGCGTCGCGGTCAGCACGGCGCAGGCGGCGGTGAACAAAGCGAGGGTGGCAAAATCGGGCATGATGGGGTCCTTCAGGCCAGCGGCTTGGCGAAGCGGGCGAACGCGTCCTTCGTCGGCGTGGTGCCGGCGCCGGGCTGTTCTGGTCTACGGAAACAACCATCGGCGACATTGGCGGGTTCCGCGAAAGCGTCCTTGATCCAGGGAATGTATTCGAGCACCGGCGTCGCCGGATGCCAGTAGGCGAGATGGACGTGGACCTGGCTCATCTCGCCGGCATGAGGCGCGACCGGCAAGCGATGGGCCAGCGCCAGCTCCGCCACCTGGATGTATTCGGTGATGCCGCCGAGGCGGGTGACATCGGGCTGAACATAGTGGATCGCGCCGGCCTGCACGAAGGCGCGGAAGGCATCGAGCGTGTAGAGCTGCTCGCCGAGCGCGACCGGGATCGAGGTCGAGCGGGCGAGCTCGGCATGCGAGCCGATATCGTCGTACCAGAGCGGTTCCTCGAACCAGAAAATGTCGAGGGCCTCGGCGCGGGCGCAGAAGCGCTTGCAGGTCGGCAGATCCCATTTGCCGTTGCCGTCGATCGCCATGGTGACATGGTCGCCTATGGCGCGGCGCACCGCTTCGAGACGGCCGATATCGGTCATCGGATCGGCATGGCCGACCTTGACCTTGATGCGATGGAAGCCGTCGCGCTCGACCGCCATGCGCGCGCCCTCGACGAGCTCGTCCTTGGGGATCGAGAGCCAGCCGATATCGGTGTTGTAGGCTTCGAGCTTGGCCTTGCTGGCGCCGCCGAGCAGATGCCAGAGCGGCGTACCGGCCTTCTTCGCCTTCAGATCCCAGAGGGCGACGTCGACGGCGGCGAGTGCGAGCTGGGTGATGCCGGCACGGCCGACCCATTGTAGCGCCGGATGGCGGGCGAGCTTCAACCAGAGCCGGGAATGCTCGGAGGCATCCTCGCCGGCGAGCAATGGCGCGTAGCAATCGCGGATGCAAGACGTGATCAGCCGGTCGGAAGCAAGGTCGGCATGGGTGCCGGTGAAGCCGTAGCCGACGAGCCCGTCCTCGGTGGTGATCGTCGTGCCGACCACGCCCCAATGGCTGATCCGGTGGGTCGAATCGGCGATCGAGCCGCCGGTGACCGGGATGTGCAGGATGAAGGGTTCGATGCGGGCGATGCGCATGACTGGTCTCCCGAGCGCGGTTCGCACGATCATCGGCGCGATGCACGAAAGCGACAAGGCGCAGCTTTCGTTGGTCTCTCACAGGGTTTACGCATGCTGATGATGTGGATGAGCCGGAAGCGACTGTTTCGCGACTCCGCCGGGGTGCTATCGTCACGTCACGAATCACGTTCGCGGCGGAGATGAGCGGGACATGTCCGACGAATACGGCGACGGAGGCAGGCCACCGGTCGGCCCGCTGCAATCGCTCAACCGGATCGTGCGGCTGGACGGGCCTGACGACGTTGGCGAGCAGACGGTCGAGATCACGGGCCATGTCAAATGGTTCGACGTCAGCAAGGGCTACGGCTTCGTCGTGCCACAGGATGGTGGCAGCGACGTCCTGGTCCATGTCACCACCCTGAAGCGCGACGGCTTCCACGCCATCGCCGAAGGCGCCCGCATCGTGCTCGAGGCGATCGCGAAGGCACGGGGCCGCCAGGCCGTCCGCGTGCTCTCGATCGACACCTCTGCCGCGCGTCACCCGGCCGAGATGCCGATGCCGCGGACCAATGCGACGATCACGCCAACCAGCGGGCTCGAGCGTATGGTGGTGAAGTGGTTCAACCGCCTGCGTGGGTTCGGCTTCGTCTCCGCCGGGGAGGGCTCACCCGACATCTTCGTGCATATGGAAACGCTGCGCCGCTACGGCATCGTCGAGCTGATCCCGGGGCAGGTCGTGCTGGTGCGCTACGGGCCTGGGCCGAAGGGGCTGATGGCGGCCGAGATCCGGATGGAGCAGGGCGGGCCTCCGAGCTCGCACTGAGAAAAATGTTCTCTGAAAAGGCGCCTTCGGGCGCCTTTTTTGTTGTGCTTCTGGTGTTTGCTTCAGATGCCTCATGTAATTCACGTTCGTGCATGTGAATTTGTTATTTTGCCGTTGAATTGTGCGTAATGCCTATTATAGAGGCGGTCCTAGACTGACGTGGGAGCCTGTCTCGCTCGGCCGGGTGGCGGGCGGGCCATGCTCCGGAGAGCCGGCCGTGAAGCTGTTTCAACCGATCCTCGCCGGCGCGACGCTGACCGAGCGTGTCGTTGCCTGTACCGGCGTCTTCGCCGCGATCGCGCTCACCGCGGCGGCCGGATACGTGTTCCCGACCCATTCGCCGCTGGTGGTGGCGCCGATCGGCGCTTCGGCGGTCCTGGTCTTCGTGGTTCCGGCAAGTCCGCTGGCGCAGCCCTGGCCGGTGGTCGGTGGTAATGTGATCTCGGCCTTGGTCGGGCTCGCGGTCGGCTGGGCCGTGCCGGATCTGACAATCGCCGCGGCGCTGGCCGTCGCGCTCGCGATCGCGATCATGTCGCTGACGCGCTCGCTGCATCCCCCAGGCGGCGCCGTCGCGCTCACTGCCGTGCTCGGCGGCCCGGCCGTGATGAAGTGGGGGCTGATGTTCCCCTTCGTGCCGATCGGGCTCTGCTCGCTCTCGCTGGTCGCGCTCGGCGTCGCGTTCCATGCCCTCACGCGCCGCAGCTATCCGCATCGGCCGCCGCCGGCTGGTCATGTCGGTCCGCAAGCCGCGACGCCGGCGATGTTCAGCGCCCCCGATATCGACGAGGCCCTGGTACAGATGGGCGATTCCTTCGACATTGCGCGAGAGGATCTCGACCGGCTGCTGCACTATGCCGAAGCGAGCGCGATGCGCCGGCAAGCCCGGAGTTCATAGCCGTTTCGAGGCTTTTCGCCATTTCTGAAAGGAAATGGCGAATTTGAGCGATTCAGTTTCACGGGACCTCAACGGACCCGCGGCTAGGGTGTCCTCGTTATGAGGATATGCCGATCGCCGTGCTGCTGATCACCGACCGCCCGGAACAGAGCGTCCAGCTGGAGCGGCTCCTGTCGCTGTGGGGCCCTTGCGACGTCGTCGACCTGCATCACCCGATGCGGGGCGGGACGGCGCCGAAGCGCCTGCTTGTCAGCGATGTCGATCTGTCCAACCGCGCCTCGGTCGAGGCAGTGCGCGACCGGCTCGCGGAGCGCAGGCGGAACGGAACCCCCTATCTTTGCCTGTTACGCAACGAGTCGCCGCGCCTGACCACCCAGGCCAATGCGATCGGCGCCAGCGCGATCCTGCCGGCCGACATTCCGGCGAAGGCCTTGCTCGACGAGATCGGTCGCATCCTCAATCCGGAGGGGCAGGCGCCGATCCAGCGGCAATTCGTTGCCGCGTCCGCCGCCATGGCCGATATCCTCGCGGCTGCCACCGACGGCGCGGCGCTGCCGGTCGCGGCCATAGAGGGTGGGGTCGAGGCGATCAACCGCGCCGCTGACGACCGCGATCTCGGCGCCTGGCTCGACATGGTCTGGAACCATGACGATGCCACCTATCAGCACTGCCTGCTGGTCGCAGGGCTCGCTGCCGCGTTTGCCCGTGAGCTCGGTTTTCCGGAAGAGGCACGCAAGCTGGTGACCAGTGCCGCCGTGCTGCACGACATCGGCAAGGCGCGTGTTCCGCTCTCGATCCTGCACAAGCGCGGCAAGTTGACGGCGGAGGAGTTCGCGATCGTGCGCGAGCACCCGCAGACCGGCTACGAGATGCTGCTGCGGCAGGGGGCCTTCGCCCGCGAGGTCGTCGAGGCGACGCGCAGCCATCATGAATATCTCGACGGTTCGGGCTATCCGCAGGGGCTGAAGGCGGCCGAAATCTCCGACGTGGTCCGGATGATCACGATCTGCGACATCTACGCCGCCCTGATCGAGCGGCGTTCCTACAAGGAGCCGATGGCGCCGGAAGAAGCTTATTCCGTGCTGATCGGGATGGGCGCTAAGCTCGACGCCGACCTGCTCCGCGCGTTCAGGCCAATGGTGCTGCCGGGCTGACGCAGTCTCAAAGAGCGAAGGAGGTTCCGCAGCCGCAGGAGCTCGTCGCGTTCGGATTGATGATCTTGAAGGACTGACCGACGAGATCGTCGACGAAATCGATGGTCGAGCCATCGAGCAATTCGAGCGAGGTTTCGTCGATCAGCACGGTGGCACCGTCGCGCTCCAGGACGAGGTCTCCGTCGGCCTTCTCGCGATCGATGTCGAAGACATACTGGAATCCGGAGCAGCCGCCGCCGGCGACGCTGACGCGCAGCATCGCTCCGGGGGCCTCGCTCGCCATCACCGCGACGATGCGGCTCGCGGCCTTGTCGGTCAGCGAGATCGTGTGCGGGTTGGCTTCGATTGCCGTGCTCATGCGCAGAACATCCTTGCTCCTGCCTCGATTGCGAAGGTAATGGCGCAGGCGCATCGCTTCAAGCCGCGCCTGCCCAAGGGGCTGCCATGCCGCACGCACACGATCCCGCCTCTGCCTTGGCCCGGGAGCCGGGCGATCGCTGGCGCGCGATCTACGCCTGCCGCACGGCGACGAGCCGCGGCCGACTGGTTGAGGAGCCGGGCTCGGCGACGCGCAATCCGTTCCAGCGTGACCGCGACCGCATCATCCATTCCACCGCCTTCCGCCGGCTGAAGCACAAGACCCAGGTTTTCGTCTCGCATGAGGGAGACCATTTCCGCACGCGCCTGACCCATACGATCGAGGTGGCGCAGATCGCCCGCGCGCTCGCCCGGGCGCTTGGGCTCGACGAGGACCTCGCCGAGGCGCTGGCGCTGGCGCACGATCTCGGTCACACGCCCTTCGGCCATACCGGCGAGGACGCGCTCGACGAATGCATGGCCGGTTTTGGCGGCTTCGACCACAATGCGCAGACTTTGCGGATCGTCACCCGGCTGGAGCGGCGCTATGCCGGCTTCGACGGGCTGAACCTGACCTGGGAGACGCTTGAAGGGCTGGTCAAGCACAACGGCCCGCTGCTGAGCGCCGATGGGAAGCCGACCGAGCGATATGCCAAGACGGGCATTCCGGTGGCGATCCTCGAATACCAGGAGAAGCAGGATCTCTGGCTCGAAAGTCATGCCTCGGCCGAGGCGCAGGTCGCGGCCCTTGCCGACGATATCGCCTACAACGCTCATGACATTGACGACGGCCTGCGCGCCGGGCTGTTCGATTTGCCCGAGCTCAGAGCCGTGCCGTTTCTGGGCGGACTGCTCGACGAGATCGACGCCCTGCATCCCGGGCTGGAGCGGTCGCGCGCCACCAACGAGCTGGTGCGCCGGGTGATCACCCGCTTCGTCGAGGACGTGATCGCTGAATCCGAGGCGCGGATCGCGGCGCTGGCTCCCTCCGATGCCGATGCGATCAGGCAAGCGGGCGCGCCGGTCGTCGCCTTCTCGCCGGGAATCGTCGCCGCCGACAAGGCGATCAAGGGCTTCCTCTATCCGAACATGTATCGCCACCCACGCATCGGCGTGATCCGGAAGGAGGCGGCCGACATCGTCCGCGACCTGTTCGTGCGCTTCAAGGCGCAGCCGCAGGCCATGTCCCCGGAGTGGGCGGCGGGATGCGAAGAGCTCGACGAGGCGCGTCTTTCGCGCCGAATCGCCGACTACATCGCCGGCATGACTGATTCCTACGCACTCGACGAGCACCGGCGCCTGTTTGACGCCACCCCGTCGCTGCGATAGGCGCTGGCCCGCTTCCCCATGCATCTTTGGTCGTCATGAACATTTTCGAGACTTTCTCCGCACGCCTCGCCGCCGTCCTGACCGGATTGGCGGAGGCCGGTCGCATCCCGGCCGGGCTGTCGCTGGCGCGCGTCGTGGTCGAGCCGACCAAGGACCCGGCCCATGGCGATCTTGCGATCAACGCCGCGATGGTGCTGGCTAAGGAAGCCGGCATGGCGCCGCGCGCGCTGGCTGAGCTGATCGTCGCCGAGCTCGCCAGGGACGGCGATGTCCTCAAGGCCGAGATCGCTGGCCCAGGATTTATCAACCTGACGCTGCAACCTGCTGTTTTCACTAAGGTTCTGAAGTCGGCAGTGCTGGCCGGCACCGAGCACGGCCGCGGTGCCGCCAAGGGCGATCCGAAGATCAACGTCGAATACGTCTCGGCCAATCCGACCGGGCCGATGCATGTCGGCCATGGCCGCGGCGCGGTCTTCGGCGACGCGCTGGCGAGCCTGCTCGCGTTCGCCGGACACGACGTCACCCGCGAGTACTACATCAACGATGCCGGGGCGCAGGTCGACGTGCTCGCCCGTTCCGCCTTCCTGCGCTACCGCGAGGCGCTGGGCGAGGAGATCGGTGCGATCCCGGAAGGGCTCTATCCCGGCGACTATCTCGTTTCGATCGGCGAGACGCTGGCCCGCGAGCATGGTCCGGCACTGCTCGACAAGGCCGAATGGGACTGGCTGCCTCTGGTGCGCGGGGTGGCGATCGACGGGATGATGGCGATGATCCGCGATGATCTGGCCGCGCTCGGTGTCGTCCATGGGGTCTTCTTCTCGGAGCGCTCGCTGCAGGGCAGGGACGGCAACTCCAACGCGGTTCACCAGACGATCGAGGATCTGCGCGCGCGGGATCTGATCTATGAGGGCCGGCTGCCGCCGCCCAAGGGCCAGAAGGACGAGGACTGGGAGGATCGCGAGCAGACGCTGTTCCGCGCCACGCAGTTTGGCGATGATGTCGACCGGCCGCTGCTGAAGTCGGATGGCAGCTACACCTATTTCGCCAACGACATCGCCTATCACCGCTCGAAGTTCACGCGCGGCTTCGCCGAGATGATCGACGTCTGGGGCGCCGACCACGGCGGCTACGTCAAGCGCATGCAGGCCGCTGTGAAGGCCGTGACGAACGGGCAGGGCGCGCTCGACGTCAAGCTCTGCCAGCTCGTCCGCCTGCTGCGCAATGGCGAGCAGGTCCGGATGTCGAAGCGCTCCGGCGATTTCGTCACCCTGCGCGAGGTCATCGACGAGGTCGGCCGCGATGCCGTCCGCTTCATGATGATCTTCCGCAAGAACGACGCGACGCTCGACTTCGATCTGGCCAAGGTCGTCGAGCAGTCGAAGGACAATCCGGTCTTCTACGTTCAGTACGCACATGCGCGCTGCGCCTCGATCTTCCGCCAGGCAGCCGAGGTCTTCCCCGATCTCGACCTGTCGCCGCAGGCGCTGGCGGAAGCCGACCTTGGCCTGCTGACCGACGAGTCGGAGATCGGCATCGTCAAGATGATTGCCGCCTATCCGAGGATGATCGATGCCGCGGCTGCGTCACACGAGCCCCATCGTGTTGCCTTTTTCGTGCATGACTTGGCCAGCGCCTTCCACTCGCTATGGAACAAGGGCAAAGACTCGCCGCAATTACGGTTCGTTAATCAAACTGATCGAAAGTCGACATCGGCAAGATTGGCGTTCGTGCATGCCGTGCGCAGCGTCCTTGCTTCCGGTCTGGCGGTCGTTGGGGTGACGGCGCCGGAGGAGATGCGCTGACGGGATCCATCCCGGCGCATCGGACGCTTTGCGGATCAGGATGATCCGGTCGGCGTCCGCCGGGTCCGACACGGAAGTGGTGTTGGCCGGTCTGCCGAAAGGCGATCGGCTAAGGCTTTCGTCAGATTGACCGCGCTGTGGCGACGTCCTTTGATGGGTAGCGGCACGCGCTGGAATGGATCATGTGATGAGCGAGCCAGCTAGAAATCGTTTCGCCCTCGATCTCGACGACCTCGAGCGCCAGCTGCGCGGAGCGGCCCAGCCGCAGAAGCCGGGCACGGCTTCCGATCCGCTGATGGAGCTGACCCGGCTCGTCGGGCAGGACGATCCGCTGAAGGAACTCTTCGCCGGTCGAACCGATCAGGCACGCCCTGCTGCGTCGCAGCCCGCGTCCTGGTCTGCCAACCGGACCGAGCCGAGCTTCCAGCCGACATTGGTCACACCGCCTCAGGCGCCATCAGCTTCGCCGCCGCCGGATGTGCGCGGCACGCTCGACGAATTCGAGGCGCTGCTGCGCCGGACCGAGCCCGTGCGGACTGCGCCGGCTCAGCCGATCGCCCACGCCCCTTCGGCGCCGGTGCACGATTACGATGAGCCGGAGCCGCTGCCGCCAGGCTCGCAGCCCTATGCGGTGCAGCAAGAGGGGCATCACGCCTATGTCCCCGAGCTGCCGCGCGACCTCGACGAGGCGGCCGGCCAGCCGCAGGCCCAAGCTTACGACCACGACTATCCTGCCGCCCCACAATATGATGCCCAGTCGCAAGTCGCTGAGGACGAATCTCGCGACTTCCAGCGGCCGCGCTCGCGCAAGGGGCTCATTACGGCTGCGGCGCTGCTCGTCGTCGTCGTCGGCGGTGTTGGCGCCGCCACGGTCTTCCGCGACAAGAGCCCAGCCGGCGTCAACGGCCAGCCGCCGGTGATCGCGGCCGATACCGGGCCGTCCAAGGTCGCGCCGGTCAATCCCGGCGGAGCCGAGATCCCGAACCAGAACAAGCAGATCTACGAGCGCAGCGGCGACGCCTCGACCGACAAGACCAAGGTCGTCAGCCGCGAGGAGCAGCCGGTCGACGTGCAGCAGGCAGCGCGTACGATGGCAGCGCAGCGCCCGACGCAAACGTCGAATGGCAGCATCACGCCGACCGATACGGCTGCCGCCGCTCTGGCTTCGACCGAGCCCGGCCTGATCCCGATCCCGGCCGTGCCCGGCCTCGGTGAGCCGCGCAAGGTGCGCACCGTCGCAATCCGCCCGGACGGCACGCCGGCGACCAGCAATGCAGCCGCCACGAACGGGGCAGGGCAAGGCATCGTGACCGGTTCGGCGCCGTCGAACCGCCCGGCCGCGACGCCTTCGGCGACGCCGAGCCCGGTCGCACAGGCGCAGGCACCCAAATCGCAGGAACGTGCGGCTGCTCCAGCGACCCCGCCGGCCTCGCAGACGCCGCCCGCCAACACGACCCGGACCGCGGCACTCGCGCCGCAGCCGGTCCAGCCGGCCGCCCCCGCCGCTACGCCGCCGCGCACAGACCCGGCAGGTGGCTTCGTCGTGCAGCTCGGCGCGCCGGGCAGCGAGGCCGAGGCACGCGCCACCTTCGCAGCGCTCCAGCGCAAATATTCCGATCAGCTCGGCGGCCAGAGCCCGATCGTGCGCAAGACCGAGCTCGCTGGCGGCAAGACGGTCTATCGCCTGCGCGTCGGTCCGTATTCCCGCGAGGATGCGAGCTCGATGTGCTCGGCGTTGCAGGCTGCCGGCGGCCAGTGCTTCATCGCGAAGAACTGAAGCACGGCCGACCTTCTCATAGACACCTGACACACCGGCCGCGATCGTCGCGGCCGGTGTTTTCGTTTGGCTTCCGCGAACCTGCCCACGGCGATGCGCTTGCGTGCCCGGATGCCGGGTGGCAGGCAGGCTGGAGACACCATCCTCCGTCATTGGTTCGTTCGCCATGCCTCTCGACCCGATCTCCCGCGTTAGCGAGACCTTCCTTGGCTGCGAAGCTGTCGCGCTCGACGCTGTGCCGCACGGCGCAGTCGCGGTGGTCGGCATTCCCGGCGCGACGCCCTATCCGTCAGGCAGCCTGCACAGCGCCTCGGCTCCCGCTGCCGTCCGCAGTGCGAGCGCGCGACAGGCGGCGCGGCGCGGGCACTATGATTTCGATCTCGGCCGGGCGTCGGCCTGGTCGGACCAGAACCTGGTCGATTGCGGCGATATCGCTTTCGATCCGGGCGACTTCGCCGGCAATCGGGCGCGGATCGAGGCGGTCTATTCCGCCTTGCTCGCGCAAGGAGCGGCGCCCTTGCTGCTCGGCGGTGATGACAGCGTGCAGATTCCTGCCCTGAAAGCCTTCGCCGCACGCAGCGAGATCAGCATCCTGCAGATCGATGCGCATATCGACTGGCGCGAGGAGGTCGAGGGCGAGCGTTTCGGGCTGTCCAGCACGATGCGGCGCGCATCCGAACTTTCCGGCGTCAAGGCGATCGTTCAGGTCGGTGCCCGCGGCATCGGCAGCGCCCGCGAAACCGATGTCAGCGATGCGCGCGCCGCCGGGGCGCAAATCGTCGACATGCGCATGCTCAGGGAAAAGGGGATCGGCCACGCGGTCCAGTGCGTGCCGGCGGGCCGGCCGGTCGTGGTTTGCCTGGATGTCGATGGCCTCGATCCGTCGGTGGTGCCGGGTGTGCTCGGCCGGGCGCCGGGCGGCCTCGGCTATGGCGACCTCGTCGACCTGCTGAACGGCGTAGCGGCGCGCGCGCCGATCATCGGCTTCAACATCGTCGAGTTCGTACCCGAGGAGGACATTGGCGGCCTCGGGGCGCGGAGCGTCTGTCGGCTGGCCATGCTCGGGGCTGGCCTCCTTGCTGGCAGCGCAGGCAGCTGAACCGCATCCCCATGCCGCTGTGCAGGAATCCCGGATTGCTCCTGCTATCCGGACATGCGCGCGTTGCGGGGCCGTGACTGGAGCCCCGTCAGCGCGTGCTCTAGCGTCGCGCCAGGCCATCGGGCATAGCCCGTTCGAAGAATGCCGAAGCCGGCAAGCGAGAGGAAACACACCATGGACCGCCGCAAGCTTCTCAAGACCACGGCCGTAGGCGCCGCGGCCGCGACCATCGCTGCACCGGCGATCGCGCAGACCAATCCGAAGATCAATTGGCGCCTGACCTCGAGCTATCCTAAGAGCCTGGATACGCTTTTCGGCATTTCGACCCAGGTCGCCAAGCGCGTCGCAGAGGCGACGGACGGCCAGTTCCAGATCCAGACCTTCGCCGCCGGCGAGATCGTGCCGGCGCTGCAGGCGCTCGATGCGGTGCAGAACGGCACGGTCGAGTGCAGTCACACGCTGTCGAGCTTCTATATCGGCAAGGACACGGCCTTCGCCTTCGAGACCTCGCTGCCGTTCGGCCTCAACACGCGCCAGCAGAACGCCTGGCTCTACCAGGGCGGCGGTCTCGAGCTTTGCCGCGAGCTGATGAAGAAGTTCGGCGTGCACACGATTCCGTCCGGTAACACCGGCGCCCAGATGGGCGGCTGGTTCCGCAAGGAGATCAAGAGCGTCGCTGATCTCCAGGGCCTCAAGTTCCGCATTGCGGGTCTCGGCGGCCAGATCATGGCCAAGCTCGGCGTGGTACCGCAGACATTGGGCGGCGGCGACATCTACCCGGCGCTGGAGCGCGGCACGATCGACGCGGCCGAGTTCTCCGGCCCCTATGACGACGAGAAGCTCGGCTTCGTGAAGGTGGCGAAATACTATTACTATCCCGGTTTCTGGGAAGGCTGCGCGAACGTCAGCTTCATCGTCAACAACGAGAAGTGGGCCGGGCTGCCGGCGCATTATCGCGCCATCGTCGAGGCGGCCTGCGCCGAGGCGAACGCGCTGTGCATGGCGAAATACGACCACGGCAACCCGGACGCGCTGCTGCGGCTGATCGCTTCCGGCGCCGAACTACGTGCCTTCCCGCAGGATGTGATGCAGGCGGCCTTCAAGGAGGCCTTCGCCCTCTATGCCGACCAGGCGGCGAAGAACCCGGCCTTCAAGACGCTGTGGGATTCCTTCCTGTCGTACTGGAAGAAGGAGCAGCTCTGGTTCCGCGTCGCCGAGCTGCCCTTTGACGCCTTCAATGCGCAGGCCTCGCAGTCGCTGCGGTGAGGGCAGGCTGCAACCACTCCTGGCCGGGCACCGTCATGCTCGGGCTTGACCCGAGCATCGCAGGCCGAAGGAGGCGCCAGTCGGCGCCTTCCAATCCTGAGATTCTCGGGTCTGCGCTTCGCTTCGCCCGAGAATGACGGCGTGGCTCCGGGCTCGGCGCTTCGCGCCACCTCGCAATGACGCAATGCGGCTCGCCCCCGAATCGGCGATAACGGGCGCATGACCTCGCGCGCCTTCATCGCCGGTTGCCTCGGCACGAGCCTCACCGCCGACGAGCGGGCCTTCTTCCGCGACGCCCGGCCCTGGGGCTTCATCCTGTTCAAGCGCAATACGCAGGACCCGGCGCAGGTCGCGGCGCTGACGGCGCAGATGCGCGACTGCGTCGGCTGGCAGGCGCCGATCCTGATCGACCAGGAAGGCGGCCGGGTCCAGCGCATGGGGCCGCCGCATTGGCCGCCCTATCCGCCGGCGCTGACCTTCCTCGCGATCAACGATCCCGTCCAGCAGCGCGAAATCGTCCGGCTCTCGGCGCGATTGATGGCGCATGACCTGAAAAGCGTCGGCATCGATGTCGACTGCCTGCCGGTGCTCGACGTGCCGATCGCCGGCAGCCATGACGTGATCGGCAATCGCGCCTATGCGCGTGATCCCGCCATGGTGGCGACGCTCGGCCGGGCGGCGGCCGAGGGGCTTTTGGCGGGCGGTGTCTTGCCGGTGATCAAGCATATGCCGGGCCATGGCCGGGCCAAGGCCGACAGCCATCACGACCTGCCGGTGGTCGAGGCTGGTATCGACGAGTTGCGCGCCCATGATTTCCGGCCGTTCCGCCATCTCGCCGACATGCCGCTGGCGATGACGGCCCATGTCGTCTTCACCGCGCTCGACAACCGCCGGCCGGCGACGGTCTCGCGGAAGATCGTGCGCGATATCATGCGCGGCGAGCTCGGCTATGACGGGCTGATCATGACCGACGACATCTCGATGAAGGCGCTGTCCGGCTCGTTCGCCGAAAAATCGCAGGCGGCGATCCGGGCCGGCGTCGACGTGGTGCTGCATTGTCATGGCATCATGGAGGAGATGGTCGCGGTAGCTGGCGCCGTCCCGGCGATGAGCGGCCAGCGTGCCCGCCGCGCCGCGATGGCACTCGCCCGCATCCGGCACGAGCCCGAGCCGCTCGATCTCGAAGCTACGCGGGCACAACTCGCGACTGCCCTTGCCATGGGCGGTAGATAAGCTGATTCTATCCCCGGGGTTGCGGCCTCGCCAGACGGGCGGGGCAGGACATGGGGATAGGCCAACGATGGCCGCTGAGCTGCCATTCCAGGAGGACGGCACGTCGGAACGCGCGAGCGGCGAGCCGGCGTTCCTGATCGATGTCGACGGCTATGAAGGGCCGCTCGACCTGCTGCTCGATCTCGCCCGCCGCCAGAAGGTCGATCTCGCCCGTATCTCGATCCTGGCGCTGGCGGAGCAATACCTCGTCTTCGTCGAGAAGGCGCGGGAGCTGCGGCTCGAGCTCGCTGCCGACTATCTCGTCATGGCGGCCTGGCTCGCCTATCTGAAATCGCGCCTGCTGCTGCCCGAGCCGCCCAGGGGCGAGGAGCCGAGCGCCGCTGATCTCGCCACCGCGCTGGCGCTGCGCCTGAAGCGACTGGAGACGATCCGCGCCGCGGCACAGCGGCTTGCGACCCGCGAGCGGCTCGGCCGCGACGTCTTCGCCCGCGGTGCGCCCGAAGTGATCGCCTTCGAGGGGCGGCCGATCTGGGAAGCGGAGCTCTACGACCTGCTGGCGGCCTATGCGCAGCAGCGCCAGAAGCGCATTCGCCAGCCGATGAGCGTCGGCCAGCGCCAGGTCCTCTCGCTGGCCGAGGCGCGCGAGGCACTGGCGCGGCTGGTCGGCGAGGCCGGCGAATGGACCGCGATCGACGGCTATCTCACCCGCTATATGAGCAGCCACGGCCTGCCGGAAGAGACGATGGCGGCGACGGTCAGGGCCTCCTCGCTCTCGGCCATGCTTGAGATGGTGCGCGAGGGCGTGCTCGACCTGCGCCAGGATGGCGCCTTCTCGCCGCTTTATGTCCGCCGCCGCTCGGCGCGGCCACCGACGCTCGACCTGTGAGGCGCTGATGGCCGTGGCTGAAGCCGAACGCGAGGACGACGAGGAATGGGATGCCGACGAGGCGCTGGCGCGCGCCTGCCGCATCGTCGAGGCGCTGCTCTTTGCTTCGGTGCAGCCGCTTACAGCCGACGACCTGGCGAAATCAGTAGCGGCGAACGTGCCGATCGAGCGGGTGATCGCCGAGCTCGAGCAGAGCTATGCCATGCGCGGGGTGACGCTGCATCGCGTCGCCGGCGGCTATGCCTTCCGCACCGCGCCCGATCTTGCCTATCTGCTGGCGCCCGAGGCCGAGCCGCCGCGCAAGCTCTCGCGCGCCGCGCTGGAGACGCTCGCCATCATCGCCTACCACCAGCCGGTGACGCGGGCCGAGATCGAGGAGATCCGCGGCGTCGCCACCGCCAAGGGCACGCTCGACATCCTGCTCGAAGCCGGCTGGGTGCGCCTGCGCGGCCGCAGGCGCTCGCCGGGGCGGCCGGTGACCTTCGGCACGACGCCGGCTTTCCTCGACCATTTCGGGCTCGACCGGATCGACGACCTGCCGGGGCTGGAGGAGCTGAAAGGCGCCGGCTTCATCGAGGGGCGCCTCGCCAAGGACCTCGCAGTGCCGGTGCCGGACGACGATCCGAGCCTGCACGATGACGAGGATCCGCTCGGCGACCTGTTCACGCCGCTTGACGACGGCGACGCCAGCTAGCACAGCGCAGGCGATTGAGCCCGGCGGGCCGGCAGGAGAACGACTTGGCTCGCAGCGAAGGCAGACCGCGTTGGTTGGGGTGGGGACGGCGTGGCACCGCCGGCGCCGCCATCCCGATGGCGCTCGGCTTCGACGGCGTCACACAGCGATTCGGTGCGGTGACCGCGCTGGACCAAGTCTCGCTCAACGTCGCGCCCGGCGAAATCGTCGCGCTGCTGGGCCATTCCGGCTGCGGCAAGACGACGCTGCTGCGGCTTGCCGCCGGGGTCGAGCGGCCGAGCGCGGGCCGCGTTCTGCTCGAGGGCCGTGACGTTTCCTCACCGGGGCATTTCGTCGAGCCAGAGGCGAGGGGGGTCGGCCTCGTCTTCCAGGACTATGCGCTGTTCCCTCATCTCAGCGTGCGCGAGAATGTCCGTTTCGGCCTGCGTGGCTATGGCAATGCCGAGGCCGACGCGACGGCCCTGCGTGCCATCGCCCGCGTCGGCCTCGCCGACCTCACTGATGCCTATCCGCACATGCTCTCGGGCGGCGAGCAACAGCGCGTCGCGTTGGCGCGCGCGGTGGCGCCGCGTCCCGGCGTGCTCTTGATGGACGAGCCCTTTTCCAATCTCGACCGGCGCCTGCGCGACGTGGTGCGCGACGAGACGATGGCCTTGCTGCAGGAGATCGGCGCGACCTCGATCATCGTGACGCACGATCCCGAGGATGCGATGCGCGTCGCCGACCGGATCGTGCTGATGCGCCAGGGCCGCATTGTCCAGAGCGGAACCGGCGAGGAGCTCTACCGCCACCCAGCCAGCCTCTTTGCCGCCCGATTTTTCTGCGATCTTACCGAGATCGAGGCGAATGTCCGCAATGGCGAGATCGACACGCCGCTCGGGCGCTTCCCGGCGCCTGGACTGCCGGACGGAGCGGCCGTGCTCGGCGTTCGGCCGCAAGCGATCCGCCTGGTGCCCAAAGGGTACTGCCTGCCGGCGCGGGTGGTGACGCGGCGCTTCCTCGGTGAGGTCGACCATATCGAGCTCGCGGTCGATGGTCTCGACAAGCCGTTGATGGCGCGGCTGCCAACACGGCGGGATTCCGTCGCAGAGGGCGAGGATGTCGGTATCGACATTACGATGGACGAAGTCCTTGTGTTCCCTGTAGGGGACACCTAGTTTCCGGCACAAGCATCTGGCCCTTCGGCACAAGTCGGGCCGCGCGTTCAATTCGGAGGAGTTCCGCCATGGGTGGCGTCAGCATCTGGCACTGGATCGTCGTCGGCGTCATCGTCATGCTGCTGTTCGGCCGCGGCAAGGTGTCCGAACTGATGGGCGACGTTGCCAAGGGCATCAAGTCGTTCAAGAAGGGCATGGCCGAGGACGAGACCCCACCGGCGGCTGCGCAGCAGCCGGTCGATCCCAAGGTGATCGACCAGACCGCGACTCCGCAGCCGGCCAAGGCCGAGACCAAGGCCTGAGTCCGCGCCGCTCTGGCCGTGTTTAAAGTTTCCTGAAGGACCGGCCGTCGATGTTCGACATCGCCTGGAGCGAAATGCTGCTGATCGGGGGCGTTGCGCTCGTCGTTATCGGCCCCAAGGATTTGCCCGGGGCGCTGCGTGCCGCCGGGCAGGCGATCGGCAAGATTCGGCGCATGGCCTCCGAATTCCAGGGGCAGTTCAACGACGCGATGCGCGAGGCCGAGCTCACCGACTTGAAGAAGCAGGTCGAGGACATCGGCAATTCGGTACAGGCCTCGACCAATTTCGACCCGATCGAGCCGATGAAGGATTTCGGCGCCGCCGACGCTTCGAAGCCGGCGGCCGACGACAAGGCCATGAAGGACGCCGAGGAAACGCTCGCCAAGCTTCCGGCCCCGGACCTGCCGGCACCCGTCAGCATCGATCCTGCTCCCGTGGCGTCTCCCGTACCGGAGGAAAAGCCGAAGCGCCGCCGCAAGACCGTCGCGACTGAAGAACCTGCGGTACCGGACATCGCGGTCGCGGCTGAGGAGGCGGCGGCCAAGCCGGTGCGCAAGCGCAAGGCCAAGGCCGCTTCGGTCGAGGGCGGAGAGACGGCATGAGCGTCGTCGAGGCCAATACCGATCCGAAACGTGCCGGCGAGGATGAGATCGAGGCGTCGCGCGCGCCGCTGATCGACCATCTGATCGAACTGCGCTCGCGGCTGATCAAGTCGCTGATCGCCTTCCTGATCATGTTCTTCATCTGCTTCGCTTTCGCGACGCAGATCTACAACCTGCTCGTCCAACCCTATATCTGGGCGGCTGGACCGGGCGCGAACGTGCAGCTGATCTACACCGCACCGCTCGAATATCTCTTCACGCAGATCAAGATCGCGGCCTTCGGCGCCGGCTTCTTCGCCTTCCCGGTGATCGCGACGCAGATCTACAAATTCGTCGCGCCCGGCCTCTACAAGAACGAACGCCAGGCCTTCGCGCCCTATCTGGCGGCGACGCCGATCTTCTTCCTGCTCGGCGCGGCGATGGTGTTCTTCTTCGCCATGCCGGTGCTGATGAAGTTCTCGATCGGCATGCAGCAGGCGGCGACCGAAGGGCAGGCCGGCATCCAGCTCCTGCCCAAGGTCAGCGAGTATCTCTCGCTGATCATGACGCTGATCTTCGCCTTCGGCATCTCCTTCCAGCTGCCGGTGGTCCTGACCCTGCTCGGCCAGGCGGGAATCATCGACGCGCAGTTCCTGAAGGACAAGCGCCGTTACGCCATCGTCTTCGTCTTCGTCATCGCCGCGGTGCTGACTCCGCCCGACGTGATCTCGCAACTGATGCTGGCGATCCCGATGCTGCTGCTCTACGAGCTCTCGGTGTTCTCGGTGCGCCGGGTCGAGAAGAAGCGCGACGCGGCGAAGGCGACCGAGGACGCAGGCGCCTAGCGCAGCTCATCCCTTCATCCAGCTCATGCCGTTGATTGCTCAATAGCGATGCAATTTGTCACAGGCCGTTGAAGCCAATAACGGATTGCGGGATTGCCCATGCGATGCCGCGGCAAACCGCGTGCCTCTCCATACGGCAGTGCACAGGCTTGTGATCCGCTTCCGCGGAGCCTTGCTCGCAACACAATGTTAAGATGAACGGCAGATGAACGAATGCGCGGCCGCCTCACAGGCCGGGCATGGCGGAGCGGTAGTGACGTGAGCGGATTCTGGCGCCTGATGCTGTTCGGAAAAGGGCCCCGCGAAGCGGCCTCGCCCGGCCGCGATCTGCGCATCGACGTGATCCGCGGCCTGATCCTGCTCGTCATCTTCATCAATCACATGCCGGGCAACATCGTCTCGTCGGCGATGCCGCATAATTACGGTTTCTCCGACGCTGCCGACGTCTTCGTGCTGCTGGCCGGCATCTCGGCTGCCTTCGCCTATGGCAGGCTGATCGACCAGCGCGGACTGCTCGTCGGCTCGCTCAAGGTCGGCGCGCGGATCTGGACGCTCTACATCGCGCATCTGTCGCTGTTCGTGCTGGTCTGCGGCATCGTCGCGACGGCGGTGGTGCGCACCCAGAACGCGCTCTATGTCGAGGCGATCAACATCCAGCCCTTCTTCAGCGACACGCAGGCTGCGATCGTCAATGCGCTCGGCCTGGTCTACCAGCCCTATTATCTCGACATCCTGCCGCTCTACATCGTGCTGCTGGCGCTGTTTCCGCTGATCTATGTCGCAGCACGGACCAGCCCGCTCGCGACGCTGCTCGTCTCGTTCGCAATCTGGCAAGGCGCCACCCATGCAGGGGTCAACCTGCCGAACCATCCGGGCGAGGGCGGCTGGTTCTTCAATCCATTCGCCTGGCAGATGGTGTTCACGCTCGGGGTGGTGATCGGCCGCCTCGGCATCGTCGGCGCCGCCCTGCCGAAGCTGGTCCTGGCTGATCTTGCAGCTGCGGCCATCATCCTTTTCGCGGTGGTGGTGAAGCTGTCCTCCGGCAACCCGTTCGGTATCGCGCTCCTGAACGACTGGATCGAGAGCCTGCAGATCGGCATCGACAAGACCAACCTCGCCTGGCTGCGCGTCGTTCACCTGGTGGCGTTGGTCTGGCTCGTGCTGCGCTTCCTCAAGCCCGGTGCGAGCCTGCTGAAAGGGGTGGTCGGCAGGAGGCTGGCCTCGCTCGGGCGGCATTCGCTCGAGGTCTTCTGCGCCGGAATCGTGCTGGCGATCACCGGCCAGATCATCCTTGCGGAGACCTCCTTCGCCCTTTTGATGCAATTGATCGTGAACCTCGCCGGGATTACCATCCTGATCGGGCTAGGAACCTTTCTCTCGTGGTACAAGTCGCTTACGGCACGCGCCGCCAGCGCCCCTCGCGAGCAGGCCGCTACGGCCTGAGCGCCCTTCTTCTGATCCTGGCGTCGGCCTTGCCGGCAGTCGCCGGGCCCAAGCCGCTCGCTCAAATGGTGGACGGGCGCTGCCGGGCCGGCGCGGCCCAGCACCCGTTCAAGCCGTTGCTGTCGGCGTCGAAGCGCGCCCTGACCGAGACCAATAAGCTCACCATCGTCGCACTAGGCTCGTCCAGCACTGCCGGAACGGGCGCGAGCGACGCCGACCGCAGCTACCCCGCTGTGCTCGAAGCCGAGCTGCGCCGGCGTTTGCCGGGGCGCGAGATCAAGGTCGTGAACCTCGGCGTCGGCGGCCAGTCTGCCTATGAGATGTATCTGCGGCTCGAAAGCGAGGTCATCCCCGAGAAGCCGGCGCTGGTGATCTGGCAGACGGCGGTGAACGACGCCATTCGCGATATCGGCGAGGAGAAGCTGGCGAAGATCCTGCGCAAGGGCGCCCATAGGCTGCAGGAGGCCGGGGTCGACCTCGTGCTGATGGATATGCCCTGGCTGCAGCGCGAGGGCCGCTATCCAAAGTACGACGACTATCGGGCCGTGCTGGCGAAGACGGCGAGCGAAAGCGGCGTTCCGGTCTTCCCGCGCTACGCCATGATGAAGAGCTGGTCGGGCTCGAAGCAGTTCAGCGAAGAGGAGATCGTCGGCATGGACGGACTGCAGGTCGTCGAGGCCGGCTATCGCTGCTTCGGCATTCGCCTGGCGGACGGCATCGTCAGCGAGCTGACCGGCGGGCGCGAGCCCGGCAAGCCGATAAACTGAGGTAGGAACCTCTTTCGTCATTCCGGGACGCTGCGCAGCAGCAGGTCTGGAACCCAGAATCAATGCCATTCTTGAAAGCGCGATGTCGCCGTCGCGCCGAGGTGCCTCTGATCGTCGGTTCTGGATTCCAGGCTCTTCGCTTCGCGAAGCCCCGGAAAGACAGAGCAGAGCCGCTCAGCGCGCGATCACTTCGATATCGCGATCGCGTCCAGCCTCGACCTTGAAGTCGCGCGAGAAGACCTGCCCCTCCTGGCGGGCGATCAGGACATAATCGCCCTCGGCCAGAATCACCTGCGGGAAGGCGCCGATCGCCTCGCGAATGACGTCGCCGCCGGGCGTAAGAACGCTGAAGGCGGTGCCAGCGAAAGCCTCGCCGCCGGGGCCGGCAACCAGCTTGAGCGTCACCTGTGCGGCGCGGTGGTGCAGCGTCGCCTGGGTGACCTGGCCCGACTCGACCCGGACATCGGAGCGCTGGATGGCGTTCGAATCACCATAGGTCGAGACGATGTGATAGGTGCCCTCCGGCAGACGGATTAGCTCGCCGGACTTGACGTTGGAAGCGACGAGGCGGCCCTCGGAGTTGCCCTGCAACGGCACGAACACCGAGAAATTGAGCTGAGCCGGAGCGATCGGGGTCTCGCCGATCGAGCCCGCGAGCGACAGTCCTCCGGCGCTGATGCTGAGCTTGTCGCTCAGCCCCTGCGCACCCAGCGTGACGCGCTTTGTGGCGCTGGCGAAACCATAGGCGGCGTGCAGGAGATAGACGCCTGGGTCGAGTGGGAAGCTGGGCTCGGCGTCGTTCGAGCGGGCAACGATCCGGGGCGGCGAGCCGTCGAAGGATTCGGTCAGCACGCGCCAAACCAGGCCGGAGCGGATCGGCTTGCGGTTTCCGGAGAACTGGGCGCCGAGGGCGAGCGTCGCCTGGCCGGGCCGTGCGGCTGGTGCCGCGTTCGGCGACGAGCCCGGCGTGGTGGCGGATGTCGCGGCGCCAGGAGTCTGGGCGAGGATGGGCGAGACCGCGAGCACGGCGGCAAGCAGCGTGATGCCGACCCTGGCCATGGTCCGCATCCGAATCTGAAACTTGTCGCGTTGAAACATGCGTTGCGCCGTCATCGTCCCTGCGCCGGGGAAGGAGCAGGTTCGCTTGTCCTCATCATGGCGAAACCTTAACTGGGAGACCATCACCCCAGCCGCGCCATTTCCGGATCGTTCATGACCGACACGCTCTCCCTGCTCAAGCTCCGTCGCTCGGTGCCACCGCAATTTCTAATCGCTCCTGGGCCGGACGAAGGCCAACTGCGCGAGATCCTGACCGTGGCGGCCCGCGTGCCGGACCATGGCAAGCTTGCACCCTGGCGCTTCATCGTCTTTTCCGGTGCGGCCAAGGAGAAAGCGGCGGAGATCGTCGCCGACGTCTTCAAGGAGCGCAACCCGCAGGCCGATGAGGAGAAGGTGGCGTTCGAGCGCAAGCGCCTGCTCCATGCTCCGGTCGTGATCGCGGTGGTTTCGCGTGCCCGCAAGCATGAGAAGATCCCGGAATGGGAGCAGGAGCTCTCGGCCGGCGCGGTCTGTATGAACATGCTGATCGCCGCCGAGGCGCTTGGCTTCAACGGTTCGTGGCTGACCAACTGGTTCGCCTTCGACCGCAAGGTTTTGGATGCCTTCGGGCTGGAATCGGGTGAGCGCATCGCCGGCTTCGTTCATCTCGGCAAGGCCGATGGCCGTCCGGCCGATCGCGAGCGGCCCGATCTTGCCGCGATCGTCAGTCGGTTCGGAGCATGAGCACGATGTACTACACCGACGAAGGCCGTGACCTCGAGTTCAAGCACGACCCGTTCAAGGCGATCGTGGCCCCGCGGCCGATCGGCTGGATCAGCGCAGTCAACGCGAAGGGAGAGGTCAATCTCTCGCCCTACAGCTTCTTCAACGCGATCTCGTCGCGGCCGAACATCGTGATGTTCTCCTCCGAGAACAAGAAGGATGCGGTCGCCTTCGTCGAGGAGACCGGCGAGTTCACCTGCAGCCTGGTCACCAAGGCGCTCGACCAGCAGATGAACCTGACCTCGGCGCCGTTGCCGCGTGGCGAGAGCGAGTATGGCCATGCCGGTCTGGAGATGGCGCCCTCGCGCATCGTCAGGCCGCCACGGGTCGCGGCGAGCCCGGCTGCGCTCGAATGCAAGCTTCTGTCGATCCAGCAGCTCCGGGACATCAACGGCAACGACGTGCCGCGCTGGATGGTGCTCGGCCAGGTCGTCGCGACCTATATCGACGAGGCCTTCGTGCGCGACGGCCGCTTCGACACGGCGGGCGCCAACCCGATCGCGCGCTGCGGCTACGCCGACTATGCAGAGGTCAGCGAATTGTTCTCGATCACCCGGCCTGCGGGAGGCTGACCGCCATGGTCCGGCGCCAGGACCAGGAGCCGGAAGAGCAATGGCGGATGACAGTGAACCTGCTCGCGATCATCGCCGTGCTGGTGATGGTCGGGGCGGGCTTTTGGCTGCTGCGCGAACTCAACGCAGCCAAGAAGGCGCAGGAGTGTCTCGCCACTGCGGCGCGGCATCAGTGCCGGCAGATCGGGATGCCGTAAGATGAGCGCACCGTCTTTCCGGGGCAGCCCAAAGGGCTGAGCCCGGAACCCAGAACCGATGCGTCTTATCGAGAAGGCGCGGAGTCTGTGTGGTCTTCCAGTTGGGGCATCGGTTCTGGGTTCCGGGCTCGCCGCTTTGCGGCGCCCCGGAATGACGGTGCCGATCCCGAAATTCGAATTACCGGAATCGCTTGCGTTCGATCATTCACGCAATCTGTCAGCCCGCGCCTTGAGCCGGCGGGCGCGCATCAGATGCGGCCGGTCGAGCATCTCGCCGTCGAGCCCGATCACGCCGAGACCAGGATTGGCGTCGAACAGCTTGATGATCGCCTCGGCCCGGGCCAGCGCTTCCGGCGAGGGTGAGAAGACCTCGTTGATCACCGGCACCTGCGCCGGGTGGATCGCCATCTTGCCGGTGAAGCCGTCGCGCCGTCCTGCGATGCATTCGGCACGCAAAGCCGCTTCGTCGCGGAAGGCTGTGAAGACGGTGTCGATCGCGTCGACCTGCGCCGCGGCGGCAGCGAAGAGCAGGAGCGAACGCGCGATCCGGTAGGGATCGGTGTAGGTGCCATTCTCCAGCCGGTTGGTTTCGGCGGCGAGATCGGCCGATAGGTCTTCCGCACCCCAGGTCAGGCCGGAGAGCCTATGGCTGGCGCCGGCATAGCTGCCGAGGCCGAAGATGCCCTTTCCGGTCTCGGTCGCGATCGCAATGATCTTGGTCACAGCGTCGGGCAGGTCGTATTCGGCCTCGCGCACGGCGATATGGGCGGCGAGGTGGCTGAGGTCGGGGCCGCCTTCCGATTTGGGCAGCATGATCGCATCGGGTCCGCCTTGCATGACGATGTCGAGATCGGCCTCGGTCATGCCCGTGCTCAACGCATTGACGCGGATGATCAGGCGCGGGCGCTTTGCCCGGGCACTGATCTCCTTGAGGAAATCGCGGGCAAGTTCGCGCGCCATGGGCTTGGCGTCGAGCGCGACGGAATCCTCGAGGTCGAGAATCAGCGCGTCGGCGCCGCTCTCCAGGCCCTTCTGCAGCTTCTTCTGGTTATCGGCGGGAACGAAGAGGAGCGAGCGCATCAGGCCTGCCCTCCCGTCGGCCGCTTCTTCATGAAGGCCTGGCGGCGGCACTGCGCCACCAGCGTGCCGTCCTGCTTATAGGCGCGATGATGGAAGTCGACGATGCCGGCATCCGGCCGCGACTTCGATTCGCGCTTGGCGACGATCTCGGTGACGCAGTTCACCGTGTCGCCCTCGAAGAGCGGGGCCGGGAAGGTGACGTCGGTCATGCCAAGGTTGCCGATGGTGGTGCCGACGGTGGTGTCGTTGACCGAGATGCCGATCATCAGGCCGAGCGTGAACAGCGAGTTCATCAGCGGCTTGCCCCATTCGGTCTCGGTTGCGCAGAAATGCGCATCGATGTGCAGCGGCTGCGGATTCAGCGTCATGTTGGAGAACAGCATGTTGTCCATCTGCGTGACCGTGCGGGTCAGCCGATGCTCGATCGAGGCGCCGATCTCGAAATCCTCGAAATAGAGCCCACCCCGCTTATGCCGCGTCGCTTCCGCCATCGTCTTGCTCCTGTGGCACTTTTTACGTCTGAGCCGGTTCTGGCGAACGCCCGTTTTAACGGTTCGCTTACCATAACCGGTCCAGTCTCCTCAGGTGCTCCGGTCCGCCTGGAACGGCAGCGGACCGAGTGACCTCATGTTCCTTTTCAGCACGCCGAGTACCCGTGAGACAACGCCTGCCAACCCGGTCGTCAACGCGATCAAGGAAGGGGCGGACAAGACCGGCGTCGGCTTCGACTATCTCCTGAAGACGGCGCAGCGGGAATCGGCGCTCGCGCCGGATGCCAAGGCGCGCACCTCGAGCGCGACCGGCCTGTTCCAGTTCATCGAGCAGACCTGGCTGTCGATGATGCGTCAGGAAGGGCCGAAGCAGGGGATGGCCAATTATGCCGGCGCGATCAGCGATGATGGCAGCGGCCGGCTGACCGTGGCCGATCCGGCGCTGCGCGAGAAGATCCTGCAACTGCGCACCGATCCGCATGTCGCGACCGTGATGGCCGGCGCGCTGACGCAAAAGAATGCCGAGCAGCTCGGCCAGGCACTCGGGCGCCAGCCGCAGGCCGGCGAGCTCTATATGGCGCATGTGCTCGGCGCACGCGGTGCCACCGACCTGATCCGCACCGTCGGAAGCGACCCGGCGCGCGCTGCGGCACGCGACTTTCCAGACGCCGCGGCGGCGAATCGCTCGATCTTCTTCGACAAGGGCGGGCGGGCCCGCAGCGCCCAGGAGGTCTACGGCCTGCTTGCCGCCAGCCACGCCAACACCCAGGTCGCGGCGACCACCGGCGCCATGCTGGCGCAAGCACGGCCGACAGGCGCGGCCACGACCGCCACAGCTTATGCTGCCGAGCCAGCCGTCGTGCCGATCGCCGCCGCGCTGGCGCCTGACCGGGCAAAAGGGCTGATCGGCCTGTTCTCGACCGAAGGGCCGCGTACTCCGGTCTCGAAGGCGGTCGCCAATCTCTGGACGACGCCGCGTAGCGGCAACACGTCCCGCACCATCGATGACGATCCGGCGACCCGCTATTTCCCGCGCGTGAGCTCGGCGGCGAGCGGCAGCGATGTCTCGTCCGCGGACAAGGTCGCCAAGGCGGAAAGCACGGTCGGTTCGACCGCTCCAGCCAGCGCCATGGCTCCGTTGCCGCCGTCGCGGCCGCGTGATTTGGCCGTGGCGGATACGCAGACTGCTTCCAGCGAAACGGTCGCTCCCCGCAAGCCGCGGCGCGGACCGCTCGATCTCAGCCAGTTCATGCTTCATGGGAGGCGCGGATGATCGTCCGCCGCTTCCTGCTCTGGGCCCGCACCGCTCCGGCCGAGGCTCGCGCAAAAGGCGCCGCTGCCCTGGCTGGCGCCTATCTGCGCTCGGCAATGTCGCCGGAAGACAGGCGCGAGGCCGAGACGGCCTTGATCTCCCTGGTCGACGATCCTTCGCCGCTGGTGCGACGCGCGCTCGCCGAGGAACTCGCGGCCGCGCCGCTGGCACCGCGCAACGTGGTGCTCGGCCTGATCGCCGAGCAGAGCGACATCGCCGCTCTGCTGCTGGCGCAGTCGCCGGTACTGACGGAGGCCGACCTGGTCGATGCCGCTGCTATCGGAGACGGGCTGGCCCAGCGCGCGATCGCGCAGCGGCCCTGGCTGTCGGCCGGCATCTGCGCGGCACTCGGAGAGGTCGCAGTCGAGGAGGCGCTGGTCGCGCTGCTCGCCAATCCGACGGCCGAGATTCCCGATTTCTCGCTGGAGCGCATCTTCGAGCGTGCAGGCGAGGTTGGCACCGTGCGCGAGGCCATGCTGGCGCGCGACGACCTGCCAGCCGGTTTGCGCCAGGCGATCGCGGCCAAGGTCTCCGACGCACTTGCCGCCTTCGTCTCCGGCTGTGGCTGGCTCACCGAGGAACGCAGCGCGCGCCTCGCCCGCGAATCGACCGAGCGCGTGGCCGTCGCGCTTGCCGCTGGTGGCGAGGCGAGCGACGCCCCCGCGATCGTCGATTGCCTGCGCGAGAACGGTCGCCTGACCCCCGGCGTCATCCTGCGCTCGCTGCTGAGCGGCGAGCCGGCCCTCGCCGAAGCTGCCTTCGCGGCGCTGTCGGGCCTGCCGCTCAACCGCGTCCGGGCGCTGCTCTGGGACCGGCGCGGGGCCGGCCTTAAGGCGCTCTATCGTAAGGCGGCGATGCCGGAGGCCTTGCTGCCAGCCTTCGCCGCCACAGTGGATGCTCTCAAACACGCCGGCCCCAGCCAACGCGGCGCAGGCGGCCTCGACCGCGATTTGCTGGCGCACGTCCTGATCGCCTGCGAGGCGCTGGAGGGGCCTGGGGTCAATGCGCTGATGGCATTGCTGCGCCGCCTCGATGCGGAAGCGGCGCGCGATGAAGCGCGGATGCTGGCCGATTCGCTCGCCGACGACGCGGCGCTGGCGCTGCTGATCGAGGCTGATCCGGACTTCCTTGTCGAGCTCGAGCTCGACGATCTGCGCGACGCGGCCTGAACGAGCCTCGCGTTCGTCGCCGGCCGGCTTGACCGGCCGCTGGCATGCTGATTGCCTGAGCCCCGCCGTATCGCCAAGGGCTTCGCCATCCCGGACCGACGCCCTGTTGCTAGAGCCGGATCCGATCAGGTTGTTCCAACTTGATCGGTGAATCCGTCTCTCCCTTTTAGTTTGGAGACCGTTTGCCGATCGGCTTGCGGTGCAAGCTGATCGGAACGGGCTCCAGGGAGCCTGAAATGCCGACACGTCGCGCTTTCATCGCAGGCACGGCTGCCGCCTTTGCGGTCAGCAAACCCAATATCGGCCGTGGCGCCGACAAGAACGTGATCAAGTTCGTGCCGCAGGGCGATCTTGCCGTGGTCGATCCGATCTGGACGACGGCGACCGTCACCCGTAACCACGCCTTCCTCGCCTATGACACGCTGTTCGGCCAGGACGAGAGCTACAAGGCCCAGCCGCAAATGGCCGAGGGCGCGCTCGCCGAGGCTGACGGCAAGACGTGGACGATCAAGCTGCGCGACGGCCTGACATTCCATGACGGCACGCCGGTGCTGGCGAAGGACTGCGTCGCCAGCCTGAACCGTTGGGGCAAGCGCGATTCCTTCGGCCAGACGCTGATGGCGCAGACCGACGAGCTCGCCGCGGTCGACGACAAGACCTTGCGCTTCCGGTTGAAGAAGTCGTTCCCGCTGCTGCCCGACGCGCTCGCCAAGATGACGGCCGCAGTGCCGGTGATCATGCCGGAGCGCCTGGCCAGGACCGAGGCAACGACGCAGGTCACCGAGGTGATCGGCAGCGGGCCGTTTCGCTTCATCGCGAGCGAGCGCCAGTCCGGAAGCCGGGCGGTCTACGAGAAGTTCGTGGGCTATGTCCCGCGCAGCGACGGCAAGCCCGGCCGTACCGCCGGGCCGAAGATCGTGCATGTCGAGCGGATCGAATGGCATACCCTGCCGGACCCGGCGACGGCGGCGGCGGCGCTGCAAAGCGGCGAGATCGATTGGGTCGAGCAGCCTTTGCCAGACATCCTGCCGCTGCTGGCGAAGGATCCCAAGCTCGAGGTCGCGATAAAGGAGACGACCGGCTCGATCGCGATCATGCGGATGAATCATCTGCATCCGCCCTTCGACAATCCCGCGATCCGCCGCGCCGTCTTGATGGCGATCGACCAGGCCGAGTTCATGGAGGCGGTCGGCGGCCCGGACAAGGAGCTGTGGCGCACTGGTGTCGGCCTGTTCCCGCCCGGAACGCCGATGGCGAACGATGCCGGCATGGCGGTGCTGAACGGGCCGCGCGACATCGCCAAGGTCAAGCAGGCGCTGGCGGCGGCCGGCTACAGGGGCGAGAAGGTCGTCCTGCTCGGCGTCACCGATCTCGCCAATCTCAAGGCCGAATGCGAGGTCGGCGCCGAGATGCTGAAACGCATCGGCATGAACGTCGACTACCAGGTGATGGACTGGGGCGCGGTGGTGACGCGCCGGGCCAACAAGGAACCGCCCGGCAATGGCGGCTGGAACTGCTTCTTCACGGGCTGGAACGGCATCGACATCCTCGATCCGGTCGGCCACATCTCGCTGCGCGGCAATGGCGCCGCAGCCTGGCCGGGCTGGCCGGTGGCGCCGAAGATCGAGGCGCTGCGCGAGGCCTGGATGGAGGCCACCGATCTTTCGGCCAAGCAGAAGATCGCGGCCGAGCTGCAAAAGCAGGCCTTCGAGGACGTGCCCTACGCCCCGCTCGGCCAGTATTTCCAGCCGACGGCGTTCAGCCGCAAGCTCACGGGCGTGCTGCCGAGCTTCCCGACCTTCTGGAACGTCAAGCGCGTCTAGCGAGGGCGGCCCTCGCGAGGAGGGCGCCGAGCAGCAGGCAGCCCGCCCGCAGCCAGGCCGCCAGGGCCTGGCGGCCGAGTTCCGGCATGGGCTGGGTCGCTGGTGGTGGCAGGCCGAGCGAACGCAGCAACTGGTCGGCAAGGAGCGCGAGCACGAGGACCGCTGTGAAGCCGGCCAGCGCCGCCATGAGGCTGCGCAGCCAATACAGGGCCGGCAGTATGGCAATGGCGGGGGCGGCGGGCGGGCGCATCGTCTGGTCCTCGGCGGGTTTGCTTCGAGGACGGACGAGGACCGGCGCTGCCGACAGCAGGCTGAAATTTTTTTGAGGCGCTAGGCCCGCAGGGCGGCTAGGCGTGTTTCAACATGGACAAAGCCGGCGAATTGGCCAATGTCCTGTTATCGCCACGCTTTCCTGCGAAAACTCTCCCCATCATGACCATTCACGATCCCGCCGTCCCCGCGCTTACCGTCTGGGTAGCGCTGGAGAGCCCCACCCATCACGTGCCTGGCGTCAACGGCATGATGGACCTCGTCGCCAGGGAGGTCGAAGGCCTGCCCATTGCCGTCGAGCGCATCCCCGGCCGCGACGGCCTCGGCGACAACCTGATCCTGCGCGCCGGCGTCCGTAACGGCGAGAAGGCCGTGGCGCTGATGTCGCATCTCGACACGGTCCACCCGGTCGGGACCAGCGCCAGGGACCTGTCCGTGCGGGTCGAGGGCGACCGGCTTTACGGTCCCGGCGTCTACGACATGAAGGGCGGCGCCTGGCTGGCGCTGCAGGCTTTCAAGGATGTGGCCAGGGCCGGCACGGCTCAGCGGCCGCTGGTCTTCCTGTTTACGCCGGACGAGGAGATCGGCTCGCCGACCTCCCGCACCCTGATCGAGGATATCGGCCGCGAGGCGATGGCGGTGCTGGTGACCGAGCCGGCGCGCGAGGGTGGCAAGATCGTCACCGCGCGCAAAGGCGTCGGCCGCTTCGAGGTCAAGCTGGAGGGCCGTCCGGCGCATTCCGGCTCGCGCCATGCCGATGGCCGCAACGCCATCCGCGAGGCGGCGCACCAGATCCTCGCCATCGAGGGCATGACCGACTATTCGCGCGGCATCACCACCACGGTGGCGCTGGTCGGCGGCGGCACGGCGGCGAACGTCATTCCGCAGCATGCCTGGTTCAGCGTCGATTGCCGCGTCACCACGGTGGCGGACGGCGTCGCCATGGAGCAGCGCATCCTCGGCTTGAAGGCTCGCGACCCGGATGTGAAGCTCAGCATCACCGGCGGCATGAACCGGCCGCCCTATGAGAAATCGCCGGAGGTCGCGGCGCTCTACGAGCAGGCGCGGGCGGTGGCGGCCAAGGTCGGCTTCGACCTGCAGGATTGCCCGATGACCGGCGGCGGCTCGGACGGAAACTTCACCGCGGCACTCGGCATCCCGACGCTGGACGGGCTCGGCATCGACGGCGATGGCGCCCATACCTTGCAGGAATATGCGCTGATCTCCTCGATCGCGCCGCGCCGTGCGCTGATCAAGGGACTGCTCGAAACACTGTGAAGAAGGCTTGGCGTCATGCTCGGCCTTAACCCGAGCATCTCAGGCCGGAAGAGGCTCCAGCCACCGCCTTCTCGTCCTGAGATTCTCGGGTCTGCGCTTCGCTTCGCCCGAGAATGACGGCAAGCAGCCCCTTCCGTTAGCCGGACAAATCCGCTCTGATCCAGCCTAAGGCCGTGCGACGGCCGGAACGGAGGAGTGCGGCATGAAGGCTTGGATCGCAGGAGTGCTTGGTGTCGTTGGCGCGATGGTGACGGGAATGGCCGAGGCGCAGGATCTGATCGCCGAGAAGAAGGTCTTCGAGCTGCCGAGCTACACCACGCAGGGTGGCCGGACCCTGAAGAACGTCAAGGTCGGCTGGGAGAGCTACGGCACGCTCAACGCCGACAAATCCAATGCGATCCTGATCTGCCATTTCTTCTCGGCCAATTCGCACGCCGCTGGCAAATATGCCGCCGCCGACGCGGCGCCCGGCTACTGGGACGCGATCATCGGCCCGGGCAAGGCGATCGACACCAACAAGTATTTCGTCCTGTCCTCCGACACGCTGGTCAACCTCAACACCGGCGACCCAAAGGTGACGACCACCGGCCCGGCCTCGATCGATCCGGACACCAACAAGCCCTATGCTCTCGATTTCCCGGTCGTGACCATCGGCGATTTCGTCAACGTCCAGAAAGCCTTGGTCGAGAGTCTTGGAATCAAGAAGCTCGTCATGGTCGCCGGCCCCTCGATGGGGGCGCTGCAGACCTATGAATGGGCGGCGAGCTATCCCGACATGGTCGGCAAGGCGATGGCGGTGATCGGCGCGGCCGAGGCCGACGCCCAGCTCATCGCCTGGCTCGACGTCTGGGCGGCGCCGATCCTGGTCGATCCGAACTGGAACAAGGGCGACTATTACGGCAAGACGCCGCCCAATGCCGGCCTTGCCAAGGCGCTGACGGTGGTGACGCTGCAGGCCAATCATGGCGACTGGACCAACGGCACCTTCGGCCGCCGCCCGGCCAAGGAGGGCGAGGATCCCGCCAAGGCGCTCGGTAACAAGTTCCAGGTCCAGAGCATCCTGGACAATGCCGGCGAGGCGCGCGCCAAGGTCTCGGACGCCAACCATTTCCTCTATCTGGTCAAGGCCAACCAGCTCTACGCCGCCGGCGGCAAGTCGCTCGCGGATGCGATGAGCCGGATCAAGGCGCCGCTCCTGATCGTCAATCAGCCCAAGGACCTGGTCTTCCCCGACGAGATGATCCAGCGCACCGTCGCCGAGGCGAAGAAGGCCGGGCGTGACGTGACCCATGTGACCATCCAGGGCACGCGCGGCCATCTCGACGGAGTGATCTCGATGAAGCAGGCGGAAGCGACAGTGAAAGCGTTCCTGGAGAAGTGAGGCTGACCGTTTGACTACGCCTGTCGTCACATTGCGGGAGATCACGGGCGAAACCGTGCGAACCATCTGCGAGCTTGAACCGCATGAGGCGCAAAGCGGTTTCGTCGCGCCAAATGCGGTCTCGATCGCGCAGGCTCATTTCAATCCGGACGCGGTATTCTGGGCGATCTACGCCGGCGACGAACCGGTCGGCTTCATTATGTGGCGGCCGGAGGATGATGGCGCGAGCTGCTTCCTCTGGCGCTTCATGATCGATGGGCGTCACCAGGGCAAAGGCTATGGGCGCGAAGCGATCGCGCTCTGGCTGGAGGGCCTTCCGGCGCAGGGATACACGCTCGCCCGGCTGAGCTATGTGCCTGGTGCCGCCGGGCCGCACGGCTTCTATCTGGCGCGGGGGTTTCAGGATACGGGTGAGACCCGTGCCAATGGCGAAAGGCTGATGGAGTTGGCGCTGTAGACGGTTGACCGACGCTATCCCGCAAAGCGCTCGCGATAGGCCTGTGGGCTGGCTCCGAGCCGGCGCAGGAAGGCGCGGCGCAAGGTTTCCTCGGAGCCGAAGCCGCAGCGACGGCCGGCCTGCGCGACCGAGAGACCCTGTTCGAGCAGGCGGCGCGCGGTCTCTATCCGGAGTTCCTCAACGGCGCGGGCGGGCGTGCGGCCTGTCGCCTGGCGATAATGCCGGGCGAAGCTGCGCAGGCTCATCCTGGCCTCGCCGGCCAGCCGCTCCAGCGAGAGATCGCCGCGCAGGTTCTCGACGATCCAGCCATGCAAACGGTCGAAACGCTCGTCCTTCTCCTGCAGGGTGAGCGCCGCGCTGAACTGGGCCTGGCCGCCGGGGCGCTTCAGGAAGACGACGAGCTGGCGGGCGATGGCGAGCGCCGGCTCACGGCCGAGATCGACCTCGACCAGCGCCAAAGCGAGGTCGATCCCGGCGGTGACGCCGGCAGAGGTCCAGACATTGCCGTCGCGGACATAGATCGGATCGGGCTCGAGCCGTACGGAAGGGAACATCGCCCGGAATTCGGCGCAGCGACCCCAATGCGTCACGGCGCGCTTGCCGTCGAGCACGCCCGCCACCGCGAGCAGGAAGGCGCCGCTGCAGACCGAAGCGACGCGCTGCGCTGACGCCGAGCGCTGCCGGACCCAGGCGACCAGTGCCGCATCGTGGCAGGCGGCGTTGACGCCATAGCCGCCGGCGACGACCAAAGTGTGCAGCGGCGCGGTTGGCTCGGGGAGCGGCATCGCGACGAGTTCGAGCTTCGCGCTCGTGATCACGCGGCGTTCAGCGGCGACGACCGCAGTTTCATAGGGCAGGGGCCGGCCAGCGATGGACGCAAGATCGTTGGCGGTGGCGAAGACCTGCAAGGGCCCGGCGACGTCGAGCAATTGCCCGCCGGGGAAGGTCAGGATCTCGATGCGGCGCATGTTTGGCATGAAGCGAGGGATGCTTGGCAGTTCAGCCAGAGCTTTGCCCGCTACGCTGCTCCCGTCAATCAGGAGTTCCGCCCATGTCTCTCAGCTTCGGCATCCTCGTCTTCCCGCAGGTCCAGCAGCTCGACCTGACCGGTCCCTATGAGGTCTTCGCTTCGGCCCGGGGTGCTGAGGTGCATCTGATCTGGAAGGATACTGCGCCGCTCAAGGCCGCGACCGGGCTGACGCTGACGCCGACCACGACCTTCGCCGAGTGCCCGCCGCTCGACGTGCTCTGCGTGCCGGGCGGCGCCGGGGTCAATGCCTTGCTCCAGGATGAAACCGTGCTCGCCTTCCTGCGCGAGCGGGCCGTGCAGGTGCGTTATCTCACCTCGGTCTGCACGGGATCGCTGGTGCTGGGCACGGCCGGGTTGCTGAAGGGTAAGCGCGCCACCAGCCACTGGAACGCGCATGACCTGCTGGCGCGGTTCGGCGCGATCCCCACGCAGGGGCGGGTCGTGCGCGACGGCAACCTGATCACGGCCGGCGGCGTCACCTCCGGCATCGATTTCGGGCTCACCGTGATCGCCGAACTGCTCGGCGAGGAGGAGGCGCAGACGATCCAGCTCTCGCTCGAATATGCGCCGGAGCCGCCTTTCCGGGCGGGCACGCCGCAGGAGGCGCCGGAGCTTATCCTGGCTGCGGCACGGCAGCGTCTTGCCGGCTCGCGTGCGGCGCGCGAAAAGCTGCTGGCGGCGCTCTAGAGGCGCGCCTGGTACGGAGCGAGCATGGCCGAGGATCGCAGCATTTTCCTGTTTTCCTATGGCACGCTGCAGCAGGAGAACGTCCAACTCTCGGCCTTCGGCCGCCTCCTCGACGGCCATGACGACGCCATGCCGGGTTTTTCCCAGACCATGCTGGAGATCACCGATCCCGAGGTGATCCGCACCAGCGGCAAGCGCTTCCACCCGGTGGTGGCGCCGAGCGACGAGCCGGCCGACAGCGTTGCCGGCAAGGTCTTCAGCATCAGCGCCGAGGAGCTCGCGGCGGCTGATCGCTACGAGGTCGCCGACTACAAGCGGATCAGCGTCCGTCTGGCTTCGGGCAAGGAGGCGTTCGTTTATGTCAAGGCGTAGCTGTGCCGGGTCGGCTCGACTTCGGCAGCGCTGCTTTCGCAGGTGCCGCTGCTCGCCAAGCTGATCCGCTGGGGGATCGACGCCCATATGGGCATCCTGATCGGCTGGCCGAACCAATTGCTGATGGTGGGGCTCGGCCTCGCTGCCGCGGACGCTGGTCCAGGCCTGGCTGCGGCTCGGCTGGCCGGGCAGGGCGCTGGCGGCTCTCGTCGCCGCGGGATTGGGCTGGGCGCTGCCGCTGGCCGGTGTCAGCCTCGCGCTCTTCGTGCTGGTCGACATTGTCCGCTGGCAGCTGGCGCGAGCCGCCTGAGCCGAGATTCGATCCGGGGCGGCTTAGCCGCTCCGGATCACGGCGCGCACGCCGTCGATGACGAACTGCACCGCCAGTGCGGCGAGGATGACGCCGAGCAGGCGAGTCAGCACGACATTGCCGGTGATGCCGAGCAGCCGCGCGATCGGCACCGCCATCAGGAAGACGACGAGGCAGGAGAGGACCACCAGCCCGCAGATCGCGGCGAGCGAGGCCAGCATGGCGATGTCGCCATTGGCGCGGCCGGCGAGCAGCATCATCGCGGTCAGCGCACCGGGGCCTGCCATCAGCGGAATCGCCAGCGGGAAGGCGGCGACGTTGCGGATGTGGTCCTGGGTGATCGCGGTCTCGGCCGTCTGCTGCTTGCGCTCGTTGCGGCGCTCGAACACCATCTCGAACGAGATCCAGAACAGCAGCAGGCCGCCGGCGATGCGGAAGGCCGGCAGCGAGACGCCGAGCGCCTTCAGCACCACGTCACCGGCGAGGCCGAAGAAGGCCATGATGCAGAAGGCGATGATGCAGGCACGCACCGCGACCTGCCGGCGCTCGCTGGCCGACATGCCGCGCGTCAGCGACAAGAAGATCGGCGCCAGCCCGGGCGGATCTAGCGTCACCAGCAGGGTGACGAGGGCGGAGGAGAGATATTCGGCGAACATTCCGCTACGCTATGCTAGCTTGCTGCAACGAACCAGACGACATGAGCGTCTTCGACGTGCAGGCCGAGACCAATGCGCCGAACCGCATCGAATTTCGCGGCAATGAGAGCCGCGGGGCGGCGCTTTTCTATGTTTGCTTCGGTGGATTTCTGGTGGCCCTTCTCGTGTCCAAGGGGGATGGACCGCCATTATAGGTGGAACTATTTTCGGCTTCCTGTTCCTGCTTCTTGCCTTTGGAAAAGCATTTGGCGAGCTCGATCGCTCGATCCACCTGGCGTTCGATGCGGAGGGGATCACGGCACCGTACGTGTTTGTGCGAAAGGTGCCGTGGGACGCGGTGCAGGGTTATTCCTTCGATCCCAATCTGGATACCAAGGCTGTCCTGGTTCACCTGGCGGAGCCTGCGCGTTTTGTGCCTACGGTCACCGATCCCTTAAAGGAGTGGCCAGTCACCTGGTACGGCTTTCGCCTCTCACTCAATGAGGTTGCGTGCTGCTACGAGGAGATCGAAGACGCCTTTCGGCGCTTCGCTCCGCAGGTTCGGAAGATCTAGCTCGCATCCTCGCGATGACGCATCTGGCAATTTCCGTACGCGACCACGCATGAAACATGGCGAGATTGCGGAAGGCACGCGAAAGCGAATCAAGAATCACCCGCAACCCGCTGCGATCAAACGGTTTTATTTTCTCTGAATAGATTCGCGTTTTGCTGGCTTCGCGCGCCGGAATCGGCTAGCCAGAACGTTGAAAAACCAGCGGTAAACGGGACTTTTCCCCTTGAGCGAAGACAACGACGACAAGCGCGACGACGGCCCGCAGTTCGGCGGCGACATCAAGCCGATCGCGATCACCGACGAGATGAAGAAGAGCTATCTCGATTACGCGATGAGCGTGATCGTCAGCCGCGCTCTTCCCGATGTCCGCGACGGCCTGAAGCCCGTGCACCGGCGCATCCTGTTCTCGATGCACGAGAACAAGAACCTGCCCGACCGGCCCTATACGAAATGCGCCCGCATCGTCGGCGACACGATGGGTAAATACCATCCGCACGGCAATCTCGCGGTCTATGACGCGCTGGTGCGCATGGCGCAGGATTTCTCGCTGCGCCTGCCGCTGATCGACGGCCAGGGCAATTTCGGCTCGATGGACGGCGACAGCCCGGCGGCCGATCGCTACACCGAGGCGCGCCTCGACAAGGCGGCGATGCCGCTGCTGGAAGACCTCGACCTCGACACCGTCAACTTCCAGCCGAACTATGACGGCAAGGAGCATGAGCCGACGGTCCTGCCGGCGCGCTATCCGAACCTGCTCGTCAACGGCGCCGGCGGCATCGCGGTCGGCATGGCGACCAATATCCCGCCGCACAATCTCGGCGAGGTGATCGACGCCTGCATCGCGCTGATCGAGAATCCTGAGATCACGATCGACGAGCTGATCGAGATCGTGCCCGGCCCGGACTTCCCGACCGGCGCCCAGATCATGGGCCGCAGTGGCATCCATTCGGCCTATCACACCGGGCGCGGCTCGATCATGATGCGCTCGAAGACGCATATCGAGGAGCTACGCAAGGAGCGCGAGGCGATCATCGTCACCGAGGTGCCCTACCAGGTGAACAAGGCGACGATGGTCGAGAAGATCGCCGATCTCGTCCGCGAGAAGCGGATCGAAGGCATCTCCGACCTGCGCGACGAATCGAACCGCGAGGGCGTGCGCGTCGTCATCGAGATCAAGCGCGATGCCGTCGCCGACGTGGTGCTGAACCAGCTCTATCGCTTCACCCCGCTGCAGACCTCCTTCGGTGCCAACATGGTGGCGCTGACAGGCGGCCGGCCCGAAATCCTGAATCTCAAGGATTTCATCTCCGCCTTCGTCGAGTTCCGTGAGGAAGTCGTCTCGCGGCGCACCCGCTATTTGCTCAACAAGGCGCGCGAGCGGGCCCATGTCTTGTGCGGTCTCGCCACCGCCGTCGCGAATATCGATGAGGTCATCCGCCTGATCCGCACGGCGCCGACACCAGCCGCGGCGCATGAATCCTTGATGGCGCGGGACTGGCCGGCCGAGGATATCGCACCGCTGATCGCGCTGGTCGACGATCCGCGTCACCCGATGAATGCCGACGGCACCTATCGGCTCTCGGACGCGCAGGCCAAGGCGATCCTCGAGCTGCGCCTTGCCCGCCTGACCGCTCTCGGTCGTGACGAGATCGGCGACGAGCTCGAAAAGCTCGCCAAGGAGATCGCCAATTATCTCGACATCCTGCGTTCGCGGGTGCGCATCCAGGAGATCATCAAGACCGAGCTTGCCGAGGTGAAGGCCGCCTTCGCCACGCCGCGCCGCACGGTGATCCAGGACTGGGGTTCCGACCTCGACGACGAGGACCTGATCGCCCGCGAGGACATGGTCGTCACCGTCAGCCATGCGGGCTACATCAAGCGTGTGCCGCTCTCGACCTATCGGGCGCAGAAGCGCGGCGGCAAGGGCCGCTCCGGCATGTCGACCCGCGAGGAGGATTTCGTCACCCGCCTCTTCGTCGCCGACACGCATACGCCGATCATCTTCTTCTCCTCGCTGGGCCAGGCCTACAAGGAGAAGGTCTGGCGGTTGCCGCTGTCGGCGCCGAACGCGCGCGGCAAGTTCCTCAACAACATGCTGCCGCTGGACAAGGACGAGCGCATCACCACGGTGATGCCGCTGCCGGAGGACGAGGAGAGCTGGGAGCGGCTCGACGTGATGTTCGCGACCAGGACAGGCAATGTCCGGCGCAACAAGCTCTCCGACTTCGTTCAGGTCAACCGCAACGGCAAGATCGCGATGAAGCTCGACGAGGGTGATTCCATCGTCGACGTGCAGATCTGCTCCGAGCATGACGACGTGCTGCTGACGACTGCCGAGGGCCAGAGCATTCGCTTCGCCGTGCCGGAGGTGCGCGTCTTCAAGGGGCGCGACTCGACCGGCGTGCGCGGCATTAACCTTGCCAAGGGCGACGAGGTGATCTCGCTCGCGATCCTGCACCATCTCGATGCGACGCCGGACGAGCGCGCTGCTTACCTGAAGCTCGCCTCGGCGGCGCGCCGCGCCGTGACCGGCGATGGCGACGAGACGGCCGCGCCGGTTGCCGACGCGGAAGAGGCCGCCGGTGACATCGAGCTCGGCCAGGACAAATACGCCGAGATGGGCGCGTCTGAGCAGTTCATCCTGACGGTGTCGGAAAAGGGCTATGGCAAGCGCACCTCGTCGTTCGAGTACCGGGTCACCGGGCGGGGCGGCAAGGGCATCACCGCCATGGTCGTCAACGAGCGCAACGGCAAGCTGATTGCCTCGTTCCCGGTGACAGAGACCGACCAGATCATGCTGGTCACCGATGGCGGCCAGGTCATCCGCATCCCGGTGGAGGGCCCCAAGCCGATCCGCATCGCCGGACGTTCGACGCAAGGCGTCACCATCTTCGACACGGCTGAGGGCGAGAAGGTTGTCTCGGTCGAGCGGATCGGCGAGGAGGCCGACGAAGAGGGCGAGACCGGCGAGGCCGAGAACGGCGGCGGCGAGAACGGTGGGGGCGAGGAGCCGGCTGGGGAGGCGTGAGCCGACCCCGGCGAGGCCCGCCGTGAAGTGACGCCATGGTCGGCCTTGAGCCGACCATGTCTCAGGCCGGAAGAGGCCCCAGGGCGCGCTTTCTCATCATGAGATTTCGGGTCTGCGCTTCGCTTCGCCCGAGAACGATGCGCGCCTAGCGCAGCAGCGGGATCGGCGGGCCTGGCGTCCGTAAGGCCGCATCGATCTCGGGTGTGAAGGCGGCGCCGAAGAAGGGGCCGCGGACCTCGAACGGCACGCGCGTCGAGGTCGCGGTCGAGCTCAGGGCGCCGTTGAGGTCGAGCCAGCGCCGGCTGAGATCGGCAGTGCCGTTCAGGACGACGCCGTAGCCCGAGCCGGCGAGCTGAGTGTCGGTGAGGTAGAGCACGCCGAGATTGGCGAGCGCAGCCAGCTGCAGGGTTTCGAAGGCGCTTTTGCCTTGGCGCCAGTCGCGCGCTGAGGCCGGAGGCTTCTCGGCCTTGCGCAGCAAATCGGCGAAGGCGATGCCGCGGAACTCGCCTTGCCGGATCGTCAGATTGGCCCGGCCGGTCAGCGAACTCACCACCTGGTCCAGGCTATTTCCGACACCGTCGAAGGCGAGTTGGCCGGTCGCTGTGCCGCTGAGGCGGGCGAGCTCCGGCAGGTCGTCGGCCGCCAGCGCCAGATTCACCTTCTCCAGCCCGAGCTGCAGCTTGACGTCCGAGCCGGCCGCAACCGGCGTGGCGAGGATTCGGGCGCGGGCCGAGCCGCCATAGGCGGCGGCGCGCAGGAGCGAGGCCTCGAACCTGCCTTTGCGTATCAGCAGCTGCGCCGCCAGATCGCGGACACGGGCGCTGCCGACCTTCGCGGAATCGAGCGACAGGCGCAGGTCGATATCATTGGTGGTCCAGCTATCGAACTCGAGCGGTGCGTTACCGGCCTCACCACCTCCGGAAGGCGCCGGCAGCCCAGCCTGCTGGAGCAGGCGGCCGAGATCGAACTCGGCTCCGGCGAGCGTCCCGGAGAGCGCCCAGTTCGGCATCGAGCCGTCGAGCTTCAGCGCGCCGTCGAGCTGATCGCCATCGACCATGGCGACGACGGAGTCGAGCGAGGCGCTGTTCTGGCTGAGCTGAGCCTGCGCGGTCAGCTCGACTTGGCGAACCAGCGAGGCGATGCGCGGGCGCGGTCCGATCCAGGCCAGGGCGTCCGGGAGCGATTTCGTGCTGAACTCGATCTGGCCGTTGGTGACGCCCTGCGCAGCCGAGCGCGTGCCGTTGAACCGCAGGCTCATCAAGCGCGAGCCGAGTGAGAAGCCGGTGCGTGCCCGCTCCCCAGCCACCGGCCAGAACAGGTCCACCTTGGTGGCTTCGCCGCGCCAGCTGAACGAGCCGGCAAGGGTGACCGGCGCCTGGGCAGTCCGCTCGTCGATCACCACATTGACGTCGCGCAGCGTGGTCAGAACTGTGCCGCCGGCACGGATCATGACGCTGCCGGAGGTCAGGATGAGCCGGGTCTGGCTTTCGAGGCGGGTGAGATAACCCAGCGCGCGGTTCTGCCATTCGGCGTAGCTACCGGTGTCAGCCACAGCGAGATCGAGCTCGGGGGCGACGAGGTCGATGCGGTCGAAGTCGAGCTGGCCGCCGATCAGTGACAGCAGCCGGGCGCGGGCACGCAGACGCGCCGCCTTACCTGACAGCACGCCCTGCGGATCGACGAAACTCACATCCGACAGGCTGATCCGGGGCAGGGGCAGAAAAGCGATCTCGGCGCGGCGCAGCGCCGTCACCTTGAGGCCGGTCCGGGCCTCGATGCCGGCGATGACGGAACGCTCGACATGCGACAACGCCAGATTCCACGGCCGCAGCCCGAGGACGAGCAGCAGCGCAGCGGCGGCGAGGCCGAGGAAGAGTGTGCGTCGTGACATGGCCTGGCGTTTGGCCTTCATCGGCCCGACGGCGGAGGTGTCGTCGTCAGGCATCCTGATATCGCGGCCGAATCGGCTTGAGGCGGCCGATATATGTCGCGCGGCAAGGGTTTAGCCCCCCGGTTTACGAATGTCGAGTTCAGCGCCCCGGACGACGCTCGCAAAGCCGGGGAAATAGTTCAATTTTCCCGCGATTCCGGCAACTGTTCGCCGGCTCGGGCCAGCCTGAGCGCCGGATAGATGCCGATCGCGACGATCAGCAGGGCTGCCAGGGCGCCGTCCTCGAAGACGCCGCGAGCGGCATGTCCGTAAACGAGCGTGGCCAGGGTATCGAAGTTCAGCGGGCGCAGTAGCAGCGTCGCCGGCAGCTCTTTCATGCAGTCGACGAAGACGAGCAGGGCGGCGGCCGCGATGGCAGGGCGCATGAGTGGCCAGTGCAGCCGATGCAGGAGCTCGTGCCTGTTCGCGCCGAGCGAGCGCGCCGCGTCGTCGATACGCGGCGAGATGCGGGCATAGCCGCTTTCGACGCCGTTCACCGCGATGGTCAGGAAGCGCACCAGATAGGCAATCACCAGCGCGGCGCCGGAGCCGAGAAGCAGCAGGCCGGGGCTCACGCCCAGGAGCGCGCGGCTCGCATCGGCGACGAGGTTGTCGAAGGCGGCGAGCGGCACCAGCAGGCCGAGCGCCAGAACCGTCCCCGGCAAAGCGTAACCGAGCGAGGCGATGCGGGCGAGCGCCGGCAAGGCACGCTCGCGCCCGAGTCGAAGCGCCGCGGCGATGCCGAGGCCGATTGCCACGATCAGCGCGGCCGAAAGCGCCGAGATCGAGACGGTGTTGGCGAGTGCCCGCCACAGCGCCGCATCGGCCTGGGCGAAGAGGTCGCGGCGCCACAATTCGCCGAGCAGATAAAAGAGCGGCAGCACCGCGCCGAACAGCGCGGGCAGAAAGCAGGCGACTGCTGCCGTCCAGGCACGGGCGCCGGAAAGCCGGATGCGGCCGACCGGCCGCGGCCGTTTCACCGGCAGGGTGAAACGGCGCGCCCCGCGCGTCCGCGCCTCGGCGACCATCAGCCCGACGACGACGAGCAGCATGACGCAGGCGATCTGGGTGGCGCCCGCCAGCGAGCCGCGATTGATCCAGGTGGTGTAGACCGAGATGGTCAGCGAGCGGACGCCGAGATATTCGCTGGCGCCGATATCGTTGAGCGTCTCGAGCAGAGCGAGCGTCAGCCCGGCGGCGAGGGCGGGACGGGCCATCGGCAGGCCGATGCGCCAGAACAGCGGCCAGCGCCTGGTTCCGAGCGTGCGGGCGGATTCGATCAGCGCGGCGCTCTGCATGGCGAACAGTGCGCGAACGCTGAGATAGACATAAGGGTAGAGCACGAGCCCGAGGATCAGGATCGCGCCCGGCAGGTTGCGCGGGTCGGGAAACCAGTAGTCGCGCAGCGAGCGCCAGCCGGTGAGCGCCCTGAGCGCGCTCTGGAACGGCCCCTGGAAGCCGAGGATTTCGACGTAGACATAGGCGGTGATGTAGGTCGGCAACGCGAGCGGCAGCACGAGCAGCCATTCCAGGCTGCGCCGGCCGGGAAACTCGTATTGCGTCACCAGCCAGGCAGCGCCGGTTCCGACAGCCCCGCAGAACAGGGCGATGCCGGCGAGCAGCAGGGCGGTGTTCCAGAGCGCGACAGGCAAGACGTTGGCGGTCAGATGCGGCCAGACCGTCAGCGCCTCGCGCGACAGCGCGGTGAAGGCGAGCGCCAGCACTGGCAGCGCGACCAGCCCCGCCGCAGCCACCGTGACATACAGCAGACGCGTCGACGGCCGCCAGCGGGTTGCTGGCGGCCGTTCTGCAGGTGTCGCGGGTGCGTTCAGGCTCAATTGTCGAAGCCGACCTTGTCGACGAGCTCGGACGCGGCCTTGCGGTTCTTGGCGATGTCGCCGAGCGGGGTCGTGTCGGGCGTCAGGGCGCCGAGCAGCTTGACCGCCTCGGCCTGCTTGACGTCGGCATTGACCGGATACTCGAAATTGCCGTCGGCATAGAGGTGCTGCGCCTTCTCACCAAGCATGTACTCGATCAGCTTGACGGCGCTGTCCTTGTTCGGCGCGTTCTTGGCGATCGCGGCGGCCGAGACGTTCACATGGGTGCCGCCGCCCGCGAAGGTGGTCTTCAGCGGCTTGATCGCCTCGTACCAGCCCTTCTGCTCGTTCGTCGCCTTGCTCATCAGCCCGATATAGTAGGTGTTGATGATGGCGATGTCGCACTGGCCCGAGAGGATGTCGCGGGCGACGTCGCGGTCGCCGCCGCCGGGCTTGCGGGCGGTGTTGGCCTTGATCGCCTTCAGGAAGGTCTCGGTCTTCTCGGCGCCGTTGCGGGCGAGATAGGCGGCGAAGAAGGCATTGTTATAGGGGTGCTGGCCGGCGCGGATGCAGAACTTGCCCTTCCACTTGGGATCGGCGAGCTCGTCATAGGTGATCGCGTCCTGCTTCACCCGGTCCTTCGAGACGACGACGATACGGGCGCGCTGGGTCAGCGTGACCCAATTGTTGCCGGCGCCACGCAGAGCCGCGGGAACGGTCTTGTCGACGAGCGCAGACTGCACCGGCTGGGTGATGCCGGCATCGGCAGCAGCCTGGATCTCGCCGACATCGACGACGAGCATCACGTCGGCCGGGCTGTTTGCGCCCTCGGCCTGGATGCGCTGCTGCAGGCCGTCCTTGAGGAAGACCGCGTTGACCTTGATGCCGGTGTCCTTGGTGAAGGCTTCGATGACCGGGTTGAGGAGGGCGGGCTCGCGGGTCGTGTAGAGGTTGACGCTCTGCGCAAGGGCTGGGGCCGCCAGCAGACAGGAGGCCAAGGCTGTCGCGGCAAGCGCGGTCTTGATGGTCATGTTTCGCTCCTTCAGGCGGGGCCTGTGAAATCGGCCATGTAGGGCGGAGCGGTAGAAGGAGAAATAGAGGCGGTCAAGAAATATACCTTTCATTTCAATGGGTTATATAAATTCTAAACTATGCCTTGATTATACAAATTCTAATCTGATGAGCGTGAACTTCGCCTCCCAACCCGGGCGACACCCGTAGTACGCTTCAAAAGTCGCAAGACTCCAATAGCTTGAGAATGATGCGCTTGTTGCCCAGGGCTGCTGGCGGCACCCCTGATTTCGCCAGGATCAGTTCATTCCATTCCAAAGACTTTATCCCCGCCGCGCCGTACCGGGATTGTGAACCGTGGGGTTCCGCGGGCGTCGGGTTGCAGTTGAGATATCGCATGTCCCGCCGCGATCCCTAAAATTCGTGACATTTCTACAACATCGGCAGCTATTGCAGCGCTGGCCCGGCAGGCCGCCACGATTGCCGCGAAGCCGCCACAAAGCGGCCCCAGCTGCAAACTTCAGTAACTATCTGGGATACGGAAGAATTAAGCCCCATCGGGCAGGGTGCGCAGCAGAAAAATGCTTCGCATGCCGCCTAGGGGCAGATGATTGCACCGGCGGGCAACAGCGTGGCACATCTGGCGCCCGCCAGGTGGGGTGGCGGGACAGAGTTTGCATGGACGCGCGCGTTTTCGATAAGTCGAAGTTGCCCAGCCGGCATGTCAGTGTCGGGCCGGCCCGTGCGCCGCATCGTTCCTATTATTACGCGATGGGCATGACCGCGAAGCAGATCGCGCAGCCCTTCGTCGGCGTCGCCTCCTGCTGGAACGAAGCTGCGCCCTGCAACATCTCGCTGATGCGCCAGGCCCAGGCCGTGAAAAAGGGCGTCGCCTCGGCCGCCGGCACGCCGCGCGAGTTCTGCACGATCACCGTGACCGACGGCATCGCCATGGGCCACCAGGGCATGAAGTCGTCGCTGGCTTCGCGCGAGGTCATCGCCGACTCGGTCGAGCTGACCATGCGCGGCCACTGCTATGATGCACTGGTCGGCCTCGCCGGCTGCGACAAGTCGCTGCCCGGCATGATGATGGCGATGGTGCGCCTCAACGTGCCGTCGATCTTCATCTATGGCGGCTCGATCCTGCCCGGCACCTTCAAGGGCAAGCCGGTCACGGTCCAGGACGTGTTCGAGGCTGTCGGCAAGCACTCGGTCGGCGCGATGTCGGACGAGGATCTCAAGGAACTCGAGGAGGCAGCCTGCCCGTCCGCGGGCTCCTGCGGCGCCCAGTTCACCGCCAACACCATGGCGACGGTGGCCGAGGCGATCGGCCTGGCCTTGCCCTATAGCTGCGGCGCCCCGGCGCCCTACGATGTCCGCGACGCCTTCTGCTACACCGCCGGCGAGATGGTGATGGAGCTGATCGCCCGGAACATCCGGCCGCGCGACATCGTCACCCGCAAGGCGCTGGAGAACGCCGCGATGGTCGTCGCCGCTTCCGGCGGCTCGACCAATGGCGCGCTGCACCTGCCGGCGATCGCGCATGAATGCGGCATCGACTTCGACCTCTTCGCCGTCGCCGAGATCTTCAAGAAGACGCCCTATATCGCCGATCTGAAGCCGGGCGGGAAATACGTCGCCAAGGACATGTTCGAGGTCGGCGGCATCCCGCTGCTGATGAAGACCCTGCTCGACCACGGCTTCCTGCACGGCGACTGCATGACGGTCACCGGCCGCACCATCGCCGAGAACCTCGCCTCGGTGAAATGGAACGATGAGCAGGACGTGATCCGTCCGGCGAACAAGCCGCTCTCCGACAATGGCGGCGTCGTTGGCCTCGTCGGCAATCTGGCGCCGGAGGGCGCGATCGTGAAGATCGCCGGGATGACGCCCGAGCAACTCGTCTTCACCGGGCCGGCGCGCTGCTTCGATTGCGAGGAAGACGCTTTCGCCTGCGTCAGCAAACGCGAATACGAGGTCGGTGACGTGCTGGTCATCCGCTATGAGGGGCCGAAGGGCGGCCCTGGCATGCGCGAGATGCTGTCGACCACGGCGGCGCTCTATGGCCAGGGCATGGGCGACAAGGTCGCACTGATCACGGACGGCCGTTTCTCGGGCGCGACGCGCGGCTTCTGCGTCGGCCATGTCGGCCCCGAGGCCGCGGTCGGCGGGCCGATCGGCCTGATCCGCGACGGCGACATCATCGAGCTCGACGCCATCACAGGAAAGCTCGCAGTCCGCCTTTCTGATGCCGAACTTGAGGAGCGTCTTAAGGCCTGGACGCCGCGCAAGACGGATTACACGTCGGGCGCACTCTGGAAATACGCGCAGACGGTCGGTTCCGCCAAGGGCGGCGCCGTCACCCATCCGGGGGCGCAGCCGAGATACAGTGTTATGCGGATATCTGAGGCCATCATTGCAGGAGCGTTGCTCGCTCTGGGCTGCCAGCAGGCAGCTTGGGCGCAGGACGCGTCCGCGGGGCGCATTCCGGTGCCGCCGCGCCCGATTCCGGGCATCGCCCTGCCGGAGCCGGAGGTGGAGAGCCTTACCGTCCCGCTCGTTCCAGGTCGCGGCGCGATCGCGCCGGCTCCGAGCGGCCCCGCTGCCCACACCGCATTGCCGATTGCCCCGTTCAGCAGCGCCCGGGACGCGCTGAAGGCCTGGATGCGCGATTCGACCGCCGGCGATCAGGTCGGTGCGGTCCGCGCGCTCGAATACGCTGCAGCGCAGGGACACCTGGCCGCGCAGTTCAAACTCGGGCGTGTCTTTGCCAGCGGCGATGGCGTTCCGGTCAACGATCTCAAGGCCTTCGAGTATTTCTCGAAGATCGCCGACGAGAATGCCGACGAGATGCCCGGCACCTCGGATGGACGCATCGTCGCGGCCGCCTTCGTCGCGCTCGGCGGCTATTTCCTCGATGGGATCAAGGGCACCTATGTGAAGCCCAATCCCGATCGCGCCTTCGACATGTTCCACTACGCCGCCTCCTATTTCGGCGACCCGGACGGCCAGTACAATCTCGCCCGGCTCTATCTCAACGGCACCAGCGTGGCGCGCGATCCGCGCCAGGCGGCGCGCTGGATGAAGCTTGCGGCCGAGAAGGGCCATGCTCCGGCGCGCGCCGTCTTCGGCGACATGCTGCTGCGCGGTGGCGACGGAGTGCCGCGGCACCCGATCATGGGGCTGATGTGGCTGGCGCTGGCCCGCGAGGGCGCCGATGCCACCCGCGAGACCTGGATCGTCGAGCGCTACGACGCCGCCTTCGCCAGCGCGAACGCGAATGACCGGACTGCCGCGCTGGCACTGGTCGAGCGCCAGCACGGCCGCGCCGAACGGCGCTAGATCATCGCGCGCCCGAATGGGCGCGATCACGATGATCTATCACATAGTTTTAGCATCGGATTCTTCCGAAAAGTGGATTCCACTTTCGGTCCGATGCGTGCGCGACTGCATCCAAGCACTGTCAGGCCACGTAGCCGAGGTATCGGACCTCGGAGGCCTTGCCATGCGCGACGCCGCATTCTTCAGCTTCATCGCAGCGTGTACCGCGCTCGCCATCCACGGCGCCGCCGCCCAGGAGAACTTTGGCGACTGGCCCCCGCTGACCAACCCGTTTCCGAGCACGGGCGGGGGCGGGATCATGATCCACGATTATGATCCGGTGGTCGCCGACGGCACATGCACGACGAAGTTCCGCGCCGTCGAGCCGAACGGGACGACCTATCACAACCTGATCGCGTTCGAGGCGACGCAGACACAGGGCGGCGTGCTCTGCAGCAAGGGCCAGTGGCGCTCGGCCGATGGCAGCGCCAGCGGCACGACGCCATTCCGGGTGTTCATCAAGGACGGAATCAAGCGCGGCTCGCCGCAATAGCCGCGTCGCCCGAAGCCAGCCTTTGCCTAGGCTGCGAACGCATCCATCAGCGTGACGATGCAATCCTGCCGCTGGTGCCGGTTGATCAGCGGCACCAGCCGGGTGAAGTGCTCGCTCCGGCAATGGGCGTCCAGTGCCGCCTGGTCCGGCCATTGCTCGACGAAGACGAAATGCCCGGGATCCTTCTGGTCGATGAAGAGATCATAGGCGAGGCAGAGCGGCTCAGCCTTCGTCTTCTCGACCAGCTCCCGGTAGAGCGGCTTCACCAGCTCGATGCTGTCGAGCTTGATGAAATCCTGGGCGATGACCTTCAGCATGCTCAGTTCAGCTCGATCAGTACCGGCACATGGTCCGAGGCCTTCTCCCAGCCGCGGACATGCTTGGCGATCGAGACGGCGCCGAGCTTGTCGGCGGCCTGCGGCGAAAGCAGGAGATGGTCGATGCGGATGCCGTTGTTCCGCTGCCAGGCGCCGGCCTGATAGTCCCAGAAGGTGTAGAGGCCGGGCGCGTCGGTGCTGGCGCGCAGCGCCTCGGTGAAGCCGAGACTCTGCAGCTTGCGGAAGGCAGTACGGGTCGGCGGCAGGAAGAGCGCATCGCCGGTCCAGGCGGCGGGATCGCGCGCGTCGCGCGGCTCGGGGATGACGTTGTAGTCGCCGGCGAGCACCAGCGGCTCCTCATGGGCCAGCAGGCCCTTGGCGTGCACCGCGAGCCGCTCCATCCAGGCGAGCTTGTAGGGGTATTTCTCGGTGTTCGGCGGATTGCCGTTCGGCAGATAGATCGAGGCCAGCCGCACCACGCCGTCGCCATGCGGCAGCACGCCTTCGAGATAGCGCGCCTGCTCGTCGCCATCATCACCCGGCAGGCCGCGGCGGACACCCTCGAGCTTGCTGCGCGAGATGATGGCGACGCCGTTGAAGCCCTTCTGGCCATGGATCGCGACCTGCCAGCCGGCGTCCTCGATCTCGGCGCGCGGAAAGTCGGCGTCGACGCATTTCAGTTCCTGCAGGCAGAGCGCGTCGGGCTCTGCTTCCTTCAGGAAGGCGAGCACATGCGTCAGGCGCTGGCGGATCGAGTTGACGTTCCAAGTGGCGATGCGCACGGGCTGACTCCGGATTCTCAGGGCGCGGCACATAAGTACCCAGAGGAGCGCCAAGGCAAGTCAGGAGCCACGCCAAGGCAGAGGGGACAATCGACCCGAACTGCCATTGGCGGCCACCGCCCTCGATGGCCGCGCACCATCCCGTTCCCCCGCGCGATCCTTCAAGCAGTCGGTAGGTGGCGGTTTAGGCTGCCCTTGGCATATTCGATGTGAATGTCGCCCGCGTGATTGAGATTTTCATCCCGTCCCTGCCGCTGACAGTGTCCATCGCAGCGTCGAGCTGCTTCACGAGCGCTTGCACGATGGCCGTCCCCAATCCGCTGTTGTGCCCGGTGCCGTCGCTGGCGCATTTCCCAACGCCATTGTCGGAGACCGTCAGTTTCCAGTCCCCTGCATCAATCTCGTAGGTCACAAGGATCATTGCGCCTGCCTTGGCCGAAGGGAATGCATATTTGATTGCATTAATGACAAGCTCGGTGACGATCAGGCCAATGCTTACCGCTTTGTCAGAGCCGATCACGCCTGAGTGGGCCATGACCTTGATTGCGATGGGCTGGCCTTCTCCGACCATAGAGATCGCGAGACTATCGCAGAGATTCCTCAAATATGAACTGACCTCGATCTGATCGACGCCTTCGGATGAATGTAGATGTCGCTGCACCTCGGCGACCGACATCACCCGCTGGTGGGCATCTTTCAGGTGCTGGCGCGTTTCTTCCGACAATACGGCCCGCGCTTTCAATAGCAGTATGCTCGCAATGATCTGAAGACTGTTGGCGACGCGATGTTGCATCTCTTTAAGCAGAATTTCCTTCTGCTGCAGGAGTTCCTCGGTCCTCCTAAGGAGTTCTTCCTTCTCCCGTTCGATCGCCCGGCGGCTCGTGATATCCATAAACGCGAGAAGGATCGTCGATTTTAGTTCGCCTTCGTAAATCACCTGGCGAGCGTTCAGGAGCATCACCCTGTGGCCCAGATTGGGAAAATCGTGCTCGACTTCGAAGCCGTCCATGGCGGCCTGCTCAGGTATGATCGTCTCCAAAAGGACACGTAGGGTGGGGATATCCCATTGACCGTCGCCCAGCGAATAAAGCAGGCGGCCCTGCGTATGGTCGGGATCGACCTTGAAGATTTTGTAGAACGAAACGCTGGCTGCCAACACGCGAAATTCGTCATCGAGCACGAGGAATGGCTCGGGGATGGTGTTGACGATCGCTTGCGCGAGTGTTTGCGCGTCTTCCATCTTTCGAAAATCTAACATGGACGGAACGGTGACTCCCCGCGGAACGCGAGCGCGTTGTTGAGAGCCAGGAGCAGGTGACCCTCGCGGCAGGTTACACCTTGCTGGCATCAATGTCGCGTAAGCAGAGTCCGTGAGTTGGCGCAATCGCGACGCCCGGGTGGCGCTCCACGAACGTCGGAAAACCACCCATCTCAGACACCCGCTGCGCCTGGGCCCTGTATCCTGCCGCTCAGAAAAAAGGCCTCCCCCGTGCGGGGAGGCCTCGATACGATCCGAAAGCGGCGCCGACCTTACGGGCAGGCGCGGACCACGCCGCCCGAGCCGATATAGGTGCCGGTCTCGGGGTCGTAGCTGCGGAAGCGGCGCGAGCAATAGGCGATCGCGTCGCCATCTGGTGCGGCGTAGACGGGCGCCGGCGCCCCATAGACGGGCGGCGGGGCGGCATAGACCGGGCCGGGTGCGAGCAGAGCGCCAGCGGCGAGAGCGCCGAGCGCACCGGCCGCGATGCCGGCGCCAACGGCGGCACCGCGCCCGCCGCGATAGCCATAACCCCGGCCATAATAGCCGCCGCGATAGCCGTAGCGCGGGCCGTAATAGCGGCGGTACTGCACCTGCTCGACGAGATTGGTCGTGCCGGCGGTGGCAACTGCGGCCGCAGCGGGCGCAAGAGGCGCGGCGGCCGCCGGCGTGGCGAGGGCGAAACCGCTCGCAAGCGCGGCGGCGATCATCGTTGTCCTGATCATCTCGAACTCCTTGTCCCTCCCGGCTGGGAGGATTCTCCGGTGAACTCATCAGCCACCCAGGCACAGTCACCTTACCGGCCGAAGTAAACGCAAAACGCGGCGAAATTTCAACGACTTCCGACAGCTTTCGGCGTTTTTCGGCTTGCGTGCGGCGACATCAGGCCCCATCTGGCGGACATTTCCGCACTGCAGCATCGATCCTGGAGCCTCATGTCGCACTCCGCCGAACCCGCCGACCTTCCCGCCAACGGGCCGCTCAAGCCATTGCCGATGGTGATCTTCGCCTCGCGCTGGCTGCAGGTGCCGCTCTATCTCGGCCTGATCGTGGCGCAGTGCGTCTACGTCTTTCTGTTCCTGAAGGAGCTCTGGCACCTCGTCACGCACGCCTTCAATTTCAGCGAGCAGCAGATCATGCTGGTCGTGCTCGGCCTGATCGACGTCGTGATGATCTCGAACCTGCTGATCATGGTGATCGTCGGCGGTTACGAGACCTTCGTCTCGCGCCTTCGGCTGCAGAATCATCCCGACCAGCCGGAATGGCTCAGCCACGTCAACGCCTCGATCCTCAAGATCAAGCTTGCCATGGCGATCATCGGCATCTCGTCGATCCACCTGCTGCGGACCTTCATCGAGGCCGGCAATATCGGCGGGCCGAACGCGACGAACTACACCACCACGGGCGTACTGCTGCAGACGCTGATCCACACCATCTTCATCTTCTCGGCGCTCGGCATCGCCTGGGTCGACCGGATGACCCTCAGCGGCACCAGCAAGGGGCATTGAGGGCAGTCAAAGCGCGTCATGCTCGGGTTTGACCCGAGCATCTCAGGCCGGAAGAGGTTCCAATAGGCGCCTTCTCGTCCTGAGATTCTCGGGTCTGCGCTTCGCTTCGCCCGAGAATGACGCGTTTCGCTAACCCCGCGCGCGCCGCGGCGGCAGGCCCTTGACCAGCGGCGAGGCAAGGCTGGGCGCGGTCTCGACGCCGAGTGACGGCAAAGCCAGCGTGCGTTGGCCGCGGAAGTCGACATGGCAGACGAGGAGGCCGCGCTCCTCGATATAGCCGATCAGGCGGCGCGCCCGGCTTGGCGAATGGCTGCCATAGGCTTCGGCCAGCTCGGCGTCCGACGGGCAGGGCGCGCCTTCGATGGCGCTGCGGGCGATGAACAGGAAGAGCCCGTGCAGGTCTTCCGGCAAGGTCTCGGCCGCGGTCAGCGCCTTTTCCCAGGCATCGGAGGACAGGACCTCCTCGCTCGCCCCGGCGCGGGCGACCGCGAGCCGCTTGCGGAAGGCATCCAGGCTCGTCTCCGGCCCGCTGACGCGGCGCATCCGGCAGCGCACGGTGAAGTCCTGGTAGAGCACGGCGACCGGACGGTCGCGTGCCTCGGGATCGTCGAGCAGTTCGTTCAGGATCTCGACCAGCGCCGCGGCGCGCTCGGCCGGGTCCATCTCGATCTCGGGCTCGGGCGGCGGCACCGGCTGATGCGTCTCGATCCGGCGGATGATCTCGGGCGCCACCGCCGGACGCGGGCGCGGCTGCTTCGGCCAGGGCGCGGGCGCTACCTCACCTTCGCCGGCAGTGAAGATCAGCTTGCTGGCATCCTCCGGCGCCTGGTCGGGCAGCGGCAGCAGGCTCGGCGCGCCGCCGCGATCGACCGAGGCGACCGGGCCGATCCGGACCGGAAGCGGCTTCTTCGACAAAGCAGGGCCGAGCGCGACGAACTGGCCGCGCTCGAGGTCGCGGAACATCTCGGCCTGGCGCCGGTCCATGCCGAGGAGGTCGGCGGCGCGCTGCATGTCGATATCGAGGAAAGTGCGCCCCATCAGGAAGTTGGAGGCTTCCGCCGCGACGTTCTTGGCGAGCTTGGCGAGGCGCTGCGTCGCGATCACACCGGCGAGCCCGCGCTTGCGGCCGCGGCACATCAAATTGGTCATGGCGCCGAGCGACTGGCGCCGCGCCTCATCCGAGGCCTCACCCGCCATCACTGGCGCGAAGAGCTGGGCTTCGTCGACCACGACCAGCATCGGATACCAGTAGGTGCGGTCGACATCGAACAAGCCGCCGAGGAAGGCGGCGGTGGCGCGCAACTGCTCGTCGGCGTCGAGCTCTTCCAGGTTAAGCACGACCGAGACGCGGTGCTGGCGCACGCGCAGCGCGATCTTCTGCAGTTCGACCGGGCTCGCGGTGCCGTCGACCACGACATGGCCGAACTGGTCGGCGAGCGAGACGAAGTCGCCCTCGGGATCGATGATGGCCTGCTGGACCAGCGGCGCGCTCTGCTCCAGCAGGCGGCGCAGCAGATGCGACTTGCCCGAGCCGGAATTGCCCTGCACCAGCAGCCGCGTCGCCAGCAGTTCGGCGAGGTCGAGCTCGGCGGGCTCGCCGCCACGCGTCGACCCCATATCGATGCCAGTCTTCATGCCTGCCAGCGTGTCGCCTTCAGTCCGCGCTCGCTCGACCCGGAGCAGGTCGAGCGAGCGGGGTGGTCTAGCATGCGGGCGCGAGAGCGCAGGTGCTGCCGGTTGCCGCATCCACAGCAAATGCGCAGTGGCTCCGACACCTCATGTCAGGGGCGGCGGCGCAGGATCATGCCGCCATGATGCAGCGTATCGGCGTCGACGAAGGTGCCGTCGGCGGTGAAGCCGGTGTCGTCCCAGTACTCGATATAGCTGCCAGTGACCTTGTAGCGGCCGCGATAGGCGCTCTCGCGATTGCCGCGCGCCTCGTCGTAACGGTCGTTCGGCAGGAGGTTGTGGCGGACATGGCCGTCGGCGGTGACCCACAGGCCGACATAGGGGTGGCTTTGCGGGCTTTGGGCCGCGGCGGTCTGGGTGAGGTTCATGCGGGCGGATCCTTCCGGTCCATTCTGGATGGTCGTGGTGGCAAGGCCGACGCCGGCGGCCAGCAGCAACAAGGCGTTCATGAGCAAGGGGGTCATGAGCGTTACCCTCACTGCTTGCGTCGCTCGGCGAAAAGCTCCGACATCGCCTGGGAGGCGGCGATCGCCCGCGAGATGCCGGCCGGCACCGTGATCAGGTAGACGATCTCCTTCAGCTCTCCCTCGGGCACGCCGATATTGAGGGCGTAGCCGGCGTGGACCTTCATGAAGGCGGTCTGGCCGGTCGCCGCGAACGCCGCCACCGCGGCGAGCTGGCGCGTGCGGCTGTCGAGGCCGGTCCGCGACCAGACATCGCCGAGCGCATAGGCTTCGGTCGCCTCGGCGAGGAAGGGAAATTCCTGCCGCATGCGTTCTAGCGCCTGCTGCGGCGAGCCATTGTTCAGGCTGCGGACGACGGCGTCGCCGCGCTTGCGGCGCTCCTCGCTCGTTTCGGCGCTGGCCGGTGCGGGCATCACCGCGAGGGCGAAGGCTGTGGCTGCGGCGCGCAGCGGGGACTGCATCGACATGGTCATGATTTCCTCCTCAGCGGGTGGCGGTGGGGCGGATGACGATCTCGTTGACGTCGACATCGTCGGGTTGCTCGATCGCGAAGCGCACGGCCCGGCCGATCGCGTCCGGCTTGAGCGCGATGGCGCGATAGCTGCGCATCAGCTCAGCCGCGGCCGGATCGGTGATGGTGCCGGCGAGCTCGCTCTCGACCACGCCGGGATGGATGCAGGTGACGCGCAGGTCGGCGTGTTCCTGGCGCAAACCGTTTGAGATCGCGCGCACGGCGTATTTGGTCGCGCAGTAGACGGCCGCCGTCGGCGAAACGCTGAGCGCGCCGATGGAAGCGATGTTGATGACATGGCCGGAACCGCGTGCCGTCATCTCCGGCAGCACGGCGGCGATACCGTAGAGTACGCCCTTGATGTTGACGTCGATCATCTGGTCCCACTCGTCGACCTTGAGCGAGGCCATCAGCGAGAGCGGCATGACGCCGGCATTGTTGACGATGACGTCGACGCGGCCGAAGGCCTCGCGCGCCGCTTCGGCGAAGGCGGCGACATCGGCGCGGTCGGTGACGTCGAGCCGGCGGGTGTGGACCTCGCCGCCCTTCGCCGCGATCTCTTCGGCGAGTACTTCGAGCCGGTTGGTGCGGCGCGCGCCGAGCATCAGTTTCGCTCCGGCCGCTGCAAGCTCGCGGGCGATGCCGGCGCCGATCCCACTGGAGGCGCCAGTGATAAGGACGACCTTGTCGAGAGGCATGTCGATCTCCGTCTTTGGAACCGCGTCGTTGCGGTTGCCCGAAAGCTAGGAGCAGGCCATTGTCGCGATAAGCCGCTCATTCATTGCCAGTCTGGAGAGTTTTTCTAACCAATGGAGATGGACCTCAACGCGCTTGCCGTGTTCGCGCTCGTCGCCGAAGAGCAGAGCTTTCGCGGCGCGGCCGATCGCGCTGGCGTCACGCGCTCGGCCGTCAGCCAGACGATCAGGAAGCTGGAGGAGAAGCTCGGCATCGCGCTCGTGCAACGCACCACGCGCAGCGTCAGCCTGACCGAGGCGGGCGAGCGCCTCCTTGCCGATCTCGGCCCCGCGCTGTCCGACCTGCGCGCCGCGGTCGAGGCAACGCGTGATCTGCGCGCCGGTGCGCGCGGGCGCCTGCGTCTTGCAGTATCGTCGATCGCCGAGCGCTTCCTGTCCGGGCCGTTCCTCGCCGGCTTCGCTGCGGCCAACCCGGAGGTCGAGCTCGACATCACCGTGACCGACGAGGAGTTCGACATCGTCGCCGCCGGCTACGATGCAGGCGTCAGGCTCGGCGAGGTCATCGAGCAGGACATGATCGCGGTCTCGATCGGCGGCGAGGAGCGCCAGCTTGCCGTCTGCGCTCCCAGCTATCGCCAGCGCTTCGGTGTGCCGGAACATCCGCGCGAGCTGGCGGTGCATCGCTGCATCGGCTGGCGGCCGGGGCCGAAGCTGCCGCCCTATCGCTGGGAGTTCGCCGAGGATGGTAAGGAATTCAGCGTCGCGGTCGCACCGGAGATCACCACCAGCGACATGGCGCTGATGATCAAGCTCGCTGTGGCGGCCGCCGGCATCACCTTCGGCATGGAAGAGAGCTTCCGTCCCGCCATCGCGCGTGGCGAGCTGGAGCCACTGCTGCAGGAGTTCTCCCCGTATTTCGCGGGCTTCTACCTCTATTATCCGAGCCGGCGCGCCGCCGCGCCGAAGCTGCGCGCCCTCGTCGACCATCTGCGCAGCTTCAATTGGGATCGGCATAAGGCGACGGCGCGGGCGGCATCGGTTATGCTGTGATTCTGGCGCTGCCCGCGCCTCCTCCCTCCAACGGGGAAGCACGCTGCCGTGCAGGGCCTATCCGATCGTCGAACCGACTGTTCGAGCGCTGCGCATAAGGAGGGGTTGCGGAAACGGCTCGCATCAGGAGGTCATCGATGAAGCTCACCGCACCCGTCTATCGACTGAAGCGCCAGGCAAAGGCGCTGTCGCGCCAGGAAGGCATCCCGCTCCATCTCGCACTCGACCGCGTCGCCATCGGCGAAGGTTTCGGCGCCTGGAGCCTGCTCACAGCCAAATCGGCCGACTCGCTTTCGGCCGATGAGCTGTTCGCCCGCCTGGTGCCCGGAGATTTGCTGCTGATCGGGGCGCGGCCGGGGCACGGCAAGACGCTGCTCAGCCTCAAGCTCGCGACGGCGGCGATGAAATCCGGCCGCCGGGCCGTATTCTTCACATTGGAGTACACGGCCAAGGACGTGCTGGACCGTTTCCGGGCGCTCGGCGCCGATCCCACACAATTCGAGCCGCTGTTCGGCTTCGACGATTCGGACGCAATCAGCGCCGATCACATCATGCGCTCACTGGCCGAAGCGCCCCGGGGCACGCTTGCGATCGTCGATTATCTGCAACTGCTCGACCAGAAGCGCGGCAATCCCGAGCTGATGGTGCAGATCCGTGATCTGAAGGTGTTCGCGCAGGCGAAGGGCGTGATCCTGGCCTTCATCTCGCAGATCGACCGATCCTACGATCCGGCAACGAAGCCCTGTCCGGACCTCCGCGACATCCGCCTGCCGAACCCACTGGATCTCTCGCTGTTCAGCAAGACCTGCTTCCTGAACCAGGGCGAGGTGCGCTTCCAGGCGGCAAGCTAGCGGTGGTCCGATAGGCGCTGGGCGAACTGGCCGGTTGCGCCTGCGGATACTAGAACGGCGACATGCTCGACTGCGCCGGCCAGATCCTCGTCCTCACCGGCTCGCCCGGCTCCGGCAAGACGACGACGGCGCGTGCCCTCGTCAGCTTGCCGGGTTCGGCCAAGGTGCATCTCCATGCCGACGATTTCTGGCATGCGATCGGGCAGGGCGCACTCGCGCCCTTCCTGCCGGAAGCGCATGCTCAGAATGCGGTGGTGATGGAGGCTCTTGCAGCCGCTGCCTGCGCCTATGCACGCGGGGGGCTATTTCGTCGTCGTCGACGGCATCATCGGCCCGTGGTTCCTGGCACCGTTCAGACTGGACGGGACCGGAGCGCACTATGTCGTGCTCCAGCCGCCGTTGGACGAGGCGATCGGGCGCTGCCAGGCGCGGGGCGGCGATATGCTGACCGACGCACAGGTAATCGCGTCCTTGCACGGTCAGCTCGCCGATCTCGGCGAACTCGTGCATCACGGCCTGCCGACCGCTGGCCTCGATGTCGACGGCGTCGTGGCGGCCGTGGTGCAAGCCGTCGAAAGCGAGCGCTTTCGACTGGAGCGGGCGGCGGACTAGCGCGGGCAGCGGCTCGTGCGCTCGGCGCGCTGGATGTCGGCGACGACGCGGCGCTGGGTCGCCGAGAGCGGCACGTCCTCGACATTGTCGTACTGGCAGCCGGCATTGCCGAAGGCGCTGATGCCGCGCTGCGTGCGGAAGCAGTAGCCCTGCGCCTTGTAGATCTCGTTGCGCTGATACCAGAGGTCCTCGCAGCTCTGGGCCGCCGCGGGGGTCGCGGTCGCGAAGAGCGGCAGGGCAAGCCCGAGGGCGAGGGCAGGGAACAGCAGCTTCGACATGACGGCCTCTTGCGGTTGCGCGTTTATCTGTTGCCCTGCCTTGCGGGCGCGACAAGCCTTTTCGCGCTTTGCCATGGCAGGATCACGATCCTGCTGCAGGGATGCCGGGTCGCTCCGCTGGCAAAGCTGTGAATTGACGCTGCCCCGCTCGTGGAAGACAAGAATCGTCAGGTTATGCAGCACTTTCGCCTTCAACGCTCAGGTTTTGCCAAGCACGATTGGAGCATTGCCTGCACGCAAGCGAGCCCGGACTTGGCCAAATTGCCGCAGGGGACGCCTGGAGCACTGCGCGCTCGCGGCATCGTCGCGTATGTTGCACCCGACAAACAACAACGCAGAGCAGGATGCGAAAAAGTGGGAACCGGTTTTTCGCAGGAATCCTGCTCTAACTTTTTGAATCGATCACGATGATTTTGGATCGATCCGATCCAAAATCATCGTGATCTACAGCGCTCGAATCGCGCCCTGAAAGGACCGTCGCCATGATCTTCTCTTCGCTGCGCCGCCTGGCTCTCGCCGGCATCGCCGCCTGTGCACTCGGTGCCGCCGCCGTGCCGGCCCAGGCCCAAGCGCTGTCGCCCGACCAGCGCAAGGCGGTGGTCGAGCTGATCCGCGAGACGCTGCTCAAGAACCCCGAGCTGATCCAGGAAGCGATGGTGGAGCTCGAGAAGCGCAACCAGGTCGCGCAGGTCGAGGCGCAGCGCAATGCGCTCGCGGCCGAGAAGGCCAGCCTGACCGATCCGGCGACCTCGGTGATCGCCGGCAACCCGCAGGGCGACGTCACCCTGGTCGAGTTCATGGATTACAATTGCGGCTTCTGCAAAAGGGCGATGGAAGACGTCCGCGCACTCGCCAAGGACGATCCCAAGCTCAAGGTCGTGATCAAGGACTTCCCGATCCTCGGACCGGACTCGGTCGAGGCGAGCCGTGTCGCGATCGCGGTGAAAAACCAGCTCCAGGGCCAGAAGTACTGGGATTTCCACCTCAAGCTGATGGCGACCAAGGGCCGGATCAACGGCGCCAAGGCGCTTGAGATCGCCAAGGACGCTGGCGTCGACATCGAGCGCGTCAAAAAGGAGATGGAAGCTCCGGCGACGCGCGCCGTGATCGAGCAGACGGTTGCGCTCGGCGACCGGCTCGGCCTGACCGGCACGCCTGCCTTCATCATCGGCGACGAAGTGGTGTTCGGCGCCGTCGGCCAGCCAGCGCTGAAGCAGAAGATCGACGCCGTTCGCAAATGCGGCAAGACGAACTGCAGCGGCTGAACGTATTGGAACTGGGCCGTCTCGAAGGATGGCCCAGCAGCCGCCTGAGCTTCCTGAAGTACGATTTGTCACGTCGTTCTTGTGGAACAGCTCCTGGAATGGCTGTGATTTGCATAGGCAAGGCGCCCGCTGGGCGCCTTCGCCCTTTCCTGACCCGCCAATCCGGGTAAAGACGCGCGACATCGCGAGGCCGTCGGCTTGATCCGGCACCATTCCTTCGCATAAGCGCTTCCCTTCGGGACCCTGTCGTCCCGCCCATCGAGCTCACGAAGACGGTGAAATCCGCCATGGCGACCAAGAGCCCCATCGATCCCGAACTCGTGCGCGAGATGGCGCAACTGATCAACGAGACGGATCTCACCGAGATCGAGGTGCAGAAGGGCGACCTGCGCATCCGCGTGGCCCGCACCATCACCGCGACCGTCATGGCGCCGGTCGCGGCCGCGCCGAGCTTTGCCGTGGCGCCTGCGGCGGCTCCTACCGCCGCGCCGCTCGAGGCCAAGGCCGCCGCCGCTCATCCCGGCACGGTCAATTCCCCGATGGTCGGCACCGCCTATCGCCGGCCGTCGCCGGAGGCCAAGCCCTTCATCGAGGTCGGCCAGGAGGTGAAGGCGGGCGAGCGCGTGCTTCTCGTCGAGGCGATGAAGACCTTCAACGACATCGTCGCGCCGCGCGCCGGCAAGGTCGTCGCGATCTTCGTCGAGGATGGCCAGCCGGTCGAATACGGCGAGCCCCTGCTGGTGATCGAGTGAGGATCCATCCGGGCGGGAGCGGGCTGAAGATGTTCGACAAGATCCTGATCGCCAATCGCGGCGAGATCGCCTTGCGTGTGCTGCGCGCCGCCAAGGAGCTGGGTATCGCGACCGTCGCGGTCCACTCCACCGCCGACGCCAACGCCATGCATGTGCGCCTCGCCGATGAGAGCGTCTGCATCGGCCCGCCTCCGGCGCGCGAGAGCTATCTCAACATTCCGGCGTTGATCGCCGCCTGCGAGATCACCGGGGCCGATGCCGTCCATCCCGGTTACGGCTTCCTCTCCGAGAACGCCCGCTTCGCCGAGATCCTCGAGCGGCACAACATCGCCTTCATCGGCCCCAAGGCCGAGCATATCCGCAGCATGGGCGACAAGATCGAGGCCAAACGCACCGCCAAGCGCCTCGGCATTCCTTGCGTGCCCGGCTCCGAGGGCGGCGTCGCAGACGACGAGGAGGCGCTGCGTATCATTCGCGAGATCGGGCTGCCCGTCATCATCAAGGCGGCGTCCGGCGGCGGCGGCAAGGGCATGAAGGTGGTTCGCAGCGAGGACGAGGTGTCCGTCGCGCTCTCCACGGCCCGCACCGAGGCCAAGGCCAATTTCGGCGACGACGCGGTCTATATCGAGAAATACCTCGAGAAGCCCCGCCATATCGAGATCCAGGTGCTCGGCGACGGCAAGGGCCGTGCGATCCATCTCGGCGAGCGCGACTGCTCGCTGCAGCGCCGCCACCAGAAGGTCTGGGAGGAGGGGCCGTCGCCCGCCCTCAATGCCGGCGAGCGCGACCGGATCGGCAATGTCTGCGCCAAGGCGATGGCCGATATGGGCTATCTCGGCGCCGGCACGATCGAGTTCCTCTACGAGGATGGCGAGTTCTATTTCATCGAGATGAACACGCGTATCCAGGTCGAGCATCCGGTTACCGAGATGATCACCGGGATCGACCTCGTCAACGAGCAGATCAGGATCGCCGCCGGCGCGCCGCTCTCGATCCGTCAGGAAGACGTCGTCATCGAGGGCCATGCCATCGAATGCCGCGTCAATGCCGAGCATCACGCGACCTTCCGGCCCTCGCCGGGCAAGATCGCCTCGTTCCACACCCCGGGCGGGCTCGGCGTGCGGGTCGATTCGGCCGCCTATCAGGGCTATGTCATCCCGCCGCACTACGACTCGCTGGTCGGCAAGCTGATCGTGCACGGCCGCAATCGGGCCGAGTGCCTGATGCGCCTGCGCCGTTCGCTCGACGAGTTCGTCGTCGACGGCGTCGATACCACGCTGCCGCTGTTCCGCACGCTGGTGCGCAATCCGGACATCCTGAACGGCGACTACAACATCCATTGGCTGGAGAAATTCCTCGCCAATGGCGGCATGGAAGAGCCGGGCGAGGGGTGAGCCTTGCCTTCTCCCCTTGCGGGAGAAGGTGGCTGCGGAGCAGGCGGATGACGGGTCGCACGACCTGTCAATTCGGGCTACCGCAGACCGTACTCATTGTCGAAAAGGGCGGTGCGACCCCTTACCCCAACCCTCTCCCGCAAGGGGAGAGGGGGCGATGTTGAGGCAACGTTTGACTCCCTCGCCGGCCCGCGCTCCCATCGTCTCATGAAGGCCCGCTCCACACCCGCGCGCGCGCCGGCGATCACGCCGGAGATTCTGCTGCGCGCCTATGCGGCCGGCGTTTTCCCGATGGCGGAAAGCGCCGACGACCCCGCCCTGTTCTGGGTCGAGCCGGAAATCCGCGGCATCATTCCGCTCGACGCCTTCCATCTGCCGGGCCGGCTGGCGCGCACAGTCCGCTCCGATCGGTTCGATATCCGGGTCGATCATGATTTCGCGGGGGTGATCGCCGCCTGCGCCGCCAGTCGGCCGGACCGGGCCGAAACCTGGATCAACGGCCGCATCCGCGGGCTCTATGGCGAGCTTTTCCATCTCGGCTATGTCCACACCGTCGAATGCTGGCGCGAAGACCGGCTTGTCGGTGGGCTATACGGGTTGTCGCTTGGCGGCGCTTTCTTCGGCGAGAGCATGTTCCACCGTGAGACGGACGCCTCGAAGGTGGCGCTGGCGCATCTCGTCGCCCGGTTGCGACGCGGCCGCTATCGCCTGCTCGACACCCAGTTCCAGACGGCCCATCTCGCCCAGTTCGGCACGCGCGAGATCCCGCGCGAGGCCTATCGCGTCCTGCTCGACGCGGCGGTGGCGGCTGAGGCAAATTGGTGGAGCTGGCCGCAAGGGCAGCCCGTCGGCGGCCGGGAGGCGCTGGCAGAGCTGGCGAGTTAGCCTTCCGGTGCATCGCGCTTGACCTGCGGCCTTTCACGTAACATATGAAGTTTCATGAATCGAGATAGCCGATTGTCCGGTGTGCTGCACGTCCTGCTGCACATGGCGGAGCAGGATCGTCCGGTCACCTCCGAGGTCCTCGCCAAGGCGATGGCGACCAATCCGGTGGTGATCCGGCGGGTGATGGCCGGCCTACGGGAGCAGGGCTATCTCCGCTCGGAGAAGGGGCATGGCGGCGGCTGGACCCTGGCCTGCGACCTGTCCCGGGTGACGCTGCGCGACATCTACGAGGCGCTCGGCAGCCCAGCACTGCTCGCCATCGGCAACCGCACGGAAGCCCCCGGATGTCTCGTGGAGCAGGCGGTGAATGCCGCACTCAACCAGGCGTTCCGGGATGCCGAGGCGCTGTTGCTGGAGCGTTTCGGCGAGGTGACGCTCGCCATGCTGAGCGCCGATTTCAACCAGCGTCTCGCTGCCCGCGGTGGCCATCACGACCTGGAGTCTGCGCATGCCTCATAAGGGAACCCTTCAATCTGGCGGCGGACCCGACCAGGCCGTGAGCGCGCTTCTGGCGCCCTTCTCCGATCCCGCCGCCGCAGCCCGTTATGCCGAGGGACCGCCGCGCTTCGTGCCCGGCTTCGCCGATCTGCACCGCATGGCCGCAATCCTGCTTGCGGAGCACGCTCCGGTACAGGCCCGGGTGCTCGTCCTCGGCGCCGGCGGGGGGCTTGAGCTGAAGGCCTTCGCCGAGGCCCATCCGGGCTGGACCTTCGACGGCGTCGACCCGGCGCCCGAAATGCTGAAGCTCGCCGTGCGGACGGTCGGACCGCATGCCTCGCGCGTGCGCCTGCACCAAGGCTATATCGACGATGCGCCGGACGGGCCGTTCGACGCGGCCGCATGCCTGCTGACCCTGCATTTCCTGGCGCCCGAGGAGCGGCGACGTACGGTGGCTGCGATCCGGCGCCGGCTCAAACCCGGCGCGCCCTTCGTGGTCGCCCATTCCAGCTTTCCGCAGGGCGAGGGGGAGCGCCCGCGCTGGCTGTCACGCTATTCAGCGTTCGCGGTGGCTTCGGGAGCCGATCCCGCCAAGGCCGAGGCCGGCCGCGTGGCGGTCCAGACCCATCTCAGCCTGCTCAGTCCGGAGGAGGACGAAGCAGTTCTGCGTGATGCCGGGTTTTCGGATGTCAGCCTGTTCTATGCCGGCTTCAGCTTCCGCGGCTGGGTCGCCTATGCCTGATCGCTCTACCGTCGCCGCTTAGGCGCCGGGGAACGCCTGCGGCGAGGGCTGCCATAGTTCGATCGGATTGCCCTCGGGATCGTGGATCCGGCAGAAACGGCCGATCTCGGAATCCCATTCCGGCCGGGTCTCGACCGCAATGCCGGCAGCGCTGAGCGACGTCATCAGCGCATCGAGGTCGTCGACGCGGAAATTGACCATCCATTGCTGCGCGGGGCGGCCGAAATAGTCGGTACTGGCGGCGAATGGGCCGAAAATGGTGGGGCCTGCCTCCTGGCTCCAGACGGTCTTGGCGAGGTCAGCGATGCCGAGATGGCGCTCATACCATGCGGCCAGAGCCTGCGGGTCACGGCTTCGGAAGAACAATCCGCCGATGCCGGTGATCCGTGCCATGGCTCAGTTGCCGCCGGCGGGATCGCGGCCCGGCGCCGGATTCGTCGGGAAGAAGCGCTGGCTCGGCGTCTGACGCGGCTGCACCGGAACGCCTTGCGGCGGCGCGACGTCGATGCGCTGGCTCGGTGGGGCCTGAGCGGGACGGGCAGGGCGACGCTGGTCAGGATTGAGCGGCGGAGGCGGCGCTTCCGGCTCCTTCGGGTCGACCACCAGCTCGGTGCCGCCTTTGCAGTCGGTCAGCCAGACATCGTAGATCGCGTGCTCGACGCCGTGCAGGCCGGGGCTCGAGGCATACATCCAGCCGGTGAAGATGCGGCGATACTCGTTGTTGAAGGTGACCTCGTCGACCTCGCTGAAGGAGGTCGTCTGCGGCGCCTCGGTCGGCGGGCGCGTCCAGCAGACGCGCGGCGTGATCTGCAGTGCGCCGAACTGCACCGTCTCGTCGATCGCCACCTCGAAGGAGATGATCCGGCCGGTGATCTTGTCGAGCCCGGCGAAGACCGCGGTTGGATTGCGGATGCGGTCGGCCTTGGCGGGGACGGCCAGCGCGAGAGCTGCGCCGGAGACGGCGGCGAAAGCGAGGATCCTGCGGAGCGAGAGCATGCTGGCTTGTGATTCTCTTGCAGCGCGGCCGAGCCGCGACGGGGCGCAGTAGCACGGCAATCGCAGCGGAAAAAGGGCGGAGGACGACACTTGGCCGGTGCGGCTGCGGCTGAGTGGCCGAGGAGCATTGCGTATCGGCCATGGCCGGCATGCTCACGTCAGCTGATTGTGCAGTTGCAATCCATTTGCAAATCCATATCCTGCCAATGCCTTGCAAGTGCAAAATCGGGGATCCTATGGAAGCGCGCGTCGAGGGAAAGCCGGCCGGCTGGCGCGGGGAGCGGGGGGACGCCTCGCTGGCTGACGTCCATCGCTCGATCGCGGTGCGCAGTTCCGGACCCGGCTGGCGGCGCGCCGCCGCCTTCGTCGGCCCAGGCTATCTCGTCGCCGTCGGCTATATGGATCCGGGAAACTGGGCGACCTCGCTCGCCGGTGGCTCGAAGTTTGGCTACACGCTGCTCGTCGTTGCGCTGGTCTCCAACATCATGGCGATCGTGCTGCAGTCACTCTGCGCGCGGCTCGCCATCGCGTCTGGCCGCGACCTTGCCCAGGCTTGCCGCGACGCCTTCCCCAAACCGGTCGCCTATATGCTCTGGTTCCTCGCCGAGATCGCGATCATCGCCACCGACATCGCCGAGGTGATCGGCACCGCGATCGGCCTCAACCTGATCTTCGGCATCCCGCTCGAGCTCGGTGTCGTCATCACCGCGCTCGACGTCTTCCTGATCCTCTATCTGCAGCGGCTCGGTTTCCGCTGGGTCGAGGCGCTGATCATCACCCTGCTCGGCGTGATCGCGGTCTGCTTTGCGATCCAGATCGCGCTCGCCGACCCGGACTGGGGGCAGGTGATCCGCGGCTTCGCGCCGACCACCGAGATCGTCACCAATCCGGAGATGCTGTACCTCGCGCTCGGTATCCTCGGCGCCACCGTGATGCCGCATAATCTCTATCTGCATTCGGGCATCGTGCAGACGCGCGCCTATGGCGAAACCCTGCCCGAAAAGCGCCAGGCGCTGACCTACGCGACGATCGATTCGACGGTCGCGCTGATGTTCGCGCTGCTGATCAACGCCTCGATCCTGATCCTCGCCGCCGCGACCTTCCACAGGACGGGCCAGACGGGAATCGCCGAGCTCGGCGAAGCGCACAAGCTGCTTGGCCCGCTGCTTGGCCTGGCGATCGCGCCGACGCTATTTGGCATCGCGCTGCTCTGCTGCGGCATCAATTCGACGGTGACGGCGACGCTGGCCGGCCAGATCGTGATGGAGGGCTTCCTCAAGATCAAATTGTCGCCCTGGCTGCGCCGGCTGATCACCCGCGGCATCGCCATTATCCCGGCGGCGGCAGTGACGATCTGGTACGGCGACGCCGGCACGGCACGGCTCTTGATCCTGACCCAGGTCGTGCTCTCGCTGCAGCTCTCTTTCGCCGTGTTCCCGCTGGTGATGTTCACCGCCGACAAGACCAAGATGGGCGAGCTGGTCGCGCCGCGCTGGCTCGTCGCTTTCGCCGTGGTGATCGCGGTGGTGATCGCGGCGCTGAACGTCAAGCTGCTGGTCGATTTTGCCGGTGGGACGGGGTGATCTCCCCAAGTCAGCTCCATGACAAAAAACGCGGCCCTTTGGGCCGCTTTCTCATCTTATCCGGTCTGATCGGAGCTGTTCAGCGCCCGGGAGTCCAGGCCTGGTAGTCGCCGGTCGCGGCCGGGGTCTGCTTGTCACCAAGCGTCGAGCCCTTCGGGCGATAGGCCAGTGCCGTGCCGGTATGGTTTGGCTGGTGTGGCTGCTGCCATTCGCGGGCGACGTATTTTTCCTCGGACGGGGCGACATCGACGGTGTGGTGCAGCCAGCCATTCCAGCCGGGCGGAATCATCGAGGCTTCGGCGGGGCCGTTATAGACGACCCAGCGGCGCTGGATGCCGAGCGCCTTGTCCTTCTTGCCGCCCTTGGTGCGGTAGTAGACGTTGCCGAACTCGTCCTCGCCGACCTTCTCGCCGAAGCGCCAGGTGTGGAAGCGCGTGCCCATGGTCTGGCCGTTCCACCAGGTGAAGATCTGGAGCAGGGTCTGGTTCATCGCTTCGCGTCCGCGCAGGCCTTAGGCCGTCGCGCGACTTATGAAGATGCGGGCCGGCGATGTCCAGTGCGGCCGGGCGCTGCAGGAGCCTGGCCGTTATGGCGCCGCCGCCACGATCCGGCGCAGCATGCCGATGAAGTCGCGGGTGCGCGTGCCGATGCCGCTGCGCCCGGATTCGGCGGTCTGGACCAGGGCGAGGCGTTTGCTCGGGATGATGGCGAGCAATTGCCCGCCATAGCCGGAGGCGAGCGCCGCGCCCTTGCCGAAACCGTCTTCCGGCAAACTCCACCACATATAGCCGTAGCCGCGCGCCGGACGGTCGGTCGCGGCATGGGCCGTGGTCGATTCGCGCACCCAGGCGGCTGGCACGACCTGCCGGCCCTCCCAGCTGCCGCCATTGGCGAAGAGCATGCCGAAACGGGCGAGATCGCGCGCGCTTAGGCGGAACGGGTAGGCCGGATGCCGTGAGGCCGGCGACAGCGCATAACGCCCGTCCCCGGCGGAGAAATCCTCCATGCCGATCGGTGCGGCGATGCGGCGGGCGAAGCTCTCGAAGATGTCCTCGCCGGTGCGCTGGCGGTAGATCGTGCCCAGCGCATTGAAATCCCAGTTGTTGTAGAACCAGAACGTGCCTGGCGAGTGGCTGCCGCGGGCGGGGCGTTTTTCCCTGATATCCGCAGTCTCGTGCGCCGCCGGCAGATAGATGCCGGAGCGGGCGGTTAGCAGGTCGCGGATGGTGGCGCGCTTCTCCTGCTCGTTCAGCCCCGGCGGCTTCTCGTCGATGCCGAGCTCGCCGAGCGTGGCATCGAGCTTGATCCGCCGGTCGGCTAAGGCGATGCCATAGAGCGCGCTGAGCAGGCTCTTGCGCACCGAGGCGACGCCGACCTTGCGCGCTGGCTCGCCGAAAGAGGCGACGACAGCGCCGTCCTGCACCAACATCAGGGCGGTCGGCTTGCGCAGTTCGGCATAGTCCCGCAGCGCCTGCAGTTCTGTTGTGGGCCAGCCCATCGAGGTGGGATCGACGGTTCGCCAATGGCGACCGGGCTCAGCCTGCGCCGGCAGCACCCAGAGGCAGATTGTGATGAGGGCGAGCAGGCGATTCATCGGCGTGGCTCCGCGTCCGGGCACCATCAGGCCGGTCAACCCCGGCGACTTTGCGGCGCCGGCTCGCCGATTTGCTCTAACGCAGCAACGAGTGCGCGGTCGGTACGAGGCGGGCGATATCCGGTGCCCGGCTGCTGCCGATTGGAACCGCGCGCAAAGCCGCTTCGAGCGCCGGTATCGCCTGCGCGACCGCTGGCCGGACGAGCGTGACGGCGACGCATTCGCCCTCGCGCACGGGCAGGCGTCTGAAGCCGTTCTCGCTGCGATCCGTGATCAGGCTGGCGATCACTGCGCCGCCAGTTGAGCGGACCGCGTCGGCGATCGCCTTCGCTGCAAGCGTCGCCCCGGCGTCGGCTGCCCCTGGCGCGAGATGATGGATGGCGACGATGTAATTGTGCCCGTCTTCGAGATCGATCGTTCCCGGCGGCAGTCGTTCGAGACCCTGCGTATCGAAGCCAGAGCCCGGCGCGGCCGACTTCAGCATCAGCACGTCGTGCCAGGCGAGCATGGTCTCGTTCGCGGCGGGGCCGTGCTCAGCCCAGACCGGGCCGCCATAGAAGGCGGGGAGGGCGCGGGTCCGCGCCGCCTGGTCGGCAAAGCCGCGGAACCAGACGAACTGGTCGGGTGCCGCCGGATCGCGGAACTGGCAGATGACGCTCATGCCCACCGCTTCCTGCGTCTCGACGAGATGGGTGTCGAAGACGTGGATCAAGGCCTCGCGCGTGCCGGGCTTCAAGGTGTAGCGGCGCAGTTCGAAGACGGTGTCGGTCATGGCGGCTCTCCAGCTGCTTTTGCAGCTAGGCGGCGGGCCTGACCAATTCCGTCAGCAGCGTCATCGCAACCCTCGCCACGATTCGGTCATGATTCGAAACGCATCGCGCCCCCTCCGAAATCGCGCCCAGCTGGCCAAGCATCGCGCGGATTCAAGCACTTGTGGCTGCCGGCGCAGGGAGTGCTTTCGCTGGTAGGTCGCGACAGTCCTGTTGACGCTCGGTTAACCATGGTCCGGTGGATTTTAGTGGTTTCACACCGGCAAGGATCGTTGCAAGCTGGCAACGCCGCTGCGATTCCGCATGAGATTCCTTGGGCTTAGCCGGTGCCTTGAAACTTATCCCCGTGATCCACATCTTCCTACAACATGTCGTATCCACACCTATCGCTGCGCACTAATCCTTGACGGCGCGACCCAATCGGGACTAAATTTTGACAGTCGCGTGACGGCTGGCGGAGACGCCTTTTTCGACCCGCGAAACGAGTTCCCAGATGGGTCGGGCGATCACCGCGGCGCGCCAGCAATGGCGACGGCGAACGGCGACGTATGCTCCGCCTGGTCGCAACCGGACGCTCGACGGCGGGGTGACACCGCCGCGGGATCCAGGGGCATCAAACCGAGTTGGACTGCCATCAGGAGCCGGTGAGCAACCGGCCGCGCGGGGCGCCAGGGTGCGTCCGCGGCAAGCATTGGGGACGAAGCTTATGCGCATCGAGCGCCGCCATACCACCGCCGGCCAGTCGCCCTATGCGGCGATCCCCTTCCGCACGACGGTGAGCGAGATCCGCAACCCCGATGGCTCGATCGTCTTCCGACTCGAGGGCATCGAGGTGCCGGAGGTCTGGTCGCAGGTCGCCAGCGACGTGCTCGCGCAAAAGTATTTCCGCAAGGCCGGCGTTCCCGCCGCCATGAAGAAGGTGGAGGAGAACGACGTTCCCTCCTTCCTCTGGCGTTCGGTTCCCGATGAGGCGGCGCTGGCGAAGCTGCCGGAGGGCGAGCGTTACGGCTCCGAGATCTCGTCCAAGCAGGTCTTTGACCGGCTCGCCGGCTGCTGGACCTATTGGGGCTGGAAGGGTGGCTATTTCTCCTCGGAAGAGGATGCCCACGCCTTCCATGACGAATTGCGCTTCATGCTCGCCCGCCAGATGGTCGCGCCGAACTCGCCACAATGGTTCAACACCGGCCTGCACTGGGCCTATGGCATCGACGGGCCGAGCCAGGGCCATTTCTACGTCGACTTCAAGACCGGCAAGCTGGTGAAGTCGAAGTCGAGCTACGAGCACCCGCAGCCGCATGCCTGCTTCATCCAGGGCGTGCAGGACGACCTCGTCAATGAGGGCGGCATCATGGACCTGTGGGTGCGCGAGGCGCGCCTGTTCAAGTACGGCTCCGGCACCGGCTCGAACTTCTCGATGCTGCGCGGCGAGGGCGAGAAGCTCGCCGGCGGCGGCCGCTCCTCCGGCCTGATGTCCTTCCTCAAGATCGGCGACCGCGCTGCCGGCGCGATCAAGTCGGGCGGCACCACCCGCCGCGCCGCCAAGATGGTCGTGGTCGACGTCGATCACCCCGATATCGAGACCTATATCGACTGGAAGGTGAAGGAGGAGCAGAAGGTCGCGGCCCTCGTCGCCGGCTCCAAGATCGTCCAGAAGGCGATGAAGGCGGTGATGAAGGCCTGCGTGAATTGCGAGGCTGCCGACGACGCCTGTTTCGATCCCGAGAAGAACCCGGCGCTGAAGCGCGAGATCAAGCTCGCCCGCAAGGCGCTGGTCCCGGACAACTACATCAAGCGCGTCATCCAGTTCGCCAAGCAGGGCTACACCGAGATCCAGTTCGACACCTACGACACCGACTGGGATTCGGAAGCCTATCTCACCGTTTCGGGCCAGAACTCGAACAACTCGGTCTCGCTGACCGACGACTTCCTGCGCGCGGTCGAGACCGACGGCGACTGGAACCTCATCGGCCGCACCACCGGCAAGGTCACCAAGACCCTGAAGGCGCGCGACCTCTGGGAGAAGATCGGCTACGCCGCCTGGGCCTCGGCCGATCCGGGCCTGCACTTCAACACCACGATGAACGACTGGCACACCAGCCCGGCCTCGGGACGCATCCGCGCCTCGAACCCGTGCTCGGAGTACATGTTCCTCGACGACACCGCCTGCAACCTGGCCTCGGCCAACCTGCTGCAGTTCTACGATCGGCAGACCAAGGCCTTCGACGTCGCCGGTTACGAGCATCTCTGCCGGCTCTGGACGATCGTCCTCGAGATCTCGGTGACGATGGCGCAGTTCCCGAGCCGCGAGATCGCCGAGCTCTCCTATGAGTACCGCACGCTCGGCCTCGGCTACGCCAATATCGGCGGCCTCTTGATGACCATGGGCCTCGGCTATGACAGCGACGAGGGCAGGGCGCTCGCCGGCGGCCTGACCGCGATCATGACCGGCGTCGCCTATGCGACCTCGGCTGAGATGGCGGGCGAGCTCGGCCCCTTCCCGGGCTACAAGAAGAACGCCCGGCACATGCTGCGCGTCATCCGCAACCATCGCGTCGCGGCCCATGGCCAGGCTGCCGGCTATGAGGACCTGCAGGTCACGCCGGTGCCGCTCGACCATGCCACGCTGGAGCGCCTCGGCGGCTCCTCGGTGACGGTGTCGGAGCGGGCCAAGGCAAGCTGGGACGAGGCGCTGGCGCTGGGCGAGAACCATGGCTACCGCAACGCCCAGTCGACCGTGATCGCGCCGACCGGCACGATCGGCCTGGTCATGGACTGCGACACCACCGGCATCGAGCCCGATTTCGCTCTGGTGAAGTTCAAGAAGCTCGCCGGTGGCGGCTACTTCAAGATCATCAACGGCGCCGTTCCGGACGCGCTGCGTGCGCTCGGCTATCGCGAGGCCGATATCGCCGAGATCGAGGCCTATGCCGTCGGCCATGGCTCGATGAAGCAGGCGCCCGCCGTCAACCCCGGCTCGCTGCGGGCCAAGGGCTTCAGCGACGAGAAGATCGATGCAATCGAGAAGGGGCTGAAGAGCGCCTTCGACATCAAGTTCGTCTTCAACAAGTGGACGCTGGGCGAAGACTTCCTCACCGGCACGCTGGGCGTCCCGGTCGAGAAGCTCAACGACATGTCGTTCGAGCTCCTGCCCTTCCTCGGCTTCAGCAAGGCCGAGATCGAGGCCGCCAACGTCCATGTCTGCGGGGCGATGACGCTGGAAGGCGCGCCGCACCTCCGGAAGGAGCACTACAACGTCTTCGATTGCGCCAATCCCTGCGGGCGCATCGGCAAGCGCTATCTCTCGGTCGAGAGCCATATCCGCATGATGGCGGCGGCGCAGCCCTTCATCTCGGGCGCGATCTCCAAGACCATCAACATGCCGAACGACGCCACTGTCGAGGACTGCAAGAGCGCCTATCTGCTCTCGTGGAAGCTGGCACTGAAGGCGAACGCGCTCTACCGCGACGGCTCGAAGCTGTCGCAGCCGCTGAACTCGGCCCTGATCGCCGACGAGGACGACGACGCCGACGACGCGACCGAGGCGCTCTACCAGCAGCCGCTGGCGGCACGTGCCACCCAGATCGCCGAGAAGATCGTCGAGCGCATCGTCGAGCGGGTCGAGCGGGTGCGCGACCGCGAGAAGATGCCGTCGCGCCGCACCGGCTACATCCAGAAGGCGGTGGTCGGCGGCCACAAGGTCTATGTCCACACCGGCGAGTATTCCGACGGGCGCCTCGGCGAGATCTTCATCGACATGCACAAGGAGGGCGCGGCCTTCCGGGCGATGATGAACAACTTCGCCATCGCGGTCTCGCTCGGCCTGCAATACGGCGTGCCGCTGGAGGAGTATGTCGAGGCCTTCACCTTCACCCGCTTCGAGCCCTCGGGCTTCGTGCAGGGCAACCAGTCGATCAAGAACGCGACCTCGATCCTCGACTATGTCTTCCGCGAGCTCGCGATCTCCTATCTCGGCCGGCACGACCTCGCCCATGTCGATCCCTCCGAGATCGGCCATGACGTGATGGGCGGCGGCGTCGAGCAGGGCAGGGCACCGGATGCAGCCGGGCCGATCACCTCGACCCCGCTGGCTTCGTCAGGCTTCCGCCGCGGCAAGCCGATCAACCTGCTCGCCATCCAGGGCGGGGCTGCGGCCAACGACGCGGTCGCCCGTTCGACCAGCAGCGTCATGGGCCTCGCCACCGCCGGCGCGACCGCGCTGAAGGAGGAGCTGGAAGAATTCGGAGAGGCCGAGATGAGCAAGCTCGGCTTCGCCGCGCCGGCCGCCCAACCGACGGCGTCGGAGCGCCGGGCCGAGGCGATCATGAAGGGCTATGTCGGGGACTCGTGCGGGGAGTGCGGCAACTTCACGCTGGTGCGGAACGGCACCTGCCTGAAGTGCAACACCTGCGGCTCGACGACCGGATGTTCGTGAGGTTGGGCTTCAACTGATGAAAGTCGAGGCATAGTGTTGCCGCGATTGCAGGAAAAGTTCCGCGAATGAGAGAGGGCGGCCGGGTCAAACCGGGCGCCTTTTCTTGACTAGCGGGCCTTCGCGCCGCGAGGCGAGGCTGGGTACCTCTTCTTCGCCTCTTGAGCCCGTGCGGGGGCCGTCTCCGTCAGACCGCCTGTCTGACGAAATGACCGGTCTCGACCTCGACCAGCGCCTGCGCCGGCGCGCGCCAATCGAGCGCACGGATCGGGCTCGGGATCTCGTCGACCGCCAGTTCGCGGCGCAGGGAGCGGCGTGCCGGGTCGGGCACCGGCACGGCCGAGAGCAGTTTTCGCGTATAGGGATGCAGCGGATTGGCGAATACCGCCTCGCGCGGGCCGAGCTCGACGATCTCGCCGAGATACATCACCGCGACGCGGTGGCTGACACGCTCGACCACCGCCATGTCATGCGAGATGAAGAGATAGGCGAGGCCAAATTCCGCCTGCAGGTCGAGCATCAGGTTCAGCACCTGCGCCTTGACCGAGACGTCCAGCGCCGAGACAGCCTCGTCCGCCACGACCAGCTTGGGCGACAGCGCCAGTGCCCGGGCGATGGCGAGCCTCTGGCGCTGGCCGCCCGAGAACTCGTGCGGGAAGCGCGTGCCCATGGCTGGCGACAAGCCGACACGGCGCATCAACTCGTCGACGCGCTCCTTCGCTTCTGCGCCCCGGGCGAGGCCATGGACGACGATCGGCTCGGCAATGGCGGCGCCCACCGTCTTGCGTGGGTTCAGCGAGGCGAACGGGTCCTGGAAGATCATCTGCATGTCGCGGCGCGCCGCGAGCAGCTCGTGTTTGCCGAAGCCGGTGACGTCGCGGCCCTCGAAGCGCACCGTGCCGGAAGAAGGCTCGATCAGCCGCAGGATCGAGCGCCCTGTCGTCGACTTGCCGCAGCCGGATTCGCCGACCAGCGCCAGCGTCTCGCCGCGCTGGAGCGTGAAGGAGACGCTCTCGACCGCATGGACCCGGCCGCGCAGCCGCCCGAACACGCCGCCGCGAATGGCGAAGCGCGTCGTCAGACCGGCGACCTCCAGGAGCGAGGCCTCGCTGACCTTGACCGTGTCGGCGGCCTCGACCGGCTTGCCGCGCACCTCGCCATTGTCGGGATCGATATGGGGGAAGCGCAGGGGCCTGCCATGCCCCTCCATGTCGCCGAGCCTAGGCACGGCGGCGAGCAGCGCCTTGGTATAGCCATGCACCGGCCGGTTGAAGACCTGCTCCGAGGGCGCATCCTCGAGCTTGCGGCCCTTCCACATTACCACGACGCGGTCGGCGATCTCGGCGACGACGCCCATGTCATGGGTGATGAAGAGGACCGACATGCCCTCCTCGTCCTGCAGTGTCTTGATCAGTTCGAGGATCTGCGCCTGGATCGTCACGTCGAGCGCTGTCGTCGGCTCGTCGGCGATCAGGAGTTTTGGCTTGCAGGCAAGCGCGGTCGCGATCATCACGCGCTGGCGCATGCCGCCCGAGAGCTGGTGCGGATAGTTGGCAAAGCGGGTCTTGGCGGAGGGGATGCGCACCTTCTCCAGCATGCGCAGCGCCTCTGCCTCGGCGGCCGCCTTGTCGAGCCCGCGATGATAGCGCAGCGCCTCGCAGATCTGGTGGCCGACGGTGAGCACCGGGTTCAGGCTCGTCATCGGTTCCTGGAAGATCATCGCGATGTCGTTGCCGCGGACCTTGCGCATCTCCTCCTCGGCGAGTGCCAGCAGGTCGCGGCCTTCGAGTGCGATCTTGCCCTGGATGCGGCCATTGGCGGCTGAGACCAGCCGCATGATCGAGAGCGCGGTGACCGATTTGCCCGAGCCGGATTCGCCGACGATCGCGACGGTCTCGCCCGGCGCGATGTCGAAGCTCAGATCCTCGATCGCCCAGCGCCACTGGCCGCCGACGCGGAAGGCCGTCTGCAGGTTCTCGACGGAAAGGACGGGGGCGCTCATCGTTCGCCCTTCAGCTTGGGGTCGATGGCGTCGCGCAGACCGTCGCCGAGGATGTTGAGCGCAAAGACGATGATAAGGATGGCGATGCTCGGCGCCAGCACCAGCCAGTAGCTATCGAGGATGTTCTCGAAGCCCTCGCGGATCATGCCGCCCCAGGTCGGGATCGGCGGCTTCACGCCGAGCCCGACAAAGGCGAGCGAGGCCTCGGTGCGGATCGCGTTGGCGAGCCAGAGCGAGCCCATCACCAAGATCTCGGGGAAGATGTTGGGCAGGATGTGGCCCGCCATGATCCGGACGTCGGAGAAGGCCAGCGCCCGACCAGCCTCGATATAGTCGCGCTCCTTGACCGAGATCGTCGGCGCCCGGGCGATGCGGGCAAAGGAGGGAATCGAGGTCAGCGCGATCGCGATGGTGATGTTCTCCATTGAGGGGCCGAGCATCGCGACCAGGATTAGGCCGAGGATGAGCGAGGGGAAGGCGAGCAGGATGTCCATCGTCTGCATCACGACGACATCGAACTTCCCGCCATACCAGCCGGCGAGGATGCCGATCAGCGAGCCGAGCACCAGCGCGATCACGGTCGAGGCAACACCGATGACGAGCGAGATGCGCGCGCCGTAGAGCAGGCGGGAGAGGATGTCGCGGCCGAAATAATCGGTGCCGAGATAGAAATTGTCATGCGGCGGCTGGAGGCGTGACAGGATGTCCTGCTCGAGCGGGTCATGCGGGGCGATGACCGGCGCGAACACAGCGGCCAGGATTACTGCGACGACGATGACAAGTCCGACCCAGGAGGTCTTGTTGGCGTTGAAGGCGCCGATCGTGGCCGAAAGCCAACGCAGGCGCGGCGGCGCAGCCTGGCCGGCATCATGAACCGAGGTGCTCATGCCAGCTTCACCCTCATGACAGTTTCACTCTTGGATCGACGACGGCGTAGGTTAGGTCGGTGGCGATGTTCACCAGCACGACGATCAGCGTGTAGATCACCATCATGCCCTGCAGCATGGTGTAGTCGCGCTGGTTCAGCGCGCCGATGATCAGCTTGCCGAGACCGGGCCGGTTGAAGACGATCTCTGTCAGCACCGAATTGCCGATCAGGATGCCGAGATACAGACCCACGATGGTGATGACCGGGATCAGCGCGTTGCGCAGCGCGTGCTTCCAGACCACGACGCGCCAGGGCACGCCCTTGGCCCGTGCGCTGCGGACATAGTCCTCCTGCAGCACCTCCAGCATGGCCGAGCGGGCGACGCGGGTGATGTAGGCGGCCATGATCAGGCCGAGATTGAGCGCCGGCAGCGCCATCGCCTGGAACCAGGCCGAGGGAGAGCCGGAGCCGGCGCTGATCACCGGGAACCAGCGCAGCACGATCGCGAAGACGATCAGCAGGATGATCGCCGAGACGAAGGGCGGAAAGGACAGGCCGAGCAGCGAGGCGATACGCGTCACATAGTCCGGCATGTGGTTGCGATTGATCGCAGCCCAGACCCCGAGCGGCACGCCGATCGCGACGCCGATCGCCATCGAGACCAGTGTCAGCTCGATGGTCCAGGGCAGGACGGCGAGGATCTCCTGGATCACCGGCCGGCCAGTGACCAGCGACACGCCCCAGTCGCCCCGCAGCGCCCCGGAGAGGAAGGTCCAGTATTGCTCGATCACCGGGGCATCGAGCCCCAGCCTGGTGCGCATCGCAGCGATCGCGGTCGCATCGGCCTGGTCGCCGAGAATGACCTGCGCCGGGTCGCCCGGCACGATCCGCACCACGACGAAGACGAGCGAGAGCACCGCCCAGAGTGTGACGACGGCGAAGCCGAGCCGTTTGACGAGGAAGGCGCCCATGATGCCGCCGCAAGCAAGAGAAAGGGAGCGGCCGTCTTAAGGCCGCTCCCTGAGGGTCACTTGGTGAAGCGCGTGGTCTCGAGCACCGGCGGGCCGAGATTCAGCGAAGCCTTGAGCTCGTAGCCGAGGTCGAGGCTGTCCTTGTAGGCCCAGAGCTGCATCATCTCGTTGACTGGGATCGCGCAGACTTCCTTGATGATCTTCTCCTGCGCCGTCTTCCAGAGCGCGAGCTGCTTGGCCTTGTCGGTCTCCGACCGGGCCGCATCGATCTCGGCATCGGCGACCTTGCAATGCGAGAAGTTCGTCACCGCCGTCGGGGTTTTCACGATCGCGCGCGAGTGGAAGAACTGCGAGAGATAGACATCCGCGACGGGGAAGCGCGCCGCCTGGAAATGCACAACCTGCGACAAGTCCTGCCGGATTTGCTGGTGGAAGGTCGCATGCTCCACCGGCTGGATCTCCAATGTGATGCCCGCCCGCTTCAGCAGCGCCTGCGTCGCCTCGGTGAAGCTGAGCATCGAGGGCAGCGTCGTATTGATCGTCTTGATCGTGACGCCGTTGGGGAAGCCGGCCTCCGCCAGCAGCGCCTTCGACTTGGCGAGGTCGAAGGGCAGCAGAGCTGCCTTCTCGTCCGTGCCGAGATAGCCCGAAGGTACCACCGAGACGGCCGGGCGCGAGATGTTCTTACCGCGGAACTGCCAGATCGCGTTGCGGTCGATCGCATGGGCGATCGCCTGGCGAACCTTGAGGTTGTCGAGCGGCGGCTGGCTCATATTGAGATGCAGCACCGACATTTCGGCCGGGCCCATCGCCACCACCTTGACGCCGGGCAAGGCGTTCATGCGGTCGACCCAGGCCTGCTCCTGCCGGCCGAGCATCATGTCGAGTTCGCCGGACTGGAAGGCGAGGTCGCGCGAGGAATCCGACGGGATGAAGCGGTAGAGGATCTCGGTCAGCTTCGGCTTGGCCCGGAAGTAGTTCGGGTTGGCGACGAGCTTGGCGTATTGCTGCGGCACATATTCGGAGAACATGAACGGGCCGGTGCCGACAGGCTTCTTGGCGAAGCCATCCTTGCCCAGTTCTTCGGCGGCCTTCTTACAGACCATGTTGCCGCCATGATAGTTCATGACGATGCCGAGCAGGCTCGGAATGGCCTGCTTCAGCGTGATCTTGACGGTGTATTTGTCGGGGGCCTCGACCTTGTCGAAGGCGCCATAATCCGACGAAAAGGCCGAGCTTTCCTTGGTTGCGGCCCGGTTCAGCGAATAGACCGCGTCCGCCGAGGTGAACTCGCCATAGCCGTGATGGCACTGCACGCCCTGGCGCAGCTTGAAGGTCCATTCCTTGCCGTCCGCCGAGGCGGTCCAGCTCTCGGCGAGATCGGGCTCGATGAATTCGGGCGAGAGTTCGCCGGGCTTGATCCGTACCAGTCCGTTGAACATCCAGTTCAGCAGCGCCTTGCCGGGCGTGCCGGAATTCAGATGCGGGTCGAGCACGCCGGCATCAGAGCTCTGCATGCCGACGGTCAGCACCGTCTTCTGTGCCAGCGCGGGCGTCGCCAGCAGCGCGCCGGCCAGCATGGCGGCGACGATTGATCCGGTTCGTTTCATTGCTGTTCCCCTGCGTTCTTGTTGGGTATCGACGATCCCGGCTTTGTGCCGGTGATAGCTGAGCAGGACGCCCCGTCTGGAGCGCGAATTCTGTCCTGTCTTTGCCCTTCGGTCTCCGCGCCTAGAGCATGTCCTCCAGCCTGCAATTGACCAGCAATTCCGCGACCGAGGCATTGTTGGGCAGCGCGAGGACCGTGGCAACCAGCTGCGCCAGATCGGCGGGCTGGGTCATGTCCTGGCGTGCCATCGCCTTGCTCGCCGCCGTCATGTCGGTCGGCACGAAAGAGGGGCAGAGCGCGGTCGCTCGTACGCCCTTGTCCCAGGCAATCCGGCGCGCCGCATGGGTCAGCGCCACCAGGGCATGCTTGGTCATGTTGTAGGCGACATGGTCGTTGCGCACGCGCTTGCCCGACATCGATGCGACATTGACGATGCGCCCTGAGCCGCTCGCCTCGAGATGCGGCAGCGCGCAATGGATCAGGTTGAGCGGGCCTTTGCAGTTCACCGCCCAGATCGCATCGAGCTCGGCTTCGTCCGGAGCGCGCAGCGTGATCGACGAATGCATGCCGGCATTGTTGACGAGCCCGTCGATCCGGCCGAAACGCGCCATCACGGCATCCGTCCAGGCGCGGTGGCTTGTCCAATCCTGCGCGTCGTAGCGCGCGATGTGGACACGGCCTGAAGCCCAGCCGGCGCTCATTGTCTTGAGCGAGTCGAGGTCGCGCCCGCCAAGGCTCAGGCTGTAACCCTCCTCATGCAGCGCCTCGGCAACCGCGCGGCCGATGCCGCGATTGGCGCCCGAGATCAGGATCACGCGTCCCATGGGGGCAAGCATCTGCGATGTCCTCTAGCCCTGCAGCGTCAGCGCGGCGTCCGTCGCCGGTTCGCCTGCGAAGCGGTCCAGCCTGAACGGGGTGAGGTCGAAGCGCGGCTGCTTCGACAGCGCAAGGTCGGCGAGGATTTCGCCGGTGACCGGGCCGATGCCGAAGCCGTGCCCGGAGAAACCGGCCGCGACGATCAGGCCGTCAAGGCCGGTATGGGCGTCGATCGCCGGCAGCGCATCGGGCGTGAGGTCGATCAACCCGCCCCAGAGGCGCGCGATCCCGGCATCGGCGGCAGCCGGCAAAACCTGCGTCACCCGCCCGATCAAGGCGGCGATGTCCGCCGCGCGCGGAGCCAGCGCGTCCATTGTCCAGGAGGCCGGCTCATGCGGCCAGTCGCCGATGCCGGTGGTAACGCGCAGGCGGCCATCGACCTCCTGCCGGCCGGCGGCGTCGGCATTGGCGACGCCGAAGACCTGCTCGACCAGTGGCGGCAGCGGCACGCTCTGCATGACGCAGACGAGCTTGACTCGCAGCGGCAGATCAAGCCCTAGCGGCCGCAGCAGCTCAGGCGCATGGATGCCAGTCGCCAGGATGACGCGCCCGGCGGGCACGCTCGCGCCCTCTGAGGTCTCGACGCCTGTGACCGTGTCGCCGGTTCGCTTCAGCGCCTTTACGCCGATGCCGTCACGGATGGTCGCGCCATGACGTGCGGCAGCCGCTGCGAAAGCCCGCACCACCGGAACCGGGTCGGCATGGCCGTCGCCCGAGCAGAACGAGGCGGCGAGGATCGACGGGCCGATGGCCGGCGCGATCGCCCTGATCGCCGCATTGTCCGGCAGATAGTCGATGGCGAGGCCGAGCTGTCGCTGCCGGACAACCAGCTCGCGGATCACCTCGACCTCGGCTTCCGTCCGCGCAAGACGCAGATTGCCGCGCCGGCGATAGCCGGTCGCCGCGCCGAGTTCCTCGTCGAGCCCACCCCAGCGTTCGACGGCGGCCTTCGCCAGCGGCAGTTCGGCCGGGTCGCGCCCGGATTGCCTGACGCCGCCCAAGGTCCAGCCGGATGCCATGGCCGCGAGGCTGCGGGCCTCGAACAATGTCACCGAATGACCGGCGCGCGCGATCTCGTAGGCTGCGGCCGCGCCGCTGATCCCGCCTCCGACGATGACGACGTCCGGCATGTCGACAGGCTCAGGAAAGATCGACGCTGATGCGCTTTTCGGCTTCGTCCGGCCTGCGGCGGCGATAGGCCGTCACCTCGAACTCGACTTTGAGCTCAGGCTGGCCGAGCGGCGTGCAGGTCGTGGTGTTGGCGGGGTCGATGCCCCGGAACTTGAGTCCGACGACCTCGCCGACCGCCTCCATGTCGGCGATGTCCGGCACGAAGACCTTGATCGCGACGACGTCCTTGAGCGAGGCGTCGACGGCGGCGAGCGCGCCCTCGATATTGCGGAAGGCCTGCTCGGCCTGGCCCCTGGCGTCGCTGGCGATGGCGCGGGTCTTATAGTTCCGCCCGGCCGTGTTGGAGACGAAGATCATGTCGCCGGCGACCACCAGCCGCGAGTAGCTGTTCAGATTCTCGTACTTGCTCCCGGATTTGACTTTGATGATCTCGCTCACGGCGCACCTCCTTCAGGCATGGTCGGCGGAGCACGGCAGCTCTCACCGCGCGTCGGCGATCGCTTGCCCGCTCAGCGCAGGCAAGATTGGTATATACCACTTAAGTGGATCAACGCTGTCAAGGATGCCGGCGGCAAGGGCGCGTAGAAATCAAAGGAGACCCGACATGGCCTTGCGCCCAAAAAAGACGCGCACCACCGCCAAGCGAGGACGCGATTGACGTTTGGTATACACCAATCCATGCTGCTTAAGGCCGATAACAAGGGGATCTCCGATGACGATGATTTCGCGCCGTGCCCTTCTTGCCGCCGGAGCCAGCTTTCCCCTGGTTACGGCCTCCGCCTTCTCCCAGATACCAGCAAGGAAGGTCCTGCGCTTCGGTCTGTCGAGCTTTCCGCCGAGCCTGCAACCATGGGTCCATACGGGCACCGCCGCGCTGACCGTGAAGCTCCTGATCTTCCGCGGCCTGACCGGCTTCGACGAAAAGGGCGAGGTCCGGCCCGAGCTCGCGGAATCCTGGACGCAGGACGGGCCGACCGGATGGATCTTCAAGCTGCGGCAGGCGAGCTTCCATAACGGCAAGCCCGTGACGGCCGACGACGTGAAATGGACGCTGGAGCAGATCGCCGCGCCGAATTCCACCGCCTTCCTCAGGGCCGAGTTCGGCGGCATCGAGACGATCGAGACGCCCGATCCCCGCACCGTCCGTATCGTCATGAAGCAGCCGACAGTGACGCTGCCGATCTGGCTCGCCAGCCCGCACGCGCCGATCATCGCCAAGGACTCGCTCGAGGGGCGTGGCCTCGGCGTCGGCGCGGGCCCGTTCGTCGTCAAGGACCAGGAGCGCGGCGTCTCGATCGAGGTCGCGGCCTTCGACAAATACTACAAGCCAGGCCTGCCCAGACTCGCCGGCATCAAGCTCACGGCCTATGCCGATGAGAACCTGCGCGTCGCCGCGCTCCAGGCCGGCGATATCGATCTGATCGAATACGTGCCTTGGCAGCACATGGCGGCGATCGAGAAGGACCCGCGCCTCAAGCTCGATGCCGCCAACGGCCCCTTCATGGGGCTGAACTTCAACGGCACCAGCGGGCCGTTCAAGGATTCGCGCCTGCGCCAGGCGGTCGGTTTCGCCATCCGGCGCGAGGATATCGTCCAAGCTGCCTTCTTCGGGCGCGGCACGCCGCTCCAGGGCATCCCGATCCCCGATACCAGCCCCTATTACGATGCCGGGCGGGCGAAATTCTGGAGCTATGATCCCGACAGGGCCAGGAAGCTGATGGCGGAAGCCGGCGTCCCGAAGGGCTTCTCCTGCACGCTGCTCTCGACGGCGCAATACGGCATGCACAAATCGACGGCCGAGGTGGTGCAGGCCCATCTCGGCGAGATCGGCATCGACGTGAAACTCAACCTGCCGGACTGGGCCTCGCGCGTCGATCTCGGCGGCAAGGGGCGCTACGAATTTTGCGTCCAGGGCACGACGGCCGACAACAACGATCCGGACGGGCTCGCACCGCTGCTCGACGGCGAGTTACCGCCGAACATCTCGCGCAGCTTTGGTCTGCCGACGCCGGAGCTCCACGCTCTCTTCGCCAAGGGACGCGCCGAGTTCGACATCGCCAAGCGCAAGGCCATCTATGCCGAGCTCGAGAAGCTCGCGCTGGAGCAGGCGCCGCTCGTCGGTCTCGCCTGGCGCTCCCAGGGCTATGGCATGGTCAAGGGCGTGACCGGCTTCAAGGCTCTGCCGGGCGGCACGAATTTTTCTCGGCCTATTCGCTGGAAGAGACCTCGCTGGCTTGAGCCATGCTGCGCTTTGCCAGAATCAAGCAGCGTCATCCCGGACGCAGCGAAGCGAAGCTCCGGGATCCCATCGTAAAGCTGCGGAGCCATACGATGGATCCCGGAGCGGCGCGGCTAAAGCCGCTTGTCCGGGATGACGCGGGGAGGTTTCCGCCTCGTCGCAGCGCGCGTTAAAAGTCCTTTTTGAACGACTCTCAAGCCGCGCGCGTCGTGCGCTCCAGCCGGGCGAAGCGCTCGAGCCGGAAGGGCCTGGCGTCGATCAGGGGCGTGGCGCCCCTGACGAGGTCGGCAATGAGCCGCCCGGCACCCGGGCCGATGCCGAAGCCATGGCCCGAGAAGCCGCTGGCGATGAAGAAGCCGGGCAGGCGCGGCACTTCGCCGATCACCGGCACGGCGTCAGGCATCGCATCGACGAAGCCGCCCCAGGCCTGCGCGATCTTAAGACCCGCGAAAGCCGGAAAGGCCTTGATCAGATTGGCCTGCCCCTCGCGGAGGATCGCGCTGACCGGCGCCGGATCGAGCACGCGCATGCGCTCGAAAGGCGTCACCTCGTCGAGGCCCCAGCGCCGCGGCGTCCGCGCCTCCTCCAGGAAGCGCGCGCCGAGATGCAACCTGAGCTCATGCCGCTGCTTCACCAGCGAAGGCAGGAAATCACCGAACAGGCGGAACGAGTCCGGCACGATCTCGGCGGTGCTCGCGCCGCGATGGGCAATGGTGTAGCCGCCATCCTGACGCTTGCGAAAGGCGAAGTCCGAGCCGCCCACGGCATGGGCAGGCGGGCCGTCGAGCGGTTCGGTGCGCAGGACCGAGCCGAGCACCTTGAGCTGCGGAAAGTCGATGCCGAGATTGCCGAGGAACAGCCGCGACCACGCGCCGCCTGCCAGCACGATCTGCGAGCAGGCGATCGTGCCGCGCTCCGTCACCACGGCGCTGACCCGGCCGGCTCTGGTCTCGATGCCGCGCACGGCACAGCGTGTCAGCACGGTGCCGCCATGCCGGCGCAGCGCGCGCGCCATCGCCGGCACGGCCTTCTGCGGTTCGGCCCGCGCATCGCTCGGTGTAAACAAGGCGCCAGCGAAGGTGCGCCCGCAGCCGGGCAGCACGCTCTCGATCTCGCGCGAGCTCAACAGCCGGGAGTCGAGCTGGTATTGCCTGGCATGGTCGAGCCAGGCCTCGTGCTGGGCGAGCGCGGCGGGCGTATCCGCGACATAGACGATACCGGAGCGGGTGAAGCCGGTATCGCCCCCGACCAGCTTGTCCATCTCGGACCAGAGCCGCATGCTTTCCAGCCCGAGCGGAATCTCGCCGGGATCGCGTCCCATGATCCGGACCCAGCCCCAGTTGCGGCCCGACTGCTCGTGGCCAACCTCGCCCTTCTCGCAGACCGTGACCGAAATTCCGTCTTTCGCTAGGAAGAGCGCGGTCATGATGCCGATGATGCCGCCGCCGATGACGACGACGTCGCTGCTCTTCGGCAAGCTCGCGTCAGCGTCGATCGTCTCGATCGTGATGCCCATCACATGCGCTCCCCGGCCGGAGACGAAATCATAGCCCTGGGCCGGGAGTGAAAGGCAGGCAGCGGCATGATCAGTCCTGTGGGGCCGGCGTGGAGTTGCGAAAGACGACGTGATGAGGGTGGTTGATCGATTTCATGTATTCGATCGGCGTGCCGTCGCCGTCGCGCGCCACCAGCCTCAGGACCAGAGTGGGCGAACCGGGCTGGAGCAGGAGCAAGCGGGCCTCCAGGTCCGTCGCGATACCGACGCCGATCTCGCGGTCGCGCGCGCTCGCCTCGACATGGTAGCGGGCTCTCAGCAATTCATAGAGCGACTGCCCGGCGACGAGGTCTTCCGCCACGAGCCCGGCAAAACGCGCCGCCGGCAGGTAGCTCGTCTCGATGCAGAACGGCTCGTCATTCACCGTGCGCAGCCGACGGAACATGATCAGATCGGCGCCAGCTGCGATGTCGAGCCGACGTGCGATGCTCTCGGTCGCCTTCTCCTCGCCGAAATGCAGCAGCTTGTTGCCGGGTTCGCCGCCGGCATTGCGAATGATGCGGGTGATGCCGAGGGTCGAATGCACCTCGATCGGGCGCGTCACCTGGACCAGCGGGACGCGGGTGCCGCTGGTGCCGTTGCGCTCCAGCACATTGCGGTCGACGAGCTTGTCGATCGCCTTGCGCACGGTCATGCGGTTGATGCCGAGCGTGTCAGCGAGCGCGCGTTCGGAGGGAACGCGGTCACCCGGGCCATAGTCCGGCCCGTTGATGAGGTCGAGCAGGTAATCCTGCACCTGGACATAGATCGGCTTGGCCCGCTTCACGGGTTCGCGCATGGCTGGTGTCTCTCGGATGCTTCCCGTTTCCGCATATAGCGGGATTGCGTCGGCTCCACATCCCGGGGAGCATAAACGCGGAAGTGCGGCGCAATCGAGCTGGTCCATCGGCCAATTGGACTATGGTTGACAGGAATTGGTATAGGTGATTGGTGTATACCAATTCTTCGTCGCCAGGAAGTGACACTCTCCCATGTCCATCGCCTTCGATCGCGCCCGCGTGCAAGAGGGGCTCGCGCAGACCCGCGCCGCCGTGCCACGGGCCTTTGCGCTCGGCCGCCACCTCGCTCCCGATATCGACCGAATCTATCTCGTTGCCTGTGGCTCGGCCAATCGCGCCATGGCCGGCATCAAATACTGGCTCGAGCATTATTCCCCTGGCATCGAGGTGCGCCGCTATTTCCCGGCGGAGTTCATGGCGGTCGATCCGCCGCGGCTCGACGGCCGCACTCTGGTCCTGCTCGCCTCCAAATCCGGCACGACGCCGGAGACAGTCGCCGCCGCGGGGTTCCTGAAGGACAAGCCCTGCAAGGTCGTGGCCTTCAGCCAACACGCCGACAAGCCGTTGAGCCAATCCGTTCCCGAACGCTTCATCGTCGGCGACACCAGCGAATCCTTCGTGGCCATGTTCATGCTGATGCAGGCGCTGGTCGGCGGGGTCATGGCGGAAAAGGAAGGCTGGCCGCTCGGCGACAAACTCGTTTCGTCGCTCGATGCGCTGCCCGGCGCGATCTGCGATGCTGCTGAGCAGAACGAGGAGCGCGCCACAGCCGACGCGCGTCTCTATGCCGAGGACCGCAATTTCTATCATGTCGCCTCGGGGCCGGGCTTTACCACGGCATATGTCTTCGGGGTCTGCATCCTGATGGAGATGCTCTGGCTGCACAGCTACCCGATCGAGGCGGCGGAGTTCTTCCACGGTCCCTTCGAGATCATCGACCGCAGCACGCCGCTCATCCTGATCACCGGGGAAGACCCGAGCCGCCCGCTGATGGAGCGCGTCTCGGCGTTCTGCGACACCCATGCTGAGCGCGTGATGAAATATGACTCGCGCGATTTCGCGATGAAGGGCATCGCGCCGGAGATTCGCCCGATCGTCGCTCCCTACATCCTCCAATCGGCGCTGAAGCGCATGGCGGCGCATTTGTCAGTGCTCCACAATCAGCCGCTCTCGACCCGCCGCTACATGTGGAAGGTTGCGTACTGAATCTTCGCGCGGAGCGGAGGCGCTCATGACCCTCAGGCTGCTCGGGCTTGGCGACAACACGGTCGACACCTATGTCGATCGCGGCCTGCAATTTCCCGGCGGCAATGCGGTCAATGTCGCGGTCCTGGCCCACAGGCTCGGTGCCGAGACAGGCTATCTCGGCTGTCTCGGCTCGGACGAGGGCGGGATGCTGATCGTCGATGCCCTGCGCCAGGAGGGCGTGGATACCAGCCGTTGCCGCATGCTTGCCGGCGACAATGCCCGCGCCTTCATCGGCCATGATGGCAATGACCGCCGCTTCCTGCGCTCGCAGCACGGGGTGCGTGGGCAATGGGGCCAGTTCTGGCCCGAGGATCTTGCCTATGTCGCTGCCTTCGATCTGGTGCATTCGAGCGTCTACGGCGAACTCGATGCCAATCTTGCGACGCTCCGTCGTGCCGTACGTCGGTTGTCCTACGATTTCTCCGAGCGCTGGACGGACGCCAATCTGGCGGCGACGCTGCCCTCGCTCGACATCGCCTTCCTGTCCTTCCCCTCCGGTTCCGACGCTGAATGCCGCGACCTCGCTCGCTGCTGTGCCGATGCCGGGCCGGGCCTCGTGGTGGTGACGCGCGGCGAGCGTGGCTCGTTGGCGATGGCAGATGGGGTATTCCACCATAGCGGGATCAACCAGACTCAAATCGTCGATACGCTGGGCGCCGGCGACGGCTTCATCGCCGCGTTTCTTCTGGCCGTGCAGGAGAAGAAAAGCATTCCGGAGGCACTGGCCGCCGGTGCGGCCCATGCGGCGGCGGTCTGTGCCTATCAGGGCGGCTTTGGCCATGGCGTGCCATGGTCAGCCGCCGCAAAGACGGCGTTCGGTTGAACGGAAGGATTTGAGATCATGGCGTGGCGGATCGGGATCGATTCGGGGGGACCTTCACCGATGTCTGCCTCTTCGACGACGCGACCGGAGCGGTCGCGGTCTGGAAAGTCCCATCGACGCCGGATGACCCGTCCCGCGCCATCGCGCTCGGCACGCAGGAAGGCACCGAGCGCGTTGGCGCCAGGCCGAGCGAGGTCGTCTATTTCGGCCATGGCACGACGGTCGGCACCAACGCCCTGATCCAGCATCGCGGTGTCAGGACCGGTCTCATCACCACCGACGGCTTCCGCGATCTGATCGAAATCGGCCGCCAGAAGCGCCCCGATCTCTACGACCTTCAGGCCGACAAGGCCCCGCCGCTCGTCACCCGCGACCTGCGCTTCGGCGTCGCCGAGCGCGTCCGCCATGACGGCTCGGTCGAAACCCCGCTCGACGAGGATGGCGTGCGCCAGGCGGCGCGCGCGCTGAAGGCGGCTGGCGTCAAGGCGGTCGCGATCGGCTTTCTCTACGGCTTCGTCCGCCCCGAGCATGAGGACATTGCACGGCGCATCGTCGCCGAGGAGTTTCCCGAGGCCTTCATCTGTACCTCGCATGAGGTCGCGCCGGAATTCCGCGAATATGAGCGCATCTCGACGGCGGTGGTGAACGCCTATCTCGGCCCCGTCATGCAAGGCTATATTCAGCGCCTCGCCGGGCGGCTGAAGGAACTCGGCGTCACCGTGACGCCGCATCTGACGCAATCGAATGGTGGCGTCATCGGCTTCGACATGGCTGCGCGCCTGCCGGTGCGAACCGTGCTGTCGGGGCCTTCGACCGGCGTCGTTGCGGCGCAGGCGATCGGCGCCATGACCGGCATCGCGAACCTGATCACCTTCGACATGGGCGGCACCTCTTCGGATGTCGCGCTGCTGCGTAACGGCGAAGCCAAGCTCGCCAGCGAAGCCAATGTCCACGGCTACCCGATCAAGGCACCGATGCTCGACATCCACACGGTCGGTGCCGGTGGTGGCTCGATCGCGGCGATCGATTCGGGCGGCCTGCTCAAGGTCGGACCGCGCAGCGCCGGCGCCGATCCAGGCCCGGTCTGCTACGGCCGCGGCAGTACCGAACCGGCCGTCACCGATGCCAATGTCGTGCTGCAGACCCTGAACCCGACGCATCTGCTCGGCGGACGCATGCCGATCGACCAGTCGCTCTCACGGCAGGCGATCGGCCGCATCGCAGACAGGCTCGGCCTCGACCTGATGGCGACGGCGCAGGGCATCATCGCGGTCGTCACCGCCAACATGGCCAAGGCCATTCGCGTCATCAGCGTCCAGCGCGGCCATGATCCACGGGATTATGCGCTTGTTGCCTTCGGCGGGGCGGGGCCGCTTCATGCCGCCCGTCTCGCGCGCGAACTGGAGATGAAGCGTATCATCGTGCCGCGCAATCCCGGCATCGGCTGTGCGCTCGGACTGCTGCTTACCGACCTGCGCGCCAATTTCGCGACCACGCGCCTGGCGACGCTTGATGACGGGCTCGTCGGCGACATGGCCGAGATATTCGCAGGTCTCGAAGCGCAGGCCGAGCACTGGTTCGCGGAGGAGAAGGTTGCCCCCGCCGATCGCAAGGTCAGGCGCACCGCCGATCTGCGCTATCATGGCCAGAACTACGAACTCGCCATCGACGTGCCGGAAGGGGCGATCACGACCGAGACGATCGCTGCTCTCGCTGAAGGCTTCGCCGAGGCGCACAAGCGGCTCTACGGCTTCATTGCCGAGGGCGAGGCGGTGCAACTCGTCACCTACCGCGTCGAGGCGATCGGTTTCGTGCCGAAGGCCGAGTTTCGGCCGCAACCCGATGCCGGTCCGGATGCCTCTGCCGCCATCATAGGCCAGCGCGAGGTCTGGTTCCCCGAGGCGGGAGGCTTTGTCGATTGCCCCATCTATGACCGCGACGCGCTGCAATCGGGCAACCTGATCGAAGGGCCGGCGATCATCGAGCAGATGGACGCGACCACGGTGCTGCTGCCCGGCATGACCGCCCGCGTCGAGCCCTATCTCAACCTGATCCTGGAGACGCCGTGATGAACGCGACCGCATCCGTTGCCGTCGATCCGATCACCGTCGAGGTCATTGGCTCCTCCTTCGCCTCGATTGCCGAGGAGATGGGCGAGGCGCTCGTCAGGGCGAGCTATTCCACCAACATCAAGGAGCGCCGCGATTGCTCGACCGCGCTCTTCGACATCGAGGGCCATACGCTCTGCCAGGCCGAGCATATCCCGATGCATCTCGGCTCCTTCATCGGCATCATCCCGCATGTCCTGAAACGCCATCCCATCGCCGAGATGAAGCCCGGCGACGTCTTCATCGGCAACGACGCTTATGAGGGCGGCGGCACGCATCTGCCTGACATCGTGCTGGCCGAGCCCGTCTTCCATGACGGCGTCATGGTCGCTTGGGCCGTCAATACGGCCCATCATTCCGATTTCGCCGACCGCGGCCACGCCCATATCTATCAGGAGGGCCTGCGCATTCCGCCGATCCGGCTCTATGATGGCGGGATGCTGATGAAGGACGTGCAGGAACTCATCCTGCTCAACTGCCAGGTCCCGCGCGAGCGTCTTTCGGATCTGCGCGCCCAGATGGCGGCGAACCGGCTCGGCGTCGAGCGCGTTCGCGCACTCTGCGACAAATACGGCCGCTCGACCGTGCTCGCCGCCGGCAAGGCGCTGCAGGACTATGCCGAGCGCAAGATGCGCGCCGGCATCGCCTCGATTCCCGACGGCGTCTATCGCTTCGAGGATTCCTTCGACAATCCGGAGATCGACGAGCCGCTGAAATTCTCGGTCGAGATCGCCGTCGCCGGCGAGGAGATGACGCTCGCCTTCGACTCGCCGCCGCAGATGCGCACCGGCTTCAACATGGTCTACACCGCGCTGCTTTCGACGGTCTATTACGCCGTCAAGACGGTCGCCGACCCGACGATCCCGCCCAATGCCGGCCTCGCACGGCCGCTCACCGTCACCGCGACGCAAGGGACGGTGCTCAACTGCGTCCATCCGGCAGCGGTGAACGGACGCATCGCGTCCTGCCAGCGTGTCGTCGACCTCATCCATGGCGCACTTGCCCAGGCGGTCCCCGAGCGCGTCATCGCGGCCTGTTCAGGCGCGGTAGCAGCGGCGACCTTCATGGGCGCGCAGCCCGGCAGCGGCGATCTCTGGGTCTACCTCGAGACGATCGGCGGCGGTTCCGGTGCGCGCGCCAGCAAGGATGGCCTCGACGGCGTCCATGTCCATATGACCAACACCTCGAATCTGCCGGTCGAGGCGCTTGAGGTCGAGTATCCGCTCACGCTGCTGCGCTATGAACTCGTCGACGGCTCGGGCGGGCAGGGCCGCCAGCGGGGGAGGCATGGGCCTGCGCCGGGTCTACCGCGCCGAGGCGTCTTGCCGGCTCAATATCGATAATTCGCGGCTGAAGTCACAGCCCTGGGGCATTGCCGGCGGCGGGCCAGGGCAGGGCGGCTCCTTCGTCTTCAGCGAGGGCGTCGAGCCTTTCGTCAAGGGTGATGGCACGCTGGAGGCTGGGCAGATCGTCGAGATCATCACGCCCGGCGCCGGCGGCTATGGCCGGGCCTCCGAACGCAGCCCGGAAGCGCGGGCGCGGGACCTTGCCGAGGGGCGGATTTGACCCGACCGATGGACGATCGTCATGGTCGGGCCTGTTGTCCCGGCCATGACGGGGAAACAGGTCCTCACGACAGGTTTTCGCGAAGGACGATCTCGATGCGCGGCCGCTCGATGCCCTGCGTCGCCGGCCGACCGGCCTGAGGTTGGCCAAGACGGTGGCGCAGTCCACATCAGCGTCGCCTGTGGGGCTCGGCGATGCCGCGCCTGAAGATCGCAGCGGCTGGATCCAACCTGAGCGGGAGCACGTCATGTCGAGTCTTCCCTACCGCACGGCCCTGATCGTCGGGGCCGGCTCCGGCATCAGCGCCTCGTTTGCCCGACAGCTCTCGGCTGCGGGTGTGCAGGTCGCACTCGCCGCGCGAAACACCGAGAAGCTTGCGACGCTGACGGCGGAAACCGGCGCGAGGGCCTTCGCGGCGGACGCTTCGGATGCTGCCAGCGTCTCGCGGCTGTTCGATGAGGTCGATGCCGCGTTCGGCGCGCTGGATGTGGTGGTCTACAATGCGAGCCGCGCTCTGCGGGGACCTCTGCTCGATCTCGATCGCGCTGCCGTTGAACAGTCGCTGGCGGTCAATGCGCTCGGCGCTTTCCTCGTCGTGCAGCAGGCGGCGCGGCGGATGCTGCCGCATGGCCGGGGCGCGATCCTGCTCACCGGCGCCACGGCGGGCATCAAGGGCTTTGCCCGCTCGGCGCCCCTCGCCATGGGAAAGTTTGCTTTGCGCGGCCTCGCCCAGAGCGCGGCCCGCGAATTCGGGCCGCAGGGCATCCATGTCGCGCACTTCGTCATCGACGGCGGCGTGCGTAGTGCGACCCGGCCGGACGCTTCCGACAACACGCTCGACCCGGACGCCATCGCCCAGACCTATCTCGACGTGCTCGGCCAACCGCGCAGCGCCTGGACGCAGGAGGTCGATCTCAGGCCCTGGGCCGAAAGCTTCTGAGACGCGCCGTCACACCACGAGATCGAGCGGCGGCACCGGCTCGCCACGAGAGACGTGCTCGATATTGGCGAACATCCGCCTCACGGTCGGTGCGAAATTGTCGGCGGCCATGGCGGCGAGATGCGGCGTCACGACGAGGTTGTCGAGCGTGAGCAGCTCGCTGTCGGCCGGCAGCGGCTCGACGGAGAAGACATCCATCGCCGCGCCTGCGATCTCTTTCGCGCGCAGGGCCACGACCAGATCGGCCTCGTTGACGACGCCGCCTCGGGCGACATTCACCAGCACGGCCGTCTTCTTCATCGCCCGGAAGGCGGCGGCATCGATCAGATTGGTGGTCTCCGGCGTCAGCGGGCAATGCAGCGAGACGACGTCGGACTGCGCCAGAAGCTCCGCCATCGAAGCGTGCTTGACGCCGAGCGCAGCCTCTTGCGCGGCGTCGAGCGGCTGGCGTTTCGCATAGAGGATGGTGCAGCCGAAGCCCTTGAACAGCTTGGCGACATTCTTGCCGATCGCGCCGAAGCCGACGATGCCGACCGTCTTGCCCGAAAGCGTGTAGGTGTCGCCCGGCATGTGCCCGGTGCACCAATGGCCCTTCTTCAGTTCGGCGTGGCCATAGCCGATGAAGCGTAGTGCGGCGAGCGTCAGGCCGAGCGCGAACTCGGCTACCGGCACGGCGTTGCTGCCGGTGGTCCGGGCAACCTTGATGCCAAGCTCCTTCGCCGCCGCGACGTCGATATTGTCGACGCCGACGCCCCATTTATGCAGCAGCTTCAGCCTCCTGGCTGCGCGCAGCACATCGGCTGAAACGCCGACCTGGCCGGAAATGGCGTAGTCGGCCTCGGCAATGATCTCCTTCATATGCGCGTCGCCGCGCATCGTGCCGTGGGTCAGCACGAAGCCGGGCGGCAGCAGCGCGCGCAGCTTCTCGGCGCGCTCGGAGGCGGTCATGTCGAGGAGGACGATGGTTTCGGGCATGGTCAGGGATCCGGTCGCGAAAGGTCAGATGGTGAAGCGCACGCCTTCGCGCGCGAGCCCACCGGATATCGCGACGGGGGTGCCGTCGGCGCGCCAGCAGGCCGCGCCTGTCAGCGTGCCGTCAGGGTTGAAGGCGATGGCATTCATGCCGCCGGCGATGCGCGGCATGCGGAGGATCCTGTGGCCGCGCGCGGCGAGTTCGTCTGCGACGCTGTCTGGGATCGCGGCCTCGAGTTCGAGCGCGCCGCCCTCGGTCCAGACACGCGGCGCCTCGACCGCTTCCTGAAGGCTCATGCCATGGTCGATCAGGTTGACGATCGCCTGCAGGGCCGAGGGGAAGATGCGCAGCGCTCCGGGGAGCCCGAGCGCGAAGGCGAGCTTGCCGTCGCGCAGTACCATCATCGGTGCCATCGAGGTGAAGACGCGCTTGCCGGGTGCGATCGACAAGGCGCGGCCGGGATGCGGGTCGAAATTGAACATGTAATTGTTGGTCAGCATCCCCGTGCCAGGGATTTGCGTGCAGGCACCGAAGAGCCCGTTGATCGTCTGGGTCGCGGTGACGACATTGCCTTGGGCATCGGCGACCGTGACATGGGTCGTGTCGGCGGATTCGCCACCGGAGAGCCCGGCGCTCCAGCCTTTGGCCTGGTTCATCGCGATCAGAGCGCGCCGCTCGGCCGCATAGGCCTTGTCGATGAGCCGCTCGACCGGGACCTTGATGAAGTCTGGGTCGGCGGTGGCGACGGCCCTGTCTGCGAAGGCGATCTTGAGCGCTTCCGCCAGCAGATGCACCGCATCCGCCGAGCCGAAGCCGAGGGAGCCGATATCGTAGCCCTCGAGGATGTTGAGCATCTGGACGATGTGCACGCCCGAGGAGGAGGGCGGCGGCGGGCCGACGATCTCATAGCCGCGATAGCTGCCACGCACGGGCTCTCGCGTCGCGACCTTGTAGGCGGAAAGGTCGGCCTGATCGATCAAGCCTCCATTCGCCGCCATGAAATCCGTCAGCGCCTTGCCGAGCGGACCGTCATAGAGCGCAGCCGGACCCTGGCTGGCGATCAGGCGCAGGCTTGCGGCATAGTCGGCCTGAACGAGCCGCGTGCCGGGTTCGATCGCTTTGTCTCCCGCCAGCAGCAACGCCGAAAGACCGGGATCGCGCGCGAGATCGGCGACATTGTCGGTGATGCAGTTGGAGAGGTAGGGCGTGGTGACGAAGCCACGCTCGGCCAGTCCGATTGCCGGTTGCAGCACCTCCTCAAGCGAGAGCGTGCCGAAGCGCGCCAGGGCCTCGCACCAGCCGGCGAGCGCGCCGGGAGCCGCGACCGCCTTCGGCCCGACGACGTTGAGCCGGTCGCGCACGTCGCGCTGCCGGCCGACCTCGTCGGAGAGGTAGTCATACATGTCGGGTGTTGCCTTGAGCGGCGCGGTCGAGAGCCCGTCGAGGACGACATGGCGGCCATCCGCCATGCGGATATGCGCGACCCCGCCGCCGAGGATGCCGACCATCATGGGCTCCACGACAGTCAGCGCAAAGAGCGAGGCGACGGCAGCATCGACTGCATTGCCGCCCGCGAGCAGCATCTGCGAGCCCGCCGCCGAAGCGAGCGGGTGGTTGGTCACCACCATCCCGCGCGAGCCAGCGGCCGGCCTCTTCTCGCAGGTGAATGGGGCCAGTCGCGGCACGGGGGCGATCGCGTTCACGGGCTTGTCCCTCAGTGGTTCTGCTTGAGCGCGTCGGACACCATCTTGATCGCGCCGGAGATGTCCCCAAGCTTCTCGCCGGCCTTCAGCTCCTGGCGGCGTTCGCCGCGCTCCTGCCGGCCGATGGCGGCGGCGGCGATCGCCTCTGCCTCGTCGCGCGGCAGCACCAGCACGCCGGATTCGTCTGCCAGGATGGCGTCGCCAGCTTTGACGGGAACATTGCCGCAGGAGATCGGCAGGTTGATGGTCCGGCCAAGATTGTAGAGCCGGGTGGTGATCGGCGACATGCCGCGGCACCACATCGGGAAGTCCGAGCCCTCGATCTCGGTCAGGTCGGTGCAGGGGCCGTCGATGATGCCGCCGCCCCAGCAGGCATGCTTGTCGTCGCCGAGCCGGTCGACGACGAGAATGTCGCCCCGCCACAGCAGGCCGAGCGTGCGGTGCAGCAGCGTGGAATCCTGGCCGGGAATGGCGAGCGTCACGGCCGCGGCCGCGATGCGCTTGCCGCGCAGCAGTGGCTGGATGCCGCGATCCATGAAGCCCCGGTAAGGACGAGACGACGTGTGAGCATGGGACACCTGCTGCTGGTTGCTGGGACCGGCGGCGCGCCGCGGGATTGTGATGGGCAAACTGGGGCTCAAGCTTCGACCTTGCTGGCGAAATGCGCGATGAAGCGGGCGCAGATCTCGGTCAGCTTCTCGGTCAGTGCCGCCCCGGTCTCGGCCGTGCAGAGCTTCGGATCACCCTTGGCGACGCCGAGATTGTAGACCTCGTCATATTCGTTGGGCATCGCGACCTCGGCGCCTTCGAAGGAGGCCGTCCCAAGCCCCGTGAAGGACAGGTCGAGGATCGGATCGCGCTTGAGCGGCTTGCCGTCCGGGATCAGGTCCTTGCGGATCAGTTCTGGGAAGAGATGCAGCCCGATCGAGGTCAGCGGGTCGGCGCCATGGCCGGAGACGGCGGTGGCCTTCTCCGCGCCGACGATCGACGGCAGCAGCCCATAGCCTATGCGCCAGAGGTAGAGGCTCGGCAGCACCATCCGCTCGCGCAGGTAAAGCTCGCGTGCCACCTCGGAAATCGGCCCGACATTGCCGCCATGACCGTTGATGACGATGATCCGGGTCAGGCCGTTGCGATGCAGCGAGTCGACCATCTCGGCGATGACAGTGGTGAGTGTCGCCTGCGAGATCGCGATGCCGCCGGTCATCGAGCCGAACCAATCGGCGCCGCCGAAGGGCAGGACGGGGGCGACGAGCGTGCGCGTGCCGGCCTTTGTGGCGCGGATGGCGGCGAGCTCGGCGATCTTCTCGGCGAGCAGATAGTCGCCCATCGGCGCATGCGGACCCTGGTCCTCATGGCTGCCCATCGGCAGCAGGATGACCGGATTGCCTTTCAGGATCTCGCGGGCTTCGCCCCCGGAGATCGTGCCCATATGAACAAGCGGATCGGTCTTGGCAGCCATGGTTTGGTTCCTGGTCAGGCTGGTGGAAGAGGGGAGCGGGGTCAGCGTCCCGCCGTGCGTGGATCGACTGCGTCGCGCAGCGCGTCGCAGAGCAGGTTCATGGCGAGGATGGTCAGGGTCAGCGCCGCGCAGGGCCAGACCAGCAGCAGCGGCGCCTGCTCCATGGTGGCACGCGCGCCGCGGATCATCAGGCCCCATGAGGGCGCTGGTGGCACGACGCCGAGGCCGAGGAAGGAGAGGCCGCTCTCCAGCACCACGGCGGCGGCGACGGCAAGCGACAATTGCACCAGCACCGGGCCAGCAATGTTCGGCAGCACTGTGCGCAACAGGATGTACCAGGTCGGAGCGCCGAGCGCCCGCGTCGCCTCGACATAGTCGCGCCCGCGCACCGAGAGAACCTCGGAATAGGTCACGCGCGCAAAGCCCGGCAGGTAGAGCACCGAGAGCACCAGGATCAGCGTAGCGGCGCCCGGTCCCAGCAGCGTCACGACGAGCAACGCCAGCAGCACCGGCGGGAAGCACAGGATGATGTCCATGCTGCGCACCGACAGGAATGAGCCGACGCCGCGCGACCAGCCGCCGATCAACCCGAGCACGACGCCGACGATGCCGGCCGTCAACGCCGAGGCGAAGGCGACGGCGAGGCTGGTGCGCGCGCCCCATATCAGGCGAGAGAGCACGTCGCGGCCGAATTCGTCGCGACCGAGCCAGGAGCCCGACATCGGTCCAGCGAGGCGGCGCGCGATGTCCTGCCGTACCGGATCGGGCAGGCCGAGCAGCGGAGCGGCGAGTGCCAGCAGTAGGATCAGCGCGACGAAGGCACCTGGAAGCCAGAGCCGGTTCATCGTGCGCCGATCCTCGGGTCGAGAGCCGCCTGGAGCATTTCGACGATCAGGTTGATCAGAAGGAACAGCACGGAAATCGTCAGCACGATGCCGACCACCATCGGATAGTCGCGCGCCTCGACCGCGCGCAGCAGCGGCGTCGAGAGGCCGGGCCAGTTGAAGACATATTCGACCAGCACCGTGCCGCCGAGCAGCGTGCCCATGTGCAGGCCGAGCACGGTGATGACGGGGTTGAGCGCGTTGCGCAGCACATGGACGACGAGGATGCGGCCAGGCGCGAGGCCCTTGGCGCGGGCCGTGCGGACATAGTCGTTGGCCAGCGCGTCGAGCATGGCGGCGCGGGTCATGCGGAACAGCACGGCGGCGAGACCCTTGCCGATCGCTATCGCCGGCAGGGTCAGCAGCTTGAGATGGAGGAAGGGATCCTGCGCGAAGGGCGCAAAGCCGCCGGCCGGCATGATCCGCAGCGTCTGCGCGAAGAGCAGCACGAGCAGAGTGCCGACAACGAAGACCGGAATCGCCAGCAAAAGCGCGGTCACGCCCGAGGCGCAACGGTCGAACGTGCCGCCGCGATGCATCGCAGCGTAGACGCCGGCGGGAACGCCGATGATGATCGCCAGCAACGTGCCCGCGAAGATGAGTTCGAGCGTGCGCGGCAGGCGCAGCGCGATTTCGTGGAGGACGGGATAATCGTCGACCAGCGAGGTGCCGAGATCACCGCGCAGCAGCCCGGCCAGGAAGGCGCCGTATTGGATCAGGAGCGGCCGTTCGAGCCCGAGCTTCTGGCGAAGCTCGGCGACGGAGGCCGGATCCGGCGAGACGCCGCCAGTCGAAAGCAGGAGTTCAGCCGGATCGCCCGGCACCATGTGCAGGGCGAGGAAGACGATCGTTGCGACGACCCAGACCAGGATCAGCGAGACCGCGATGCGATGCGCGAGCCAGACGCCGGTCATCCGAAGAAGGTCTCCTCGAGCATGCCGCCCGACGAGGTCGTCAGCGCGCCGGGCAGGTTGGTAAAGCCCTTCACGCCCTTGTCCATGCCGTAGCCCTGCGAGCGCCAGGCGAGGCCGACGAGCGGCACCTCCTCGAGGGCGGCGCGCTGCATCTCCTTGTAGATCTCGACGCGTTTGGCCTGGTCGAACTCGGAGCGCCCCTTGGCGAGTGCGGCGATGGTGCGTGGCGCCTCGACCTTGAAGGAGCGGCCGTGGCTCGGCGAGAGCGAGGTGTCGAGCACGACGGTGAGCCCGTCCGGGTCGTTGTTGTCGGCCGAAACACCATGGATCGCCATGTCGTACTGGCCGCGGGAGCCGCGGCTGACGCGCGTCGACCAGTCGGGCAGTTGCAGTTCGCACTGGATGCCGATTGCGGAAAGATGCTGCTGGACGACCTCGGCGGTATCCTTGTGCATGCCGAACTGCGCGGTCGAAAGCAGCGTCGTCTGGAAGCCGTTGGCGAAGCCGGCCTCTGCGAGGAGCGCCTTGGCACGGGCGGGGTCATAGGCCCAGCCGCGTGCGAGGTCCTTGTCCCACCAAGGCGTGCCTTCGACGATCGGCAACCCTTCCAGCGGCTTGCCACGGCCGAAGAAGGCGGCCTTGACGATGTCCTCGCGGTTGATCGCATGGGCCACGGCCCTGCGCACGCGCGGATCGTTGAAGGGCGGCTTGGTGCCGTTGAAGAGGATGTCCATGAACGGTCCCTCGACGGAATCGAGCTTGAGCCGCGGCTCGGCCTCCACAGTGGCCATGGATTGCCAGGGGACGTATTCGATCATGTCGACATCGCCGGCCATCAGGGCCGCGTTGCGCAGATTCTCGTCGGCGTAGACGATGAACTTGATGCCCTTCAGCTTGGGGAAGCCGGGCTTGTAGAACTTGCCGAACGCGGCGAGATCGAGCGACGTGCCGCGCTCCTGCCCGACGAGCCGGAAGGGCCCAGCGCCGATCGGTTCGTTCGGCGTCGATTTCCGCCAGATCACGAAGGTGTTGTAGTTGCCGAACCAGCTCGGCAGCGTCGCCTGCGGCGTCTTGGTGACCAAGCGGATCGTTTGCGGGTTCGGGATCTCGACGCGCTCGATCTCCTGGAACTGCGTACGCATATAGGCGGTCGATTTCTCGCCGGCGATCTGCTCGATCGACCATTTGACATCGTCGGCTGTCACCGGCTCGCCATTGTGGAAGACGGCGCCCTGGCGCAGCTTGAAGACCCAGGCACCGTCAGCGTCGATTGCCCAGGATTCCGCCAGTTCCCCGCGCAACTGCCCCTTGTTGTCATAGGAGATGAGGCTGCGATGCGTCAGCAGTTTCACTGTCCCGGCCGAGGCGCCCGTCGAGACCCAGGGTTGGAGATTGGGCGGGAAGGCAGAGAGGCCGAAGCGCAGGATGCCGTCGGCGCGCTGCGCCGCCACTGGCCCGGTCAGGAGGGGGGGAGGTCAGCAGCGGGGCTGCGAGACCGGCTCCAACAAGCGTGCGGCGGGAGAGCGTCATGGCTTGGTCCTCAGTGGCGGGCTGCGAGAGCGCCGGATTGGGGCTTTGCCGCGCGGAGCAAGAACAGCGCCATCATGAAATCGCACGCTCGCCGATGCGGGGCGCGGCCGCCGGCGCCGACCGATCACGGCGCAGGCCTCTGTAGGGTCCATTTTGTCGATGGTGCCAAATCATGATGCGTCATGTATACGTGGCGGATGTTCGAGTGTCGACGCCTTGGATCGTGATGGAAGGCGGTTGCGATATGCAAATCGCTGATGAAATGAAGCTGCGGGAGTCGGGGCCGTCCGCCGCGAAGCCTGCGCGCGAGCGCGTCTACGCCCATGTCCGCGAGCAGATCCTGCGTGGCAACTTCGCCGGCGGCTCCTTCATCGAGGAGGAGCAGATCTCCTCGGTTCTGGGTATCTCGCGAACGCCGGTGCGCGAGGCTTTCCACCGGCTGGAGGCGGAGCGCTTCATCGACCTGTTGCCGCGTCGCGGGGCGCTCGTGCGCCAGGTCACGGCGCAGGAACTGGTCGATCTTTATGAAACGCGACGCATGATCGAGGGCTATGCGGTCGCACGCATCTGCCAGCAAAGGATTCCGGTGCCGCCGCAAATGACGGCGATCCTGGAACAGTTGGAGGATACTCCTTTCAGCGATCATTTCGCCCGGGTCGAATTCAACCAGGCCTTTCATTTCGCCATGGTCACGGCGCTGGGCAACGAGGTGCTGTCCGAGCTCTACCAGTCGCTCGGCTCGCGCCAGCAGCGTGTCGCCATGACCGCGCTGCGCATCGAACCGAACGGGATCGAGCGCATTCGCAGCGAGCACTACGCTCTGCTCGATGCCCTTCAGGCCCGGGATGAAGCCCGGGCGCGCGCGGTTCTGGAGCAGCACCTGCGACCCATCGGCGGCGTCGTCTCGCGCCTGCCGGGCTATTTGCTCGATGAGGCGGATTGAAATGGGTGGCTCGGGCTTACCGTGTTGTGAGTGTGAGTAAGCTCCGAGGATTGATCCCGCAAGTTCTGCCTTTAACCCACTGACTTGAATGGCATATTGGCTCTCGCAGAGGCGTCACGATCGGCGCCGACTGCGGCCCTTCTGCAAATGCAGATAATCTTTTAGATTGAATGGTTTAGACGCCATTTGAGGCGGGATCAGACTTCGATGCCGAATCACATCGGGCGTGGTGCGGCGGAATCCCTCTTGGAACGACGATCTACGTCGCGCTCGATGATGCGCTGAGGCTGACCGATATGCAGCTCAACGGTGCGCTCGACCATGCCAGGCGAGATCCGGCGGGTCAGGGTAGGAGCGGGCTGGAGGATTTCTGATGGGCCACTGGGAGGAGATCGGCCGGGACAATGCCGCAGAGCGCAAGCGGGTGCTTCACGTCAGCCAGGGATTTCGGGCTCGTCGAGCATTTCATGTATCAGCTCGGCCGCCTTCTTCGTCGAAATCGTCTTGACGCTCGAACTCGCAAGCCGATCGAACATTTTCGCCACCGCTGCGATAGCGTCGCGCTCAGCAGCTGAGATGGCCAAAATGGTCTGAGCTAGGGCCTTGTCTCGATTGGCAAGAACAATCGGAGTCGGTGACGAATGCAGCGTCGTCGTAAGCCCGTCGATGAGCTCTCTGGCTCGTTCTTCGGGCGTGTATCCCGATGGAGAACTCATTTGTGTCACTCTGACGCAACTCAAGGACCGGACTAGAGTGCTGTTCAATGTCCGTGCCATCGTTGGCGACGTGGTCGACGTGACGGAATATCTCCTCGGCGAAGGCGGCTCCCCGCGCTCCGACCTCCCAGCGCCTTTGCTGCAGGTCAAAAGTAACGCACTTCGTCGGCCTCAATGCTGAGCGGGTCTTTGCCGCGCTTTGTCAGCCATGAATAGACCGGCGGCACGCGGTCGGCGATCGACTCGACATGGATATCGATCAGGCAAGGGCCATCGGCATGCGCGAACGCCTTGGCCAGTGCCGCGTCGAGCTCCTCGGAGTTCGTGGCTGTCCAGGCTCTCACATCGAAAGCCTCAGCGATCGCCTGGCCGCGGGGAGGCGTGAAATCAACGCCGAAACATTGATTATGGCCCTTCAGCCGATGCAGGCCTTTGATCCATCCGAACGTGCCGTTGTCGAACAGCAGGAGGATGGCCAGCACCTGCAGGCGGACGAGCGTCTCCAGTTCGCCGAGCGACATCCCGAATGAACCATCGCCGAACATGCCGATGGGCCGGCGCTCCTTGTCCGCGAACCACGCCCCGGCCGTGGCGGGCAGCGCCGAACCGAGGCCGCCGAAGGCACGCGGAATCGCAAGGCGCGTCCTGCGATCCTTGAGCGTGAGAAAGCGCGTCATATGGGGCGTCGGCGTACCGGCGTCCGAATAGATATGGGCAGGCCTGCCATAGAGCTCCAGAGCCTCGTTGAAGCAGCGTACGGCTCGCTCCGGTCGCAGAGGCGTTGCTTCCGAATTCAACAGAACCTCGGCATTCGCCCAGAAATTCGCGCGCAGATCGTTGAGCTCGTCGACCCATTCCCGCGTTCGTCCGGCATCTCTGTCGGCAGCAACCATGTCGATCAGGCGCTGGAGGACCAGGCCGGCATCTCCCTGGACCGACACCACGTTCTCGTAGTTGTTCGCCATGATCTCCGGGTCGATATCGATCTGGGCGACGCGCTTGTTCAGCGTGATCTTCGGGAAAGTCCAGCCAATCGTCACCACAGAGCCCATTCGAGAGCCGACGAAGAGCACGAAATCGGCATGTTCCAGCGCCCAGTTGGCGTGCGGGTGAAAGCCGTTGTCGCCAACGACGCCGACCGCCAGGCGATGGTCGTCAGGCATGGTGCCTTGCCCGGTCATCGTCGTGCAGACCGGGATGTTCAGGCGCTCCGCCAGCTCCGTTACCTGCGGACCTGCGCAGGAGCGATTAACCCCGCCGCCCGAGACGATCAGCGGGCGCTTGCTGCCGGTGAGCAGCGAGATCAGCGTGTCGAGCTTTTCCGGGGAAAGGAGCGTTGGATAGGCCGGAAACTCCTTGCACTCATCTTCGACATGAAGGGAAATCCGCATAGTTGCAGCGCTTCATAGAACGGCACGTTCGTATCGCCCGGCACGCCGAAGACGACCTCCACGCCGTAGCCGATCAGCATCTCGACCAGGATATCTGCGCCACGCATTCTTCATCTCCTACAAGGCTTGGGGATCGACGAATCCAGCAGCGGCGCACCACGTCCGGAGACCGGGCGCGCAGGGTGCGGCTTTCGGCTTGGGAATGGCTCGCTCCCGGCACTCATGACAGAAGCCGGCCGAGCCTGAAGCGCCGCGGCGAATAGGCTTCGATGTCGGAGGCGTCTGCCAGGCCGGCGACATGCTCGGCGACGATGCGCCCTGTCGCCGGGCCCGCGGCGAAGCCGACATGGCCATGCCCGAATGCGTAGAAGACATCCGGCGACAGCGAGGACCGGCCGATCACAGGAAGCCCGTCCGGCGTCGACGGCCGATGTCCCATCCATTTGTCGACGGTCAGCTGCTGCATCCCGGCCAGCGCCGCATAGGTCGTGCGCGCATGGGCGGTCAGGACATCGACGCGGTTCCAGTTCGGCGGCGCATCGACCGATGCCAGCTCGACCTGGCCGGAGAGCCGCAGCCCCGCCGATGTGGGCGTATTCGCCATCCTGCGCCTTGCCGGCGCCGAAGCGGCAAATGGTCGGGCCGTTCATCTTCTTCGATCAGGCCGGGCCGGCCGAGCTGCTGACCGGCCAGGGCATCGACGTCCGGCCGCACCCGCACATCGGTCTCGGCACCGTGACCTATCTCTTCCGCGGCGATTTTCATCATCGGGACAGTACCGGGGCCGACCAGATCATCCGCCCCGGCGCGTTGAACTGGATGGTCGCCGGGCGTGGCGTGTCCCACTCGGAGCGTACCTCCGCAGCCAGCCGAAGCGGGCCGAACAGCCTATTTGGCATCCAGACCTGGTTGGCCTTGCCCGAAAGCCATGAGGACATGGCGCCTACCTTCGAGCATCACGGCAAGGAGGCGTTTCCGGTCATCAAGGACCGCGGCGTGCGGCCAGGTCATTTCGAACGCGGCGAAGGGCCACGACAACGTCAAGTCGCTGGTCTATGTGGCGGCGTTCGCGCCGGATGCCGGCGAGGCGGCGGCTGATCTCGCCGGCAAGTACCCGGGCGGGACGCTCGGCGAGGCGCTCGCGCCTCCGGTCAAGCTCACCGGCGGCGGCGTCGACCTCTACATTGATCAAGCCAGCCGTCCTACTTCGTCTATGGCGAGGGGGACAAAAACATCCCGGCCAAGGCGCTCGCATACATGGCCGAGCGCGCGCGGTCCAAGCGCACGGTCGTGGTGAACGGCGCATCGCATGTCGTAATGGTCTCCCAGCCTCAGCTCGTCGCGGGGCTGATCGAAGAAGCGGCACGATAGCCTCCGACGGGCCACGGCGCATGAACGCCGTGGCCCGTCTGCTCACTCGCCAATCAAGTCCATTTGAACATCTGCAGCTCCGATAAGGAAAAACGAATGTCCGGTTCCAGTGGCGGCTCAGTGTCTGCTCCTGGCGCGCTACGACGGCCCACGTCTCCGAACGCGGGCCGTCAGCTAACCCCATTTTAGGCGTCTGCGGCTAGATGCCGAGCAATCTCGTATGAGCGACTCGTATTCCAACGATTGGATCGCTAACGTAGTGGGTGTGAGTTGCGTAGCGATGAGGTGGTGTCATGCCCAACGCCGACGCCGTGATGATCTCGTCTTATGAACAGCGGAAGGCTGCTGTACTGCGAGCTGCACAGCTAATCTCATCCTTGAGGGGCTCTGACGGTGAGCGGGAATTCGAGATGCTAACCGAGGCTATCGCGGACTTCGATATCCGCCAGGAAGCTCTCAGCTTCATTGAGATCCCGCCGGCTTTCATGCAGTTCCTCTCCAGTGGGCATCAGGGCCGGGTTTCAAGCAACCGTCGCTGAGACGAAAAGGTCTGTTCGGTAGGAGCGCGCTGGCAAGTGGCTCTGCGCGTTTCACGGAGGGCGGCTGTGCCGTCGCGGTGGCGGCCATGGCTGAAGGCTCGGAGGCGCATGGGTCACAGGCGCCTGCGAATTCTGGCGGGCGGCTGCCGCACCGTGAACCCGGTCGGTGAACTGCGACGTGTGCTAGTGGCGCCCTGTCGCCTCTCTCAATCCGAGTTGTCGGCGCCGGCCGTGAAGGCATCCCGGCACCAATCCACGAAGCCGCGAACTTTCGGATCCAGGTAACGCGTCGAAGCGTAGAGGACGTGGACCGGCATCGGGACGCTCGCCGGTCCGTGCGTCCGCTTCCGAGTGTCGGTTTCTGGCGCGGTCCAGCTGTGGGGGGTCTGCCGAAGCGAACAGCGCGCTGCGCGGAAAGCCAAAGCAATCGTTCAACGGATGCTCATTGCATCGCCGCAGCGCCTGTGAAGGTGTATCCGACGCCATAGACGACCTTGATTGGCGCTGGCAGGCTGGTGCGTTCCTCGATCTTGCGGCGCAAGCGGCTGACGATGGCGTCGAGATGACGGTTGCCGAAATTTGATCTGGGGCGGGCGAGCGTCTCCATCAGATCCTCGCGCTGACAGATGTCGCCACCATTGCTGCACAACACGCTCATGAAGGCGAATTCAGTCGCCGTTAGCTTGAGCGAACGGTGATTGGGCGCGACCAGCATCCAATTCGTGCCATCCAGCACCCACTGATCACCGCCGTTTGCAGAGCTGGGCAGGTTTCCGCTCCGTCGCAGCAGGCTGCGAATTGCCGCTTCGATCTCGCGCAGTGTGCTGTGCTTGACGAGGTAAATGTCAGCGCCGCTCTCGAAGCCCCGGATGCGGTCGTCACTGTCGCCGAGCGCCGTCAGCATGATGATGCCGCAGCGGTGGGTTTCACGAATCTGGCTTGCGAGCTCAAAGCCATTGCCGTCCGGCAAGCCGACATCGAGAATGATCACGTCTGGTGAATGGCCATCCGCGAGTGCCTGACGCAGCTCATGCGCTGTTGCGACCCCACTGGCCGTGAATCCGCATAGGCCGAGAAAATCGGCCAGATCCTTGCGCAACCTCGTTTCGTCCTCGACGATCAGAATCTGCGTCACGCCGTCGTCTCCTCAGGCAACTCAGCGCTGGATACCTCGCCCGACGAAGGCAGGCGCACGATGGCTGTCGTTCCCCCTTCATCGTTGGGAAGCAGCTGCAGCGTCCCTCCGTGGTAGGCTAGGAGCTTGCGCGCCGAGTAGAGCCCAAGACCGGTACCGGTACTGGCCTTGGCATTGGATGCTCGGAAGAAGCGACGTCCGATCTTGCTGAGCTCGGCACCGGGAATGCCGATGCCGCGATCCTGGACCTGGATCACGACGAATCCGTGCTCCGCCCAGGTCGCTATGCGGATCGGCAGGTCGTCCGGCGAATATTTCAAGGCGTTGTCGATCAGGTTGATGATGACTGTCGCGAGCATGTCCGGGTCGGCGTCGAAAGAGACTGTTTCGTCTTCCATGATGAACTGCAGGCGCTCGCCGCGTGCAGTCATCTCGAAATGCAGCCGCACGTCTCCTATCAGGGAGCCGAGCTGAAGCGGCTCCGGCTGAAAGCCATTCTCTCGATCATCCGCCATGAACCTGTCGATCAGGGAAAAGAGGCGGTTGAGCGCCTCGCCGATGCCGGAGAGGCGCTCTCGGGTCGCGTCGGGCGATCTGTCGCCGACAAGGCCGATCATGTCGGCGGCGTTGCGAATGATCGCGAGCGGCGTGCGGAACTCATGGCTGACGACGCGCATGAAGTCCGCCTGCTCGTCGCGCAAGGCACGCTCGGCCTCCAGGCTGGCGCTGAGCCGGCTCTCGAGCCTTCGCCGTTCCTCCACTTCCCGCAGCAGAGCATCGTGGTTTTTGCGCAGGTCGGTGGAGAGCCTCGCGCTGACCATGAAGAGCAGGCAGGCGAAAAGCGCGATCAGGAAGAGGGTGCCCTGCAACAGATACCAGGCATTGCGGTCCGCCAGAATCGGGCCACTGTCGAACTCGGCCGGCAGGCGATACTCGATGACGCTCTGCAGGAAACTGGCCGCCATGTACTCAGCGAGGAGACCAATGGTGATCCAGCGCAGGAGCGGAGGCTGCGTCCTGTCTCGCGCGAGGCCCAAGCACATCACCGACATCATGATCACGGTGAAGACGGTCGAGCTGTGAATGCGGATCGCGAGGTTGTCGGGGTCGATCACCACGGCCGCGCTCCAGACGACGATCTGGAAGACGAGGAGCGAGACGCCGATCCATGTGTAGCGCGGCTGCCCCAGGAAGCGCGCGAGCCCTTCAGCGAGCAGCACGAGTCCAAGCTTGATGACCGTGTTGTGCAAGACGATGGCTAAAGCGGCCGGCTCCGCGCCACGAACGAGCATCAGGAGGAGGCCGACGGCAATGGCTCCAAAACCTGCTGCCAGGAATTTAAGCTCGTAGAAATGGCGCCAGGCCCGCCACACGAAGACCCAGGCGACGGCCTGCAAGCTGGCCGTCGCCAGCGCCACAACCAGAACGGTTTTGAGATCAAGCATCCTTATGCGGCTTCATGAGCAATATCTGTAAGCTTACACTTCGCAGGAGTTGAGGAGTCGTGCAAGAGCGATCCGGAATCGTAAGAATTTGTCAGAATTGATTGGCTCTCATTGGTAGAGAAGTCGCCCACGATTAAAATATGCATCCGAAATACTGCTTTGGGCGCGCTGAGAAAAAAGGCGGCGCGCGGCAATTCCGGAGCCCCTGCGCCAGGTGGGTAACGGAGCGATATTGCCCATTCCGGTAGGCGGCGGCCGTGGTTAATCCGCGTAAAAGCCGCACGAGAAGCATAGCGGTCTATATCTTCGCTGCTCCGCGAAAGTCCTGCAAGAATTGGTCAGAATTCAGCAGAATTGATTGATGGCGTTGTCGGGAACGGGGGATTTATCCTGATCCCAATCCGCCTCGCTGTTCGCCTGACGGAATGATGACGTTGCTGCGGTTTCAGGTGCGGGCGGACGCATTTGAGCCGACCCAGCTGCAACGCAGGACGCGGCGCTCCGGAAAGGAGCGCGGGATCGGAGCGGTGCTGAAAGGGTCGTCGGCCCGCTCGCGGCACAGGAGGGGGATTTCTATGACGGTCTGCGGACGCCAGTCGCTGATGCGCCCGCTTGCGCTTTCATACGCTACGGCACCGATGAGATCGATGCCTGCCCTGTCAGGATCTATCGCCCCTGCCTTTTCTGGTGGTTGCGGTGATGCGGATGGTGCGGGAGTTCAGGCGCATCCGGGCGCTGTTTCGCGGCGGCGGAAAAACCTGCGCATGACGACCTCCTGGACCTGCCTTTCGCTCGGATTGTCGCTCGGCGCGGGGCTGTTGCTGTTGCCCCACCCGGCTGCTGCGCAGCAGATCACTCAGGGTGGCGGCACTGGTGGTGGCAATAGTGGTGGCATTGGCGCGACCGATGGAGCTGGCGGCATCGCAGGTGGCGGGGGCGGGGCCGGCGGCGGGGCATTTGGATTGACAGGGGCTGGCGGCTCGGCGGCGCAGGCTCCCGGCGGCTCCGCCTCGCCGGGCGGAACCGGAGATAATGGCGCTGGGGGGCGGCGGCGCAGGCGGGCCCCCGGGACGCCCAATGATCTTGCTGCCGGTGGTGGCGGCGGTGGTGGTATCGGCAGTTTTGACTCCGCAAGTCCCGGCGATGGCGGAGCGGGCGGAGCCGGAGGCAGCGGTACTGTCCTCGGTACGACTGGTCCCTTCCAATTTGGCGCAGACCATGGCGGCGGAGCTGGAGCGGCTGGCTTGGCTGGCACGGGTGGCCTGGCTGATAGAGGTGGTAACGGCGGCGGCGCTGGCGGCCTTGTCCTGGCCGGCGCCGGCGCCATGCTCGACACGAGCGGGTTCAACGTGACGGGCGGCTCTGGCGGTGGCGGGAGCCGCGGTGGCGGTGGCGGTGGCGCGGGGCTGGTGCTGCTCGATGGCGGCACGATCACTGTCGCGACCGGAGCGGGTGGCACCAGCGCCATTACCGGCGGACAGGGCGGTGGTGGCGGGGAATCCGGGGACGGCGGCGCCGGGCTGCTCCTGTATAATGGCGGCACCTTGTCCCATCAGGCCGGCACCATCACAGGCGGGGCGGGTGGATCGGGCCAATACGCCGGCCACGGCGGCGCGGGCGTTCTGAGCAATCAGGGCGCCATCGACAACCGGGCCACCATCACCGGCGGCCGCAGCGGCGACGCAAATGCGGGCCATACGGTGCCCGCTCGAAGATCGGGCGGTGCGGGCCTGGAAGCCTGGGGCGGCACCGTTGCCAACACGGCGACCGGCGTCATCTCGGGCGGCGCTGGCGGCAACCAGATCTCGGCCAACCCGGTTTATGCTGCAGGCGCCGGTGGGGCTGGCGTGGTGTTCCGGGACGGCCAGACCGCGAGCCTGAGCAATGCCGGGACGATTTCAGGCGGTACTGGCGGCACGGTCGTTGCCGGCAGCAATTTTGGCCCCGGCGGCGTCGGCATCGTCGGCGCGGCGAGCGGCGGCATCTCGATCATCAATTCCGGATCGATCTCGGGTGGGCTTTCCGGCGACGGCGTGCGCGCCAATGCGGTCGAGCTCTTCGGTAGCGACAATCGTTTCGAGATGTGGGCCGGGTCAGTAACTAACGGCAATGTCGTGGTTGCGCCCGGCGGCACCAACAATGTTCTGGCGCTCGGCGGAGCCACGAATGGCTCTGTCGACCTTTCGAACTTGACGAGTAGCCATACCGGCTTCACGGCTTTCGAAAAGACGGGCACGTCGACCTGGGCGCTGGCGGGAGCCGGCAGCCAGAACTGGACGGTCCGGGAAGGGACGCTCAGCGGCAGCACGGCCAGCATGGCCGGCAACCTGACTTTTGCGACGGGCCCTGGAACGCGCGCCGTCGTTTTCAACCAGGGAAGCGACGGCACCTATTCCGGGACCATCTCGGGCGATGGCAGTTTCACGAAGACGAACACCGGCACCCTCACCCTGGCCGGGGTGCAAAGCTACACCGGAGATACGACGATCTCGGCAGGTACGCTGCGGATGGGTACGGCCAATGCCCTGACCTCTTCTGCCGGTATCATCCTTCAGGGCAGCAGCACCTGGGACCTCAACGGCTACGATCAAACCGTCAAGAGATTGGAAGGAAACGCCCCCGGCACGGCGATCAAACTGGGCGCGGCGATATTGACCATCGACAACAGCGCCTTTTTTGTCTTCAGGGGCGATATTTCCGGCTCGGGCGGTCTGACCAAGACGGGATCGGCCGGTCTCAATATCTTTGGGACCAACACCTATTCCGGCCCAACCAGTGTCGCGGGTGGGACACTGAGAATTGGCCAGGGCGGGTCCATCCTCAACTCGACCGCGATCAACATCTCCAACGGCGCTCGGTTCGTCGTTTTCGAGCCCAACGCCCTGTCATCCACGGGGGCGGTCAGCCTGACGGGGGCCGGTTCGCAGTTTGAGACGCTATTCGACCAGCGGATCGGCTCGCTTGCTGGTGGGGCAGATACGAACGTGATCCTCAGCCCGGGAGTAGTGCTGACAACGGGTGCGAACAACACGAGCACCATCTTCAGCGGCACCATTGGCAGCATTTTCGGTGATGGCTCCCTGACCAAGGTCGGCACTGGCAGCTTCACCCTGAACGGAGTGAACACATACGAGGGCGCGACGCTGGTCAATGCCGGCTCGCTGATCGTGAACGGCTCGATTGCGGCGTCCTCCAGTGTGACGGTTGCGGCCGGCGCGACGCTCGGTGGTGCGGGCGTGGTTCCAACGACGGTGATCAATGGCGGCACGCTGTCGCCCGGCAACTCGCCGGGCACGCTGACTGTGCGGGGAGACCTGACCCTCAACGCGGGCTCGACCTATCTCGCCGAGGTGCAGGGTGCGAATGCCGACCGGGTCGATGTCTCCGGCACGGCTTCGCTGGCGGGAACGTTGCGGATCGTGCCGCTCGGCGGCGCCTATACCTTCTCCTCGCCCTACACGCTGCTCTCGGCGACCGGGGGCCGGACCGGCACCTTCAGCCCGGTCGATACGACAGGCAGCTTTGGCGATGGCGTCACCACGACAGTGAGCTACACGAGCAATGACGTGCAGCTGACGCTGACGCCGAAGCCGCTGACGCCTGTCGATCCACCGGTGATGTCTCCCGGCCCAGGCTTTATCGGGGTGACGGGGCCGAAGAATGCCTACGCCATTGGCAGGGCCATCGACCGAGCGGTGGCGGATGGTGCCGATCCGTCCTCACTGTTCGGGATCTACAATCTGCCGGCGGCATCGATTCCGGCTGCGGTGAACAGCCTGTCGGGCGAGGTGCACACCGCTGCACCTGCAATGGCGAATGCCGCGTCCGACCAGTTCTTGCGGGTGATGCTCGATCCGACGGCCATGGGTCGGCTCGGCGATGCCGGGGCGGCTGGGCCAGGCGCGGCGGCGTTCTCCGGTCTCGCGCGCAAGGGCGCGGATCGACCTGCTGGCCCCTCGCGTCTCGACCTGCCGTTCTATTCGGTCTGGGGCTCGGCCTATGGCTCCCATGGCCGCACCGACGGTAGTGCCTATATCGGCTCGGCCAGGCGCACGATCGACGACGCGCATCTGGCGACGGGCATCGATGTCCGGCTGCAGCCGGGGACGGTCGCGGGTGTCGCGCTTTCGGGCGGCAAGGCGCGGGCTTCGCTGCCGGGCGTGATCGGCAAGGTCGATGCGGAGGTATTCCAGGCAGGCCTCTACGGCGTGACGCAGCTCGGCCCGGTCAGGCTCGGCGCAGCGCTGAGCTACGCCAGACTCGAGAACGACATCCGCCGCAGCATTCCGGTGCTGGGCTCGAGCCTGTCATCCTCCTATGCGACGACAGCGTGGAGCGGGCGGCTGCAGGCAAGCGCCGCGCTGCTGAATTGGAACGGGCTCTCGCTCTCGCCGCTAGCAGCGATCCAGGCGACGCGGGCGCGCAGCCCAGCCCTGATCGAGGCGAACTGGGCAGGAGCCAATGCCGGGGCGCTCGCGCTGGCCAAGCGCGGCGATGTCACCGCCCGCAGCGAGCTCGGCCTGCAGCTTGATGCCGATACCGTGCTCGGCGGTGTTGCCGTCACCGGCTATGTCCGGGTGGCCTGGGCGCACTATTTTCGGCGTGATGCCGACCTGACCGCGAACCTGATCGGACTGCCCGGCGCGAGCTTCACCGCGACTGGCGCCCAAGCCGACCGCAACAGCGCCCTCGTCGGCGTCGGCGCCATGGCCAGGCTCAGCGAGCGCGTCACGCTCGGCCTCAGCCTCGACAGCGAGCTCTCCGCCAATAGCAGCCGCATCGGCGGATCGGCCCAGCTTAGGGTCAGCTTCTAAGGGCAGATGATTTGTAGCAGAGGCTCGGGACGGTCGCCCTTGTGGCGGCCGCAGCCGACGCATGGGGCGGCAATATGTCGACCTCAGGACGTTGAAGACCGACGTCGCTTGAGCCAGGCGGCCCTCACCGCGCTGACCCATGGCGCGCAAGGCAAGGCCAATCTGCTCGACCTTGCGGTCAAGGCGGCGCGGGCGAAGGCGACCGTCGGCGAGATCTCGCTGGCGATGGAGCAGGTCTTCGGGCGCCACCGGGCCGAGATCAAGTCGATCTCGGGCGTCTACAAGCGGGAGGTCGGCGAGATGAACCCTGCGGTGACGCGCGTGCAATTGATGTGCGAGGCCTTCGAGGAGGCGGACGGGCGCCGCCCGCGCATCCTTGTCGCCAAGATGGGCCAGGACGGCCACGACCGCGGCCAGAAGGTGATCGCCTCGGCCTTCGCCGATCTCGGCTTCGACGTCGATATCGGACCGCTCTTCGCCACGCCCGACGAGGCGGCGCGGCAGGGCGTCGAGAACGACGTCCATATCGTCGGCGTCTCGTCGCTGGCTGCCGGCCATTTGACGCTGGTGCCCGAGCTGAAGGCGGCGCTCGCCAAGGCTGGGCGACCCGACATCATGATCGTCGTCGGCGGCGTGATCCCGCCACAGGATTTCGACGCGCTGATCGAGGCCGGCGCCAGCGCGATCTTCCCACCCGGCACCGTCATCGCCGACGCCGCCGAGAAGCTGCTGGAAGAGCTCAACCAGCGCCTCGGCTACGCGCAGAAAAGCGCGGCGGAATAGCAAAGAGGCCGCAATTCATCGCGGGATGTTCGGTCCGGTTCCTGCGGTGCCATTCCTCGCAAGAACTCGCTGTCTTTTGCGACCAGCGTAAATGGCGCCGAGCTCGGAGGGCTCTTCGCGGTCAGCCCCCGTACGCCTCCGGCGGAGCTTTCAATTGCCCACAAGTTCGCGGCCGGTGCATCGATCTGCTCAAGGTCGTCCGGCATAGCCGCCACCCCGGACTAGTCGCCGCGCCGACGATCCAACCGAGGCATTCCGATCTGCTGATTGGCTAGCCTGATCCGGTAGATCGCTCCGTTCTTTAGGGGAGGGGGAGCCGTCGACGATACAGGCATTGATCGGGGCCAAACCTCCACCGATTTGATCGCGCACATCGAACAAGCTGCCCTGTAATGTGCGCCCTGGAATTCTCCGCAGCAGCGAAAGCGCCCATCCCGTAAGCCTTGACAGGAGGGTGAGTTCGCATCTAGCCTCTTCCTAAATCGTGTTAGATAGTAATCTATGGAGGGATGAGCTTTGGCGAAGCGCGCGCTTCCGCTCGAGCGAACCAGTCGCCGCGCCACCAGCGCGGAGGTGGCCAAGCTCGCCGGCGTCTCGCGGACCACTGTCTCCCTCGTTCTCAATGATCGCGGCGGCGAGCTCGGTATCTCGGCCGAGACGCGGGCGCGCGTCGCCGATGCAGCCGCCCGACTGAGCTATCAGCCGAGCCATGCTGCGCGTTCGCTGCGGCGTTGGCGCACCAACGTCATCGCGCTGCTGCTTTATACGCTGGACAGTTTCTACAATGCCGAGATCATCGGCGCCGCCCATGCTGCCGCGCTCGAGCGTGGCTACTCGCTGAACATCATGTCGGCGAAGTTCGACGAGGTGCAGCGGCGGGCCTATGCGCTGCTCTCCGGCGGGGTCGCCGACGGCGTGATCGTCGCTGCTCCCCCCGCCGACCTCGCTGCCGACCTGAAGAAGCTCGCCGACAACGGCATGCCGATCGTGGTCATGCAGCACCACAGCCCCGATCCGGCAATCCAGGCTGTGCGTGTCGACCTGGAGGGGGTGGCTATGTCGCGACTCGCCACCTGATCGATCTCGGCCATCTCCGCATCGCCCATATCGGCAGCACGTCACAGCGCCTGCTGAAGCGCCGCGAGCGCTCGGACGGTTATGCGCGGGCGCTGCAGGAAGCCGGTATCGCCGTGGACCCGCACCTGGTCGCGATGGCGGAGCCAAGTCTCGCCGGCGGTTTCTCGGCAATGGAAGAGCTGCTGGCACAGGACGAACGGCCGAGCGCCGTCTTCGTCTACAGCGACCAGATGGCGATCGGCGTGCTGCATGCGCTGCGCCAGCACGGCGTGCGCGTGCCGGAGGAGATGGCGGTCGTCGGCTTCGACGGCATCGCACTCGGTGGCTTCGTTACGCCGGAACTGACCACGGTCGACTATTCCCGCGCCGATATCGGCCGGCTCGCCGTCGAGGCGGTGATCGGCCGGCTGGAAGGCGAGGCCGAGCCGCCGCCCCGCGAGCAGGTGCTGCCGGTGCGCCTGCTGGTGCGCGAATCCTGCGGCGGCGCTCGCGCCGCTATCGACCGGGAAGGAGCCTGAAAGAGCCTACCGCGTTCCAACGATAAAAAAGACAAAAGGGAGATCGAAACCATGACGACCATCACCAAGCGCAGTTTCCTCAAAACCGGGCTGTGCGCCGGTATCGGCGCCGGGGCCGGCATGTACTGGGGCGCAGCGAGCGCCCAGAAGGCCGCGTCGCTGAGCATGACCTCCTGGGGGTCGCCCGCCGAGGTCGCCGCCTTCAATGCCCTGATCGAGCAGTACAAGGCCCGCAATCCCAACGTCGCCATCAAGCTCGAGGTCGTGCCCAGCGGCCAGTACTACCAGCAGCTCGACACCCGCTTCGCCGGCAAGCAGGCCCCGGACATCTTCCGCGCCCAGTATCAGCGGATCGGGCGCTACGGGCAGAGCGGCGCGGCGATCGACTTGTCGCAATATCTCGATGCCGGGTTCGGCCAGGACTTCCTGCCCTCGGTCTGGCGTGCCTCGACCTTCAAAGGCAAGCCCCACGCCTTGCCGCATCACACCGACACCTTCGCGCTGTTCTACAACGCCGAGATCTTCGAGAAGCTCGGCATCGAGGCGCCCAGGAGCCTCGACAAGAGCTGGAGCTGGCAGAAATTCATCAGCGCCGCCAAGCTGGTGAAGGAGAAGGCCGGCCTGAACTACGCCTTCGCGATGAACTGGCAGAACTCCAACGCCTATCGCTGGCTGATGTATCTCTACCAGCATGGCGGCCAGCTGCTCGACAACGAGCTCAAGGGTCCGCAGGTCAATACGAAGGAGGCGGCAGAGACCGTCGCCTGGACCCAGAGCTGGTTCAAGGATGGGCTCGTTCCGCCCAACACCTCGCTGAAGAGTTCCGAGCCGGTGCAGAACCTGTTCGCCACCGGCAAGATCGCCATGCTGCTGCATGGTGACTGGCAAATCCCCTTCATCCAGGACCAGGCCAAGTTCAAATGGGGCGTCACCTATCTGCCGCGCGATGTCGCGATGGCGGCTGATCTCGGTGGCAACGCCCTGGCGGTCTCGCGTGACAGCAAGAGCCCCGACGTGGCGGCCGACTTCGTCAAGTTCATGGTCGAAGAGGAGTCGATGCGCAGCTTCGTCACCAAGGCGCAGTTCCTGCCGGTGCGCAAATCGCTGAAGGACAAAGGCCTCGTCTATGACATCCGCAACGAGGAGATGAAGGTCTTCCTCGAGCAGTCGGCGACCGTCCCGGAACACCTCGTCAGCACCATCGTCAGGCCGACCTGGGACCGCTTCAACGCCAAGCTGGCCGACGAGCTCGAGCTCGCCTTCACCTCCGGCCAATCGCCCACAGCGACCGTCGCGAACATAGAAAAGCACGTGCGTTCCACGCTGCTGGTCTGACGGCATGGCGATGATGGCGATCGCAGAAAACCTGAGAGGGCCCGCCGCCGGCCGGCCCTCGGCCGCCGATGCTCGGCGCTATTGGCTGCAAGCCAAGCGCAACCAGCTGACGCCCTACATGTTCATCGCACCGAACATGGCGCTGTTCTCGGTCTTCGTCTTCTTCCCGCTGCTCTATGCGCTCTACATCAGCCTGCGAGAATGGAGCCTGATCGACACGCCGCGCTATATCGGGCTGGAGAACTACGTCCGACTGGCCAATGACGCGCTGTTCTGGCAGTCGCTGCGCAACACGCTGGTCTTCTCCGTCGCGACCGTGCCGATGAGCCTTGCGATTGGCCTCCTGCTGGCGGTGGCGCTGAACCGCGACCTCGTCGGCCGCACCCTGCTCCGTAGCATCTACTTCCTGCCGGTGGTGATCTCGAACGTCGCCACGGCGGTGATCGCAGCCTGGCTCTTCAACGACAATTACGGCGTCATCAACACGCTGCTGCAACGGATCGGCCTCGGCCCCGTCGCCTGGCTGTCCTCACCGCGTTGGGCGCTATTCTCGCTGATCGTCACCACGCTCTGGGTTCGCATCGGCTTTTGCATGGTGGTCTATCTCGCCGCGCTGCAATCGATCTCGCCGACCTATTACGACGCCGCCAAGATGGACGGCGCCACCCGCTGGCAGCAATTCCGCTACATCACCTGGCCGCTGCTCAGGCCGGCGACCTTCCTGCTGCTGATCCTCGGCGTGATCTACTCGTTCCAGGTCTTCGACCTGATCTACGTCATGACCGGTGGCGGCCCCGGTTTCTCGACGACGATGATCGTCCAGTACATCTACCAGGCCGCCTTCGTCAGTTCGGAGATGGGCTATGCCAGCGCCATGGGCATGGTTCTGTTCGTGATGATCCTGCTCTTCACCCTGATGCAATGGCGGGTGAACCGGCGGGTCGAGGACGTCGCATGAGGAGGCAGCCATGATAGCGGGATCGAGCGACCGCGCCTGGAGCCGACGCCTGGAGAGTTCCGGCATCTGGCTCCTGCTGGTGGCGGGAGCCGGGATCATGTTCTTCCCGGTCTACTGGATGTTCGCGACTGCGGTGCGGCCGAAGGACGAGGTCTTCAGCGGCGCTGCCGGGCTGATCCCGTCGAGCTTCGTCTGGCAGAACTTCGCCGACGCGATCGGGCGGGTGCCGTTCCTGAATTGGGCGGCGAACTCGTTGGTCATCACCGTGGTCGCGGTGGTGATCACCGTGACGATCAACCTGCTGTGCGGCTATGCCTTCGCCAAGTTCCGCTTCGCCGGCCGCGACATCCTCTTCCTTGCGGTGCTGTCGGCGCTGATGATCCCGTTCCAGGTCATCATCGTGCCGCTCTTCCTGGTGGTCTCCGAGCTTGGCCTGCTCAGCGACTACTGGGGCGTGATCCTGCCGCGCGCGGCCGAGGCCTTCGGCATCTTCATGGTGCGCCAGTTCATGGTCTCGATCCCCGATGAACTGCTCGAGGCGGCGCGTATCGACGGCGCCAGCGAGTTGAAGATATTCTTCAAGATCGTCGTGCCGCTCTCGAAGCCGATCATCGCCGTGCTGGTGATCTTTACCTTCATGTGGCGCTGGAACGACTTCGCCCTGCCGCTGGTGATAATGATGAAGCAGGAGATGTACACCGTGCAGCTCGGCCTCAACCTCCTGCGCGGCCAGTTCAACACCGAGTGGACGATGATCATGGCGATCGCACTGCTTTCGCTGGTGCCGATGCTGATCATCTTCACCTTCTTCCAGCGCTATTTCGTCCAGGGCATCTCTGGCTCGGGCCTCAAGTGACCGGCTCGCGCATGGGCGCGGGCCAACCAGCATCGACGTTTCGAAAGGGAAAGACCGGTGGTCAAGATTGCCATGATGGGCGCGGGCAGCGCCGTCTTCGTCAAGAACCTGTTGACCGACATCCTGAACTTCACCGAGCTCGGCCGCATCGTGATCTCGCTGCACGACATCGATCCCGAGCGGCTCGAGACCGGTGGCATGATGGCGCGCTGGACCGCCCAGCAATTCGGCGCCGATGCGGTGATCGAGGAGCATCTCGATCGCCGGCGCGCGCTCGAGGGCTGCGACTTTGTCATCAACATGGTCCAGATCGGCATGCACGAGGCGACTTTGCTCGACTTCGACATCCCGCGGAAATACGGGTTGAAGCAGACGATCGCCGACACGGTCGGCATAGGCGGCATCTTCCGGGGCCTGCGCACCATCCCCTTCATGCTCAACCTCGTCGCCGACATGCGCGAGCTCTGCCCCGACGCCGTCCTGCTGAACTACACCAACCCGATGAGCATCCTGACCTGGGCGGTCTACAAGGCCTATCCCGAGCAGCGGGTCGTCGGTCTTTGCCACAACGTCCAGCACACGGCGCGCGATCTTGCGAGCTATCTCGGCGTCGAGCAGTCGCGGCTGAGCTATGACTGTGCCGGCATCAACCACATGACCTGGTTCCTCAAGCTCCAGATTGATGGCAAGGACGCCTATCCGGCGCTACGCAAGGCGATGGCCGATCCGGAGATCTACGCCAGGGACAAGGTCCGCTTCGAGCTGATGCGGACGCTCGGCTGGTTCGTCAGCGAATCCAGCGAGCACAATGCCGAATACACCCCGTATTTCCTGCGCCGCGACGACCAGATCGCCGAATACGACGTGCCGGTCGATGAATATGTCCGCCGCAGCGTCCGCAATCTCGGCCGCTATACCGAGACGCGCCGCAAGCTCCTGGCCGGCGAAGCCTTCCCGCTGGAACGCAGCGACGAGTACGGCTCCCTGATCATCCGCGCCATGGTGACCGGCGAGCCGACCGTGATCTACGGCAATGTCGAGAACACCCGGCTGATCGACAACCTGCCCGAGGGTTGCTGCGTCGAGGTGCCGGTCATCGTCGATCGCAACGGCCTGCGCCCCTGCCATGCCGGCACGCTGCCGCCGGAGTTGGCGGCGCATTGCGCCCCCATGTCTTCGTCCAGGATCTGACGGTGCGCGCGGCGCTCGATGGCGACCGCGAGCGCGTCCACCGGGCCGCGGCGCTCGACCGCCATGCGGCGAGCGTGCTGTCGCTGCAGGAGACGCGGCGCATGGTCGACGAGCTCATCGCCGCCCATGGCGATGCCCTGCCGAAATGGAAGGATGCAGCCTGAGCTTCGCAGGCCGCCTCGTAGGTATCCAGCCGATGTCGCCAACCCGTCTCGCTATAGTCGGTCTGGGCAAGATCGCCCGCGATTAGCGTGTTCCGGCCATCGCGGCGACGGCCGGCATCGAACTGGCGGCGATCGCCAGTCGCAACGCCAGCCCCGAAGCGATCGCGCACTACGCGACGCTGGAGGAGTTGCTGGCGCAGGCGCCCGAGATCGACGCCTTCGCCTGTGCACGCCGCCCCTGCCGCGCCGGGGGCAAGGCCATGGCGGCCTCGCGGCGGGCAAGCATGTCCTTCTGGAGCGACCGCGCTTCCGGCTTGTGCCCGTGAGAAGGGCCTATGACATGTCGCCGGATCAATATCGTGCAGGTCGGAATCTGCCGGCTGACTATCCGATGATTGCGCCGCTTGTGCAGAGGCTCGCTCGACGTTGGCCAAGAAAATGGGCCTTGGCCAACAGCGGAGGAAGACGCCATCGCGCGCAAGGCGGCCAAGGCCAGCTGACCGTCATGTCCTACGAACAAACCGCGACGCTACAGAGGGCTTCATTCTGCGGCTACGACGCGAAGGGGCGTTCGATAGGGCTCGACGCGCAGAACCCCTTGAGCCTGCACACTGATCTTGCCCCACGGAGCTTGCTCAAGTTCGCCGTCCTTTGCTTTGCGAACCGCATAGCGCCAGACGGTCAGCGAACCACGCTCGCCCAGGGCCTTGCTGATTGCCGTGGCATCGGCCGTCAGCGAGGTATCTTCTTTTGTGAGCGCCACGACAGTCTCATCCTTCTCGGTCACGACCATGAAGAGCTTGGCGGCCTGCTCGGCTGCGAGCGCCGGGCCGCCAGCGACGACGAGAACGACTGCTGCGAGGGTGGCGTCGAGCGCACTTGCCGTGCTCGAATGCAGGGTGCGGGGTCTCTGGACGTTGTGGGGTGTTGCAGGTGCGATGTTGATCGGCGTAGCGGTGCTGGTCGGGTTGCCTGCCCGATAAGCGCGCCCATCATGACGATAGAGAATGACGGACTGCTCAAAACCGTAGGCGCGCTGCCCGTTCCGATCGCCGTGCTCATCCGCGGCCTTGCCCTAAATGGCGCAGATAGGCGCAAAACATGTCGGCGAGAGCGTCGGAATAGGCCTGGATTTCGGCATCGGTCCTCGCCGTTGCCGAGAACTGCTTGCCGACGGCGCTCAGCGTCATGGTGATCAGATCCTTGGCCAGCATGCGTTCCCCTGCCGACGCAGCTGGCAGCGCAGCTGTCATGAACGTCTCGAAAAGCCGGCTGCCAGCCGCGCGGGCCTCCTTCGCTTCAGGCGCGTCACGGTAGAGCGGGGCCGCATCGCTGAGCGCGACGCGCACTGTGGCCTCGTCGCATTCGGACCGGATGAAGGCATGGACCAGCATTCTCAGGCGGGCGAGCGGCGGCTTGGTGGCATCGCCGAGGATACCGGTCAGCATCGCGTTGGTCTGCCGCCATTCGTCGCTCTGCAGCCGGAACAGGATGGCCGCCTTGTTCGGGAAATACTGGTAGAGCGAGCCGACGCTGACGCCGGCCCTCTCGGCCACGCGGGCCGTGGTGAAGCGCTGAGCACCTTCCTGCGCCAGAACCTGAACAGCGGCTTCCAATATGGCCGAGACCAGCTCCGCTGAGCGCGTCTGTTTCGGCGTTTTTCGCGAGGAAATTCGGGAGGTTGGCTGATCGGCCACATCGTGCTCCGGCAATGCGAATAGGAAACGCGACGAATTATTCGTATTTTCTACTCCGAGACAAGAACCCACCGCCTTCCGATCGGAGCAAATCCCATGACGACCCTGGCAACGGCGCCGCTCGCGCCTCTTCTGGACCACCTTTTCGAGCAGGCGAGCGCGGCTCCCAGCCCTGCGCTTCCGGACTTCTCTCGCGAGGAACGCGAGCGCCTGATGCGCAGCAAGACCGAGTATCTCGACCTCTATGGCCGCCTGAAGGATCTCTGGCTTCCGGTTTCGCGGGAGACGGGCGTGTTGCTCTACATGCTGGCGCGCAGCAGCCGGGCCCGGACGATCGTCGAGTTCGGCACCTCCTTCGGCATCTCTACCCTGCACCTCGCCGCGGCCCTGCGGGACAATGGCGGCGGACGATTGATCACCACCGAGTTCGAGCCCGCCAAGGTGGCGCGGGCTCGCGAGCACCTCAACGCCGGCGGCCTCGCCGACCTCGTCGAGATCAGGCAGGGCGATGCGCTGAAGACGCTCGGTGCAGGTCTTCCTGAAACGATCGATCTGCTGCTGCTGGACGGCGCCAAGTCGCTTTACCCTGATGTCCTCGACCTGGTGGAGGGCGCCCTCCGTCCTGGTTCGCTCGTCGTCGCGGACAACGCCGATGACTGCCCGGAATACTTGCAGCGGGTGCGCGCACCCGGCAGCGGCTACCTGTCCGTCCCCTTTGCCGAGGACGTCGAATTGTCCATGCGCATCGGCTGATGCGCGAGGCCGGTCTTGTCCGATCGGTGCGGAGACCATGCCGGGCGCGCCATCACACGGCCCGAGTTCCGCACTGCCGGTCATGCGACGCTTGAGCGCTCACGCACCGGTCGCGGCGATGACGGCGTCGACATCGGTGACGACGCCGACATTCTGCAGCGCGTAGTTGACAGACGCGGTGTGCCATTCGGCGTTCATCGTCGAGCAGGCATCCTCCGGCACCACCATGAAATAGCCTTTGTCGGCGCCGGTGCGGGCGGTGTGCTCGATCGACATGTTGGTCCAGGCACCGGTGACGATGACGATGTCGCGGCCGCGCGCCTTGAGTACGGTTTCGAGCCGCGTGCCTTCCCAGGCGCTCATGCGCTGCTTCTCGACGATATGGTCGCCGCTCTGCGCCTCGAGGCCCGGCACGGGCGCTGCGCCCCAACTGCCGCGCACCAGCGCCTTGGCATCGGCCAGGCCTTCGAACAATGGCGCGTTCATGGTGACGCCGGGCGCGCCGGCCTCGACGACAAACCAGACATGGATCACCGGAATGCCGCGCGCCCGCGCCACCTGCGCCAGCCGCGCGCCATTGGCGATCGCGTTCTGCTGCCGGCAATGCTCCGGCGAGCCCGAGCTGGCAAAGGCGCCGCCCTCCATGACGACGTCGTTCTGCATGTCCTGGATGATCAGGGCGCAGCGCGACGGATCGAGCCGGTAGCCGGATGCGGCCTTCTTCGTGCCGTTTGCCGAGACGGAGGCAGCGGGGCTGGCGTCGGCGAGTGGGCGCTCCGCCGCGGCGCTGCGGCCCAGTTGCTGGGCGGCCGCCTTCATGTAGGGCTCACGGCGCGGCCCGACCTTGGTCTCGACAGCGTAGAGCGAATGGCTCGCGGTGAGGAAGAGCGTGCGCCAGTCCGCCCCGCCCCAGGTGAGGTTGCCGACGAGCTCGGGCACGCGCAGCTTGCCGATCAGCTCGCCCTTGATCGAATAGACCCAGACGCCGCCCGGTCCGGTGACCCAGATATTGCCCTGCGCATCGCATTTCATCCCGTCGGGGACGCCGGGCTCGGAGCCGACGATGCCGGAGGCGAAGATGCGGCCGGGGCCGAGCCGGCCATCCGGCTTGACGTCGAAGACGCGGATATTGTGCTGGACGGTGTCGTTGACGAAGAGCCGGTCCTCGCTCGGGCAGAAGCAGAGCCCGTTTGGCTGGTCGAAGAGATAGCGGTCGACCAGGGGCTGCGGCGCTCCACCCTCTGGCGGAACGCGGTAGACCCCCTGAAAGCCGAGCTGGCGCGGCCGCTCGACGCCAAAGACCGGCATGCGGCCATACCAGGGATCGGAAAAATAGATCGCCCCGTCCGACTTCACGACGACGTCGTTGGGGCTGTTGAGCTCCATGCCCTCGAAATGCGAGGCGATGGTCTCGTGCTGCCCGTCCGGCCGCTCGCGCACCAGCGCCGAGGTCGCGTGCTCGCAGACGATGAGGTCGAGCGCGGCGTCATAGGTCATGCCGTTGCACTTGTTCGCCGGCCGCCTGACCTCGCGGACGCCGCTTTTGTCCCAGCGGCGGCGGACATCGCCCGGCATGTCCGAGAACAGCAGGTGCTGCTCGTGCGGATGCCAGATTGGGCCCTCGCCGAACTCGAAGCCCGTGCCGAGCTGGCGCACCGGCGCCCAGAGGTCGATCAGGTCGGCGAAGCCGGGCTGGACGGCGAGATGCGTGGTCATGCTGGCGGGCCCCGTCAGGCCGCGAACCAGTTTCGCGCCGGCAGCGACTGCACCACCGGGCCGGGCACGGCCATGTCCATGCGGCCGACGACCTGGCCATGGGCGATCTTGGCCGGCTTGTCGTGCACCGGCAGCAGGAACGCACCGGCCGAGAGCAGCTTCTTGATCGCCGCCTTCTCCTCGCGCTTGGAGACACCGTGATTGCCGGTGGTGCGCGGCTCGTTGGCGTGGAGCTCGTGGAAGGGCGTGACGATCTGGTCGTTGAAGTCGTAGATCACGTCGCCGCAGATGATGGCGCGGCCCTCATTGGTGTCGACATGGACGTTCATCGAGCCTTCGGTGTGGGCGCCGGCGGCTTCGAGATAGCAGCCGGGGAAGAGCTCGATCATCCCCGAGAGTTCGAGATCCTCGAAGCGCAGCGCGTCGCGCGTATGGAGCCGGTCGATCAGGTGCTTGATGTCGGGCGCCGGATATTGCGGGTGCATCAGCCCGGAGACGGAGTATTCGAGCTCGCGCCGGTTGACGAGCACCGTGGTGTTCATCGGGAAGAGCTCGTCCTTGCCGGCATGGTCGATATGGAGATGGGTGTGCATGACATAGCGCACATCGCCCATCCGCACGCCGTGCCTCGAGAGCTGGTTCTCGATCATGTTTTCATGGAACTGGAGGCCGCGCATACCGAGGCTCTCCATGATCTGGTTGTGGCGGTAGCCGGTATCGACCACGACCGGCCAGGGACCGCCGAGGATCAGGAAGCCATAGGTCGGCACGCGCCTTGTGCGGCCGCAATCGCGGCCGAGAACGAGGAAGCTCGATTCCAGCTCGATATCGCCATAGTCGAGGATCTTGATTTCGAGGGCCATGAACGTCCTCCCCTTGATTATTGGTCGAGGCGGTAGACCCGCCTTGCAGTCTCATTGAACACGGCGGCCTGCGCCGTTTCGGGCACGGCGGCGCGATGCGCCTCGATCAGCTCGGCGTAGGTCGTCCAGAGCTTCTCGATCGGGAAATTGGAGCCGAACAGGCAGCGCGCGGCGCCGAACAGGCTGAGCGTCTCGCCGGCGATGAAGGCAATTGTCTCGGGATCGTTGCGGCGGAGGAAAGTGCCGAGACCCGACAGCTTGCTGGCGATGTTGGGCTGGCCTGCGAGCAGATTCATGCCCGCTTGCCAGGCGGCGATGCCTTCTGGGGAAAGGTTCTCCAGCATGCCGGCATGCTGGAGCACGAAGGTCACGCCCGGGCAGGCGGCGGCGAGCTCGGCGGCGCCCGCCATCTGACCGGCGAAGACCTGGAGGTCGAAGCTGAAGCCGTACTCCGCCAGCCGCCCGACATTGGCGATCAGCCGCGGATCGCGCGCGAGGTCAGGCCCGCTGGCGAAGCGGTAGAGCGTGTTCTCGTGCCAGTGCAATTGCATGCGCACGCCGCGCACACGGGCGTTGCGCGCAAGCTGGTCGAGCTGTGGGCGGACATCGCCGGCGAGCATGTCGGCATAGGCGACGATGGCGATCGGGAAACCGGCTTCCTCCGAGGCCTGCGAGACGTAAGTCACCTCGTCGAGATAGCGCTCGACCGCCCAATTGGCCTGGACATAGACGGCTTCGGTCACGCCTGCCGGGCGGCAATCGCCGAGATATTCGGTGATCGGGTAATCGCGCCGGATCGGCTCGTAAGGCCCGAAGATGCGCGGTTGCATCGGGCCGAGCAGCCAAGGCAGGTCGGCCTGCCGCCAGATGTGGAAATGGGAATCGATGATGCCGATCATGCGGCTAGCGAGCCTCCGAGTGACAGGATGTGCCGGCAAATCCGCGCCGTGCTGGCGCCATCCGAGAGGCTGGCGAGGCGCGGCGCGATCAGCCGAAGCGCTTCGGTCTCGGGCCGGTAGCCGGGATCGGCGGCGAGCGGCGTCAGCCAGTCGATGCGATGGGCGCGCTGTGCCAGCCGAGCGACGGCGCCGACCAGAGCCGATGGATCGCCGCGTTCGAGACCATCCGAAAGCACGACGACGACCGCGCCACGGGCGTAGGGCGCGAAGCGGGGCACGGCGAGGAAGGCCTGCAGCGCATCGCCGATGCGCGTGCCGCCATCCCAGTCGGCGACGAGGCCGGAGGCTTCGGCCAGCGCCTGCTCGCGCCGCTTGCGCCGCAGCGCCCGCGTGACGCGGGTGAGGCGGGTACCGAAGGTGAAGACCTCGACCCGCTGCGTCGCTTGCACGATCGTATGCGCCAGCGCGAGATTGGCGTCGCTGCGCTGCTTCATCGAGCCTGAGACATCGATCAGCAGCAGGATCGGTCGCGGCCGCGTCACCCGCCGGAGCCGCTTCAGGCTCATCACCTCGCCGTCATGACGGATCGCGTCCTTGAGGCTGCGGGCGAGGTCGACCATCGGTCCGCGCCGCGCCGTGCGATGACGATAGCCGCGGCGGCGGGGCAGGGCGGCCGGCAGCGCCCGGCCGAAACGGCGCAAGGTCTCGCTGTCGTCGAGCGTCTTCAGCTGCCGGATCGACAGGGCCTCGGCGCCGGTCGCGACCTGGCCGGTCTCGTTGGCTTCCTCGCCGATCAGCACCTCGCGCGAGCCGGTGTCCTCCTGGACGGAGATGTCCTCGTCAGGGGCGAAGTCGTCATCGCCTGGTTCGGCGAATGCGCCACCGAGGAAATGCATGTCGAACAGCGCGTCGAAGCGTTCGCGCTGTTCGGGATGGGGGCTAAGCGTCGCGATCGCCGCCTTGCGGATATCAGCGATGCTGCGCGGACCGAGCAGCTTGATCGCCATCAAAAAGCTGGTCGCCTGCTCTGGGGCAGCCGCGATACCGTGCTCGCGCAGCAGCGCCGGGAAGGCGACGAAGAGCCTGATGGCGGCGGGGAGTGGCGCGATCATGGCGCGTACCTCCTTTCTCCATTTGCGAAAGGCGGAGAGGCGCGGAGAACCCCTCCCCCTTGTGGGGAGGGGCAGGGGTGGGGGGCGGAAAGTCGGGGCAAATTCGCTGGGAAATAGACAGATCCGCTTTTACGAGTTGTCTTGTACCCGGTCGTTCGCCCCCATCCCTAACCCTTCCCCACAAGGGGGAAGGGAACGCGTTTGCAGCGTCCGTCATTGCGAGGCGCGAAGCGATGAAGCAATCCGGGGGCGGCAGGGCTCCACGTCCCCCTTGATTGCTTCGCTTCGCTCGCAATGACGTTGAAATCCTCATGCCGCCAGCCCCGGGATGAAGAGCGGCAGGCGCGGCCGCAGATGGACGAGGTCTTCCTCGTCCTTGATCGCGGCGCCGAGCGAGCGGCGGAAGGCCTCCGGCCAGGGTGCGCCGGTCTGCGCGAGCGCCGTCGCGGCCTCGGCCCAGTCGACTGCCTCGGCGACGCCCGGTGGCTTGGCGAGCGGCTCCTGCCGCAACAATCCGACGGCCTGGACGACGGCCCGCGCCGTGCTCTCGGCGACGGCGGAGGAGCGCAGCATGATGATCTGCGCCTCGCGCTCCGGCTCGGGATAGGCGATATAGTGGTAGACGCAGCGGCGCCTGAGCGCCTCGTGCAGCTCGCGCGTCCGGTTCGAGGTCAGGATCACGACCGGCCGCTCGGCGGCGCGCAACGTGCCGCGCTCGGGGATCGAGATCGAGAAATCCGAGAGGAATTCGAGCAGGAAGGCCTCGAATTCATGGTCGGAGCGGTCGATCTCGTCGATCAGCAGCACGGTCGATTCCGGCCGCCGTAGCGTCGTCAGCATCGGCCGCTCAATCAGGAAGTCGTCGCGGTAGATGTCGAGCTGCTCGCCTTCCTTCGCCTGGCGGATGGCGAGCATCTGGCGCGGATAGTTCCACTCATAGAGGGCAGCCGCCGCGTCGATGCCTTCGAAACACTGGAGACGAATGAGCTGGCGCCCGAGAATGCCGGCGAGCGCTTTCGCCGCCTCGGTCTTGCCGACGCCGGGCGCGCCTTCGAGCAGCAGCGGCTTGCCGAGCGCGAGCGAGAGGTAGCCGGCCGTGGCGATGCCGTCATCGGCGAGATACATCGCCGCCTGCAGGGCCTCGGCGAGGTCCTCCGGGCTCGAAATGCCAGCGACGGTCGTCCTCAGCGCCATGCCGTCACCGCCAGTTCACCGGGCCGCCGCGACGAGGCCCCGGTTTGACGCCGCCATTGGCCCGGATAGCCCGCAGGATCTTCTCCGGCGTGATCGGCAATTCGTCGACCCGGACGCCGATGGCGTTGTAGACGGCATTGGCGACCGCCGGCAGCACCGGATTGGCGCACATCTCGCCCGGGCCCTTGCCGCCAAACGGGCCGTCCGGCGCCGGTCGCTCCAGCACGGTGACGTGATAGGGCGCGATGTCGCCCGGTCCCGGCATCAAATATTCGTTGAAGTCGCGCGGGCCGTGCTCGGGATTGGGATAGTACGGCTCCGGCGTCTCATAGAGCGCGTGGCTGATCCCCATCCAGGCGCCGCCGACGAGCTGCTGCTCGACCATGCGCGGGTTGATGACGCGGCCGAGCTCGTAGGCGCTGGTCATCCTGAGCACCTCGACCTCGCCGGTCTCGTCATCGACGGCGACATCGGCGACGAGGCAGGCATGGGCGAAGGCGGTGTTCGGGTTCATCTCGCCGGTCTCGGCATCGACGGCCGAGAGCGGAATCAGGAAGATGCCGCGCCCGGCGATGGTCTTGCCCTGCTTGAACTGCGCCGCCTGCGCCGTCGCCTTGACCGTGATGCTGCGCGAGGGCGCGCCGCGGACATGGATGTTGCCGAGCCCGTCGGTGACGAGGTCGGCGGCGTTGACCTCGAGCTCCTCGGCTGCGGCTTCGAGCAGCACGCCGCGCGCCTCGCGGGCGGCGACGATGATGGCGTTGCCCATGCGATGGGTGCCGCGCGAGGCGAAGGAGCCCATGTCGTGCGGGCCGGTGTCGCTGTCGGCGGTGTCGACATAGACGTCCTCGACGGGAACGCCGAGCGTCTCGGCCGCGATCTGGCGCGAGACCTGCTTCATGCCCTGGCCGAGATCGATCGCCGAGAGCGCGACGGTGAATTTGCCGTCCGGGTTGGAGTGGATCAGGGCCTGGCTCGGATCGCCGCCGAGATTCATGCCGATCGGGTAGTTGACCGAGGCCATGCCCCTGCCTTCGTGACGGGCCATGTCAGCGCCTCCTCGTGCCGAAGACGGAAGAGAACCGCACCGCGCCGTGCTGCGTCTGCGCCGGCGCAGCCGGCGGCGGGGCAGCGGGAGCGGGCGGCGGCTGGTAGGCGGGCGGTGCCGGATGCGAACCGGCCGGCTGGTAGGATGGCGGCGGCGCTGGCTGATAGGGGGAAGGCGGTACCCCGGTCGCTGGCCGTGGCGGCTCGTAGCGCGGCACCTGCGTCGGCGTCGCGCGCCCGTCGCGAGCGCCTTCCATCACCGGCTGCTTGCTCGGCGCGATCCGGGTCGTGCCGGCGGGCAGAACCTGCGTCACGGGCCCGCTGCGCGTGTCGGGCCGGCCGATCTGGCCGCGGGCGTCGAGCTGGGTCGCCGGGATCTGCGCGCGCTCGCCGGCGCCGCCGCCGATCAGCGAGGACGCCCGCTTCGCCTGCTCGGATAGTGGCCAGTTCGCCTTCCCGGCCGCGACCTGCACGCATTCGACCAGCGCCGTGTTCTTGGCGGCGCGCCGATGCGGTTTCATATCGCCATCGCGATAGGCGTTGAGGATGCGCAGCTCCATCGGGTCCATGTTCGCGGCTTCGGCAAGGCGATCCATCTGGACCTCGAGCGCGAAATCGACCGCGGTGACGCCGAAGCCGCGCATGGCGGTAGACGGGCAGCGATTGGTATAGGCGACATAGATGTCGGAGGTGACGTTCGGGATCCAGTACGGTCCCGGCACATGCGCCGTGCATTTGATCGCCGCGTAGCTCGACAGGCGAGTATAGGCGCCGGCGTCGAAATAGCTGCGGATATGGCGGGCGACGATCCGCCCGTCGCGCATCAATCCGTCCTTGATGTAGATGCGCTCGGCGCCGCGCGGCGAGCCGTAGAGCATCTCCTCCTCGCGATCGAGGACGAAGCGCACCGGCCGGCCGGTCAGCATGGCGCCGAGCACGGCGAGCGGCTCGGTCAGGGAGTCGACCTTGCCGCCGAAGCCGCCACCAACGGTGCCGCCGATGAAATGCAGCTGGTTCGACTCGACATTGACGATCTTGGCAGTCGTTCCCAGCGCGAAGAACAGGCCCTGGGCGCAGGAGTGCACGACGAAGCGGCCATTCTGCTCGGGCGCGGCGATCGAGCCATTGGTCTCGGTCGGCGCATGCTCGATCGGGGACATCTGGTAGCGATGCTCCATCACGATGTCGGCGCCGGAAAAACCGCGCTCGACATCGCCGAAGCGCAGCTTCTGATGGTCGAAGCGCTCGTGATATTCGAAGTAGTTGCCGGGATAGGTCTCGTTGACCACCGGCGCGCCGGCTTTCAGAGTCTCCTCGACGTCGAACACCGCCGGCAGCGGATCGTAGTCGATCCGGACGAGTTTGCAGGCGGCCTGCGCCTGCGCCTCGCTGTCGGCGAGGATCGCCACGACCGGCTCGCCCTTGTAGCAGACCTTGTTCACCGCCAGCGAAGGCTCGTCGTCCTTGCCGAAATTGATCAGGCTGAGCAGCGTGTTCTTGTTCACGGGCACATCGGCGCCGCGCAGCACACGCTTGACGCCGGGTGCACGCTCGGCGGCCGAGACGTCGATCGAACGAATGCGGGCATGATGATGCGGGCTGCGTACCACCTTGAGATGCAGCATGCCGTCGAAGGCGTGGTCGTCGAAGAAGCGGGTGCGTGCCGTGACATGGCCGGGCATATCCTGGCGCTGCACGCCTTTGCCGACGACGTTGAGATTGTCGTCGCGCTCGTCGGCGAACAGGTCCTTGCGCATCTCGAGCATGGCGGGTTCCTTCTTCAGGCCCGGCGCGCGCCGGGCGCGTCCGCTGCGGCGAGAATGGCGGCGATGATCGGCTCGTAACCGGTGCAGCGACAGATGTTGCCGCTGATCGCCTCGACGACCTCGTCCCGGCTTGGATGCGGGTTCTTTGCCAGCAGCGCCCGCGCGGCGGTCAGCATGCCCGGCGTGCAGAAGCCGCATTGCGCGGCGAAATGGTCCATGAAGGCGGCCTGCAGCGGATGCAGCTCGGGGCCATCAGCCATCCCGGAGGTGGTCTCGATCTGGCGGCCCTCGCAGGAGGCCGCGAGCGTCAGGCAGGCGAGTTGCGGCTCGCCGTCGACCAGCACGGTGCAGACGCCGCAGGTGCCCTGGCCGCAGCCATATTTCGGGCCGAAGTCGCCGAGCCCGCGGCGGAGCGTATCGAGCAGATTGCTCGCCGGGTCGACGAAGGTGGCGCGATCGCTGCCATTGAGGCGGAACTGGACCGGGAGCTTGGCCATGGCGCGCCTCCTCAGCGGGGTTCGCCGGCCAGGAGCCGGCCGAGATGGACGGGGAGGATCTCGCGCCGGTACCACTCGCTCGCGATTGCGTCGGTCGCCGGCCGGCAGCCTTCGAGCGCCGCCTGCTTTGCCGCCTGGATCGCCGCCTGGTCGAGCGGCTTGCCGTCGAGGGCGCGCTCGACGCCGCGGGCGCGGATCGGGGTCGGCGCCATCGCGCCATAGGCGACGCGCGCCTGCGTGACGCGGCCACCCGAGAGCGGCAAATAGGCCGCGATCGAGAGCACCGAGATGCCCTTCGGCTTGACCCGGCTGATCTTGCGGAAGTGGAGCTCGGGCGGGTTCTGCGGCCTGGCGAACTGAACGGCGGTGACCAGGCCCTGGCCGCCGCGTTCGCGCGCGCTCAGGAAATCCTCCAGCGATACCGCCCGGCCCGAGCCATAGCCGGATTGCAGCACGACCTGCGCATCGAGCGCCAGCAGCGCCACGGTGAAGTCGCCATAGGGCGCAGCGGCGAAAAGATTGCCGCCGATCGTCGCCATCGTCCGGACCGCCGGCCCGCCGATGCCGCGTGCAGGCGCATGCAGACAGGCGAGCTCGCGGTTGGCCAGCACCATCGCCATGGTCACGCCGGCACCGAGCTCGACGCGGGCGCCGCCGGCGCTGATCTGGCGGAAGGCCGGATCAGTGACGCGCACGAGCGTGCCCTCGGTCAGCCGGCCCTCGTTGACCTCACGCATCACCAGGGTGCCGCCGCCGATCAGCAGCGCCTGGCGATCGCCGGAGACGATGCCGGCGGCTTCCGACAGGCTCGCGCAGGTTCTCAGATCGAGCATGTCAGACCTCCTCGCCGACGATCGCGGGCAGGCGGCGGACCGCCTCGATGCCGTTGGTGTAGACCTCGTCGCCGACGAGTCTGGCGAGTTCCGCCTCCCGCCCGGGTGGCGTGGTGAAGCGGCTTTCCCAGTGCCAGAAGCTGCGATTGCCGTCGGTCACCGGCAGCAGCCGGACATGGGCGACGTAGTTGAACAGCGGGATCGGCGTATCGAGCAGGCAGTAGCTGAAGGTCATCTCGAGATCGGAGAGCGTAAGCAGCTGCTCGCGCAATTCGCTGCCGTCGCGCAGGACGAAGCGCCTGACGCAGCCGACCCGGTCGGCCGGGTAGGCGCGTTCGATCTCGCTCCGCACCACGATGGGGTGCCATTTGTCGTGTCCGTTGAAGTCGCGCAGGACCGACCAGAGCCGGTCCGCCGGCGTATCGATGATCGTGCTGCGGACAACATGGGGCATGGCTATCCCCCAAAGGCGCGCTTGAGGGCGTCGAAACCGCCCTGGAAGACATTGGTGCCTATGCCGGCGACGAGCTCGGCCTCGCGCTCCGGCGCGCAGTCGAAATCGGCCGACCACTCGATGAAGGTCCGCTCCTGGTCGGTGATCGGCGTCAGCCTGAGCGTCGCGACGTAGTTCGTCAGCGGCATCGGCGAGTCGAGGATCGCATAGGTGCAGAACATATCGTAGTCGGAGAGGCCGAGCAGCTGCTCTCGCAGCCGGTCGCCGCTGCGCAGCGAGAAGGCGCGGATGCAGCCGACCTTGTCGGCCGGCTCGCCGTTCTCGATCCGGCTTTCGGCGATGCGGGGGTGCCAGTTCGGCAGGCCGTTGAAGTCGCGCACCCGGGCCCAGACCTTGACGGCGGGAGCGGCGATGACGCTGGAAACGTAGACGCGGGCCATCGGTCAGCGCCTCACGATTTCTTGCGGGGGCCGGAGCGACCGCCACCTTCGGGGGCAGGTTCACCGCCACTGTCCTTCGGCTTGGCCGGCTGCGCTTCCTTGGCGACGCGCTGCATGTCCGAGGCCTCGCGCATGAGCCCGCCCATCTTGGCGAGATTGCCGCCCTCGATGCCGATCTCCTTCAGCACCTGGTCGATCATCGGCGCCTGGACCCGGTAGCGCAGCGCCGACTCCATGACCTCGTCGGTGGGCGAGCGTGCGGCGCCACCGGCGCCGCTGGCCGCACCGGCGAGCCCATCGACATGAAGGATGCGGATGCCTTCGATCTTCTCCATCGGCTTGACGCTCTCGCGGACGATGCCCTCGATCTTGTCGAGCAGGCGCCGCCGGAACAGCCCGTAGCGGGCGCCGTCGCTGAGCACGTTCTCGGCCTCGTAGAGCAGCTTCTGCGCCTCGGCATCGACGGCGCGGCGCACCTTCTCGGCCTCGGACGCAATGCGGGATTCTTCGGCGGCCTTCTCGGCGAGCAGGATCTCGACGGTCTTGCGCCGCTGCGCGCTCTCCTCTCGCGGACGGTCTTGACCTTTTCCTCGGCCTCGACCGCCTTGGCGCGGGCAATCTCGGCACTGACCTGCGCCGCCGATTCCTCCAGCGACTTGGCGTAGAGCGCGATCGCCTTGTCCATGGCGGCCGCCTCGACCTCGCGTTCGCGCCCGATCTCGAGCTTGCGCAGCTCGCGCTGGCGACCGATACGGGCCTCGTCGAGGCCGCGATCGGAGGAGATACGCGCCCGCTCGACTTCCTCGTTCGAGACGATCTGCGCCTCCTGCAGCGCCTGATTGCGCGCGATTTCCAATTGCTCAAGCGCGCGGCGACGCTCGATCCGCACCGCTTCCAGCGCCTGCTCGCGGGCGATGTCGACGGTCTCGACATGCTGGCGCGCGGTGATCTCGGCCTGGCGCAGTGTCTTGTCGGCGTCGGCGCGTTCGACCTTCTTGGCGGCGAGCACGATAGCGCGCTCTTCCTCGGCGACCTCGACCGCCTTCTTCTGGGCGATCTGCAGCATCTCGCGGGTCTTGCTCGAATTGATCCGCTCTTCGTCGAGACCGAGCTCGGTTGCGATCCGCTGGCGCTCGACCGCGTCGCGGCGCTTCAGCTCGGCGGTGTCGAGCTCGGCATTGCGCTTGATCTCGAGCCCCTTAGTCGCGAGTTCGGCGGCGATGCGACCGGCCGCGACGGCTTTCTCCTGGCCGATGCGGGCGGCTTCGGTCGCTTCGCGGGCCGAGATTTCGGCGGTGTCGATCGCTTCGGTACGCCCGATCTCGAGCAGGCTCTTGCGCTGGTCTAGGGCGATCCGGTCGGCCGTGATCGCGTCCTCCTGGGCAATCCTTGCCTTCTCGACCGCTTCACGCGCGCTGATCTCAGCCTCGTCCAGCGCTCTGTTGCGGGCGATCTGGAGGGCGCGCACGCGCTCTTCCTGGCCGATGCGGGAGGTTTCGACCGCCTCGCGCGCCGCGATGTCTTCCTGGTCGAGCGTGCGGGTGCGCTCGATCTCGCGATTGCGGATCTCCTGCTCGCGGGTGATGCGCTCGGCACTCACCGCGGTTTCCTGCAGGATGCGCGCCTTCTCGGTCGACTCGCGCGCTTCGATCTCGGCTGCTTCCAGCACCCTGGTGCGCTCGATCTCCTGCTGCCTGATCTCGCGTTCGGAGGCGATGCGGACGGCATTGATCGTCTGCTCGTTGGCGATGCGCGCCTTCTCGACATGCTCGCGCGCGGCGATCTCCGCCTCCTCGACGGCCTGCGTCCGGGCGATCTCCTGCTGGCGGATGTCGCGCTCCGAAGCGATGCGTGCTTCGCTGATCCCGCGCTCATTGGCGATGCGTGATTTCTCGATCTCTTCGCGCGAGGTGATCTGGGCCTGCTCCGCCTCGGTGTCGCGGATGGCGCGCTCGCGGGCGACCTCGGTGCGCTGCATGGCGCGCTTGATCTCGATTTCGCGCTGCTGCTCGAGACGCGCCGTCTCGCTCTCGCGTTCGATGTCGAGCGCCTGGCGTTCGGCTTCGAGGTTGCGGGTGCGGATGCGGATCATCGAGTCCTGCTCGATGTCGTTGCGAAGCTTCCGCTTGTCCTCGATCTCCTCGATGATCCGCGTCAGACCGGCGGCGTCGAAGCGGTTGGACGGGTTGAAGTATTGCAGGTCGGTCTGGTCGAGATCGGTGAGCGCAACCGATTCCAGCAGGAGGCCGTTCTGGTCGAGCGCCTCGGCGGCGGCATCCTTGACGCGCTGGACATAGGCGCCGCGCTGCTCGTGCATCTCCTCCATCGTCATCTCGGAGGCGACCGTCCTGAGAGCGGAGATGAACTTGCCGGACAGGAGGGCATGGAGCTGGTCCGGCTGCAGGGTGCGCCGGCCGAGCGTGGCGGCTGCGATGGAGACCGACTGCCGCTCCGGCTTCACTCGGACATAGAATTCGGCGTCGATGTCGACGCGCATCCGGTCGCGGGTGATGAGCGCATCGTTGCTCGCCCGCGTCACCGCGAGCTGCAGCACGTTCATGTTGACCGGCGTGACGTCGTGGATGATCGGCAGCACGAAGGCGCCGCCATTGATCACCACCTTTTCGCCGAACAGGCCGGTGCGGACGAAGGAGACCTCCTTCGAGGACCGGCGGTAGAGCCAGTTCACCAGATAGACGACGATGGCGATGATGATCACCGCCACGATCAGCCAGAGGATCAGCGATCCGATCAGTTGCCCCGTCATGGTGATGTTCTCCCCGCCAGCGCCGCGTTCGCGCCTTCCCCTTCAGCCCTCATCCTGAGGAGCGCCGCAGGCGCGTCTCGAAGGATGCTCCAGATGGTTCCGGAGTCTCCTGGATCATCCTTCGAGACGCCGCTTCGCGGCTCCTCAGGATGAGGGCTGAGGGTGAGCCGAATGCTCATGGTTTCGTGCCTTTGTCGGGCTTGCGTGCCGGCTTGCTGGCTTTGGCTGCGCGGCCGATCTGCTTGAAGGCACGGGTCTGGTCGCGGATCGCGACCTCGACCGGCAGGCGCTCCATCGAGGACGCGCCGTAGAAGCCGTGGCAGTTGACCGTGTTCTTCATGATGAAGTCGGCGTCGGCCGGCTCGGCGACAGGCCCGCCATGGACGAGGATGATCGCATCCTTCTTCACGGCGAGCGCAGCCTTCGCCCAGCGCTCGACCAGCGCCGGGCAGTCCTTGAGCTTGAGCGCCGTTTCGGCGCCGATCGAGCCGCCGGTGGTGAGACCGAGATGGCAGACGATGATGTCGGCGCCGGCTTTTGCCATCGCGCGGGCGTCGTCCTCGCAGAAGACGTAAGGTGTGGTCAGCAGGCCCTTGGCGTTGGCAAGGGCGATCATCTCGACCTCCAACCCAAAGCCCATGCCGGTCTCTTCGAGATTGGCGCGGAAGGTGCCGTCGATCAGGCCAACGGTCGGGAAGTTCTGCACGCCGGCAAAGCCGATGCGCTTCACCTCGTCGAGAAAGACATCCATGCGCCGGAACGGATCGGTGCCGCAGACGCCGGCGATCACCGGCGTTGTCTTCACGACCGGCAGCACTTCGGCCGCCATCTCCATGACGATGGCGTTGGCGTCGCCATAGGGCATCAGCCCGGAGAGCGAGCCGCGGCCGGCCATGCGGTAGCGGCCGGAATTGTAGATCACGATCAGGTCGATCCCGCCGGCCTCTTCGCATTTGGCGGACAGGCCCGTGCCGGCGCCGCCGCCGACAATCGGCTCGCCCCTGGCGATCATCGCCCGGAAGCGTTTCAGCAGGGCCTTCTTGTCGAAGCTCGTCATGACCTGCCTCCGCCGGCCCGCTCGCGCCGCCTCCCGGCGTGCAGGGTGCGGAACTGCTGCACCAATGCCGAGGCGAAGGCGGGGTCGTTGATGTGGAGCGGCAGGCGGATGAGCTGCCGGTTCGAACTGGTGCGCACCGTCTGCTCCAGCGCCTGGAACAACGCCGCATCGGCGGACGGGTCGTGGAAAGGCTGGCCGGGTGCATCCAGGGCGGAGACGCCGAGCTCGGGGATCAGGAAGCGGACCGGCCCTTCCATCTGGTTCAGCCGCTCGCCGATCCAGCGGCCCATACGCGTGTTCTCCTCCGACGTGGTCCGCATCAGGGTGATCTGCGGGTTGTGCGGATAGAGGAGGCGGCCGCGATAGCGCTCGGGCACGCTCTCGGGCGCGGCGAAGTTCACCATGTCGAGCGCGCCGACCGAGCCGACATAGGGGATGCGGGTGCGGATGATCGCGCCGAAACGGTCCTCCGTCGCCGGCAGGATGCCGCCCATCAGCATGTCGCAGATCTCAGTGGTCGAGACGTCGATCACCGCGCTGACGAGCTCGGAATCGACCAGCTTCTCCAGCGAGCGGCCACCGGTGCCGGTGGCGTGGAAGACGAGCGGTTCCCATTCCGCGGCGAGGAGCCTGGAGACTTGCTGGACGCAAGGCGTGGTCACGCCGAACATGGTGAGCCCGACCAGCGGCTTCTCGGGCTCCCGGCGGCGCGGCCCTTCGGGCTTGAGCTCGGCGAGGCGGGCCTTGGCCATGGCGGCGATGGCGTGCGCACCATTGCCGAGCACGAGGCGCGAGACACGGTTGATGCCCTGCACATCGGTGACGGCGTGCAGCATCGCGATGTCGGTGGCGCCGACATAGGCGCGGACATCGCCCGACGCCATGGTCGAGATCATCAACTTGGGCAGGCCGACCGGCAGCGCCTGCATCGCCGGCGTTACCATCGCGGTGGCGCCCGAGCCGCCGGCCGAGATGATGCCGAGCAGGCCCTGCTGGCGCGGCAGCCAGGCTTTGAACGCCTCGGTCATCGCCGCGACCGCCGTGCCGCGATCGCCTGAGGAGATGCCGGCCGAGCCTTTCGGATGGGCGAGGGCGACCTCTTGCGGGGTGACGTCACCCCCGGCACTGCGGCCGGATGTCGACAGATCGACGAGACGGGTGCGCAACCCCTCGGCCCGGATCAGGTCGCGGATGAAACGCAGCTCCTCGCCCTTGGTGTCGAGCGTGCCGGCGACGACCACATAGGGCTCGCTGTTCGCCGCAGCCGCGAGCGGCCGGACCCCGCCGATCGGCTGGCCATCGCGGGTCGCCAGCGTCGGGCGCGAGATGGTGCGGGCCTGAGCCTCGATACGGGCGGCCGGCACGGCTTGTGACCAGCGGTTCGGGATAACCGGGTTCGAGACATAGACGCGGATCGGTCCGGTCGGGGCGGGGGAGGCGGCCTCTGCGGCCGTGCCGGGACGCGCGGTGTCCAAGGCCGCATCGGTATCGTCATGGCCGTGGCGGCCGACGCCGAGCAGGCGCTGCTGCAGCTCGCGGTCGCCGGCGAGCGTCGCCGAGGCGATGATGCGGTTGATCCGGCCGTTGACCATGATCGCGACGGGGTCGGACATCTGCGTGGCGACGCCGATGTTCTGCTCGATCACCAGGATCGCGACATCGCCCTGGTCGGCGAGCCGGACCAGCATCTCCTCGACATGGGCGACGATGACCGGCGCCAACCCCTCGGTCGGCTCGTCCATGACCAGCAAGCGGGGATTGAGCAGCAGCGCCCGGCTGATCGCCAGCATCTGCTGCTCGCCGCCGGAGAGCTGGCCGCCGCCATTGCTGCGGCGCTCGGCCAGGCGCGGGAAGACCTCGTAGATGCGCTCCGGCGTCCAGGCGCCGCGCTTGCCGCGCTGCATCAGCCGCAAATGCTCGTCGACCGTCAGCGAGCGCCAGAGCCGGCGGCCTTGCGGCACATAGCCGATGCCGAGTCGCGCCACCTCGGCCGGCGAGCGGCCGGCGATCTCCTCGCCGAAGAAGCGGATCGAGCCCGATGCGATCGGGACCAGCCCCATGATCGCCTTGCACATGGTCGTCTTGCCCATGCCATTGCGACCGACGACGGAGAGGACGCCGTGCTGCAGCGTGAGGTCGACACCCTGGACGGCGTGCGAGCGGCCGTAGAAGACATTCAAGCCCGCGATCTGCAGGATCGGAACGCCGGCGGCGGGTGGGGCTTTCAGGCGCTCAGCCATGACCGCCCCCGAGATAGAGTTCCTGCACTTCGGGATCGGACTCGATCTCGTCGGGCCGTCCTTCCTTGAAGATGCGGCCGTTGTGCATCATCGTCACGCTCTCGACGACGCGTAGCGCCACGTCCATGTCGTGCTCGATGATGATGTAGCCGATATGGGCCGGCAGCGAGGTCAGGATCCGGACGAGATCCTGCCGCTCGGTCGGCGACAGGCCCGCCGCCGGCTCGTCGAACAGGATGAAGCGCGGTGCGCCCGAGAGGGCGAGGGCGATCTCGAGCTGGCGCTGCTGGCCATAGGCAAGCTCTCCGACCAGCCTGTCCTTGACGGCCGTGAGATGGACGGCATCGACCAGGCTCTCGGCAGCATGCTGGAGCGTGTCGTCACGGCGCGGCCGCCGCAGCGAGAAACGGTTCCGCGAGACGCCGCGGCAGGCGAGGTAGACATTGTCGACCACCGTCAGCCCGGCGAAGAGCGACGAGATCTGGTAGGTGCGCCTGAGCCCGCGGCGGATGCGCTCATGCGGCGGGAATGTCGTAACATCCTCGCCGAAGAAGCGGATGACGCCGGAGCTCGGCGTGAAATCGCCGGTGACGCAGTTGAACAGCGTGGTCTTGCCGGCCCCGTTCGAGCCGAGCACGGCGCGCCGCTCGCCGGGCCGGACCGACAGCGTGACGTCGGACAGGGCCGCGAGCGCACCGAACAGGCGCGAGACGCCGCGCAGTTCGAGCGCATTGCCCGAGCTGGCAGTGCTCAGCCGCTCCAGGCTCGGCACGGCGCTCATGGCGAGCCTCCGCCGACGCGCATCTGTGCTGCCTGCGTCTCGCGGCCGCGACGATAGCGCTCGCGCAGGCGCTGCCAGATGCCGATCAGCCCGTCCGGCGAGAACAGCACGATGACGAGGAAGCCGAGGCCGATGAGCAGCTGATAGCGCTTGCCCTCGAACCCGACCGCTTCGAGCAGGTCGAGCGCGAAGGTCCGCAGCAGCACATAGACGAGCGCGCCGATGAACGGGCCGATCGGGCGGCTCAATCCACCGACCACGGCGATGATCAGCATGTCGACCACCGGCCCGACACCGCCCGTCCCGGGCGAGACCTGGCGCTGATACCAGACCAGCAGCACACCGGCGAACGCGGCGATCACCGAGGCAAAGGCATAGGCGGCGATGCGATGGGCGACGACGTCGAAGCCGAGCGCCGCCATGCGCCTGGGATTGTCGCGCGTGCCCTGCAAGGCAAGGCCGAAGGGCGCCCGCGAGACATAGACGACGACCGCATAAGCGAGGGCGGCGCAGCCGAGCGCAAGGTAATAGAACGGCACGGTGCTGCCCCAGTCGACCCCGAGGAAGACCGGAGGAAGAACCCCGTTGAAGCCGCTGAAACCATTGAAGATCGTGTAGTTCTGCAGCGTCAGGTAGTAGAATGCCGAGCCGATCGCGAGCGTGATCATGATCGTGTAGATGCCCTCGGTCCTGACCGAGAGTGCGCCGCCCAGCGTGCCGAACAAAGTGGCGAGCAGGATCGCGACCGGCACCGCCGTCCACCACGGCCATTTCAGGCTGATCTGGGTGATGGCGCTGTCGCCGAAGATGGCGACGAGATAGGCGGCGAAGGCCGCGACCGTCATCTGGATCAGGCTGACGATGCCGCCATAGCCGGCAAGGAACATCAGGCTGAGCGCGATCATGCCGAGGATCATCGCGTAGGCGAGGATCTGGACGAGCCAGAACGGGTTCGCGATCAGCGGCATCATCAGCAGCAGGGCTGCGACAATCCAGAAGGCCGTGCCCTGCCGGGCGATCACCTCGCTGAGCCCTTCGCGCTGGCGCGGAGTCGCAATTGCGAGGCGGGGTTCTGCGAGCGCCATCTTTAGCGCCTCACCGCTGCCAGGCCTTGCGGCCGGATCGCCAGCACCACGACCATGATGACGAAGGTCAGCATCACCGCATAGGTCGGCATGTAGACCGAGCCGAACTGCTCGGCGAGGCCGACGATGAGCGCACCCATCGCCGCGCCTGGGATCGAGCCCATGCCGCCGACGATGACGACGACGAGCGAGGACAGCAGAATCTTGGTATCCTCGCCGGGCTGGAGCGACTGGAAGGTGCCGCCGACGACGCCGGCGAGACCGGCGAGCCCGGCCCCGAAGGCGAAGACCATGATGAAGACGAGCTGCACGCGCACGCCGGTGGCGGAGAGCATGTCGCGGTCGTCGACGCCGGCGCGCACCAGCATGCCGATGCGGGTGCGGTTGAGCACGAGCCACATCGCGACGCCAAGGATGATCGCGCCGATCAGGATCGCGATGCGGACCAGCGGGTACATCATCATCACCGCCTCGCCATTGCTGCGCAGCGCGACGACGAAAGGCAGCTGGATCGGTCCGGAGAGCCAGTCCGGCGTCGTCACCTGGAAGGTGTCGCCGCCATAGCTCCAGAGCAGAAGGTCGGCGACGATGATCGAGAGGCCGATCGTGACCAGCGTCTGGCGCAGGTCCTGGCCTTCCATCCAGCGGAAGAGCAGCACCTGCATCAGCATGCCGGCCAAAGCGACGATGACGAAGGCGCCGATGAGCGCGGCGAACCAGGAGCCGGTCAGGTTGCCGATGCTGTAGCCGACATAGCCGCCGAACAGATAAAGCGAGCCATGCGCCAGATTGACGTTGCGCATCAGGCCGAAGATCAGCGTGAAGCCGCTGGCGACGAGGAAATAGAGCCCGCCGAGCGTGATGCCGTTGAAGAGCGCGCTCAGGAAGACGCGCTTCCTGCCGAAGGTCAGCTCCATCCACGGCGTCCAGACCGCGAAGACCAGGAAGGCGAGGAGGGCGATCGCGATCAGGATGACCAGCGACCAGATCGGGCGGCGGCCGATGAAATCAGACATGGCTCGCCTGCGATTGCGGCAGGCCCACCGTCCGCAGCACCCGCCGGTAGTCGCGTGGCGCCATGCCCATATGGGCGGTGAAGAAGCGCGTGAACACGCTCTGGCCGGAGAAGCCGAGGCTGTGGCTGATGCTGGTCACCGGATCGTTCGAGAGAACGATCCGGTCGAGCGCCGCATCGAGCCGGACCGTATTGGCGAAGATCGTCGGGGTGACGCCGACCTGCTCGCGGAAGAGCTTGAAGAAATGGGCGCGCGACAGCCCGGCCTCGCGCGCCACGCGGACAAGTGCGCCCTCATGGGAGGGATACTGTTCCAACAGCCGGCGGGCGCGCAGCACGCGCCGGTCGAGTGCGGACTCCGACGTGAGATGCAGCAGCGAGGAGGCGAGATGGGACTCGATCGGTTCGCTCGACGCCAGCGCCAGCGCCATGAGCACCGGGGCGAGGTTGAGCTCGCTATGCCGGGACAGCAGCATGTCGATGGCCTGATCGCGCCAGGCCTCGAGCTCGCGGGTCACGACCAGTTCGGAGGACGGAAAAACCAGCGAGCCGGGCGCCGACATGGTCTGCTTGGCCAGCCATTCCGGCTTGAGATAGACGACGAGGAATAGGCCGAACGAGCCGGGTTGTTCCGGCTGGAAATTGTGCGGTTCCCAGGGGTTGACGGCAACGCCCATGAAAGGGTCGACGCGCACGGTCTGGTCGTTGACCGTAACCAGGCCCTGTGAGCCCTCGAGGAAGAAGATCAGATGCGCTTCGCGATGCGCATGCACCACCATCGGGCGATCGAGATCGTAGATCGATACCCGTCCGAACGGACCGTGGCAGACCGCGACTGCGCGACTCATGGCTCCTCGCGTAGCAATGCCCGGTGGCGCAAGGCGGCCTCATCAGGTGAGCCTTCGCCCGACGGCGCAGGCGGATCGCGCGCGACGTCGTTGACCGGAGCGGGACGGTAGGCGGGAAGGGGCGCGTTTCCTGTTGCGTCCCTTCCCGGAGAGTCAGTCAGTGGAAGCGATCAGGGCTTGCATTCCGGATTGGTCCGGGACGGAAGCCCGACGGCCTTGAACGCCTCGGCGGAGAGGCCGAGCGTCTGCGAGACGTTCGGCACCGTCTTGACGAACTTGTTGGTGAGGTCGCCATTGGCCGCCTCGACGACTTCGGTGATGAATGTCGTGGCGATCGCCTGCCGGTTGTCGTCGAGCTTGATCGGGCCGTTCGGGGCATCAAGCTCGACCTTGGCGAGTTCGGCCCGAAGCTTGGTCCCGCCATCGGAGAGGTCGGCGTTGACCTTCTCAAGGCCTGTCGCCATGCCGTTGAAGGCATTGTAATAATTGGTCGCGAACAGGGACGGGCTGGCAAAGCGCTTATCCGCCGGGAATGCGTCTTGGTAGGCCTTGACCCAGGCCTTCCATTTCGGATCGTCCCAGGCATCGGCGACGCCGCCCGAGGAGGGCGTGCCGACGAGCAGGCGCTTGGCGTTACCGCGCGACGACAGCACGGTCTGGTCGACCATGATCGAGCCGCCGACGAACTTCGCCTTGCCGCCGGTCTGACCGTACTGGTTGAGGAAGTTGACGGAGTCGCCGCCGCCGAGCGCGAGGAAGACGGCGTCGACGTCATCGGGGATATTGGCGATCACCGAGCCAAAATCCTTGGTGCCGAGCGGCACCCACTGACGCTGCACGATCTGGCCGCCGGCCTTGCAGTAGCCGAGCGCGAAGCCGAAGACCTGCGTATAGGGGAAGGAGTAGTCCTCGCCGATGACCGCAAGCTTCTTGTAGCCCTTGTCCTTGAATACGTAGTCGCCGAGACCTGCCATCCACATGGCGCCGTTGCTGTTGAAGCGGAAATAGTTCGGCGATGGATTGACGTAGGTGGTCTCGAGCGCTCCCGACGATGCGTCGACGACAGTGACGTTAGGAACCGTCTTCGAGTAGTCGCGCATCGCGATGCCCTCGGAGCCCGAAAGTGGGCCGAGGATGAGCTGGACCTTGTCCTGCTCGACGAGCTTGCGCGCGGCCCGAAGCGCAGAGTCCGGGCTGGCGTCGGTCGCTGCGATGATGAACTCGACCTCGCGGCCGGCGATCTTGCCGCCACGCTGCTTCAGGGCGACCTGAGCACCGCGTACACCGTCCTCGCCACCCGACGTCAGCGCGCCCGAAAGCGTCGCCAGCATGCCGATCTTGAGCTTTTCCTGAGCCTGGCCGGTCCCACCGGCCGCAATCAAAGCGCCGACCGCAACGGCGGCCATAAGTGCCTTCCGCATTGCATTCACCTCCCTGCGTGGCCGACCGCGCCGAAGGTTTCCAACGGCGGAGCCGATGGCGGATTTTTGTTCCGCTCTAAATCTAGGCTAGCACAGGCCGGTCTACTGCCAAGGTCGTAGATATTGCCGAGGGTCTGCTTTTCGCTGGCGAAAGGCTCCCGCTCGGGAAGCTACCGAACCTTAGCCGTCGGAATCGCGTGGACTATCCCGGGGCGTACCGGGCGCGATGCGCCTCTCATCGATGCGATCGGGAGACGAACCGCCCGATGACGAGAGCGAACGCCCCGAAGGCGATTAGCTGACCAGCGACAAGAACGAAGGGCCAGGTGAAGCTTCCGGTCTTGCTGGCAATCATGGCGAACACCAACGGTCCGCAGATCGAGCCGATGAAGCCGAACATGCTGGCGCTCGACGTCACATCGCCAATGATCGCAAGCGGCGAAACCCTCGCGAGCTCGGCCATGTGAACCCCGTTCCAGCCCATCGATGTCGCCCCGACCAGCGCCATGCAGCCATAGACCAGCCAGGGGCTTGCCGTTGCCGACCACACCAGCAGCAGGATTGCGCTGCCCGCGGCCAGCGCCAGGACCGACAGGAGCAGAAGGCCCGATCCCAACCGGTCCGCCAGCCATCCGAAGACGATGCGTGCGACCGTGCTCGTCGCAAGCAGCACCGACATATAGAGCCCGGCCTGGGCCAGGCTCGCGCCATGCTGGACGACCATGTAGGTCGCGGTGAAGGCCGTGATGCAGGCTTGCGTGATCGAGAACGAAATCCCGATCGCGGTGAGCATCGGCAACCCCGGATGGGCGTTGATGATGCGGGCTGCTCTCGTCAGCGACGATGGCGACAGGAACAGGCGTGGCCAGCCCCGGTTTCGGGGGCCCCGTTCCGTATCGAGCCGCGGCTGAAAGGCCTGGACCAGCACGGTGCAGGCAAGCACGACGGCGATGATGGTCGAAACCGCGCCGATGAAGCCGAACGCCAGGACCAAAGGCGCGACTGTAATGCCGGCGATCGCCCCTCCGAGCGGCACGCCCGCCTGCTTGATCGAGAAGATCAGCGTGCGATGTCCGGCCGGCGCGGTGCGCATCAGGACCTGGCTACCGGCGGGTGTGTTAGGCGCCAGCCCCAGACCCACGAGCAGCGCTCCGGCGAGCCCGAGCGAAATGGCCGGCTGCGACAGGAGCGCCAGGCCCGCGACGACGAAGATCAGGCCGAGTTGCAACGTGCGGATGGGGCCGTGGTGATCGAGCATCGGGCCGCCACAGGCCAGAAACCAGCAGATCCCGACCGAGACGACGGCCGAAACATAGCCGATGTTTTCAGGCGCCAGGCCCCAACGCAGCGTCAGGATCGGCCCAAGCAGCGGGATCGCGGCAGCGGCGAACGAACTCACGACTTGCACAAGGAGAGTCGCGCTCAGGGCGCTCCCCCATAACGGCAGCTTCAAACCAGGTCCCCCAGCCTCGTCGACGTGTCTATGCCCTTTGGCATCCGAACAGACGGAGCCAAGGGATCGCGGCGTTGGACTGGTCTTCCGGCAATGCAGGACAGCCGTCGAGGCCGGCGATGGGCTGACGGGCCTGCATCGGGCGCATGGGGCAGTTGGTCTTATTGCCCTTTGATCTCGTTCGAGTTTGGCTGCAAGGCGGGCTGGAACGTGGGCGGCCGCCGTATAGACCTTCGCCGCTACCTCGCAGCCAGGGCGACCGCCTCCAGTCCCATCTGCCAGAAATCGGCCTCCAGTCTTGAGGCCAGGCCGAACAATGCCGCGAGCTCGCTGAAGCGCGCTTCGGTCATGGCCCGCGCGGCGAGGGCATCGAGATGTCGGCGGGCGTCGCGGGCGACCTGCTGGTAAGGCGCGCCGGCATATTCGCCGATCCAGTCGCGATAGGGATGGGTCGCTAGCGCCGGTCCCAGCCCGGCGGCGAGGCGGGCACCGATCTCGGCATAGCCGACGACGCAGGGCGCGAGCGCTACGTGAAGGTCGAGCAGGTCGCCAGCCTGCCCGCAATCGAGCACGAAGCGGGTATAGGCGACCGTCGCCTGATGTTCGGGCGCAGCTTCCAGCTGTTCCGGCGAGAGGCCCCAGCGGCCGCAGAGCCGGACGTGCAGGTCCATCTCGAGGTCGAGGATGGCGGAGAGGCCGGCCTTGGCGGCACGCATGTCGGCGAGATTGCGGCTCTTATAGGTCGCCAGCGCATAGGCGCGGGCGAACTGGATGAGGAAGAGATAGTCCTGGACGAGATAGGTCCGGAACGCGGCCTCGGGGAGCGAGCCGTCGCCCATCTGCCGCACGAAATCATGCTCGACATAGGACGCCCAAGCGGGTGCGGCAGCGGTTTTCAACCTGTCGAAGATGTCCACGGCCTTCCTCTCGCGACTCAGCTCGGCGGCTGCAGTCTTAGCGCAGCGAAGGCCGAGCGGAAGCCGGGTCGGGTGCGCGGCGATCTGCTGTCACAGCACGAGCGCTTTCATCGCCTCGTTGATCCACCACCATTCACGGCCGGGCGCGTCCTCGCCCCGCAGGGTCGCGAGCAGCTGCTGATAGCGCAGCGAGCGGTCATGGTGCCGGCGGTGCTGATCGAGATGCCAAGCGCGGAAACTCTCGTCAGGTTCGCGCTTCATCGCTGTGGCCGAGGCATCGAGCCAGTCCTGGGCGATGGCACGGCCCGCTTGCGAGTCAGGAGCTTCTCCGGCCGCCATCGCCTCGCCAACTTGAGCGAAGATGCGTTCGGCGGCGGCATGATAGGCGGCGGGGTCGAACTCAGGCGTCCACATCGCGGCGGCATCGGCCTTGGCGCTGGCGATCACCGCTTCGTCGCTCAGCATCGCTCTGAGCTCGGCGAAGGCGTCGATCTGCTCCGGCGTCGGATCATCGGGCAGCTCGGGCGCGCCGGCCTCGATCGCCTTCTGCCGCCAATCCGGGTTCATCCTGTCGCCGGTGACCTCGTCGTAGAAGCGCTCGGTCAAAGCGCGCATGTCGGCATTGGACAGATTGGTCATGGTCCATAATCTCCTGATGTCGTCAGTGGTGGGTTCGGGATTGCGCAAGGCGGCCCGCAGGGTCGCGGCGATACGGCGCTTGCCGGCGATCTCGGCCTCGAGCGCCGAGAGGCGCAGCGCCAACAGCTCGGCGAGTGAGCCCTTTCGGGCGAGGATGCCCTGGATCGCGGCGAGGCTCGTGCCCATCGCACGCAGCGCCTGGATCAGGTCGAGGCGCGCCGCGTCGGCGTCGGAGTAGACGCGGTAGTTCGCCATGGTGCGGGTCGCCGGCGGCAGCAGCCCCTTGTCGGAATAGAAGCGGATGCGGCGCACGGGCACGCCGCAGAGGCGGGCGAGCTCGCCGATGGTGTAGCGCTGGTCGGTCGTGGTCATGGAACCGTCCTAGCGTCTCCACCTGATGGAGGGTCAAGCGCCCCTACGGCCGTGGGCTGATTCAAATGCACTGGATTCCAAACAGGGATGCGAAACCCTGTGCGGCGAAAGCTGTGTGTCGCGGGTGATGCGTCAAAGCGAAATTAGTGTGTCGCAGCCATCTTCCTGCGCGTGCACGCCCTACGCCACGATCCGATCTCCAGGCACGCCGAACCGGCGAGCGAAGCGCCGAGCAGCGCGGCGCCAGCGCGTCGTTTCGACGGCCTCTGTTTCGAGCCGACGCTGGAACGTGAGTATCGGCAGCACATGCGCGCCGGCCAGCGCAGCAGCACGCTGGTCTGCCTGATCACGGCGCTCGGCATCTGGCTGACCTTCATCGGGCTCGACCTGACGCGGCTGGACGATCTCGCCACGATAGCAAGCGGAGACGGTTCGGTCGTGATCGGCATCGCGCTCCGGCTCGGTACGCTCGCCGTGATCCTGCGGCTGGTCTGGATCGTGCGCCGCAACCGGCAAGCGCGCTCCTTTCACCATCTCACCATGCTGGCGCTGGCGCTGATCGGCGTAACCTGCGCCTTCATCGCCAACATGTACAAGCTGCGCGGCCTGCCGCAGGCGGACATCGCCCAGCTCGTGATCATCGCCGCGGTGTTCTTGCCCGTCGGGCTGACCTTCCTGCAGAGCCTCGGCGTTGCCTTGCTGATCGCCATGTTCACCGCCGCGCTCGGCTTCGTCATGCTCGAGCCGTTGCAACTGGCCGAACATGGCCGGCTGTCGATCCTGCTGTTCTTCGCTGTCTTCGTCAGCGCGGTCGGCGCCTGGTTGCGAGAACGGGCAGAGCGCGACCAGTTCCTGCTGCGCCGCATGCTGCACAGCCGGGCGATGTCGGATGCGCTGACCGGAATCGCCAACCGGCGCGGCTTCGAGGAGCATGTCGCCATGGCGCTCCTGCAGGCGCGGCGCGACCGCGTGCCGGTTGTCTTCGCGGTGCTCGATGTCGACCATTTCAAGCGCTACAATGACCGTTACGGACATCAGGCCGGCGACATCGCGCTGGCGCTGATCGCCCGCGCCGTCGACGGCACGCTGCGCCGGCCGATGGATATGGTCGGGCGGCTGGGCGGCGAGGAATTCGGCCTGTTCCTCTACGACACCACGCCGGAGAAGGCGCAGGAGCGGCTGGAGCAGGTGGCGCAGGCGATCGCCGAGCTCAGGATCGAGCACGCGGCCTCGCCGACGGCGCAATACATCACCGTCAGCATGGGGGCCGTCGGCTTCGACGGGAAGGAGACGGCCGTCGATCTCTATCGGCGTGCCGATGCGGCGCTCTACGCCGGCAAGGCCTCGGGCCGGAACCGGGTCGAGTTAGGCGAGAGCGGCGAGCGTCTGGCGGGCTAGCCGCGTCCGCCGGTGAGCTGCTATGCGGCACTCCGTCCTTCGCGATGAGAGAACTTCCATGTCCGAACCCGTTTCCATCGGCCTGATCGGCGCCGGCATCATGGGTGAGCGCATGCTGCGCGCGATCCTGGCGCAATCGCCCGAGCTCGTGCGCGCCACCGGGATCTGGGACCCATCAGGGCAGGCCATGGCCCGCATCGCGCAGGAGCTGCCGCAGGTCGCGCGATTGGCCGACGCCGCCGCGGTGATCGCGGCGAGCGACTGCGTCTATATAGCCTCGCCGCCGGCTTCGCATCTCGGCCATGCGCGCGCCTCGCTCGCGGCCGGCAGAACAATCTTCTGCGAGAAGCCGCTCGCGATCGACGTCGCCGATTCCCGCGCTTTCGTCGCCGAGGCGGGAGCGCGCGGCGCAGTCAATTTCCCCTTCGCCTCGTCGCCTGCGATTGCGCAATTGCAGGATTGGATCGAGGCCGGGGTTGTCGACAAAAATCGTCGGATTTCGATCGAGGTCGCCTTCGCGACCTGGCCGCGCTCCTGGCAGGCCGATGCGGCCGGCTGGCTCGACCGGCGCGAGCAGGGCGGTTTCACCCGCGAGGTCGTCTCGCACTTCCTCTTCCTGAGCCGCCGGCTCGGCGGGGCGCTGCATGGCCTGCAGGCGAGCGCCTCCTTCCCGGAGGCGGGCAAGTCGGAGCGCCGGATCGAGGCGCGCCTGATGGCCGGCGATATCCCGGTGACGCTCACCGGCAACGTCGGCACAACCCAGAAGGACGATCACAACATCTGGATGCTGGAAGGCGCGGGCGGAGCGGTCCGGCTGTGTGACTGGTCGCTGGCCGAGCAGCGCCAGCCGGACGGGGCCTGGCAGCGCGCTCCCGATGCGTTGACACAGCTTGAGGCACGGCCGGTCGCGCTGAAGCGGCAGCTTGAAGGCGTGGCGAAGCTTGCGCGCGGAGAGGCGCATCAGCTGGCGACGCTGGAAGAGGCGCTCAACGTGCAGGAGATCGTCGAGGCGATCCTGGCGAGCTGACGTCTCCTGATTGGCGCGGCTCCTTGTCGTTCAACCAACCCGTCTGAACGCAAGGCGCGCTGCCTTCATTGAGGCGACATGGCAGGAGGGCTATGATCGGTGGGCTCAGGAGGCCTGCCGATGCGCCATGCCTTCCTCACCGACGCCCAGATCGACGCCCGCGCCCTGGCGCATCGGCGCGGACTCGGCTTTTCTGACGATCAGGCCGTCGATGCCATGACGCTGCTGGCCAGGCTAAAGGCGCGCTACCCGGAGTTCTCCTACGAGCAGGTGCCCGATGGTTCGCTTGGCGAGGCCGAGGCGCAGTGGGATTCGCTGGGGAAGCGCCTGCTGATCCCGGAAAGCGTGCTCCAGGCCGCCGATCGCGGCGGGGGCAGGGCGCTGATGACGGTCGCACACGAGGTCGGCCACGCACTGCTCGGCCATGACGGCAATCTCAACCGTGCACCGGCTGGCGGACGAGCCGAGCGGGTTTCGGCGCGGCTCCGGTCGATGGAATATCAGGCGCGGCGCTATGCGGCGGCGTTCCTGATTCCGGATACGCCGGTGGTACGTGAGCTCGACGCGACCGCGCTGAGCGAGCGCTACCGGGTCAGCATGAGCGCCGCGATCGTGCGTCATAGCGAGCTGAGATCCGGCGAGAGCGCACGGGCCCTGCCTTTGCGACAAGCTGGTCTCGATCTCTAGCGGCTTGCGGTCGGCGTGCTCGCGGGGCATGGCTCAGGAAATGCGATTGCGACCCGAGGATGCCATGACCATCGCCGCTTCCGGCCTGCCGCCGGCGCCGAAGCCTGCCCAGCGGGCGCAGGCCGTTTCGCCCTTCATCGTCATGGACGTGATGAACGCAGCCGAGGCGATCGAGCAGCGCGGCGGCTCTGTCATCCATATGGAGGTTGGCCAGCCTTCAGCGGCGACGCCGGACAGTATCCGGGCGGCCGCGGCACGGGCGCTGGAGGATGGCCGCATCGGCTATACCCAGGCACTCGGCATCGGCTCGCTCCGGGCTCGGATCGCCCGGCATTATCGCGAGCGCTATGGCGTCGAGGTGCCGGCCGAGCGCGTCGTCGTCACGACCGGCTCCTCCGGCGGCTTCATCCTGAGCTTCCTTGCCTGTTTCGAACCGGGAGCGCGCATCGCCATCACTGCGCCGGGCTATCCGGCCTATCGCAACATCCTGATCGCGCTTGGCCTGGAGCCGGTCGCGATCCCGGTCGGGCCGGAGACGCGCTATGCGTTGACGCCGGAGCTGATCGCCGGCGCGCATGCCGAGAAGCCGCTCGCCGGCGTGCTGACGATGAGCCCGGCCAATCCGACAAGCGTGGTGATGGCCCCCGAGGCGATTGCCTCGGTCGCGGCCGAATGCCGGCGGCTCGGACTCTGGTACATCTCCGACGAGATCTATCACGGCCTGACCTATGAGCGGCCGGCGACGACGGCGCTCGCCGCCGACCCGGACACGATCGTCGTCAGTTCCTTCTCCAAGTACTATTGCATGACCGGCTGGCGGGTCGGCTGGCTGGTGGTGCCGGAGCGGCTGGTGCGTACGATCGAGCGGCTGCAGCAGAATTTCTCGATCTCGGTGCCGATGCTGAGCCAGGTCGCGGGCGAGGCCGCTTTCGATGCGACCGCGGAATGTGAGGCGATCAAGACTGGCTACGCCGAGAACCGGGCCTACTTGCTCAAGGCGCTGCCGGAGATCGGGCTCGGCGACTTCCTCCCCGTCGACGGGGCCTTCTACATTTATCTGGACATCGGGCGATATTCGAATGATTCCATGAGCTTCTGCCGCGATGCTCTGGAGAATGCCGGCGTCGCGATCACGCCCGGGCTCGATTTCGACGAGGAGCGCGGGGCGCGGACCGTCAGGCTTTCCTTCGCCGGCTCTCTGGCCGAATGCGAGGAGGCGGTGGCGCGCCTGGGGCGCTGGCTGAAGACGCGCTGAAGCGAGTGCTTGCCAAGGCGACGCGGCGGACTCAATCTGATCCGGCTTGGGGGCAGGACATGGTCGCAATGCGGAATTGGCTGAGAGCCATGGCGCTGTGCGGGGCGGCGTTGTTGGCTGGCGTTGCCCCGCGCCCGGTGGCGGCACAGCATGCCAAGGCGGATTCATCACCCGTGCTGACCTTGCGCGGCGATGAGACACCTGAAACCGTGCGCAAGCTTGTCGATGCCCTGTCGACTGGCGGACGCAAGGTCGAAATCCGGATCGCCGGCAAGGGCGAAGCAGCTTCCGCTCCTGCGGCACCGGCATCTGCAGTGGCAGGTGCGGCGACGCCGGCATCGTCGAGCAGCCCTCCGGCAGAGGATGAAACCCCGGCCGAGGCATTCTGGGATCATTTCGTCGATGGCGTGTCGCAAGGCCTCGCCGCAGTGCCGCGCCTTGCCCAGACACCGGACGCCTGGCGCACCGCCTGGGCGCAGAATCGCAATGGTTCGGCCGGCTGGTGGCTTGCAGTAGGCCTTGTACTCGCGTTTGCCGTGGCCGGGCTGTTCCGATTCGCGACCAAAAGTTGGTTCACACGCCGGCTGCGGCCGGAAGGGCCGGAGTTCACCCCGCGCCTGATCGCGTCCTCCTGGGGCTTGCTGCAGGATCTGGCGACGCTCGGGCTCTGGCTCGCAGTGCTGCATGCGGTGCGCAGATTCTGGCTGCCGGAGCCCGACCTCGCCCACATGGTGCTGCGCACGATCGCCAACGGCCTCACCATTGGCGCCGGATACCTGGTCCTCGGACGCTTCCTGCTCGCTCCCGGCGCCCCGGAACGTCGGGTCATGCCGCTGCCGCGGGCCGAGCGGGCCTTCAAATTCCTGATCTTCTTCGGCATTCTCACGCCCGTCCTGCTGACGGCGACGGTGTCGATCCAGCATGCCACCGGCCCCGGAGCCGTCGTCGGGCTGTTCGCTTTGGTCGGCATTGTCTCGACCTTGTTCAAGGTCTGGTGGTTCATCGATGCGCGGCACGACCTCGCGGCATTGATTCTCCATTCCGCGCATGAACCTCGGCCGGCGCGCCGCGTGATCGCCCTGACGACGGGTTGGCTCTATGCCGCGCTCGCCGTGCTGATCTGGATGGTCGGCAATGCATCCTCGATGATGGAGGGTGGGGCGCGCTGGGCGGAAGCTGCCGCACTGACGCAGTTCATCATCGTGCTGGCGCCGATCCTGGCGGTTGGCGTCACCAGCTTGATGGCCTGCCGGCAGGCGCATGCGGCGGCGATGGGCGAGATCGCGCCGCTCTCGCTCGCGATCGGCCATGCCCTGCGAGCTGCTGCCGGCGGCGCGATCTGGGCCGGCGGCTTCTACCTGCTGGCGCGGCTCTGGGCCGGCTTTCTGTTCGGCGTCAGCTCCGACCAGTTCGCCGTGTTGATGCGCCAGGCTGGCGGGGTCGCGGTGCTCGCCTTCGGCGGCTGGGTGGCTATCGTCTTCCTGCGCAGCTTCTTCGACGCCTATGCGCCGCGCCCGGCCGCAGCAGGTCCGGCCGATGAGGATGCGGTTCCGCACGACCATGTGCCGTCACGACTGGCGACCGTGATGCCGATCCTGCGCGGCGTGGTTCTCACCGCCGTGTTCGGCCTGACCGGGCTCGTCCTGCTATCGCGCCTCGGCGTCGACATCGGCCCGCTGCTGGCGGCCTTCAGCATCCTCGGCCTCGCTGTTTCCTTCGGTTCGCAGGCGCTGGTCCGCGACATCGTCTCCGGCTTCTTCTTCATGCTCGAGGATGCCTTCCGTGTCGGCGAATATGTCGACACCGGCCGGCTCAAGGGTACGGTCGAGAAGATCTCGCTGCGTTCGATGCAGCTACGCCACCAGAGCGGACAGATCCACACCGTCCCGTTCGGCCAGGTCCAGTCGCTGACCAATGCCAGCCGCGACTGGGCGACGGTCAAGTTCAACGTTCGCCTCGACCATTCCGCCGATATCGAGAAGGCGCGCAAGACGATCAAGAAGATCGGACTGGCGTTGCTGGAGGATCCCGAGTTCGGGTCGCATTTCATCACCCAACTCAAGATGCAGGGCGTCGCCGACATCACCGATTCAGCGGTCGTGATCCGGTTGAAGTTCACCGGCAAGCCGAACCAGGCCTCGATGCTGCAGCGCGAGGCGCTGAAGCGGGTCTATCGCGGACTGAACGAGGCGGAGGTGCCGTTTGCCTCCAATGCGGTCACGGTCAAGGAGGGGGCCGGCAAGAGCGCCGCCGCGGCGATCGCGGCCGTGCCGCCGCCGACCCCGCTCGCGCCGGCGGCGGAGTAAAACTCGACCGGACCAAGTGGCTCACCCGGGCTGGTGGCCGAAATCCAGCATGAAGAAGAAGCCGAAGCCGACCAGCGCAAGCAGGGCACCGATGCCGGCGGCGAGACGGGCGGCAGAGAGCTGGCCCGCCCATTCATGGCGCTGGCCGGCGCGTTCGACTTCATGCTCGCGGCCATGCTTGTGGAACTGGCTGGCATAGAGGTCGGGCGTCATCTGCGGGCCGACCGGCAGGTTGCCTTCCAACTCGTAGCGCACCGCGACGAAGAGGGTGAACAGGCCGAGCAGGCCGACGCCGAGCCAGCCGATCGTCTGCTGGGCGAGCCAGGCAAGACTGAGCAGGCCAATGCAGGCGATCGTCCTCACCACCAGGCGCTCACGGCTTCGCGGCGGCCGCATCCTTCCTCCCCAACATGAAAAAGGCCGCCGCGATCGCTCGCGACGGCCCCGATTCTACTTGCGCCCGGCCAGCTTGTTCCACCAGCCGCCGCGCTTGGGCCGGTCCGGATCCGGTTGCGTCAGCACGACTGCGACCGGCTCCTCGACTATGCGTGGTGCAGGCGGGGCGGGCTGCTCCTCGGCAACAGGCTCCGGCTGAGGGGCTGCGGCTTTGGTCGGCTTGGGGGCGGCTGACGGTTCGGCAGGAACGGCAGCGATGCCGTCCTCGGTGATCGGCACGACCTTCTTGCGCGAGCGGCTGCGCTTCGGCTTCTCGGCCGGTTCGGTGACGCTCTCGTCCGTGCTTTCGACTGCCTTTGCAGCTTCCTTGGGGGCTTCGACGGTCTCAGCCTCCGCTTCGGCCTTCTTGGCACGACCGCGGCGCGCGCGCTTCGGCTTGGCCTCGGATTCCGAAGCAGGCGCTTCGGTCACGGCCGGGCTTGCCTCCTCGGTGGCAACCGTGACGGGAGCCGGAGCAGCGCCCTCGTCCGAGTCGTCATCGTCGCCCTCGGCCTGGTCGCTGCCCTCGGCAGCGCCCTGTGGATCCTGCCCGTCGCGCTCGCCACCACGCCGCCGACGCCGCCGCCGACGCCGCCGACGACCGTCGCGGCTCTCCTGGCTTTCGCCCTCGGCAGCAGCGCGCGGCTCGGCCGCGGTCTCGCCTTCGACCTCGCTCGCAACCTCAGCTTCAACCTCGACATCGGCCTCAGCCTCGACGATATCGTCGTCCTCCGGCTCGTCGATGATCGCCTCGGCGCGCATGCTCGATCCCGGCACGACGCGGTTCTCGTTGCCGACGAACTCGCCGCGCTCGACCTCGAAGTAGCGGGTGCCGAGCAGAGCCGCGTCGGCCGAGACGATGATGGCGATGTTGAAACGCTCCTCCAGGTCGCGCAGATGGGCGCGCTTCTGGTTGAGCACGTAGAGCGCGACCTCCGGCCGGGTGCGGACCTCGAGGTTATGCGAGGCGCTCTTGATCAGCGCCTCCTCGAGCGCGCGCAGGATCTGCAGCGCGATCGAGGATGTCGAGCGGACGAGGCCGGCGCCGGCGCAGTGCGCGCAGGGCACCGAGGAACTCTCGAGCACGCCGGTGCGGATGCGCTGGCGCGACATCTCCAATAGGCCGAAAGCCGAGATGCGGCCGACCTGGATGCGGGCGCGGTCGTTCTTCAGGCAGTCCTTGAGCTTCTTCTCGACGGCGCGATTGTTGCGGTTCTCCTCCATGTCGATGAAGTCGATCACGATGAGGCCGGCAAGGTCGCGCAGGCGCAGCTGGCGGGAGATTTCCTCCGCCGCTTCGATATTGGTCTTGAGGGCGGTATCCTCGATGTTGTGCTCGCGGGTCGAACGCCCGGAGTTGATGTCGATCGCGACCAGCGCCTCGGTCTGGTTGATGACGATGTAACCGCCCGACTTCAGCGTCACCGTGTTCGAGAACATCGCGTCGAGCTGGCTCTCGACGCCGAAGGCGGCAAAGAGCGGGGTCTGGTCGCGATAGGGCTTCACGCTCTTGGCATGGCTCGGCATGAGCATGCGCATGAAGTCCTTCGCCTCGCGATAGGCGCTCTCGCCGGCGACGTGAACCTCGTCGATATCCTTGTTGTAGAGGTCGCGGATCGAGCGCTTGACGAGGTTGCCCTCCTCATAGACCAGCGCCGGGGCGACCGAGCCGAGGGTGAGCTCCCTGACGCTCTCCCACATCCGCATCAGATATTCGTAGTCGCGCCTGATCTCCGGCTTGGTGCGGGAGGCGCCGGCGGTACGCAGGATGATGCCCATCCCCTCCGGCACCTCGAGCTCCTGGGCGATCTCCTTCAGGCGCTTGCGGTCTTCGGCATTGGTGATCTTGCGCGAGATGCCGCCGCCCTTGCCGGTGTTCGGCATCAGCACGGAATAGCGGCCGGCGAGCGACAGATAGGTGGTTAGCGCCGCGCCCTTGTTGCCCCGCTCTTCCTTGACGACCTGGACCAGGATGATCTGGCGGCGCTTGATCACCTCCTGGATCTTGTACTGGCGACGCGAATGGCGATGCGGCCGTTCGGCAACGTCGTCGAGGGCGTCGCCGCCGCCGAGCTGCTCAGGCTCCTCCTGGGCGTCCTCGCCGCTATTCTCGTCGTCGCCGCTCTCGTCGTCATGCGACGGGCGACGGGCCTGCACCTCTTCGCCACCGTCTTCCGAAGCGGAAGACTCAACGGTCTCGAAGGTCAGCGGCGCGGCGTTCTCGACGACGTTCTCGCTGTCGGATTCGGCGACGGCAGGCGCAAAGGACTGGCCGAAGGCGGGCGCACCTTCATTGACCATGGCGGCTTCCTTGCCGTCGGTCTCGACAGTTCCGTTGGGAGCCTCGACCTCGGCGCTGACCGTCTCGCCGGCCTCGGCGGTGCGCTTGGGGCGATTGTCGCGGTCGCGTCGACCCCGGCGGCCGCGGCGCTCGCGCTTTTCCTCGTCATGCTCTTCCTCGCGCTCGGCGCGGGCATCCTCGGCGAGCAGCGCCTGCCGGTCGGCGATCGGGATCTGATAGTAGTCCGGATGGATTTCGGAGAAGGCGAGGAAGCCGTGGCGGTTGCCGCCATATTCGACGAAGGCGGCCTGGAGCGAGGGCTCCACGCGCGTCACCTTCGCCAGGTAGATATTGCCGCGGAGCGGCTTGCGGCTGGCAGATTCGAAATCGAATTCTTCAATGCGCGAGCCGCGGGACACCACGACCCGGGTCTCTTCCGGGTGGGTGGCATCGATAAGCATCTTGTTGGCCATGGGACAAATCCATTGGCGCGGCGGCCTTGGCAATCCGCCGGGCTGCGGATGCGAATCCGCGGCCGCGGGCAGGGGCACCGCGCGTAAGCCGGCTGAGGCCGGCATGTTGCAGGGGAAGGAATTCGATCAAGAGACGACGACGGGAGCGAGCGGCGGGGCGGGCAAAAAGCCCGTCGCCACCTGAAAGGTCTCGACGAAACACCGAAAGGGAAAGCGGCGTCGTTTGCCCCGACATCTGACCTTTGACCTACAGTGCACCTCTGGAACGAGGGACACCGCGTTTGACACGCTCGCGGACAAGAAGACCGGCGCCGATTGCTGCCTGGCGCAGGCTCGTCCGCGGACGATTCCGTTGTTGGCTGCCTCCGCGCCGGCGCGGATCGGTTTTACCGATCCGGTCGTTCGGCCAATTCGCAGGGCGCGGGCGGGCCAATAGCCCAGCTTGTGCGCTGCGGTAGCCTTCGCGTTGCAACCATCTCCATTACAGACAGGCGATGCATTTTTGCAAGCGCGTTAACAGTGGCCAAGTTTTGGCGGGCGGTTCCCGGCGCTGCACCCGCATGGTAACGGGTTGTCAACGAATGGCGGCGCTATGGTTAACCTTCGTTAAGCGTCGAGCGAGCGAATCGAGGAGCTTTCTCCTGCTGCACGGGCTTCGCCTTTCCGTGGCGCGCATGGGCCGAATCGCCATGCTGGCCCGGCGTTTCGTTTTGCCGGCGGCGCTAGGCTGCCTGCTTGCGACCGCGGTGGCGGCGAACAGCGGCCGCGGCGCTAGCGATTCTCCCGTCGCCACCGATGCGCGGATCGAAGCTCAGGGCGATACGGTCCGGTTGACGTTGACATTATCGCGACCGGTGACCGCGAGCGCGACCGTGATGGCCGGCCCGGATCGCGTCATCGTCGACCTGCCGTCGATCAATTTCCAGATCGAGCCGAAGCAGGGACGCAAATCGGCCGGCTTCGTCTCCGGTTTCCGCTATGGCCTGTTCATGGCCGACCGCGCCCGCATCATCCTCGATCTGGCGCAGCCGGCCGCGGTGGAGAGCGTCTCGGTCAAACCGCTACGCGGCGGCTTCGGCGAACTCACTATCGAGCTGAAGCGCACGAGCCGCGAGGAGTTCGCCGCTCTCGCTCGAGAAGAAGCCGCCAAGGCGCAACTGCCGAGCATTCCGGTCGAACGCAAGGCCGAGGGCGATTTACGCCGCATCGTGGTGATCGACCCCGGTCATGGCGGCATCGATCCGGGCACGCAGGTTGCCGCGATCGCAGAGAAAGCGGTCGTGCTCGCCTTCGGGCTGAAGCTGAAAGAGCAGCTCGAGGCGCAGGGGCGCTATCGGGTGATCATGACCCGCTCGGATGACACCTTCATCTCGCTCGGCGATCGTGTCCGTATTGCGCGCGGCGTCGAGGCCAGCCTGTTCATCTCGATCCATGCCGATTCGCTGACGCAGGCGCAGGATGTGCGCGGCGCCACCATCTATACAGGCTCGGAGCGCGCGAGCGACGCCGAGGCGGCACGACTGGCGGCGAAGGAAAACCAGGCCGATGCCGTCGCCGGGCTCGATTCGAGTGAGGACGTGCATGACGTCGCCGGCATTCTGATGGATCTCGCCAAGCGCGAGACCCGCAGCTTCTCGACGATCTTCGCGCGAAATCTGGTCGAGCGGCTCGGCGGCTCGGTCAAGATGCACAAGGTTCCGTTGCGTTCCGCAGGGTTTCGCGTATTGACCGCTCCCGATGTGCCGTCGGTTCTGATCGAGCTTGGCTACATGTCGAGCCCCAAGGATGCCGAGCTGTTGAATTCCGAGGGCTGGCGCAACCAGGCCGCGGCGGCTGTCCAACAGGCGGTCGATCAGTATTTCGAACGCCTGCAAACACCGGGCAAGGCCGCGCAGAGCAAGCCTTGACGGCGGAGTGGTCGAAGATGGCGATTTGTGGTCGTAAAGCCACGGTTCCGCCATGTCCGCCATGATATAGAGACGAGTTCAAGATCAGCCGGGCACGGTGCGACGCCAAAGGGGAGGGCGCCGCCGCTGCCGCTAGCCGAGGTCAAATTTCTCGATGCGGTTCATATTGCGCCTTTTCGGATGGGCGTTCGCCGCCGGTACGATCCTGTTCGTCATCGGTGTCGCAGGCGCTGCCGGCGTGATCTGGCACTACTCCAAGGACCTGCCCGATTCGGCGCAGCTGCGGAATTACGAGCCGCCGGTGATGAGCCGCGTCCATGCCGGCGACGGCAGCCTGATCGCCGAGTTCGCCAGGGAGCGCCGGCTTTACCTGCCGATTCAGGCAGTGCCGAAGCTGATCATCGACGCCTTCCTCTCGGCCGAGGACAAGAACTTCTACAAGCATTTCGGCGTCGATCCCGAGGGCCTCGCCCGCGCCGCGATCTCGAACTTCCGCAATCGTGCCTCCGGCCGCCGCCCGCAGGGCGCTTCGACCATCACCCAGCAGGTGGCGAAGAACTTCCTGGTCGGCTCCGAGCAGAGCATCGAGCGCAAGATCCGCGAGGCGCTGATCGCGCTGCGAATCGAGTCGACCTATTCCAAGGACAAGATCCTCGAGCTCTATTTGAACGAAATCTATCTCGGTGCGCCGGCGCCGGGGCAGGGCAGCTACGGTGTCGCTGCGGCAGCGCTGAACTATTTCGGCAAGTCGGTGCACGAGTTGAACGCGCAGGAAGCGGCCTATCTCGCGGCTCTGCCGAAGGCGCCGACCGATCTGCACCCGTTCCGCAACCGCGAGCGCGCGATCGAGCGGCGCAATTACGTGCTCGACCGCATGGCCGAGAACGGCTTCCTCAAGCGGCCCGATGCCGAGGCTGCCAAGAAGCAGCCGCTCGGCGTCAATCCGCGCACGGTCTCGCCGAACCAGATCGCCGCAGGTTACTTCGCCGAGGAGATCCGGCGCGAGCTGCAGGATCGCTATGGCGAGAAGAAGCTGCTCGAGGGCGGGCTCTCGGTGCGTGCGACGGTCGATCCGAAGATGCAGCTGATGGCGCGCAAGGCGCTGGTCGATGGTCTCGTGCGCTTCGACGAGGCGCGCGGCTGGCGTGGCGCGATCCAGAAGATCGATGCGTCGAGCCGCGAATGGGGCCTCGCCATCGCCGAATTGCCGGTGCTGGGCGACGTCAAGCCCTGGCGCCTCGCCGTCGTGCTCGACGTTGCCGGCGACAGCGCCCGCCTCGGCTTGCAGCCGGTTCGCGAGACATCGGGCCAGCTCCGGCCGGAGCGCGAGACGGTGACGCTCGGCCCGGACGGCATCCGCTGGACGCGGCGTACTCGCGTTTCGCAGGCCGTCTCGGCGGGCGACGTCGTCTATGTCGAGCCGCTCGACGGCAAGCCCGGCCAGGTCCGCCTGCGCCAGATGCCCGAGGTCAATGGCGCGATCACCGTGATGGACCCGTTCTCGGGCCGCGTGCTCGCCATGGTCGGCGGCTTCTCGCATGACCAGTCGGAATTCAACCGGTCGACGCAGGCGCTGCGCCAGCCGGGTTCGTCGTTCAAGCCCTTCGTCTATGCGACGGCGCTCGACAATGGCTACACCCCGTCCAGCATCGTGCTCGACGCGCCGATCGAGGTCGACCAGGGCGGTGGCCTCGGCATGTGGACGCCGAGCAACTATGACGGCAAGTTCACCGGCCCGCGGACGCTGCGCTACGGCATCCAGTTCTCGAAGAACCTGATGACGGTGCGTCTCGCCAAGGATGTCGGCATGCCGCTGATCGCGGAATATGCCCGCCGCTTCGGCATCTATGACGACATGCTGCCGGTTCTCTCGATGTCGCTCGGCGCCGGCGAGACCACGGTGATGCGGATGACCGCGGCCTATTCGATGCTCGCCAATGGCGGCAAGCGCATCCGGCCGACCCTGATCGACCGCATTCAGGATCGCTGGGGCGCGACGATCTATAAGCACGACCAGCGCACCTGCGAGGGCTGCGAGGCCGATAAGTGGGCGAACCAGCGCGAGCCGCGCCTGGTCGACAATCGCGAGCAGGTGCTCGACCCGCTGACCGCCTACCAGATGGTCTCGATGCTGGAAGGCGTCGTCAATGCTGGCACCGCGACTGTGGTGAAGTCGGTCGGCAAGCCGCTCGCCGGCAAGACCGGAACCACCAACGACGCCAAGGACGTCTGGTTCGTCGGCTTCTCGCCGGATCTCGCCGTCGGCGTCTATATGGGCTTCGACAAGCCGAAGTCGCTCGGCAACTCGGCGACCGCCGGCCAGTACGCCGCACCGATCTTCCGCGACTTCATGACCGTCGCGCTGAAGGACAAGCCGGCGACCCCGTTCCGCGTGCCACCCGGTATCAAGCTGATCCGGGTGGATCCACGTACCGGCATGCGCGCCGGCGGCGAGGGCGGCATCCTGGAAGCGTTCAAGCCGGGCACGGCGCCGCCGGACAGCTATTCGGTGATCGGCGCGTCCGATGGCACGGGCGGGGCGATGAGCGTTGCCCCGGCGGGCGGTCGCTCGGTCGGCTCCGGCACGGGCGGGCTCTACTGAGCCCTCCCATTCCCGCCAAGGCAGCGGCGCTCGCCGCGCCTTTGCGGGATATCCTGCGGGCCGAACTGGCACGGGGCAACCGGATCGCGGAGATCGCCGACTGGCCTCCGCATTGCGATCTGCTGGTGATCCTCCAACGGCCCTTTTGCAAGCGCTACACGCTGACGGCGGGGCTCGACTACCAGGACATCAACGACCCGCATTACTGGAAGGCCGAATATCGCCACGATGGCGGGCGCCATTGCCTCGCCTGCGGCTTCTGAACGCCGGCCACGCAAGGCCGGGCATTTACAGCGCGGCGCATCCTTTCTATGCCAGCGCCGAACAGCACTCTGCACAGGACTTCGATCCCGCATCATGCGCCCAGAGATTCAGACGCAGCTCGACAACGCCAAGCAGTCGATTGGACTGCTGAGGAGGCATCTTTGACTGGGATGTCGCACAACGACGCCTGGCGGAGCTGAACGCGCTTTCCGAAGGTCCGGATTTCTGGAACGACGCCGAGAACGCGCAGAAGCTGATGCGCGAGCGGACCTCGCTCGAAGACCAGATCAACGGCATAGCCAAGCTCGAGCGCGATCTCGACGATGCGCTGACGCTGATCGAGCTCGGCGAGATGGAAGACGACGAGGCGACCGTCTCCGAGGGCGAGGCGGCGATCAAGGCGGTCGAGGTCGAGGCGGCGCGGCGGCAGGTCGAGACCCTGCTGTCGGGCGAAGCCGACATGCTCGACACCTATGTCGAGATCCATCCCGGCGCCGGCGGCACCGAGAGCCAGGACTGGGCCGAGATGCTGCTGCGCATGTACCGGCGCTGGGGCGAGCGGCGGAAGTTCAAGGTCGAGACGCTCGACTATCAGGACGGCGACCAGGCCGGCATCAAGTCGGCAACCCTGCAGTTCAAGGGGCATAATGCCTATGGCTGGCTGAAGACCGAATCCGGCGTGCACCGGCTGGTGCGGATTTCGCCGTTCGATTCGAACGCCAGGAGACAGACCTCCTTTGCCTCGGTCTGGGTCTATCCAGTGGTCGACGACCGTATCGTCATCGACGTCAAGGAGTCCGACTGCCGGATCGACACCTATCGGGCCCAGGGTGCCGGCGGCCAGCACATCAACACCACCGATTCGGCGGTGCGCATCACCCATATCCCGACCGGGATCGCCGTGACCTGCCAGCAGGAGCGCTCGCAGCACAAGAACCGGGCCAAGGCCTGGGACATGCTGCGCGCCCGCCTCTACGAGGTCGAGCTCAAGAAACGCGAAGACAAGGCGAACGCAGAGCAAGCCTCCAAGACCGATATCGGCTGGGGCCACCAGATCCGCTCCTATGTGCTGCAGCCCTATCAGCTGGTGAAGGATCTGCGCACGGGCGTCGCCTCGACGGCACCGGCCGACGTGCTCGATGGCGAACTCGATCCGTTCATGGAGGCGTCGCTGGCGCAGCGCGTCTATGGCACGACCGTCGAAGTCGAGGACCTCGATTGAGCGAGGCCAAACGCTCCCGCGGCCGCGAGATCCTGATCAATCTCGCGGTCTCGGTCGGCAGCATCGTCGTCTTCCTGCTGTTCTGCGAGCTGGTGCTGTTCCGCTTCGTGCTGCCGGCGAGCGACGTGCCGCGCAACGTCTTCGTCAACGAAGTCGTGCGCTACCAGCCGGGACAGAGCGGCGTCTGGCGCGTGCGCGACGAGATCGCCGCACCGTTCAAGATCAACGCGCAGGGCTGGAACTCGCCGCTGCCGGATTATCCGGTCGAGCGCAAACCCGGTGTCGCCCGCATCGCCTTCGTCGGCGACAGCTTCGTCGAGGCGCTGCAGGTGCCGCTCGACAAGAGCTTTGCCGAAGCGGTTGGCGCCAAGCTTGCTGCCGTGGGGCCGGTCGAGATTCAGCGCTTCGGGGTCGCCGGCGCTCCGCTCAGCCAGTATCTGCAGATGATCGAGCGCGAAGTCGTGCAGCGGCGGCCCGACCGGATCGTGGTCAACCTGGTCCACAACGACTTCGACGAGAGCTTCGTCTTCAAGCCGGGGCGCTACACCTCGAGCTTCCTCAAGCTGAAAATCGAAGGCGGCAAGGTCGTCGGTGAGGTCGCACCCGAGCCCTGGCGTGCCGGTTGGCTCGAATTCGTTCGCCAGAGCGCGACGGCGCGCTTCCTGCTCTATCGCTGGCAGGTCAGGCCACAGGCGCTGGTCGACGCGATCCTCGGGCCCGCCAGGGCCGCGGGCGAGGGCGGCTATGCCGCCAATATCGACGTGGCGAGTGTGCTCGCGCAGGAGGCCGATATCCGCGTCGCCACGGATTACCTGTTCAGCCGGCTGAAGGCGCGCGCCGACACGATCGGGGCAAAGCTCCAACTCGTCATGGATGGCGATCGCGAGGCGATCTATGCCGGCCGGGCCGACAGCCCGGCGCTGAAGCTCAACCGGATCGCCGCCGAGATGGCCGGCAAGCACGGTATCGCCTTCCTTGACCTGCATCCGGTTTTCGCCGCCGAATGGGCCAAGGCCGGCAAACGCTTCGAGTTCCAGGCCGATGCTCACTGGAACGAGTATGGCCATCAGGTGGCAGCCGCCGCTATTGCCGAAGCCTTGCGCTGATTGATTATCGAATCAAAACAGATCGCTGTGCGTGAATATTACAGCGATCTGTGAAGCTGTCGTGGCCACTGGAGCGCCTGAAGGCGCAGGCCTCAAACCCGCCCGGCGAGCTTGTTGCCGGCCCGCAGGAAACGGTTCGGATCGATAGGATCGCCGTCGAGGCGGGTTTCGTAGTGCAGATGCGGCCCGGTCGAGCGGCCGGTCGAGCCGACGCGGCCGATGAGGGTCCCGCTGGTCACCGTCTGGCCCAGGCTGACCAGGATCGCCGACATATGAGCGTAGCGTGTGGTGAGGCCGTTCGCGTGCTCGATCTCGACCATGTTGCCGTAGCCACCCGAATATTCGGCGGTCACGACTTTTCCCGGGCCGGTGGCGCGCACCGGCGCGCCGTGCTCGGCACGCAGATCCATCCCGGTGTGCAGGGCGGCCCCACGCGTAAAGGGGTCGGCGCGGTAGCCATAGTTGGAGCTCAGCTCGAGTTCTCCGTCGAGCGGCCTGTTCAGCGGCAACCGCTCGACGAGGCCGCGCAAGCCAAACACAGCCGCTATGCGCGGCTGCAACGAGCTTAGCGTAGCCTCGAAGGGACCCGCCGCAGGGTCGATGTTGAGGGGAACGAGCGGCCCGCCGACGCCCTTTGTGACGGAGTTCGCGGCCGCGAGCTTGTCGGTGTCGAGCCTGGTTTCCGCGAGCGCGCCGCGCAGCGTCTTCTGGGTCTCGCCGAGGGTCTGGTCGATGTCGCGCAGGGCTGCAAGCTGGGCGGCCGAGCTGCGCTCGATCGATTGATCGAGCTGGATCAGCGCTCCGGCGACACGCTTGGCCGGCGGCACCGGCTCCTCGGCCTCGCCCGATTGCCAGGGGGCAGGGCGGTCGTCGGCGCCGCGCAACGGCAAGGTCTCCGGAGCCGGTGTCGGCTTGCCGGATGCGAAAGGCGCGAAGCTGGTGACGCCGGAGGCACGGATCGGCTCCTCGGGCTTGATCATGCGCTGGCGAAGCGGGTTCTTCGCCGCTTGCGACACCCCGATGCCGGCCGATTGCAGGCTCTCGGCGACGGCGTTGACCAGGGACTGCCGCGATTCGAGTTCGGCCTGGCGCGTGGCGATCTCGCCGACACGGGCCTCGACCCCGTCCTGATCAAGCAAGGCACGGCTGGCGAGCCGGTCGACATCGGCACGCAACACCGCGATCCGGTCCTCATAGGCGTATTGGCGCGAGGTTTCACGGCTGATCAGCCGCGCGGCGAGATCGTCCTTGCGCAGGATGTACCAGCTCGTCGCACCGCTCCAAGCGGTGGTCAGCGCCAGCAGGCTCAGGCCGAACAATGCGGTGGAGCGGCTGATCGTGAAGTTGCGGCGGGACAGGACACCCGTCACGGGAAGTGCGGGGCCGGGAGCTTGGGCACGAGAATCCGAGGGAATCATACGCAAAACCGAGTTAACGCTGCGATGGTTCGATTAGACCCCGTTAGGGTTAATCAATCGCAAACCGTGGCCGATTTCGCAGGGTTTCGGCCTCATAAGCGTCAGAGCGCCCGGGCAGCGGCGAGCACCTCCTCGGCATGGCCCTTGACCCGGACCTTGGCCCAGACGCGAGCGATGTTGCCCGTCGCATCGATCAGGAAGGTGCTGCGCTCGACACCCATATACTGACGTCCATACATCTGCTTCTGGACCCAGAGGCCATAAGCTTCGATCGCTGCCCGCTCCTCGTCCGAAACGAGAGTGAGTCGCAGCCCGTATTTCTGTTTGAACTTGTCGTGGCGCTTCACCGAATCCGGCGAGATGCCGATCACGGTCGCGCCCGCGGCGGCGAATTCCTCGCGCAGTGCGTCGAAGGAGAGGGCCTCATTGGTGCAGCTTTGCGTGTCGTCCTGCGGGTAGGCGTAGAGCGCGACCGTGCCGCCACGCAGGCTGGAGAGCGTCAGGGTTCCGCCGCCATCCGTCGGCAAGGTGAAGTCTGGGGCCGCAATGCCTTCGTCCAACGCCATCTTCGCCTTCCTTTGGTCTCGATCACGTGCAACGGCCGGGCAAGCCGCCAGAAACAACCCGGCTCAGACCACTAACCAGAACCGCCGGGAACGAATCAGCTAGCTTGCCGTTGCTGTACCGCTCCCCGGATCAGGCGCATCATGAGGACAGCATGGCGGCCCGGCTGCCGGAGCCGTTACATCGATCCGCACGATTCGAGCAGCAAGACAAGAAGCGTTTCCGTTTGACCGAGAACAGCAAGATCAGCGCGACTTCCGCACCTGGCGCGACCCCCGCGGCGGAATGCCAGGAGGTGGCCGCCGTGGCGAAACGCGCCTGGCGCGGCATCGTCACCATCTTGACCGAGAACAGCAAGATCAGCGCGACTTCCGCACCTGGCGCGACCCCCGCGGCGGAATGCCAGGAGGTGGCCGCCGTGGCGAAACGCGCCTGGCGCGGCATCGTCACCATTGCAGTGGCGGTGTGCGTCGCGGTGGTGACCCTCGGTTTTGTCTCGGCCGCCTTGCTGGTCAGCGGCTTCATCCCCCTTTCAGGGCTGGAGGGCCGCATCTCCACGGCCATCGAGGAGCGGCTCGGGCCGAACTGGACGGTCACGGCCGAGCAGGCCGAGCTCGATCGTGTCGACGGTCGTTCGCGCTTGCGGGTTCGCGAGGTCTCGTTCCGGCATGCCGGCGGGGCTTCGTTCCGGGCGCCGGAGGCGGTCCTCGGTTACGACGCGATGGCGCTGCTCCGCGGCAATATCCGCCTGGTCTCGCTCGACCTGCGCGGCGTCAACATCCGGCTCGGCGTCAGGCAGGATGGCTCGCTGCTGCTCGAGCAGGATGCCCAGCCGGAGCAGGCATCGAAGACGCCCGTGGCCGGCGATCCGGTCGATTGGGACGCCTTCGCCGGTGCCATGAATGCGATCGGTGCGCTGGCCTCGAACGAGGGTCTGCTCGGCTCGCTCGAAGTCGCCGGCATTGGCGGGGCTCGAGTCACGCTGATCGATCCGGCCGGGCGGCAACGATCCGGCCTGGAGGACGTCGATATCAGATTGGAGCGGTTCGGCGACGGGCAGGCCCGTCTGTCGATGAAGGGGCGGATTGGTCCGCGCTGGAAGGAGCTGGCCATCGATCTGTCGAGCGCTCCTGACGGTACGCGCACCGCCACAGTCGATATTCAACGTTTCGAGCCGGCCGAGGCGGTGGCGCTCGCCTTCGGCAACGCCACCGTGGCGCTCGATGGCCTGGCGCTCAGCGGCAAAATCTCACTGACCCAGACGGGGAACGGCGAGCGCAGGATCGCGGCGGGGCTGTCCGTCGCTCCGGGCGTGGTCAAGGTCAATAATGCCGGGCTAGACCCGATCCAGGTCCAGGGGGCGAAGCTCGATTTCACCAGCGAGGACGGCCTCAAGACGGTTCGGATCGCAACCGCGGAAATCCAGGCCGGTGAGACGAAGCTTGCCGGCAGCGGTCAGGCGCGGAACGAGGGTGGCATCTGGCGGCTGGCCCTGGATGGAGCCGGGCAGGTCGCCGGCATCGGCAAGGACGCGGCCGTCGCGATCTCGGCGCTGCGAACGCAGGTCGATGTCGATGCTGGCGCGGGCGAGATCCGGCTCGAGCAGCTTTCGATCAAGGGGCCACTGATCAACGCCGAAGGCTCCGGCATCGCGCGCCGGCGCGACGACCAGAATTCGCATCAGTTCCAGATCAGGGCGGTCGACACCGATATGCGGACCGCGCTTGCGATCTGGCCCGCGGTGACCTCGCCGGACCTGCACGGCGCGCTCGTGGCGATGGTGCAGAGCGGCCGGGTCGAAGAGATCGACGTCAAGGTGACGATGTCGCCGGAAGCGAACATGCGGCTCGCGAGCGGCAAGGGCATGGACAATGACGCCGTTGCCGTGAAGCTGAAGGCCTCGCAGGTCAGCTTCCTGCCCAATCCGGGCCTGCCGCTCCTCACCGATGCGCGCGTCGTGGGCTCTACGACCGGCCGCACTGTCGACCTCGTCATTCCGCAAGCCACGGCCGAGCTCGGCGACGGTCGCAAGCTGACATTGAGCGAAGGTACCTTCGCGATGTCCGACACTTGGGCGTCCCGGCCGCAGGCCCAGATGAGCTTCAAGTCGACGGGCTCCGCCGATGCGCTGGTCGCTCTCCTCAACTTCCCATCCCTGCGCGAGTTCTCGCCGCTCAAGATCGAGCCGGGGGGCGCTGCGAGGTGCTGTCGATCTGACCAGCCAGCTCTCCTTGCCGCTCGTCAACGACCTGCAGTTCCCCGACGTCGTGATCCGCAGCAGCGGCGCCCTGTCCAATGTCGCCTCCGACAATCTGCTCGGCGGCGAGAAGCTTGAAGGCGCCAATCTGGCGCTGACCTATGATCGCGGTCAGCTCTCAATCAAGGGCGACGGCAAGGTCGGCGGCGACAAGGCGCCGATCGAGCTCAAGCAGAACGCCAAGGGGCAGGGCGAGGCGACCGTCTCGCTCGCGCTCGACAACGCCGCACTCAAGCGGCGAGGCTTTGGCCCCGAGACCGGCATCAGCGGACCGGTGCAGATCAAGGTGATCAAGCCGCTGGGCAAGAGCCCGGAGGCGCCGCCGCGGGTCGAGGTCGACTTGACCAAGGCCGCGATCGATTCAGGCGTACCAGGCGTGAGCAAGCCTGCGGGCCGGGCCGGCAAGGCGGCTTTCACCTATGTCGTCGACGACGATGGCCCGGATCTCGAAGACCTGACGATCGAGAGCGCGCCGCTGCTGGCCAAGGGGCGTATCTCGCTGACCAAGCAGAACACGTTCGAGAGCGCCAGCTTCTCGCAACTGCGCCTGTCGCCCGGCGACAGCCTGACCAAGGTCGAGATTGGCCGCGACGGCGGCGTGACCAAGCTCTCGGTGCGCGGGCAGGTGCTCGATGCCCGCCCATTCATTCGCGATCTGTTCGATGCGCCAGCAGCTCCGACGCGCGGCGCGCGGGGTGGCCAGAGCGCCGCGTCGGGCCCCGACTTCGATCTAGATCTCGAGGTGCCGATCATGACCGGCTTCAACAATGAAGCGCTCGGCAATTCCCAACTCAAGCTCTCGCGCCGGAACGGGGCCATTCGCTCGGTCGCCTATCAGGGCCGCATCGGCAAGGCCGATCTCTCGATCAAGCAAGCGAGGCAGGGCGAGAGCGCCGGCCAGTTGGTCATGCAGTCGGAAAACGGCGGGGCGACCCTGCGCTTCCTCGACCTCTATCGCCGCGCCTATGGTGGCGACCTGATCCTGCAGCTCGGGGCCGGCGAAGGGCGCCAGCCTGGCGAGCTGCTCCTGCGCAATTTCACCGTGCGAGACGAGCCGGCCTTGCGCCGCGTCGTCGGCCCACCGGGCTCCCAGGCGCCGAATGCGCTCGACAGTACCGGAGCGCCGGCTCCGCGCATCGATGCGAGCGATGTCGCCTTCACCAAGCTGAAGGCCGAGTTCGTGCGCAGCGCCAGCCGGATCGACGTCAGCGACGCGGTGCTGTGGGGCCGCGAAGTCGGCTTCACTATCCAGGGCAGCGTCGATTATGGCCGCGACCGCGTCGACATCGGTGGCACCTTCGTGCCGGGCTATGCGTTCAACAACGCTTTCGCGCAGGTGCCGGTGGTCGGCATGATCCTCGGCGGCGGGCAGTATGGCGGCCTGTTCGCGGTGAATTTCCGGGTCTCGGGTTCGGCCAGCCAGCCGACGATGACGGTGAACCCGCTCTCGGCGATCGCTCCCGGCATTCTGCGCCGCTTCGTCGACCCGCTTGGCGGTGGCCCGCTGGAGCAGACTCGCCCCGGTGCCAGATTGCCCGCGCCGGGTGCCGCAGAGCGCTAAATCCAAATGCGCTCCGCTCGCGGTGTGCAAGCTGAGCGCTCAAACCATCTCTTGCTGGCGATCGCGGCCGTCAGACCGGCCGCAACAGGACGTGCTTCTTCTTGCCAAAGGAGAGCTTGACGGCGCCGTCGACCAGATCGGCCGGCGACAGTGTTGCGCGCTCATCGCTGACCTGAGCATCGTTGACGCGCAGGCCGCCGGCCTTGATCTGCCTGCGGGCCTCGCCGGTCGATGGCACGAGACCGGCGGTGACGAAGGCATTGAGCACGCCGACCCCGGCCTTGAGCTCGACTGCCGGCACCTCGACGCTCGGCAGATCGTGCGCTGTCGTACCTTCCTCGAAGGTCTTGCGGGCGGTCTCGGCTGCGGCCTCGGCCGCCTCACGGCCATGCAGCAGCGCCGTCGCCTCAGTGGCCAGCACCTTCTTAGCCTCGTTGGCCTCCGAGCCGCCGAGCGCCGCGAGCTTGGCGATCTCGGCCAGCGGCAGGCGGGTGAACACCTTGAGGAAACGGCCGACATCGGCATCCTCGGTGTTGCGGAAATACTGCCAGAACTCATAGGGGCTGAAGAGATCGCCGTTGAGCCAGACGGCGCCGCTGGCAGTCTTGCCCATCTTGGCGCCGGATGACGTCGTCAGCAGCGGCGTCGTCAGCGCGAAGAGCTGCTTCCCGTCCATGCGGTGCGCGAGGTCGACGCCGTTGATGATGTTGCCCCACTGATCGGAGCCGCCCATCTGCAGGCGGCAACCATAGCGGCGGTTGAGCTCGACGAAGTCGTAGCCCTGCATGATCATGTAGTTGAACTCGAGGAAGGACAGCGACTGCTCGCGATCGAGCCGCAGCTTCACCGAGTCGAAGGATAGCATCCGGTTGACCGAGAAATGCCGGCCGACCTCGCGCAGGAACTCGACATAGTTGAGCTTGAGCAGCCAGTCGGCGTTGTTCACCATCAACGCATCGGTCGGGCCGTCGCCATAGCGCAGGATGCGCGAATAGACCTTCTTGATGCTCTCGATATTGGCGTTGATCTCCTCGATCGAGAGCAGCTTGCGCTGGTCGTCGCGGAAGGACGGGTCGCCGACCATCGAGGTGCCGCCACCCATCAGCGTGATCGGCCGATGCCCGGTCTCCTGGAACCAGTAGAGCATGGTGACCGAGATCAGGTTGCCGATGTGCAGGCTGGTTGCGGTCGCGTCATAGCCGACATAGGCGGTCTGTGGCCCCTGTCGGCAGAGCGTGTCCAGCTCCTCCGGGTTGGAGACCTGATGGATGAGGCCGCGCTCGTCGAGCGCACGCAGGAAGTCCGATTTGAAGGTGGTCATGGCGGCTTGCGATCTGATCTTTGTCGTCCCGCCGTCGTCTAGAGCATGTTCCGCTAAAGTGGAAACCGCTTTTGCGGCGGAACCGCCGCGGGCCTCATCCGGGAATGCGATCGAGCCATAGCCCGGCGCGGATGCTGCGGTGCGGTGGCTCCAGGACTTCGCGTGTGAGCCCAAGGTCGCGGAGCGCGCGATCGTCCAGCGTCGCGAGAGGGTAACGCGTGGGAGCGGCGCTCGAGTGGCGCTGCCAGAGCGCCAGCAGGCCGTGCAGGAGGGAAGCGCCGCTGCGTGGGGCGAGCGGCGCCGTTTGCGAAAGGCAGGTCATGATCCGATCCTCGGAGAGGCAGGCGGCAGCGCCCGCTGATGAGATGAATCTGGGCCTGACAGGGCGGGGTGACAAAGCGGAAGATTGTCACCTGCCATAAAGAGAGCTTATGCTTTGGCATGCCCGCGCCTTCGCCGCCGCCCAAGCTTCCGCCTCTCGCCGCGGTCCGCGTCTTCGAGGCTGCGGCGCGCCACCAGAATTTCACCCGCGCCGCCGAGGAACTCGGCATGACCCAGGCTGCCGTGAGCTATCAGATCCGGCTGCTGGAGGATCGCGTCGGGGCTGCCTTGTTCGTGCGCCAGCCGCGCCAGGTCGTGTTGACGGCGATCGGCCAACGGCTCGCAGGGCCGGTAGGCAAGGCGCTCGCCGATATCGGGACGGTGTTCCGCGACATCTGCGAGGCAAACCAGACGGTCCTGACGATCTCGTCGCTGCAGACAATGGCAATCACCTGGCTGTCACCGCGGTTGGCCCAGTTCCAGATCGAGAACCCGCAGTTCGCCGTGCGCGTCAGGACTTCGCAGCATCTCGTCGATTTCGCCACCGAGGCTGTCGATCTCGCCGTGCGCTATGGGCCGGGCTCATGGCCAGGCGTCGCGGCGGAGAAGCTGTTCGCCTGCCATTATGCGCCGCTCTGTTCCCCCGAACTGCGCGAACGGTTGCAACTGCGCGAGGCGGCCGATCTGCTGCGCGCGCCGTTGCTCAGTCCCGACGAGACGTCTTGGAAGGTCTGGTTCGCCGATCTCGGCCTCGACCAGCCTCAGCAGGGCGGCCGGGCGATGTCGCTGGAGATGCAGGCGATGAATGTCCAGGCCGCGATGCGCGGGCACGGCGTCGCGATGGCCGTGCCCGAACTCTTCGCCTACGATATCGCGGCCGGGCGGCTCGTCTTCGCGGTGGAGCACGCCATACGCGACCAGTGGGCCTACTGGGTGGTCTATCCGGCGGAACGCCAGCGCGAGCGCAAGCTCAGGTTGTTCCGGGACTGGATACTGGCGGAGGCGCGGGCAGCGGAGATGACGCTGCCGTTCATGGCCTCGAGCCGGGGCTTGATCCACCCATCAACGTGAGCCAGGCGGCTCAGACCTTTTCCTGCTCGCTCTTGAGGATCTCGGGGCCGACCTTGCGGTCGAGATAGGCGCTGACCTGTTCCATCAGCTGGTCGACGCGGCCGTCGAAGAAGTGGTTGGCGCCTTCGACCACGGCGTGCTCGATCTGGATGCCCTTCTGGGTCTTCACCTTCTCGATCACAGCCATGACCTCCTTGACCGGCGCGACGCGATCTTCCGAACCGTGCACGAACAGGCCCGACGAGGGGCAGGGAGCGAGGAAGGAGAAGTCGTAGCGGTTCGCCATCGCCGCGATCGACATGAAGCCTTCGATCTCGGGACGGCGCATCAGAAGCTGCATGCCGATCCATGCGCCGAAGGAGACGCCGGTGATCCAGCAGCTCTTGGCCTCCGGGTTCAGCGCCTGCATCCAGTCAAGCGCAGCTGCGGCATCCGAGAGCTCGCCGGCGCCGTGGTCGAACTGGCCCTGGCTGCGGCCGACGCCGCGGAAATTGAAGCGCAGGGCCGAGAAGCCGCGATTCACGAAGGTGTAGAACAGGTTATAGACGATCTGGTTGTTCATCGTCCCGCCGAATTGCGGGTGCGGGTGCAGGATGATCGCCAGCGGCGCGCCACGCTTCTTGGCGGGCTGGTACCGGCCCTCGATCCGGCCGGCCGGTCCGTTGAAAATCACCTCTGGCATCGCATCTCGCCTTTTTCGGGTGAGGCACGCGGGCGGCCGGCTGAAAAGCGGCGTTTCTGCCGCTGAAAAGCCTGCTCACCCTTGACGGCCCCGCCGCTCGCGCCCTACATGAAGCGCTTAGAATGGTTCTAACAGCCGTGAACAGAACTGGAACATGCGAGCGAGAGCTGCTTGCGGTTCCGGTCCATCGCGGCTCGGACGGGCGGCTATAGCACGGCGCAGGGGTGCGATTTCAAGCATTTCGTGCCGCGTCTTCGGGCAAGCCCTCCGGAGCGGAGCAAAAGCGCAGGTGTTTGCGACGACCCGCAGCTATCTCGACCACAACGCCACGACGCCGGTGCGGCCGGCTGTGGCGGAGGCGATGCTGCGGGCCTTGCAGATGCCGGGCAATCCGTCCTCCGTCCATAATGAGGGCCGGGCGGCTCGCGGTGCTATCGAGCAGGCGCGCCAGCAGGTTGCGTCGCTCGTCGGCGCCAAGGCGAGCAATGTCGTCTTCACCAGTGGCGGCACCGAGGCCAATGCGACGATCCTGTCGCCGGGCCTCAGCGATTGCAGTGGCGCGCGCGATTGCGTGCGGGCGCCGGTGACGCTGCTGTTGCACAGCGTCAGCGAGCACCCTTGCGTGCGCGACGGTCATCGCTTCCCTGCGGATCAGGCTGAAGTGATCCCTGTTGATAGTGAGGGGCTCGTCGATCTCGGCTGGCTCGATGAGCGGCTTTCGAGGTTTGCGGCAGAGCAGCCGGATGAGCGCGCACTGATATCGGTGCACCTTGCAAACAACGAAACGGGCGTGTTGCAGCCGATCGCCGAGATCGTCACCATCGCCAGGCACTATAGCGCGCTCGTGCATTCCGACGCCGTCCAGGCCGCCGGCAAGATCGCGATCGATATCAATGCCTTGGGCCTCGATGCTCTGACATTGTCGGCCCACAAGATCGGCGGCCCCAAGGGCATCGGTGCGATCGTCTTCCGGACCGGAGCGCTCGAACTCGCCGACAAGCCCCTGCGCGGCGGTGGCCAGGAACGCGGCTGGCGCGCCGGCACCGAGAACCTGCCGGGCATCGTCGGCTTCGGCGTTGCAGCGGAAGAGGCGGGCAAGGCGCTTGCCACCGAGGCGACCCGGCTGGCTGCGCTGCGCGACCAGTTGGAGACGCGGCTCATGGCGCTCGCGCCCGATACGGCGATCTTCGGTGCCAGGGCTTCGCGCCTGCCCAACACCTCCGCCTTCGCGACGCCCGGCATCAAGGCCGAGACGGCGCTGATCATGCTCGATCTTTCCGGCGTCGCCCTGTCCTCGGGCTCGGCCTGCTCGTCCGGCAAGGTCAGGCGCTCGCACGTCCTGACAGCCATGGGTGTTGACCCTGTCATGAGCGAAGGGGCCTTGCGCGCCTCGCTCGGATGGACCACCTGCGAGGCAGACATCGACCAATTCATCGCGGCCTATGCGAAGGCGCTGACCGCGAACCCGAACCGGAAGGTTCAGGCAGCCGCCTGAGGCCTTCCGCAAGAGCAAGACCGAACCGGCGGGCCTTGAACCCGCGACAGGAGAGTAGAGATGGCAGCGGTCCAGGAGACCATCGACCAGGTCAAGTCGATCGACGTGACCGAGTACAAATACGGTTTCGTCACCGAGATCGAGATGGACAAGCCCGCCAAGGGCCTGACCGAAGACACGGTGCGCTATATCTCGGCCCGCAAGAACGAGCCGGAATGGATGCTGGAATGGCGGCTCGACGCCTTCCGGCGCTGGAAGACGATGACCGAGCCGACCTGGTCGCGCGTCAACTATCCGCCGATCAACTATCAGGATATCTACTATTACGCCGCGCCGAAGAAGGGTGCCGATCCGAAGTCGCTCGACGAGGTCGATCCGGCGATCCTGAAACCTACAAGAAGCTCGGTATCCCGCTGCGCGAGCAGGAAATCCCTGGCCGGCGTCGCGCCGGAGAATCGCGTCGCGGTCGACGCCGTATTCGACTCGGTCTCGGTCGTCACCACCTTCAAGAAGGAGCTGGCGCAGGCTGGCGTGATCTTCTGCTCGATCTCGGATGCGATCAAGGAGCACCCCGAGCTGGTGAAGAAGTACCTCGCCACGGTCGTGCCGGTGACCGACAACTATTTCGCGACGCTGAACTGCGCCGTCTTCACAGACGGCTCCTTCGTCTACATCCCCAAGGGCGTGCGCTGCCCGATGGAGCTGTCGACCTATTTCCGCATCAACGAGCAGAATACCGGCCAGTTCGAGCGCACGCTGATCATCGCCGATGAGGGCTCCTATGTGAGCTATCTCGAAGGCTGCACCGCGCCCAAGCGTGACGAGAACCAGCTGCATGCGGCGGTGGTCGAGCTGATCGCGCTCGACGATGCCGAGATCAAATACTCGACCGTGCAGAACTGGTATCCGGGCGACGCCGAGGGCAAGGGCGGCATCTACAACTTCGTGACCAAGCGCGGCGATTGCCGCGGCAGGAACTCGAAGATCTCGTGGACGCAGGTCGAGACCGGCTCGGCGATCACCTGGAAGTACCCGTCCTGCATCCTGCGCGGCGACGGCTCGCGCGGCGAGTTCTATTCGATCGCGGTCTCGAACGGCGCGCAGCAGGTCGATAGCGGCACCAAGATGCTGCATCTCGGCAAGAACACGACGTCGAAGATCATCGCCAAGGGCATCGCGGCCGGAAAGTCCGACTCGACTTATCGCGGCATGGTTTCGGCCCATCGCAAGGCGACAAACGCGCGCAACTTCACCAACTGCGACTCGCTGCTGATCGGCGACCAGTGCGGCGCCCACACCATCCCCTACATCGAGGCCAAGACCTCGACGGCCGTGTTCGAGCACGAGGCAACCACGTCGAAGATCGGCGAGGACCAGATGTTCTACTGCCAGCAGCGCGGCCTCTCCGAGGAGGAGGCGGTGGCGCTGATCGTCAACGGCTTCGTCAAGGAGGTGCTGCAGCAGCTCCCGATGGAGTTCGCCGTCGAGGCGCAGAAGCTGATCACAATCTCGCTCGAGGGCTCCGTCGGCTGAGCCGGTCAGTGTCGGGCCTGTCCCGACCCTCCACGCCTTTTCTTTGAAGCGCTTACGTCGCGGAGGCTCGGCACAAGGCCGGGCATGACGCGGCAGGAAATCGGAACTGAACGATGCTCGAAATTCGCAATCTCACCGTCAAGATCGCCGACGAGGACAAGCAGATCCTCAACGGCCTCAACCTAACCGTGAACGCCGGCGAGGTCGCCGCGATCATGGGGCCGAACGGCTCCGGCAAGTCGACGCTGTCCTATGTCATCGCCGGCAAGGAGGACTATGAGGTCCTTGATGGCGAGATCCTGCTCAACGGCGAGAACCTGCTGGAGATGGAGGCCGACGCCCGCGCCGCCGCCGGCATCTTCCTCGCCTTCCAGTATCCGCTGGAGATCCCCGGCGTCGCCACCATGACCTTCCTCAAGGCGGCGATGAACGCGCAGCGCAAGGCGCGCGGCGAGGCCGAGTTGCTGACGCCGGACTTCATCAAGCGGGTCAACGGCGCCGCCGACAAGCTCGGCATCGACCGCGAGATGCTGCGCCGGCCGCTCAATGTCGGTTTCTCCGGGGGCGAGAAGAAGCGCATGGAAATCCTGCAGATGGCGCTGCTGTCGCCGTCGATGTGCATCCTCGACGAGACCGACTCCGGCCTCGACATCGATGCGCTGCGCATCGTTGCCGAGGGGGTGAACGCCCTGCGGGCCCAGAACCGCGGCTTCCTGGTGATCACCCACTATCAGCGCCTGCTCGATCATATCGTGCCCGACACCGTGCACGTCATGTCGAAGGGCAGGATCGTCAGGACCGGCGGCAAGGAGCTGGCGCTCGAGCTCGAGAAGAGCGGCTATGCCTCCTATGGCGAGGCCGCGTAATGGCGCTCATCACCCCGCTCAAGACCGCAGCCGAGCAGCAGCTCGCCGAGCAGTTCGCCAACATCAAGGCTGAGCTGCCGGGCGCCGGCGCGATGCGCAAGCTGCGCGAGGATGCCTTCGCCGGGTTCGAAACCAAGGGCCTGCCGCATCGTCGGCTCGAATCCTGGCGCTATACCGACCTGCGCAACCTGGTTCGGGAGGCGATGCCTTTGGCGCGTCGCCCGGCACGGCCGCAGGCGATCACCGACCGGCTGGCGCTGCAGACCATCGCCGGCCGGCGCTTCGTCACCATCGACGGCATCTTCAGCGCGGCTGATTCCGACTTGCAAGGCCTGCCCACCGGCATCACCGCACGCAGCCTCGCCGAGGCGCTGACCGAGGCGCCGGATGAGATCGCGGCCGCCTTCGCCGTGCCGGAGGTGGCGCGCGACGACGGCGCCCTGATGCTCAATTCCGCCTTCGCTCAGGACGGTGTCGTGATCGAGATCGCTGATGGCACGGAGCTCGACCAGCCGCTGGTGCTGCTAGCCCTCGGCTCCGGCGAGAGCGAGGCGTCAATTGTCTCGCGCTCGCTGGTCAAGATCGGAGCCGGCGCCAAGGTCACGATCGTCGAGCTGCACGAGAACGTTGGCCCGGCGCCGGTGCAGATCAACCACGCGACCGCCTTCGTCATCGGCGACGGCGCCGAGGTCGAGCATGTGCGCATGGTCACCCGCCAGCGCGCCGAGACCGTGCAGGTGCAGTCGCTGCTCGCCGAGCTCGGCGCGCATGTCTCGTTCGACTCGGTCGCGGTTGCGGTGAATTGCGGCGTGCTGCGCCAGCAGAGCTTCCTGCGCTATGGCGGCGAGCATACCCGTGCGGCGCTGCGCGGCATCAACCTCTTGCGCAAGCAGGAGCATTCCGATGTCACGCTGGTGATGGACCACGCGGCGGCTCATGGCGAGAGCCGCGAGCTGTTCAAGACCATCATCGAAGGCGAGGGCACCGGCGTCTTCCAGGGCAAGGTCATCGTCCGCCAGCATTCGCAGAAGGTCGACGGCAGCATGAAGAGCCATGCGCTGCTGCTGAACGATGGCGCGACCATGTTCAACAAGCCGGAGCTCGAGATCTTCGCCGACGACGTGGTCTGCGGCCACGGCGCGACCGTGGCGCAGATGGACAGCGATCAGCTCTTCTACCTGATGGCTCGCGGCCTGCCGCGGCCGCAGGCCGAGGCGCTGGTGCTCGCCGCCTTCGTCGGCGAGGTCTCGGACATGGTCGGCGACGAGGGTGTTCGCGAGATCGTCGGCCGCGAGATCGACTGCTGGCTCGGCCAGCGCGATGGTGCCCCCAAGCCCGGAGCTGTCTGATGCCTTACGTCAACCTGCAGATCACCAAGGGGCGCGACGCGCGAGCAGAAGGCCGAGATCGTCAAGGAGTTCACGCAGACGCTCGCGCGCGTGCTCGGCAAGAACCCGCAGAATACCCATATCGTGATCCAGGAGATCGAGCGCGAGGATTGGGGGCATGCCGGCACGCTCGTCGCTGACCGGCCCGCCCAGCCTTCCGGAAAGGCCTGAGATGAACGCGATCGCGAAGCCCTACGACGTCGAGACGATCCGCAAGGACTTCGCGATCCTCTCGCGCGAGGTCTACGGCAAGCCGCTGGTCTATCTCGACAACGCCGCCTCAGCGCAGAAGCCGGAAGCGGTGATCGAGGCGATGACGCGGCTGATGCGCGAGGACTATGCCAACGTCCATCGCGGCCTGCATTACCTCGCCAACGCCTCGACCGAAGCCTATGAGGCGGCCCGTGAGAGCGCCCGGCGCTTCCTCAACGCCGCCCATACCGAGGAGGTGCTATTCACCCGCTCCTCGACCGGGGCGCTGAACACGGTTGCCTCCTCGCTCGGCCAGTATCTCAAGATCCAGGACGGCGACGAGATCATCCTCTCGATCCTGGAGCACCATTCCAACATCGTGCCCTGGCACTATTGGCGCGAGCGCTATGGCGCCGTGATCAAATGGGCGCCGGTCGACGAGGATGGCAATTTCCTCATCGAGGAGTTCGAGAAGCTGATCACGCCACGCACCAAGGTGGTGGCGCTGACGCATATGTCGAACGCGATCGGCACCATCGTCCCGATCGCCGAGGTCGCGAAGATCTGCCAGGCCTATCGCATCCCGCTGGTCGTCGATGGCTCGCAAAGCGCCGTGCATCTGCCGGTCGACGTCCAGGCCCTGGGCTGCGATTTCTACGCCTTCACCGGTCACAAAACCTATGGGCCGACCGGCTCCGGCATCCTCTGGGGCAAGCGCGAATGGCTCGAGAAGCTGCCGCCTTACGAGGGCGGCGGCGAGATGATCGCGACGGTCAGCGAGGATGCGATCACCTATAACGATCCGCCGCACCGCTTCGAGGCCGGTACTCCCGCGATCGTCGAGGCGGTCGGCCTGGGTGCGGCGCTCGACTACATGATGGCGCTCGGGCGCGAGAACATCGCGGCGCATGAGGCCAGACTCAACGCCTATGCCATGCAGCGGCTCGGCGAAATGAATTCGATCCGCATCTTCGGCAAGGCTAGGGAGAAGGGCGCGATCATCGCCTTCGAGCTCGCCGGCGCCCATGCCCATGACGTCGCGACGGTGATCGACCGGGCCGGCGTCGCGGTCAGGGCCGGCACGCATTGCGCCATGCCGCTGCTGGCCCGCTATGGCGTGACCTCGACCTGCCGTGCGTCCTTCGGCCTCTACAATACGCTGGAGGAAGTCGATATATTGGTGGAAGCCCTGCGCAAGGCGGAAGAGCTGTTCTCGTGACGCTCCGCCTCGTGCCGACCGGAAGTTTAGCGATGACCGAGACCGTTGTTGAAGACTTCAAGCCGAACGCGCCGACCATGGGCGCGAGCTCGGGCCTGCCGCCGGAGGAGATCGACCGGCTGACCGACGACATCGTCGCGGCGCTGAAGACCGTCTACGATCCGGAGATCCCGTCCGACATCTACGAGCTCGGCCTGATCTATCGCGTCGACATCGCCGACGACCGGCAGGTCGCGATCGACATGACGCTGACCGCGCCGGGCTGCCCGGTCGCTGGCGAGATGCCGGGCTGGGTCGAGAACGCGGTCGGCGCCGTGCCGGGTATCTCGGGCGTGACCGTCAACATGACCTTCGATCCGCCCTGGGACCAGTCGCGCATGTCGGACGAGGCCAGGGTCGCGCTCGACATGTGGTGAGCGCGGAAGCTTCACCATTTTCGCAAACAGGAAAGGCCGCTGCGATGCAGCGGCCTTTTTTCGTTGTCGTGATGTCCGTCAGAAGCCGAAATTGAAGCCGGCCTTGACGATATCGCCTGCCGTGCGCATCCGCATGGTCGCGTATTGGCCCGGCGCCAGCCCGGTGAAGTCCTGCAGCAGCATCTGCTTCTGGCCGAGCTCGTAATGGGTATAATCGAGCCGGATCGTCATTCTGGGAGCGATTGCATACTCGACGCCGCCACCCAGCGCCCAACCGTGGAAGATGCCCGAGCGCGAGCCGCTGGCGGCCGAAGTCGTTTGCAGATTGTCGGGCAAAATCGAGCCCTTCTGTTCGACGAGGCCGTAGGCATAGCCGCCGGTGCCGTAGACCAGGAAATCACCGAGCACGACGCCGGCGCGCGCGCGGACGGTGCCCAGCATCGAGAGCTCGTTGCTGGAGCGCGTGGTGAATTGCGTACCGGGATTGGCGGAGACGCTCTGCGAGCCGCCCAGGCGCGTGGCGGAAAGATCGGATTCGGCGCCGATCACGACTGCGCCGATCTGGTAGTTGAAGCCGAACTGGGCGCCCCCAACGGCGCCCGCTCCATCCGGCGTTAGGCTGCGTGGGACCGCCGCCGGGTTGATCGCCCAGGGAGCGAGCGCTGGCACGCCGAGGGCTGTGACGGCCGTGGTGTTTGTCGTCGTCGTGATAGTCGTTCCGGGAATCGGGCTCGTGACCGTCGTGGCTGTCGTCGTGGTGGTCGTCGTGGTCGTGGTTGTCGCCGGTGTGGCGAGAGGGCTGCCGAAGGGGCCTTCCACTGTGGTACGCCCGCTCTGCTGCCCGCCGCCAAGCGAGCCGCCGACATAGAAGCCGGTCCAGCGCGGCTGGTCTGGCAGGATGGCCGGCAGGGCCGGGGCATAGATCGGAGGTGGGGGTGGCGGTGCGCTCTGCGGCTGCCGCGGCGCACCGGGGCCGCCGGGCGAACGTGGCGTATAGTCGGCGCGGCGGACACGTGGCTGCTGCACGGCCGGACAGATCGGGCAGGTCTGGGCGACCTGGACGCGGTTGCGGCTGGGCGCGGTGGCGGCCAGGCGCAGCGCCTCGTTCTCATGCTGCGAGCCGGGATAGAGGCGGGCGAAAAGCTTCAGGGACTCGGCGTCGCCGGCGAGCACGGTCTCAGCCCAGGCAGTTTCCTCGGTACGCTGGGACAGGATGCGGTGCAGCCTCAGCGCGCTCTGGTCATCGGGGTTGGTGTCGAGCGCGGTGCGATAGATGTCGCGGCGATCCCAGGCGATGGCGGTGCGAGAGGCGTCGGCCGGCGACATTGAGCGCAGCGCCGCAGTTGTCGGGCGGGTTGCGAGCGGGACGGCACCGGCGATCGCCGGCTGCGCCTGAGGCGCCCCCGGCGGACGCTGGAAGAAGCTGACATCGGTGATAAGCGAGGAGGTGTCCCAGGGAATCTGGACGCCGCTGGTGGCATCGTAGACGGCCAGGCGAATGCGGCGGAAGACCTGCTCCACCGGCAGGCCGGGCTCGCGCGCCTCCCGCAAGAAGGCGGTGGTGAAGGGGCTGTTGGGGCCAGTGCCGTCGGCTGCGGTCGATCCCGGCGAGGTCGCGAAGGCGACGAAGGTGCCGCTGTTGGAGTCGATGCGAGCGAGGCCGGCTTCGCTGCGAATGCCTTCGTTCGCGCCATCGACCATCTGCAATGCCAGCCCGCGGGAGAGTTCGCGCGCGGCGAAGGGATTGTTGCGGCAGGCGTCGAGGATCGCGATCTTCGATCTGGCGCCGGCTGCATCGAGCTTACGCAGGATCTCGGTCAGCGAGAGCGACTGGTTCGGGATATTGCCCGAAGTTTCCGGCCGCACATCTGTCGGCAGGATGTAATTCGCGCCATCGAGCTGGACGGCATGGCCGGCATAGTAGACGAGCGCGGTCGAACCGGTGCCACCCTGCTTGACCTTGTCGACGAAGACATCGAGGGCGCTGCGCAAGCCTGCGAGCGAGAGATCGGTCGCGGCGGTGACGTCGAATCCTGCCTCCTGCAGCATGGCCCGCGTCGCATTGGCGTCGTTCAAGGCGTTCGGCAGCTTGGCTATGTTCTGGTAGGCGCCGTTGCCCATGACGAAGGCGAAGCGCCTTTGCTGGGCTGCTGCCGGCGACGTGATCAGGGTGAGAGTGGCCATAATGGCGCCTAGCGCCAGCAGGACACAGATGGGTAGCCGCAGGCCAATACGCATGGCGCCTCCTCGGCAGCCCAGCTGGAACTGGGGCCGCAACCGATTCGTGTCGTACCGTCAGCAGCGTCAGACTAGCGGTGACCATGCCGCCATGTGAACAAGATTATGCCGCGAAACTGACGCAAGACGACACTGTGTGCGTTTGGCCACGGCCGGCGACCGGCAAGGCGCTGCTGCCCCGGGGCTGCGGAGCAGTCCTGGCGAGAACCGCTGTAACCGGCACAAGGCTTGGGCGATCCTCCCGATCTACGCTCTTCTTCGAGCGGCACGGTTATCTTCGGACGGGGAGGTTCGAGCTATCCGCCTGTCGCCATAGGCGGATACAACTGGATTTTCGGGGTCACTTTCCTTAGGGTGACGCAGGGAATGGTGCCATGACCGCAGCCGTCAGATTTTGCGCACTGATCGCTCTTCTCGCGCATTTTGTCGCGCTGCCGGCGCTTGCCCAGACCCAGGAGCGTCGCGTCGCACTGGTGATCGGCAACTCCGCCTATAAGAACGCGCCCGCCCTGCCCAATACCCCGAATGATGCGCGTGACACCGCCGAGGCGCTGCGCAAGGTCGGTTTCGAGGTGGTCGACGGCATCGATCTCGACAAGCGCGGCATGGATGCCGCCGTGTCCCGCTTCGCGCGCCTCGCCCAGGATGCCGATGCGGTGATGTTCTACTACGCCGGCCACGGCTTCCAGTTCAACGGCGAGAACTTCCTCGTGCCGGTCGAGGCCAAGATCGATGACGAGGTCTCGGTCCAGTACGAGACGGTCAAGCTCAGCGAAGTGACCACCGCGCTGGGCTTCGCCAAGGGCGTCAAGATCATGGTGCTCGACGCCTGCCGCAACAATCCCTTCCTCGCCCAATTGTCGAAGAAGTCGACGACGCGCAGCATGTCGGTCGGCGCCGGCCTCGCGCCGATCGTGAAGGCGCAGGGCATGGTCACCGCCTATGCGACGCAGGCGAACGATGTCGCTGCCGACGGCGCCGGTCGCAACAGCCCGTTCACGGCGGCGCTGGTGCAGGAGATCAAGCAGCCCGGCCTCGAGATTGCGACCATGTTCCGCCGGGTGCAGAAGGCGGTCTACGATTCCACCGGCGGCAAGCAGACGCCGGAGCTTTCGCTCTCCCTGCTCGGCGATTTCTACCTCAATCGCGAAGAGACCGACGCCGACATCTGGAAGCAGCTGCGCAGCAGCGACAACGCTGCCGAGATCAAGGCCTTCATCCAGCGCTTCCCGACGAGCTTCTTTGCTGTCGACGCCAAGACGCGGCTCGACCTGATCGAGCGGCGCAGTGCCTCGCCTGATCGCGAGAAGAGGGAGCAGGAATTCGCGGCCCGCGAAAAGGAGCTGCTCGATCGCGTCCAGAAGGCCGAGAAGGACCGGCAGCAGGCTGCGGTCGATCTTGCCGGCCGCGATGCCGGCAAGGGCGATGGCGAGCGTTCCGTGCCGAAGCCGGGCGAGGCCCCGGCGGCAAAGCCCACCGATGCGAGCGAGCGCGACCGTCTCGCCAAGGAACTCGCCAAGCGCGAGCAGGAGCTGGCGGCGCTCGAAACCGAGAAGGCGAAGCTGATCCAGGAGCGCCAGGATCGCGAGAAGGCAGTGGCGACGCGCAATGACGCCGGCGGCGCGACCGAGTTGCCGGCGCCCCAGAAGCCGCTGCTGCCCAGCACGAGCGCCCGCCCGCAGCGGCAGGAGCCGCGCGAGCTCAAGCCGCAGCAGCGTGTGGTGGTCGATCGCAAGTCGACAGGAATCCTGACCGGTGGCGTCGAAGCCGAGCCGGAGCCGCGCAATGCCCGTGGTCGCAAGCCGAGCAAGCCGGCCGCCGTCGCAAACGATTGCGCCGACGCCCTGCGGGCCCAGATCGGCGGCAGCGCTAACAACTGCCGCTGAGACCGTCTCGCGCCGACAGTGGCAGGGGCAAAGGGCTGGAGGGCTGGCGATCGTTCGCGAGCTCAGGCCGTCTCAAGAATGACCGAAATTGCAGTCCAACGCATGCGATAGGCGGATTTCTCGATGAACGATATGGCGACGAATCCTTACGACGCGGTCGCCTATCCCGGGCATGCCTTCGCGCAGACCCACCCTGCGCATCTGGCGACGATCGCGCATGTGCACGGCATGACACCGACCCCCACGACGGCGATGCGCGTCCTCGAGCTCGGCTGCGGCCGCGGCGGCAACCTGATCCCGATGGCGCTGCAATGTCCGGGGGCGGAACTGGTCGGCATCGACCTGAGCGGGCGGGCGATCGCGCACGCCAGGGCGGACGCCGCCGAGCTCGGTGCCACCAATGTCAGCTTCCACCATCTCGACATCATGGCCGCGTCGGCTGCGCTCGGCCGTTTCGACTACATTCTCGTGCACGGGGTCTATTCCTGGGTGCCGCAGATGGTGCGCGAGCGGATCCTCGGGCTATTCGGCGAATTGCTGACGCCGCAGGGCATCGCTTATGTCAGCTACAACGCTCTGCCGGGCTGCCGGCTGCGCGATCTTGCCCGCGACGTCATGCTGTTCGAGACGCGCGACATCGACGATCCGATCGAGAAGGTCCGGGCGGCGCGGGCGGCGATCAAGCGTTTCGCCGAGGCAACCGATGGCGACACCTTCTATGGCGCGGCCTTGCGCGAGCGCATGAAGCAGATCGAGACGATTCCCGACAACGTCCTTTATCACGACGATCTCAACCCCGGTGCGCGCGCCTTTGCGCTGCACGAGGTGCTGGCGGCGGCGGAGCCTCATGGGCTGCAATTCCTGGCCGAGGCGTCGTTCCCGAACAATTTCGGCGGCGCCCAAGGGCCGGCGCAGCGGGTGCTCAACGAGATCCCGATCACGGATCCCTTGCGGCAGGAACAATCGCTCGATCTGCTGATCGGCCGCTGCTTCCGCCAGACCTTGCTCTGCCGCGCCGATGTCGCGCTGCATCGCGGCTTCTCGCGCTTCAGCCTGGAGCCCTATCATCTCGCGGCGAGCGTCAACGAACTCGAGGAAAAGGACGAGAAGCGGCCGGGCGCCGTGAGTTTTCTGTTCGCGGAAGGCGTGCGTCTCGCCGTCGACCTGCCGGCAGCCATTGCTGCGCTGCGGGCGCTCGGAAAGGCCTGGCCAGGCAGCATCAGCCATGACGAGCTCGCCGCGCTGGCCTTGGACGAGGCGCAGGACAGCCTCGGCTCCGACCGTGCGCGCGAGATCGGCCGCCTCAACGAAGCGTTGACCGCGATCTACCGTGCCGGCCTGCTCGAGATCAATCTGGAGCCGCATCGGCTGACCACGCGCATCAGCGAGCGGCCGCTCGCGAGCCGGCTGGCGCGGCGCCAGGCGCTGACCAGCCAGGAGGTCACCGACCTGCGCCATCGCGCGGTCGCGCTTGATGGCGTTGTCGTGCGCAAGTTCGTCACCCTGTTGGATGGGACGCGGACGCCGGCGATGCTGCTCGACGAGGTCAACGCCTTCCTGACGGACGCGCACGCCTCCGGTGGTGATACCTCGGCCCTGCCGAAAATGGCTACGGCAGCGGAGGTCGACATGCATTTGAAGGATGTCGCGCGGCTGGCCTTGCTGGCAGGCTGAGCTTGCTGTGGTCGGACCGCCTGCGTATTGCGGAGCGCGGCAGCAGCGGTAGCGAGGGATGAGTCAGCGCTTCAAGCAGTTTCAGGCCGCATTCCAGGAGGATGCCTGCCTCGAAACCATCATGCAGGCGCGACAGGGCGGCATCACGCTGGCCTGCTCCGCTTGCGGGAAGACGTCGGCCTTCGCGCCGCGGGTGAAAATGCGCGCCTATGCCTGTCCGCATTGCGGTTTCCTGGTCTCGCCCTGCAAGGGGACTCCGCTGGAGAGCCGGCGCACGTCGCTGCAGCTCTGGTTCTTCGCGCTCAAAGCGTTGACCGAGCAGGGCCCGCGCGGCGCGGCCACGACGCTGGAACGCGAGGCGAATATCCCGGCCCAGCAGGCGCGCCGCATGATCGCCGAACTGCAGGAGGCGGCCAGCAAGGACGGCAAGGGGCCGGACTGGCTCGTGGCGGCGCAAAGGACAGTGATCGGGAGTGCCAACGCCACGAACCTTGCCGCCGGTGTCCCGTTCGCTGCAGCAGATGGCAGCTCCCGACTCCGACTCGCCTCCTATATCGGTGGAGGAGCACTGGTTCTGGCTATCGTCGGCGGTGTCGCGGTCGCGACCCTGAGGCCGGGATCGACCGAACTGAGCGGCGGCTTCGAGCCGATGGAAAGCGTCGAGGCGCCGTCGCTCAGGGCGCCGACCCGACCGTCGCTGATCCTGTCCTCGGTTGAAGGCGATCTCGAAGCAGCGCGACAGGCGACGCAGTTCGCCCTGAACGCCGATCCGTCGCTCGCGGCGATCAAGGAACAGATTGCAGCCGAGACGCCCAATCAGCCGGCGATGCCGATACCGGTCATGCCGCCCTCGAATATCATCCTCGTTCCGCCCAGCCTGCCGGGCAAGCCCGGCACCCCTACGGCCGCGGCGCGCGCGCAACTGCCGCAGGCGCCGATCAATTACAACGGCGACCCCAATCAGGTCCTGACCTTCGGGCCGATCAAGATTCGCCGGCATCTGGTCGAGATGATCGTCAGGGCAGGGCGCGTCGTCGGCGCCGACCCGACCCTGCTGATGGCGGTCGCCGACAAGGAGTCCTCCTTCTCGACAGCAGTGCAGGCGAAGACCTCCTCGGCGACCGGGCTGTACCAGTTCATCGAGCAGACCTGGCTCGGCGTGATTTTCGAGTTCGGCCGCAAGCACGGTCTTAATGCCGAAGCGGCGCTGGTCACCCGCAACGGCCGGCAGTTCGTCATCGCCGACGCGAACGAGCGCCAGCGCATCCTCGATCTCAGGCGCGAGCCCTATCTCTCGGCTTTGCTGGCGGGCGAGATGCTGAAGCGCGACACGCTCAGGCTTGAGAAGGCGATGGGGCGCCATCTCACCGGCGGCGAGATCTACCTGATCCATTTCCTCGGGCCGGATGCGGCGCAGACCTTCATCGAGACGATGGAGGAAACGCCCGGCGCCAGCGCCGCGGCGCTTCTGCCGCGCCCGGCAGAGGCCAACCGCCCGATCTTCTATGCCCAGTCCGGCGGCGAGACCAAGACGCTCTCGGTCTCCGAGGTGCACAAGAAGTTCGACGAGATGATCAAGGTCAGGCTCGACCGCTACAAGATCGTGCGTGGCCCTGCGGCCGGACCGGCGCGGCCGCCACAGAAATAGGCGCCGGAGGCGAATACCGGCCAGGCCGGGCCAAAGCGATCGCGGGCACAACGAATTTGCCGCGAAGGTGGCGATGGCCCATCATCAACCAGTCGCAGAGGCGAGGAGACGACGATGGCGAAGAACCGGTTCGAGCAGGTCGACGAGCCGCAGCCCGATGCCATCACGCTGAGCCTCGGCCAGCGCCATGGCAAGAGCTTCATCCGCATTGCCTGCCCGGCGGAGCTGGCTGGCGGCCATCTCGCCAACGACTTCGTCAGCGACGAGCTCGATCCGATCGAGGGGTTCCGCTCGGCCGTCCGCCTCGCCAACGAGATCAAGGCCCCGATCGTCGTCGAAGACAACGAAGGCCTCTGGCAGGCGGAATGGGGCGAGCTGTTCCGGGAGGATTGAAGGCAGCCGTCATGCTTGGGCTTGCCCGAGCATCTTGGAAGCCAGTTCCTTCTGGTCCTGAGATTCTCGGGTCTGCGCTTCGCTCCGCCCGAGAATGACGCCTGCTTTCACTCGATCCGGAAATACTTGATGCCGATGCCGACCTTGCCGCCGGCGCGGGCGATGTCCTGGTGCAGGCCGGGGAAGATGTCACCGGCCGGAGCCGGGTTGGGGCCAGTCAGCGTCGGCAGCGGCGCCTGGCTGACGAGGGCCAGCACGGTTTGCGGCCGCACCGGGGCGCCCGAAGCGGCCGTCGATTCCAGTTTCAGACTGAAGCTCGCCTTACCACCCTCGCGACGGGTGTAATTCGCGAGATTGTAGACCAGGCCGTCATCGCCGATGAGCAGGATGTCGAGATGCCGGTTCGGGTCACTCTCGACCGTGCCCGAGAGCGCGTCGCCGCTCTTGATGGTGAAGGCGCCGATCTGCATCACCGGGCTGCGGTCGATGCCGCGACCGAGCTGGCGCAGGAAGTCGACCATCGGGCATTGGGCAGTGGTGATCGTACGCAGGCTGATCTGCGCCTCGTAGCCCTGCGCCTTCTTGAAAGCTCCGTCGAAGCTGACGAAAGGCTCGGCTGAACTGCCGAAGCCTTCGATCGTGGTGCGCTTGTCGGCGATCGCCGTCGGCCACAGGAAGAAGCAGGAACCACCATCATAATCCGCGACATAGCGCGCCGTCCGTTCGGCAGCCGTGCGCGGCTCGGGTTCCGGACCGGACGGTGTCGGCGGTGGAACGGTTGGTGTCGGCTTCGGGCCGGTCGTCGATGCCGGGCTCGGTGGCGGTGACGTCGACGTCGGATTCAGCTCTGGCGGAGCTGCAGCAGGCGGCAGTGGCGGCGCAGTCGGACCGGGAGCCGCCGGCGGCTGCAAGGTGGGTGGCTCGTTCTGGCTCGCGGGCTGCGGCGACGGTCCCGGTGTGGCCGGCGGAGTCGGATTCGCGGGGATGAGTTCGGGCGGCGGGCTGCTCGACCCCGCGCCCGAGGGAGGCAGCGGACGATCATCGCTCAAGGGCGGCGGCGACGTGTTCATTGCCTGTTGTGTCGGGCTCGCACGGCCCAATATTTGCCAGGCGACGAAGCCACCGCCGGCGAGTAGCGCGAGCGCCGCGACCCCCGCGACCAACGGCCAAGGGAAGGCACGCTTGCCGCTGGGCCCCGCGCTGCCCTTGGCCTGCCAGGCAGCGACTTCGGCCATGTCGGCCTGGCGATCCTTCGGATCGGGGGCGAGCATGCGCGCGAGCAGCGGGCGGATGCGCTTGTCGATGGCCGAGAGATCGGGAACGCGGCGGCGCTTCTCGAGGATCTGCATCTGCGTTCCGCCCATGTCGAGCGGGCGACCGCCGAGCGCTTCGGCGAGCACGAGGCCGAGGCTGTAGATGTCGGACTTGCCGGTGACCTCGGCGCCGTAGAGGCCGAGCTGCTCGGGCGAGACGTAGTTGTACTTGCCGGCAAAGCCCGAGCCGATCACGGTCTTCTCGGCCAGCTTCGACTTGGCGATGCCGAAATCGATGATCTTGGCGCGGGTGACCTGGCCGCCGGGCAGGATGATGTTGTCGGGCGACATATCGCGATGGGTGATGCCGAGCATATGGGCGGCATGCAGGCCGGACGCGATGCGCCGGCGCAGCAGATCAACCTCCTCGAAGGGCAACGGCCCTTGCTTCAGCCGATCTGACAGCGGCTGGCCGTCGACGAACTCCATGGCGAGATAGGTCGCCTGCGTCGCCGGGTCGACGGTGAAGACGTAATAGCGGACGATCGCCTCATTATAGAGGTTGTGCAGCGCCGACGCCTCGTTACGGAACAGGGCGATGACATTGGCGTCTTGCGCCATGTCGGAACGAACGATCTTGATCGCGACCGCGTCGCCGGTCTGGATGGCGCGGCCCTGATAGACCTCGCCCATGCCGCCGGTCGCGATCAGGCGCTCGATTTCGTAGATGCCGTTCAGCCGGACGCCCGGCGCCAGGCCCGTGCGCGGCAGGAAGACGGTGCGGTCGGGGTCGTTCATGGCGCATCGCTCCGGCGCTGGCGCATGTTCGGCACCCAGCGCGTCTTCTCGGTTCCGCCATCGTGATGATAGCGCACCACGATCACGGTGACATTGTCGGTGGCGCCGCGCTCCAGGGTCAGCGCCAGCAGCGCGTCGCTGGCGGCCTGCGCACCGCCGGAGGAAGCCGCTCGCAGGATCTCCTCGTCGCGGACATGGTCGGTCAACCCGTCCGAGCAGAGCACGAAGACGTCGCCGCCTTCGAGTTCGCCATGATCGATTTCGAGCTCGGGGCGATCATGGACACCGATGGCGCGGGTGATGACATGCCGCCTCGGCCAGGTCCGCGCCTCCTCGGCGGTCAGCAGGCCGCGCTCGATCATATCCTGCGCCTCGGTGTGATCGCGCGAGACCTGGGTGATGTGGCCCCCGCGGACGAGATAGACGCGGCTGTCGCCGCACCAGACGCAGGCGAAATGGCGGCCATGGGCGAGCAGCACGGCAAGCGTCGCACCCATGGTGGCGCCGTCATGCTCGCGGATCATCCGGCGCAGTTCCGTATTGGCCTCGATCACGCCGCGCTCGAGCCGGTCGAGCAATTCGGCGGCCGAGGCAGCTGGGCCGATGGCGGAAAGGCTCGCCGCTACTGTCGCGCTCGCCATGGCGCCGTTCTGATGGCCGCCCATGCCGTCCGCGACGGCCCACAGGCCATGCTCGGGCCGGACGACCAGATTGTCTTCGTTATGGCTGCGCACGCGCCCGGCATGGCTGACTGCGCCCGTCTCGAAGGAGGCGCCGGGGCTGTGCTCGTTCATGCTGTCGATCCCGCACCGAGGAAGGCGTCGAAGCGTCCGGTCAGAAGGCCGGTGAAGAGATAGGGGCTTGGCAAGCCCTGGCCGACAAGGGCGAGCGGTTCGAAATCGTCGCCGCCGACCGTCCAGAGATAGCTGGCATGGGCGTAGGAGTGGGTATGGTCCTCGACCCGCAAAGCGGTGAGCCTTGCCGGGAAGGTGGCGGAATCAAGCGCGCTGACGATCGTGCCGTCGGAGAGCCTGACCATATCGGTGGGCGGGGCGGCCATGAGGTCGTCACTCGGCATTGTGAGCCCGCCCAGCGCCTGCGAAACCGTCTCATAGCTCGCCTCGGGCTCGAGCGCGTGCAGCAGGAAGTCCTCGGCCTGCGCGAACCAGGCGTCCTGCGGGTCGAGTTCCGGCGGCGGGATCGCGGCGCCAGGGCCGGCGAGCGCGAAGACCGTCAGCGGGAAATAGCGACCGATGCCGTCGACCGATGGCATGAAGGCGCCGGCGACGGTGGTGCCGCAGAAGGCGCTGCCGAACCAGAAGCGCCAGATCGGGGCGTTCAGGAAGGCATTCTGCCAGCCTGTGCCGAGCTCGACCCGGCTGGCTGTAAGCCCGCCCTGGAGCCAGGGCTCATAGGCCGAGAGAAAAGCCGTGGGCGCATTCAGCGCGATGAAGTCCCGCTTGCCCGGAAGCTTCCCGAACAATCCGCAGCCCATTCTCAAATCCCCGCCGGACAACGGATTTCGCGCAGCGCCGGCAGCACCAGCGGGTTCTTCAGCGAGCCGACGCCGAACTGGTAGCCGACCTGGCGGCCACTGGCGGCGAGGGTGAAGACGACGTTGTCGCCCTGGCGCAGCACCGAGCCGGCATCGAGCAGGCGGAAGAAGGACCAGTCGCCGTCGCGCTCGAACATCTTGACCTCGCTCGGCGCGGCCGGGGTCGGGCTGTTGGAGAAGAAGCCGCCGCCGAAGATGCCGCCGGCATTGTTGTTGGCAGCAGCGCCACCGATCGCCAGGATGATCGAGGTCTTCTTCAGCCCCGCGCCCGGCCACATCACCGGCGTCGGCGTGTTGACGCCCTGCTGGCTGGCGACGGTGAAGCCGTTGATCTCGAGCTTGGCGCTCTGCGCATCCGAGGAGATGGTGGTCGGCACGACGACCATCTGGAAGTTGGGCAGGTTGCCGCCGGTCGGGAAGAAGGCCTCGCGGATGTCGCTGGCGCGCTGGAATTCGCGCAACGTCGTCGGCGAGAGGGCGCGGGCGACCCGGCTGTCCTGACGCCAGTTCCAATTCTGGCCGGACTTGTCGATATAGGGGTCGAGCCGCTCCTTCATGAACTTGTCCATGGTGCCGCCGGGAGCGAACATGCTGGCGAAGGCGGTGAGCGGAATGTCGCGCGTCGAGGCCTTCACGAAGGGATAGCGGTTGGTCAGGATCTCGGCGCACTGGCGCGCGACGTCGCTGGCGAGCGCTTGCCGCAGCAGCGAGACGGTCGCGCCGGTGGCATCGCCCTCGAAATCGTTGACCGCTGCGACGATCATCGCGTCGAACGGAGCCGGATAACGCGAGGAATTGCCGCGCAGCGAGGCGATCAGCGGCACGAGCGCCGCATTGGCGGCGGCAGCCTGCGCCGGCGTGGTCGCGGCGATGGCGAGGTTCTGGTTGATCTCGGCGAAGATCTGCAGCGCCTGATCGACCGGCCGCTTGCCGCCATCGCCTTCGACCAGGACGTGGAAGGCCTTGAACTGCGCCTCGATATTGGCGCCGAGCGCCTCGCCGCCACCACCGCCCCCGAGGACGCGGTCGACGCCGGGCGCGCTGAGCGGCAGGCTGGTGCCGAGGCGGCTGAGCGAATAATTGGCGCGCTCCTCCAGGGTTTTGGCGGCCTTGTCGGCGACTTGCCCCGCCATCTTCTCGGCCGCTTGCGCCCCAGCCGGCCGCTTCGCCGCCGCCCGCTCTTTCGTCAATTGCGTCTCGTCGCGGATCGATTCGAGCAATTGCTTGAAGGGCGAGGTCGGGGCGGCGATCGCCGAGAGCGCGATGTATTTCGGCTTGTCGGCGTTGAGGGGACGCAGTTTCAGCCGGCGCAGCGTCCGCTGCCAGGACGCGGTGAAATCGCGCGCGTAGAGCTTGAGCAGATCCTGGAACAGGCTGGCATATTGCGAGGTGATCGCCGCCTGGTCGGCATTGTCGCCGAGCACCCAGCGTTCCTTCTCGATGCGCTCGCCGATATCGCCGAGCCGGTCGACGAAGGCGCTCTGGAAGCCGTCATAGGTGTAGAAATAGGGCACCCGGATCGAATCGAGATCCTCGCCGGAGACGCCCTCGAAGACCAGCCGTGCATCCGAGCCGCCGCGGATCGCCGCGACCCAATCGCGACCGGCATTGCGTCCCTGAGTGCGCAGCAGCTCATAGGCGCGCTCGGCGATGCTAAGCCGGCGCAGCGTGCGCTGGCTGCTCTCGATGAGCGGCTGGTTGAGCTTGACCACGGGCTCGCTGCCGTCGTCGAGGTCGAGTAGTGCGAGGAGATGCTCCTCCAGTGCCTCGCGCCCCTTGGCGTTGGCGGCGCCGGGGAAGAGGTTCTCGGCCCAGTCGAGCCGCATCCAGGCGAGCACGAGGTCGCGGTCGAGCGGAGCGCGGCCGCCGACCATCAGATAGACCTTGAGCGCCTCGTAGATGAAGCCGGGGTTGTTGACGTTGGCCTCGAGCTGCTCCTCGAGCCGGAAGATGATGCGCGAGCGCAGCAGCCGCTCCAGCGCCTGATGGTAGCTCTCCTGCGCCGCCGATTGCAGGCGCTCGCGCTGGCTCAGGCCGAAGGTGGCGGCAACCGGCGTTGGCTCGTCCTTGTCGGCGTAGCCGGCCGGCATGTGGCGCAGCTTGTGCAGCAGCGGCAGGACACGGCTGAAATTGCGCTCGGAGAGGGTGGTCTCCTGCAGCACCGGCGCGGCGCTGGAGCGATAGTCGGCGAGGCCGTAATTGCTCTGGTTGATCAGGTCGCTGTTGCGGGCATAGCTCGTCCACCACATGCCGCCGAGCGCCACCGAGACCAGCGCGACCGCGGCGAAGCCGGCGATGCGCAGCAAGGTCGAGCGGCGAGCGGCGCGCAAATCGGTCGAGACCCAGCCGGATTCGCCGATGATCACCTTCTGGATCAGGTCGGTGAGGAAGAAGCTCTTGCCGCGGCCGGAATAGCTGCCGGAATCGGCGTGCTCGCTGCCGAAATTGCGCGAGAGCGCACCGATCAGCTGGTCGATCGGCGTGCCTTCCTGGGTGCCGGAGGTGAAGTAGAAGCCGCGCAGCGTCGCGCTCGACTGGTAGCGCGTCGGCTCGAAGACCCGGCCGAGAAAATCGTTCACGATCGGCTTCAGTGCGGCCATCTGGCTCGGCAGGCCAAAGAGCTTGGCGCGCGAGGTCGGGTTATGCTCGTCCTGCAGGCGGTCGGAGAGGCGCTCGTTCAGGCGCTCGATCAGCGCGTCGAATTCCGGCAGCACGTCACCGATCATGTTGCGGGTCTTGTCGACGGTCTGGAAGGTGTGGCCCCAGACCATGCGCCGCTGCGGCTCGGAGAGCGCGGCGAAGAACTCGTTGAAGCCGGCGATCAGGTCGGTCTTGGTGAAGACGGCATAGACCGGGAAGTCGACCTTCAGCCGCTCGTTGAGCTCGAGCAGGCGGGCGCGGATCGCCTCGGCATGGGCGGTGATCTCCTCCTGCGAGGAGGTCAGCAGGTCCTCGACGCTGATCGCGACCATGACGCCGTTGATCGGCTGGCGCGGCCGGTTCGACTTGAGCAGGTCGAGGAAGGAGAGCCAGCTTGTCCGTTCAGCCTTGCTGTCGGTGTCCTGCGTGGTGTAGCGGCCGGCAGTGTCGATCAGCACCGCTTCTTCGGCAAACCACCAGTCGCAATAGCGGGTGCCGCCATTGCCGGCGACCGCCGCCGGCGCCTGGCCGCCGCGGGCGAGGGGGAACTTCAGCCCCGAATTGACCAGCGCGGTCGTCTTGCCGGCGCCGGGCGGGCCGATGATCACGTACCAGGGCAGGTCGTAGAGATAGTCGCCGCCATCCTTGCCGCGGGTGCGCCTGAGCGTCGCCAGCGCATCGCGCATGCCGGCGCCGAGCGCGGCACCGTCGCCGGTTTGCGACTCCTCCTTGGCCATCGCGTCGGAGAGCGCGGCGACGGCTCTGCGCCGGCTGATCACGATCCAGGCGATCCAGCCGAGCGCGCCGAGCATAAGAATCAGCGCGATCGGCAGCCTGACCCAGACCGATTCGAACGGACGCACTTCGCCGAAAGCGACGAAGGGGCCGCCGAACCAGATCAGCAGCGTCAGCGCGAGTGCGCCGACAAAGATGGCTGCGATCCTGAGCCACGTCGCGAGATTCATCGTCTGCCCGTCTCCTGCATCGTCGCCCGCCCTAGCCGTTCCGCTGGATCAGGATTTCGACGCGTCGGTTCTTAGCCTTGCCGGCTGCGGTTGCGTTGGTGTCGATCGGCGCGTCCTGGCCCTTGCCATCGGTGCTGATGCGGTCCGGCTGCTTCAGCTTGCTCTTCAAGAGGTCGCCGACCGCTATGGCGCGAGCCTTCGATAATTCGAGATTGGAGGGGAAGCGGGCCGTGCGGATGGGGTCGGAGTCGGAGTGGCCGACGACCTTGATCGCGCCGCCTTCCTCGTTGAGCACGGCGGAAATCCGCTCGATCAGCGGGCGGAATTCGTTGCGCACCACGGCCTGGCCCGGATCGAACAGGGTGATGTCCATCAGGCGCACGATGATCAGGTTCGGTGTGACCTGGCAGGTGATCGGCGGCTGCACCGTGGCGCAGACCTTGGGCTGCTGCGCCGGAGGCGGCAATGGCGGCGGCGGCCTTGCGGCGACCTTGCGGATGATCTCGATATCGCCCTTGGGATGGACCGAAAGCAGGGCGGCGGCCGAGGCCTCGGCATTGCCGCCGAGCAAGGCGCGGAAGATGAAATAGAGGCCGAGCACGGCGACCGCCGCCACGGCAGCGACCGACCATACCGGTATCTTGAAGCGCGCCAGCCGCCCGACCAGAGCCTGGCCCTGCCAGCGTGGCGACAATTCGGGATCGGGCTGCTTCACACGCCTCAGCGTCTCGAACAGGCTGCGCTGGATCATCTGCAAGTTGGCGGCGCCACCGGCCGAGGTGCGGTGCACGCCCTCGAAGCCGAGCGACAGGCAGGCATGCATCAGTTCGAGCAGGTCGTAATTGACGCTCGGATCCCGCTTGGCGCGATCCAACTCCTCGAAAAATCGCACACCGCCAGTCCGCTCGCCGAAGAAGCGCGAGAGCATGCTGTACTGCGTCCAGACATGGCGCTCGTCGCCAGGGATGTTCTGGACGATGTCGTCGGCAAAGGCGCAGATGATGTATTTCGCCGTGCGCGTCTGCTCGGCGGTGAAGCCGGCGGCGCGAACCTCATGGTCGAAGGCCTCGATGGTCTCGCCGACCTGGCCGATCATCTGCGTCGCCGGCGCGCTGGAGAGATTGGCGCGCAGGCGCCCGAGCAGCAGCAGCAGCGGGCCGGCGGCCTTGAGCAGCGGATTGACGTTGGGCGTGAGCATCTGCTCGCGCTTCGGCAAAGCCTGCGGCACATAGCCCTGCGGGGGCGGTGGCGCGCTTTGCCGCGGCTGCGGCTGAGACATCCACTCCTCGCCGCCGGGCACGCCGGGCGAGGGGGCTCCTTGCGGGTACTGCGGCGCACCGGAGGGCCCATAGGGCGAGGCCTGCGGTGGATAGCCGGCGGGCGGCTGCGGCGGATAGGGCGCGTTTGGCGGCGGATAAGGCTGGCCCTGCGGCGGATATCCCGGAGCTGCGTCCGGCGCCGGGCGCGAGGGTGGCGGCACGCGCCGACCCGCCGGGTTCGGCCGGATGAATGTCCGGTCGGAGCGGCCAAACGGATCGGACGGGCCGTCGTTGCTCATCGCCTGCCCTCGAGCACGGCCCAGAGCTCCATTTCGAGATCGGGCCAGTCACCGGAGAAGTGCATGCCGATCGAACTCGCCGTGCTGAACTCCGGCCAGAGCGGCGAGGTGCGGTCGAGATAGAAATAGACATGGTCGGTCAGTGCCCGGATCTGGGGCGGCGGCGTCGGCAAATGAACGAGATTGATGCCCGGCAGATGGGCATGGACGATCTCGTTCATCTTGGTGTTGGGGCCGATCTTGAACAGATGCGGAAACTGCGACTGGATCTCGGTGAGGGGCCGGCGCGCGGCCACTTCCAGGACCAGCGTCGCGTTGCGCATAAGGGCGCGGTCGCGGATCGTGGACATGAAGGCGTTCTGCGCGCGCTCGACGATCTCGAGCCGGATGGCGCGGCGGCCGAGCTGGGCCGAGAGGAAGTCCTGGATATCGCGCACCACCGGGGTGAAGCAGCCTTCCAGGTCGTCATGGTCGTATGCCGGGTAGTCGCGGGCGCGGCGCTCGGCAGTGGTGAAAGTGGCTAGCTCCCCAGCGATGGAAAGCAGCGTGATGAACAGGCGTTCCGGGTGGACGAAACGCGAACCGCGCATGTGTTTCAGCACCGGGATGTGCCGGTTGAGCAATTGCAGGATGAAGTAGTCGGCGCTTTGCAAGCCGCCGCCGGCGGTCGGATCGGCGGCGTAGCGGGCGAGCTCTTCGAGCTTGTTGTCGATCCAGCCGATGACGCGATCCATCCAGCCGTCGACCACCGGATGGGCCGAGCAAAGCAGCACCGGCGGCGCGAACTTCTCGTCGAACAAGATGGCGCGGTCACGCACTTCGAGGATGCGCCCGAGCGCGAGGCCGACATAGCCGGGCTTGCTGGTCTTGCGCAGCTCGAGGCCGAAGCGCGGATGGGCGATGTCGATCTCTTCGTCGACCCGCAGCGAGGCGGTCGAATCGATCAGCATCTCGGTCGCCGGATAAAAGCGGCTGGCCGAGCCGCTCAAACTGTCCTCGACTTCGCGCGTGTTGGAGGCCGCGAGCGGCAGCGAGAGCCAGGCCATCTGGCCGGAGGCGTTTTCCGGCACCTCGATCGCCGGCGGCAGCGGTGAATTGTCCGGCATGGCGAAGGGCGTGCCGTCCGGCATCACGCCAACGGCGCGCCTGAGCCCGATGCGGCTCTGCTGTGCCAGGTCGCGGTCGATCTCGAGCACCGAGAACCCCCACGGATAAGGCGTGACCTGCCGGACGCGATTCTCCAGCAGATTCTCGAGATAACGATCGTTCTGCTGCAGATGATGCGGCCGCAGGAACAAGCCTTCGGACCAGACGACCTTACTATACCACGACATCCGGTTCTCGCTATCTCAAGGCCTTGCCGGGAGCATATACAGCTCGTTCCGGAGCGTCACCATTCGTATGGACGATGGCAAGACCGGCTCTGCCTGCCACAAGGCGGTCTTCGCCAGGGCGAACCGCCTCGTTGACTTGCCCGGCCGGCCGGAGCGAAGCTCCGGACCGAGCGATCCATGAAGGTGTCCCATGCCGAAAGGCCCAGCCGCGCGCATTCTCGATCCCACCATCCATCCCTTGCCCGGCGTGCTGCAGCCAGGTCCCGGAAGCGTTAATGTGATCATCGGAGGCAAACTCGCCTGGCGCGGGGTTCCGGCCGGCGCCGCGGCGGCGATCCAGGGGGCCAAGGCTACCTCTGACGCGGCGATCCAGGTGGCCGAGGCGGCGACGCTCGCGGCGGCGGGCACACCAGGCGCGCCGGCCGCCAAGGTCGCGGAAGAAACCGCGAAGGCGACCGCTGCCGCCAGCATGGGCTCGATGATCACCGGCGCCGCCGGGGGAGCCGACATCCATATCTGCGCGACGCCGCTGCCGATCCCGCCGCATGGGCCGGGCGTGGTGATCGACGGCTCGCAGACCGTGCTGATCAACGGACTGCCAGCGTGCCGCGTGGGCGACACCATCATCGAAGCGGTCGGGCCGCCGAACAAGATCGCCATGGGCATGCCGACCGTCATTATCGGCGGCTGAGATGGGACGTCGTCGTTCTCCCGATCGCGCCGTCTCGGCCCAGGAGCGCTTCCGCCTGCTGCGAGTCCAGCGCTTTTCCTCCGATAATGAAAAGGCGATCTGGCACGGCCATTCGCGCAATGCGCGCGTCGCCAAGGTGCTGGTCTACATGGCGGCGATCCGGATGCCGGGCCAGGGAGGGCTGCCGCTGACGCCCAATCCAAGCGTGACCTGCAAAGGTGCCGAGCAGCAGTTCTTCAGCGCCTCCGGCGAGAATCAGGCCGCGCATCTGCTGCCCGGCCAGATCCTGATCGACAACGCCTATCCCTGGCTCTTCCTCCAGGGCGAGCCGGCGCGGCTGCTGCAGAACGAATTCGCCTATGTCGACCCGATCCACGCCAACTACAACGCGGCCGACCGGCTGGCCGAGCGCAACGGCATGGTCGATACGTTCGCTGCCGCCTGCCGCGCTATATTGACCAGCGCTGGCGAGCCCGAGCGGGACGTCTCCAACGCTTATCATCGCGTCTGGGTTACCGGGGCTTTGGCGGCGATCGCCGCGGCGGAACACGAATTGCGCTCCGAGCCGCTACCGCCGCCGCTGGTCTCCGGCGAGCCCGGCACCGAGGATTACGGCATGATTCTCAATCTCGAGGAGCGCGGCCAGGCGATGAACGACGAGGAGATCTGGAACAATTTCGAGCAGCTCAGCATGCTCGACTATTATCGCGCCGCGTTCGACGAGACGCCATCCGAGATCGAGCCGCGTGCGATCGTTGCGCTGCTCTCGGGCCTGGTCCGGTAGCTTCTCCCGCAAACTGCGGGCACCGCGGCTGCGAAACCTGACCTTAAGGAATTCGCGTGCAGCACTGGCCTCCTTCAAGTGGAGGTCGCTGACATGGTGCAGCGCCATATCCTCGATCGTCTGCGGGCCGTCAGCCTGCGCCATCAGGTCTATGCTGCGAGCTGCGCCTTCTTCGTCATGATCTGCGCGCTGGTGGCGGTGGCGCTCCTATCCTTCCGGCAGCAGGCGGAATACCAGGACAAGCTCAGCCTTTCGTCGCGCTCGGCCGCCTATGTCGAGCGGGCGAACGGCTTGATCTACGCTGTCGTGATGGAATCGCGCGGCATCTACATGTCGAGCGATTCCGCGACGGTGGCGCGCTACGGCGAAAACCTGCTGAAACGCAATCGCGACCTCGCCGATGTGGTCGATGCCTGGGAGAAGATCGTCCGAAACGACGATGCCGAGCTCTTTGCCGCGTTCAAGCCGCGCATCGGTGACTTCATCCGTTTCCGCGCCGAACTGGTGCGCCGCGCAAATGTCGTCAGCCAGGCGGCCGGGCGGGCTTGGGGTGACAACGAAGCAAACCGCACCGCCAGGGCTGCGCTCAATGCAGATCTGGAAGCGCTCGGGCAGATCTATGCGCGGCGAGCCGATGAGGTCGTCATCCTGAATCAGCGTGCCTGGTTCACCACCTGGCTCATCGTTCTGCTCGGCCTCGCGGTGCTCGCTCTTGCTGCTTACGTTGGCGCGTTGATCCGCCGCTCGCTGATCGCCCCGTTGCACGAGATCACCGAAACCGCCGACCACATCGCGGCCGGCAAGGTGGTCGTCACTGTGCCGCACAGCGAGCGTCTCGACGAAGTCGGCAAGCTCGGACAGGCCGTGCAGCAGCTTCAGGACACGCTGATCCGCAACAAGGAATTGCGGACGCTTGAACGGACGAGCTCGCGGCAGCGCGACAATCTCGAAATTCAGCTCCAGGAGAACAAGCGCCATCTGCTGGCAGCGATCAACAGCATGATGCCGGGCCTGATGATGCTGGACCCGGAGGGCAAGATCATCCTAATGAACGCGTCCTACCGGAAGATCTATCGGCTTCCGCAGGACATGCCGCAATCGGGCCTGACGATCCGCGATATCCTTCGGCGCCGGATCGAGATTGGTACCTTCGCCGGCGACGTCGAGAGCTATGTCGAGGCCATCCTTGCGCGGATCGAGCAGGGCAGGCCCGCCGTCAAGCATGTCGACCTCAAGGACGGACGGGTCATCCGTATCGTCGAGCGGCCGATGACCGGCGGCGTCGGCTGGGTGTCGACGCATGAGGATTTCACCGAGCAACGGCATCTGCAGCGCTCGCTCGAGCGCACCGAGCATCTGCTCGCAGCGATCATGGAGAACATCGGCGTGGCCATCGTCGCCAAGGACGCGGCGACGCTCCGCTACCTATTCGTCAATCGCGCGGCAGAGGTCCTGTTCGGCGTCAGCCGTGCCGAGATGATCGGCGGGACGGCGCGCGATGTCTTCGATGCCGAGACCGCTGACTGGATCGAGCACGAGGAGCGCCAGCTCCAGCGGGCGGAGGCCGGCGCCACAATGACGGTACGCGCGATCGAGACACCTGGGAACGGCCGCCGCCTGATCGGTATCAGGCGTGTGCTCATCGCGAGCCATGACGGCGAGTCGCGCGTGCTGCTGAGCCTGATCGAGGAGCGGACCGAGCAGGCGACGCAGGCTGCCGGCTGAGGCGCGCTGCCTCAGCTCTTGCGGCGCGCGGGTGAAGTGGTCGCAACGATCAGCCCGGCGACGACAATCACGGCGATTCCGGCACAGGTTATCGGCGAAGGCAGGTCGCCGAACACGACAAAGCCGAGCGCGGTCGCGCCGATCAGCTCGAGATAGACCAAGGGCGAGAGCGTCTGCACCTGCGCCAGGCGGAAGGCGCTGATCGTCATCAGGTTGCTGATCGTGGCGACCAGGCCCATCAGCAGGATCAGCAGCAGCTCTTCGCGCGTCGGCGTCGTCCATTGCAGCAGGGCGAACGGCATCAGCATCAGGATGCCGAGCACGAGCTGGATCGTCAGCGTCGCCACCGGTGGCCGGTCCTGCGCGGTGGCGCGGGTCAGCACCAGATAGCAGGCCATGCAGAAGCCGGAGGCGAGCGCGATCAGCGTGTCGGTGCTGGTCTCGGTACCCGGGCGCACGACGAGGATGGCGCCGACGAAGCCGAGGGCGACTGCGAGCAGCTTTCGCCGGTCGAGCCGCTCGCGCAGCGCGATTGAGGCGAGCAGGGTCGCCACGATCGGGGCGATGAAATAGGCGCCGAGCGCATCGGCTAGCGGAATCCGCACGATCGCCACGAAATAGAGTGTCATCGCCGCGACGAGGAAGGCCGTGCGCAGGATTTGCGACAGCCAGTAGCGGCCCGAGGATGCCGAGGCCGTTGCCGTCATGCGCCCGCGCTGGAGCAGGGCGACCGGGAGGATGAAACCGAGCGCCGCGACATAGCGTATCCAGCTCAGGAAGACCGGTGAGTGAGCGCTGCTGAGATATTTGGCGATGGCGTCGGAGGTCGGGATGATCAGCATCGACACCGCCATCAGCACGACGCCGAGCGTCTCGTTGCGGAGCCGAGGGCGGGGCTGATCAGGGGAGGAGGTCATGCGGCCGAGCCTTACACGATTCCGCCGGGCGGGCAGGTGTCGCCGTTAACCCCCTTTCAGCTTCGGTAAATGCTCGTTAACCGCCTGCGACGTCAGCAGCCTAGCAGCGCCGTTGCGACATTGACGCGAACAAACAGAAAACTAATATGAACATATAGAGAACATTGGAGGTCGGACATGCTGGTTGCCCGTAAGCTGATGGCCGGAGCCGTGGAGTTCCTCGCGCTCGCGCTCTTCGTGGGAATGATCTGGGTTTGGGCGGCGCTCGCCTCGGGGCCGCACGTCTGACAGCCTTACGGACGGAGGCTGGAGATGCTTTGGCGACGTGTCCACAGCCTCGCATCCCGGCCCGCTCGACCGAGATGGGGTGGCGCGCCATAACCGGTTCGGAGCATGCTCCCAGGATCAAGAATCGGCGCAAGTCCTCCCGCTCGGCCCACTGGCTGAACGGATGGCGCGCCGGAGGGCGCGATGACCGACCGCAAAGACGACGCACTGGTTCAGGACGAGGTCGGCTTCGTCCATCTGCATGTTCATTCGAGCTATTCGCTGCTCGAGGGCGCGATCCAGGTCGGCACGCTCGCCAAGCTCGCCGCCGGCGACGGCCAGCCGGCCATGGCGCTGACCGACACCAACAATCTGTTCGGCGCGCTCGAATTCTCCGAGAAGCTGGCGAGCTCCGGTGTCCAGCCGATCGCGGGCGTCCAGCTCTCCGTCGACTTCGCCGATGAGGACACGGGCGGACGCAAGCCGATCCAGAGCGTGACGCCACATCTCGTCCTGCTGGCGACGAGCGAGGCCGGCTACAGCAATCTGATGAAGCTGGTGACGCAGGCCTGCCTGGTGGCCGGGGCTGGCGCGCCGGTCGCGGCGATCGACCATGTCGCCGAATGCGCCCATGATCTGATTGCGCTGACCGGCGGCTTCGGTGGGCCGCTTGACGCGGCGCTGCGTGCCGGCCAGCCGGCCCAGGCGGAAACGCGGCTGAAGCGACTGCGGGCGATCTTCGGCGACCGGCTCTACGTCGAGCTTCAGCGCCATGATCGCGAGGACGGAGCGGCGATCGAGGCCGGGCTGCTGCGGCTCGCCTATGACAATGATCTGCCGATCGTCGCCACCAACGAACCTTATTTTGGCAAGCCGGCCGATTTCGAGGCGCATGACGCACTGCTTGCGGTCGCGGCCGGCCGGCTGGTCTCCGACAATGAACGCCGACGCGTCACGCCGGAGCATTATTTCGCCAGCCGGGCAGAGATGAAGCGGCGCTTCGCCGACCTGCCGGAAGCGTTGGCGTCGACCGTCGAGATCGCCCGGCGCTGCTCCTGGCGCGTCGGCCTGCGCAAGCCGATCCTGCCGCGCTTCGGCGAGGAGGGTCGCGACGAAGCAGAAGAGCTGGAGAGCCAGGCGAAGGCGGGGCTCGAAGCACGGTTGGCCAAGCATGGACCGGCTGGGGCCTTCACGGTCGAGGACTACGAAAAACGGCTCGCCTTCGAGCTCTCAATTATCACCCGGATGAAATTCCCGGGCTATTTCCTGATCGTTGCCGACTTCATCAAATGGGCCAAGGATCACGACATCCCGGTCGGGCCGGGGCGCGGTTCGGGCGCAGGCTCGCTCGTCGCCTATGCCTTGACCATCACCGACGTCGACCCGCTGCGCTTCGGCCTGCTGTTCGAGCGCTTCCTCAACCCCGACCGCGTCTCGATGCCGGACTTCGACATCGACTTCTGCCAGTACCGGCGTGAAGAGGTGATCGACTACGTCAAGCATCGCTATGGCGAGCAGCGGGTCGCCCAGATCATCACCTTCGGCACTTTGCAGGCGCGCGGCGTGCTGCGCGACGTCGGCCGCGTGCTGGAAATGCCCTACGGCCAGGTCGACAAGCTGACCAAGCTGGTGCCGCAGAACCCGGCCAAGCCGATCACCTTGCCCGAAGCCATCGCCGGCGAGCCGAAGCTGCAGGAGGCGGCGGCCGAGGAGCCGGTCGTCGCGCGTCTGCTCGAGATCGCCCAGAAGCTCGAGGGGCTGCACCGCCACGCCTCGACCCACGCCGCCGGCGTCGTCATCGGCGACCGGCCGCTGGAAGAGCTGGTCGCGCTCTCGGTCGACCCGCGCACCGGCATGCGCGTCACCCAGTTCAACATGAAATGGGTCGAGCAGGCAGGGCTGGTGAAGTTCGACTTCCTCGGCTTGAAGACGCTGACCACGCTGACCATCGCGGTCAAGCTGATCGCCCAGCGCGGGATCGCGGTCGACCTGGCGCAGCTGCCCTTCGACGATCCGAAGACCTACGAGATGCTGTCGCGCGGCGAGACGGTCGGCGTGTTCCAGGTGGAATCGGTCGGCATGCGCAAGGCGCTGGTCGAAATGAAGGCCGACCGGATCGAGGACCTGATCGCGCTGGTGGCGCTCTACCGCCCCGGCCCTATGGACAACATCCCGACCTATTGCCGCCGCAAGCTCGGGCTCGAGGAGCCGACCTATCTGCATCCTGGCATGGAGCCGTTCCTATCCGAGACGCATGGCATCATCGTCTACCAGGAACAGGTGATGCAGGTGGCGCAGGCGCTGTCGGGCTATTCGCTCGGCGAAGCCGACCTGCTGCGCCGCGCCATGGGCAAGAAGATCAAGGCCGAGATGGACGCCCAGCGCGACCGTTTCGTGAAGGGCGCGATCGAATCCGGGCTGAAGAAGGATCTGGCTTCCGAGATCTTCGACCTGCTGGCGAAGTTCGCCGACTACGGCTTCAACAAGAGCCATGCGGCGGCCTATGCCGTGGTCGCCTTCCAGACCGCCTACCTCAAGGCGAACTTTCCCGTCGAGTTCCTCGCAGCGTCGATGACGCTCGATATCGGCAATACCGACAAGCTCTCGGAGTTCCGTCGCGATGCGGAGCGGCTCGGTATCAGGGTCGAGCCGCCCTCGATCAACCGCTCCGGTGTCGATTTCGACGTCGCCGACGAAGCGATCCGCTATGCTCTCGGCGCGATCAAGGGCGTCGGCCGGGTGGCGGTCGAATCGATCGTCGCGGCGCGGGCCAAGCAGGGCCCGTTCCGCGACCTCGCCGATTTCGCCCGCAGGATCGACACGCGCCTGGTCAACCGGCGCACGATCGAGGCGCTGATCTCGGCCGGCACGCTCGATGAGATCGAGCCGGAGCGGGCCAAGGCGATGGCGGCTGTCGATGGCATGCTCGCGCTCTCGAACCGCACGCGCGATGCCGCCGAGGGTGGCCAGTCCGAACTCTTCGGTGGCGGCGGGGTGGCGGAAGCCTTCCGCATCCCGCCCTTCGAGCCCTGGGCGCCGGCCGAGCGACTGCAGCGCGAGCACGATGCGGTCGGATTCTTCCTGTCGGGGCATCCACTCGACGACTACGAGCATGTGCTCAAGCGCCTGCGCGTGCAGAGCTATGCCGATTTCGCCCGCAATGTCCGCGCCAGCGGCACCTCGATCGCCAAGGTCGCCGCCTCCGTCATCGACAGGTCGGAACGCCGGACCAAATCCGGCAACAAGATGGGTATCGTGCAGCTGTCCGATCCCAGCGGCCAGTTCGAGGCGATCCTGTTCTCGGAGGGCCTGCAGCGCTATCGCGAGCTGCTCGAGCCCGGTGCGGCATTAGTCCTGAGACTCTCGGCCGTGCTCGACGGCGAGGAGGTGCGCCCGCGCATCGAGGATTGCGAGCGGCTCGACGATCTCGCCAACCGGCAGAAGCAGGACCTCTGCATCTTCCTGCGCGATGACAAGGCGCTGTCCTCGATCGCCGAGCGGGTGAAGCCGCGCGACGGCGTGCGCGCCGACGGCAAGATCTCGCTGGTGATGATCCTCGACGACGGCGCCCAGGAGGTCGAGATCGAATTGCCCGGGCGCTATCCGGTCAACCAGCAGGTCGCCAACGCGGTGCGCGCCGCGCCCGGTGTGGTGAACGTCGAGCTGCGCTGAAGCCTGCCCGGCCTTGCGCCGTCGGCGGCCAAGGCTTCAGAGTGTGCGCAGACAACGATGATGTCCGGGGGACTGAATGAAGCAGTATGTCGCGCGTATCCCGATGAGCCTCGCCGTGCCCGAGGCGATGCATTGGGCGATCAAGGACGTGCTAGAAGGCGAATACGAAGCCGGCTTCGATGGCGTCGGCCTCGACATCCTCGATATCGGCGCCAATGTCGGCTCCTTCGCGCTCTGGGCGAGCGCGCGCTGGCCGGGCAGCACCGTGACCTCCTACGAGCCGCATCCCGGCACTTTCGAGCTCTTGAAGCGCAACACGCATCAGCGCCGCGACATTGTCACGGTCAATGCCGCGCTGTTCCCGGGCGGCCAGAAGACGGCGACCTTCCTCAGCCGCTTTGCCGGCGACGGTGAATCGGGGCTCGCGTCCTATGCCGGCGACACCTTCGTGGCCGGCGCCATGGTCGAGCGCTACGAAGTTGCGGTGGTCGATCCTTCGAGCCTGCCCTCAGCCGATATCGTCAAGATTGACATCGAAGGCGGGGAGGGCGACGTGCTCGATCATCTCGACCTGTCGAAGACCTCGCTGGTGCTGCTCGAATACCAGAACCGCAAGAACCGCCTGCAGCTCGAGGCGCGCCTCGCGGCCGATTTCGAGCTGATCGACACGGTGGAGCACATCTGGGATCCGTTGCTCGAACAGCGCTGCTATCGGCCCGATCTCGCCGGCGACGTCTATGGCCGCATGTTCGCCGCTCGCAGGGGCATCACGCGGATGACGCGGGCGGCGGGAGAATGATCGGCGGCCTGCGCCCGGCTGTCGTCATTGTCCGCGCGCGAAGGCATATCGTCGCGCTCTGGTTGGCGGTAACATGGTGCGCTTCGGTTCCGGCTCCGCACCTCCGGCCGCCGAGACGCCGATAGCAGCTCGGGAGGCGAGGATGCAGGATGGCTTCGAGATCGACCGGCGCAGCCTGGTCGCGGGCGCGACGGTGCTCGTCGCATCCGCCGCGGCGTCACCGCTGAAGGCACAGGAGAAATCGGTGATCGATGCAAGGACCGCCCTCATCGTCGTCGATGTGCAGAACGATTTCTGCCCGGGCGGCAGCCTGGCGGTGGGCAAGGGCGACGAAGTCGTCGCCGTCATCAACGCCTTGGGTAAGCGCTTCGCCAATGTCGTCATGACGCAGGATTGGCACCCGGCCGGCCATTCCTCCTTCGCCAGCAGCCATCCCGGCAAGAAGCCGTTTGAGATGATGCAGATGCCCTATGGCCCGCAGGTGCTCTGGCCCGACCACTGCATCCAGGGCAGCAAGGGCGCCGAGTTCCGCGCCGATCTCGACCTCACCATGGCGCAGACCATCGTGCGCAAGGGCTATCGCCGCGAGGTCGACAGCTATTCCGGCTTCGTCGAGGCCGACCGCAAGACGCCGACGGGCCTCGGCGGCTATCTCAGAGAACGCGGCGTCGCCCGCGCCGTCGTCGTCGGCCTCGCCACCGATTTCTGCGTCGGCTGGACAGCGCAGGATGCGGCGCGCAACGGGCTGGAGACCCTCGTCGTCGAGGAGGCGTGCCGGGCGATCGACCTCAACGGTTCGCTCGATAAGGCCTGGGCCGACATGGCGGCGCTCGGCGTGAAACGGGCGCGGCTTGCGGATCTGATCTGACGAATTGAGGCACGCTCACTTCGCCAGAGCGCGAATCTGCACCTGGACCCGATCGCGGCCGAGCCGCTTCGAGCGGTAGAGCGCCTCGTCCGCGTGCTGAAGCAAGGCCTCCAGCCGATCGCTCGCGGCGTTGCCTTCGGCGACGCCCACGCTCAGCGTCGGCTGGAGCGGAACGCCATCCCAGTCGGCGAGAGCCCGCCCGAAGGCAGCCCGGATGCGGTTTGCAACGTGTACCGCCTCCCTGGTGGTCATGTGCGGAAGGGCGACGACGAACTCGTCGCCGCCATGGCGCGCCAGGATATCGCTGGCGCGCAATTCGCTGCGCGCCGCTTCGGCGAAGAGCTGAAGGATACGATCGCCGGCGGCGTGGCCATGCGTATCGTTGAGGTTCTTGAAATGATCGATGTCGATCAGGAGCAGCGCCACACGGGTAGGCCGCTTGCCGGCATCGGCGGCCAGTTGGCTCATGGCGCGCTCCAGGCCGCTGCGGTTCATCGCGCCGGTGAGAGGATCGTGCTGCGCGAGCGTGACCAGCGTGTTGCGGCTGCGTTCGGCGGCGAGCAGTAGCAGTGCGCTGCTCCGTAGAAGCACGAAGGTGGTGCCAGTCGCGGCGAACCATGGATTGGAGTTTTCGGCAGGAAACAGCTCGGCGCCGAGCTCTCCGATTGCGGCGAGCCAGGCACGTAGTGCGAAGAGCACGACCGTCGGCGCGAACAGGGCGGCCAGGATCGCGCCGGAGACCAGCCGCTCGCGCCGCCACAAAAGCAGGCCTTCCCGGACAAGAAGCGCATCGCAGACCATGACCAGGATGGAAACCAGGACGACCCGGCGGACGAAGCCGTCCGGCTCGTTCCACAAGAACAGCGGGACGGCGGCCGCTGCGGCCGCCAGGATGTAGAGCGGCAGGCGAGCCGGCCGACCAGCAAAGCTTCGGACCCCGAACAGGACGAGCAGATAGCCGATCCAGCTGACGGTGTTGGCGAGCGGGATCGAGACGATGTCGGGAATGACGTCCCGCAATCCTACACCGATCAGGCCGAGGCCGATCAGCAGGTTGCTGACCCCCCACCAGAGCGGCCAGCGCTCGAAGCGGCCGGTGGCATAGGCGAACAACTGCACGAATCCGAGAATCATGCAGGTGATCGCCCCTGCCAGATAGATTGTCCTCAGATCGAGCAGCACGCCAGGCCATCCAAATCGACTCGTAAGGACGTTAGCAGCATGGCGTGAACGGAGCGTTCACAGGGCGGCTGCGTCGCCTTGGCCTGTCCTCGTTTCCGCCAGCATGTCCATGAGCCAGCTGCGGAACAGCCTGGCCTTGCGCGGCAGCTCGGTTCCGGCTGGGTAGTTGAGGAAATAATCCGCCCCGATATGGACCTTGACCGAAAACGGCTGCGCCAGCCGGCCCTGCGCGAGGTCGTCCTCGATCAGCTCGGCGAAGAACAACGCGACGCCGTGCCCGTCGCAGGCGACGCGGCGCAGCGCATGCGAATCGCTGAGTCTTAGACCCTCGCCCAACACGGCATCGGCACTGCCGGCGGCCTGTGCCCAGGCACGCCAGTGACCAAGATCGAATTCGTAGAAGAGCGGCAACCGCAGCAAGACCGCAGGGTCGGCGAGCGGCCCGGTCTCGTCCAGGAGCGCAGGTGCCAGCACCGCAGTGAGCGAGCCGTCGAGAACCTTCTCGGCGCGTACGCCGGGCCAGGCGCCGCTGCCCCAGTTGATGCCGAGGTCGATACCTTCGCGGCGATGGTCGGCCGGGTGGTAGGAATGATGCAGCCGCAGGTCGATTTCGGGGTGGCGCCTGACGAAAGACATCAGGCGCGGCGTGAGCCAGGCGGCCGAGAAGTAGGGCGCGACGCTGACATTGAGGATCTCCCGGGCGCCGCTGCCGGTAACCTGCTCGACGGCCTGCTCGATCGTTTCGAAGGCGGCATAGACCCCGGCGAACAGGATTTCGCCCGCATCCGTCAGCCGGTTGCCGGCCGGCTCGCGGTGGAGCAGGCGCACCGACAAACTCTCCTCCAGCAGCCTGATCTGCCGGCTGACCGCCGCCTGCGTCACTCCCAGTTCGTCCGCCGCCCGGGTGAAGCTCAAGGTCCGCGCCACGGCCTCGAAGGCCCGCATCGCGGTCAGGGAGGTCATCCGTTTGCGGCGCATCGGCATAATCTCAAGTTATAGGGTTCTTCAAAAACTCATTTTTCCTCAAATCCGCGCTGCGTCAAACATAACCCGAGTGATCCGCGGGCCGCCCTTGAGAGGTCAGGCCGGCGCAGTTTCGAACGCGAGGATATCGATGACTTTCGCCGCCACAATCGCGCCGAGGCGCAGCCCTGCCGAGATCGGGAAAGGCGCCTTGCCGGTGCTGCATCTGAGCGAGGCCGATGTCGTGCGCCTGCTCGATCCGGCACAGCTGCTCGACGGGCTCGCCGACGGGTTCAGGGCGATGGCGCGCGGCGAGGTCCAGGCGCCGGATCGGCCCGAGATCACGGTTCCCGGCAAGGGCTTCTCGCTCGCGATGCCAGCCTGGACGGCGGGGATGAATCTCACGGTGAAGATCGTCAACGTCTTCGAGGCCAATCTCGATATCGACCTGCCAAACCATCTTGCCGTGATCATGCTGTTCGATCCGCAGACCGGCGCGCCCGTCTGCATCATGGACGGCACCCACATCACCGCGATCCGCACCGCAGCGTCGGCCGTCCTCTCGGTCCGGGCCCTCGCACGGCCGGACGCCCGGATCGCGACCCTGATCGGTGCTGGAGTACAGGGGCGCGAACATCTGCGGCTCCTGCCGCTGGTGCGCGAATTCGATGAGATCCGTGTCGCTTCGCTGCATTACGAGGATGCCGAGAAGCTCGCCGCCAGCTGTCCACGGGCGCGGCCCGTGCGTGATGTCGAGGCGGCGGTGCGCGGCTCGGACGTCGTCTGCCTGGCGAGCCATGCCTATGAGCCGGTTATCGCGAGCGAGTGGGTCCGGCCTGGCACGCATGTGTCCTCGGTCGGTTACGCTCCGCCGCGGGGCGAGCTGCCGGTCGAGCTTCTCAGCAGGGCGCAGCTCTTTGTCGAAAGCGACGAGGCGTTCAGGCCACCGCCGGTCGGCTGCGCCGAGCTTTCCGGACGCGATCCGGCCAGCGCGACTACGCTCGGCGACCTGTTCTGCGGCGCCAGGCCAGGCAGGGCGGGCGCCGAGCAGATCACGCTCTACAAAGCGATGGGCATCGCCATGGAGGACATGGTCGCAGCCGACATCGTCTATCGGCGCGCGCTCGCCGAAGGAAACGCCCAGCACATCACGCTCTGATCGCGAGAGCCCATCGGGCCCGGCCAGGCGCGCTGCCCTCCGGCGCCGCCCGCGCTCGCGCCTGCCACCCAGCCGGCCCGGTCGGCAGCAACGGAGATATCCCATGCACAGGATCATAGGTCCGCTCATGCTTTCATGGCTTTCGGCGGTCGTGTCCGTGCCGGCCTTCGCGCAGGTGCGGATCGCCCTGGCGGGGCCGATGACCGGTGCGAATGCGAGCTTCGGCGATCAGCTGCGGGCGGGAGCCGAAGCAGCGGTCGCGCAGATCAACGCCAAGGGCGGCGTGCGTGGCGAAAAGCTTGAACTCGTCGTCGCCGACGATGCCTGCGATCCGCGTCAGGCGGTCTCGGTCGCCAACAAGCTGACAGGTGACGGCGTGCGCTTCATCGCAGGTCATTTCTGCTCCGGCTCGACCCTGCCGGCGAGCGAGGTCTATGCGGAGGCGGGCGCCGTCGTCATCACCGTCTCGACCAATCCCAAGATCACCGAGCGCGGCATGAAAGCGCTGTTCCGCATCGGCGGGCGCGACGATCAGCAGGGTCCAACCGCGGCCGAGTTCATCGTCAAGAGTTTCGCCGGCCGTCGCATCGCGATCGTGCATGACAAGAGCTCGTTCGGAGCAGGCCTGGCGGGCGAGGTCCGCAACCGGCTCGCTGCCGCGGGGCAACGGATTGCGTTCGATACCGGCATCAATGCCGGCGAGAAGGATCACAGCGCCCTGATCTCGCGGCTCAAGGCAGCCCGCGCCGAAGTCCTCTTCTTCGGCGGCTATCATACCGAAGCTGGATTGATCATGCGCCAGGCGGCCGATCAGGGGCTGAAGCTCGACATGGTCGGCGGCGATCCGCTCGCTTCGAGCGAATTTGCTGCGGTGGCCGGAGACGCGGCCAACGGGGTTCATTTCACCTTCGCGCCGGATCCGCGCAAGAACCCGGCTTCGAACGAGGCGGTGCAGGCAATGCGCGCGCGCAATCTCGAGCCGGAAGGCTGGGCGCTCTACTCCTATGCCACCGTCCAGATCTTCGCCGAGGCGATCGCGCAGGCGAACTCCACCGAGCCGCGTGCGGTTGCGCAGGCTGTTGCCGGTGCGCGCTTCACGACTGCGGTCGGCGAGGTCCGTTTCGACGCGAAGGGCGACAACCAGCAGCCTGGCTTCGTCGTCTATCGCTGGCAGGGCGGCAAATCCGACTACGCTGCCGGCCAGGCAAAGTGACGATGCGGCTGGCCGGCCCGCCTCAAGCCGCCGCGATGATCTCGATCTCGACGAGCCAGTCCTCGCGCAGGGTCTGCGCCACGATCGCGGTGGTCGGGATCGCGCGGCCGCCGAGAGCGGCGAGACGAGCGTTCTGGTTGGCCTCGACGAAGCTGGCATCGCGCAGATAGCTGGTCAGGCGCACGATGTTGTCGACGCCCATGCTCGCCGAGGCGAGGATTGTGCGCAGGTTGTTCCAGATCAGCGCAAGCTGCTCGTCGAGGGTGGCGCCGGGCTTGCCGGCTTCGTCCAGCCCCATGGTGCCGCTGACGAAGAGCAGGCGCTGTGGCGCCACCACCTCCATCGCATGGGCATAGTCCGAGGTCGCCGGGTAGACGCCGTGGCTCGGGTTATGGGCGATCAGCTGCATGGTATCCTCCTCGCCGTCGTTGGGCTGAACGTTGTCTGGCGAGGGAGTGTTATGGCTGGAGGAGGTTCCTGCAGTAGCGGAATAGCGAAAGCCGGGCGAAATACAGATGGCATTCCGCTTCGGTCGTCTGTGCGGCGGGGAGGTGGCGCTTTCGGCGAAACGGTATCAGGCCTTCACAAGGAGCGGCTCGCTTTCGCAGCACGCCCGAAGCCTCTTGTCGCGCCCTTGTCGCACCCGGCAGGGAAGCTATTCTGGCGCTGGGGAAGCGGGGCTTGCATCTTTCGGATGCGTTCAACTTGAGAGAGATTGATATGCTGCTTTCCTTCAAGCGTTTCAGCGCGCTCGCCGCTTTTGCGGCTCTGTCCAGCGGCCAGGCTTTTGCCCAGAGCCAGGCCGATCAGCTCGCGATGGCCTATCAGGCCGGCCGCAACCAGCTCGGAATCCTGAGCTATTGCGCCGAGAAAGGCCATGTCAGCGCCGATGTCGTCGCGATCCAGGCCAAGGTACTGGCGCTGATTCCGCCGCCGGCCGACAAGAGCGCCGGCGATACCGCAGAAGCCGCCGGCAAGAAGGGCACGATCGCGATGATGGGCGTGACCCAGGATCTCGAGACGATTGCCAAGGCGCAGGGCGGCACCGCCGCGGCCTACTGCAAGCAGATCGGCGACGTCGTGCAGAAGGCGGCGGCATCGCTGCCCAAGTGAGCTCTGCAACGCCCGCTCCTGCCAGGGGCTGGCAGGGTGTGGCTTGACCTCAACCAAGGTTGAGGCCGTATCGACCCGGCTCCTATCTTCTGTGCCGAAGGAGCCGGGCATGTCAGACAAGCCGATCGTCAACATCAGCATCATCACTCCGAAGCCGGAATGCTTCGCCGAGTTCATGGAACTGCAGCTCGCCCAGCACCGCAGCTTGCGCGGCAAGGTCGACGGGCTGATCGGCGGCAGGCTGTTCCGCTCGCGGCAGGACCGCGACGTGGTGCTGGTGACGATGTTCGAATCCGAGGAGGCGGCGCTACGCTTTGCTCGCGACGAGCGCTTCACCAGCCATATGGCGCGTATTAGCCCCTTGCTCGAAGGCGCCGTGCCAGGGGGCTATCGGGTCGCTTACGAGGTTGGCTCGCTCTGACGACAAGCCTCCAGGTCTTGCATTCCGGCGCCACGGCGTGTAAGGCGCGCCCTATCCCACATGGGGAGCATCACCTCGACACCGAGGCGTTCCGGTGACTGGTCAGCTTATGGCCGGCTCATTCGCTCCCCAGAGGCTCAACCGGAAGGACAAGAATACCATGGCTCTGCCAGATTTCTCCATGCGTCAGCTGCTCGAGGCCGGCGCCCATTTCGGCCACCAGTCGCATCGCTGGAACCCGAAGATGTCGCCGTTCATCTACGGGACGCGCAACAACATCCACATTCTCGACCTGTCGCAGTCGGTGCCGATGCTGTCGCGCGCCCTGCAGGCGGTCAGCGACACCGTCGCCCGCGGCGGCCGCGTCCTCTTCGTCGGCACCAAGCGCCAGGCGCAGGACGCCATCGCCGACGCGGCCAAGCGCTCGGCCCAGTACTATGTCAACTCCCGCTGGCTCGGCGGCATGCTGACCAACTGGAAGACCATCTCGGCTTCGATCCAGCGCCTGCGCAAGGTCGACGAGCTGCTGAGCGGCGCCAGCACCGGCCTGACCAAGAAGGAGCGCCTGATGCTGGCGCGCGAGCGCGACAAGCTCGAGAAGGCGCTCGGCGGCATCAAGGACATGGGCGGCACGCCCGACATGATCTTCGTGATCGACACCAACAAGGAAGCGCTCGCGATCAAGGAGGCCCAGCGCCTCGGCATCCCGGTCGCGGCCATCATCGACTCCAACAGCGATCCGGATGGCATCACCTTCCCGGTTCCGGCCAATGACGACGCCGGCCGCGCCATCGCGCTCTATTGCGATCTCGTCGCGCGCTCTGCCATCGACGGCATCTCGCGCGCTTCGGGCGACCACGGCGTCGACCTCGGCGCTGCCGAGGCCCCGATCGTCGAGCCGGTGATTGCCGAGCCGGTTGCAGTCGAGGGGCAGGCTCAGGCTTTCGAGCTGCTGACCGGGCCGCGCGGCGCGCCGGACGACTTCATGAAGCTCTCGGGCATGGGTCCGGAGATCGTGCAGAAGCTCAATGATGGCGGCATCTTCCACTTCTGGCAGCTCGCTGCCATGACGCCGGCAGAAGTCACCAAGGTCGATCATGACCTGAAGCTCGCCGGCCGCATCGAGCGCGACGGCTGGGTTGCCCAGGCGCGCGATCTCGCCGACGCCTGATCTCCCGGATTGCGACGCGTCATCGGCGCGTCGCACTTCGATACCTGACTAGAGCAGGATGCGAAAAAGTGGGAACCGGTTTTTCGCATTGATCCTGCTCTAACTCTTTGATGAGAGACGGATTCAGCCTTCAGATGGAAGCGCTTCGCGATTCCATCTGAAGGCATCCGGCTCTAGAGCCGAAGCAGCGCCGACGACCGGAAACGGAGCGTCGGCGTTTGCCAATCCAGGCTTCCGCTTTTCGACAGTGCGGTACGCCACCGGGCGAAGGCCGCGAGACAGCAAGGACGACGCAAATGGCTGCGATCACCGCCAGCATGGTGAAGGAACTCCGCGACAAGACCGGCGCGGGCATGATGGATTGCAAGACCGCGCTTTCCGCCGTCGACGGCAACATGGAGGCGGCGATCGACTGGCTGCGCGCCAAGGGTCTGTCCAAGGCCGCCAAGAAGGCCGGCCGTGTCGCCGCCGAGGGCCTCGTCGCGGTTGTCGTGCGCGGCCATAGCGGCGTCGTGGTCGAGGTCAACTCCGAGACCGACTTCGTCGCCCGCAATCTCGAGTTCCAGGCGCTGGCTCGCACCATCGCCGATGTCGCGCTCGAGCGTGGCGGCGATGTCGAGGCGCTGGCCGCCCACCACTATCCGGGCGGCGGCTCCGTCGCCGACGCGATTGCCAACGCCATCGCCACCATCGGCGAGAACATGACGCTGCGCCGCGTCGGTTCGGTCTCGGTTTCGGCCGGCGTGATCGGTTCCTATGTCCACGGCGCGGTCGCCGACGGGCTCGGCAAGATCGGCGTCATCGTCGGCCTGGAAACCGCCGGCAAGGGCGACGAGCTCGGCTCGCTCGGCCGCCAGCTCGCCATGCACATCGCCGCCACCAATCCGGTGGCGCTCGACCTTGCTTCGGTCGATCCGGCTGTGCTGGAGCGCGAGAAGGCGATCCTGGCCGAGAAGAACGCCGGCAAGCCCGAGCACGTGCTCGCCAAAATCGTCGAGAGCGGCATGAAGAGCTATGCCAAGGAATACTGCCTGCTCGAGCAAGGCTATATCCATGACGGCTCGAAATCGGTTGCCCAGGTGCTGAAGGAGGCCGAAGGCAAGGTCGGCGGTCCGATCAAGCTCACCGGCTTCGCCCGTTTCGCGCTCGGCGAGGGCATCGAGAAGGAAGAGACCGACTTCGCTGCCGAGGTCGCGGCCGCCGGTGGCACGACGGGCTGACAAGCTCGTTGATAGAGATGAGAAAGGCCGCGCCTGGCGCGGCCTTTTTGTAACAAGGGGCGGGGTCGATTCGGCCTGCCTGATGCGATGCAACCAAGGAGAGCCCCGATGAGACCTAAACGTGTTCTCGTGAAGCTCTCCGGCGAAGCCCTTGCAGGAACTGCAGGAAACGGCCTCGACGGCGCCACGCTGACAGCGCTTGCCGCCGACATTGCCCATGCCTCGCACGAGGGTGTCGAGATCGGCATCGTCGTCGGCGGCGGCAACTTCTTCCGCGGCGTGCAGGGCCTCAACAAAGGCCTCGACCGGACGACCGCCGATTCGATCGGCATGCTCGGCACCGTGATGAACGCGCTCGCCCTCGAACATGCCATCGAGGCGGCCGGCGCCCCGGCGCGCGCCATGTCGGCGGTGCCGATGCCCTCGCTCTGCGAGAGCTATGCCCGCAAGCGGGCCCTCGACCATCTCAGCCACGGCAAGGTCGTCATCCTCGGCGGCGGCACCGGCAATCCCTATTTCACCACCGATACCGGCGCGGCGCTGCGCGCGGCCGAACTCGACTGCAGCCATCTGCTCAAGGCGACGCAGGTCGATGGCGTCTACTCGGCCGATCCAAAAAAGGATCCGAGCGCGACCCGCTTCGACACATTGACCCATGAGGATGCGATCAGGCGCGACCTCAAGGTGATGGACACTGCTGCTTTCGCACTGGCGCGCGATGCGAGCCTGACGATCGTGGTCTTCTCGATCGCGGAAAAGGGTGCGCTTGCGGCCGTGCTGCGCGGTGAGGGCAGGGCGACCTACGTCACGCCATAGATCGCCGCGCGTCCTGTCGGACGTGATAACGGTGATCTATCTAATTGGTATCGCATCGGATTTTTCCGAAAAGTGCATTCCACTTTTCGGTCCGATGCTAGGGGCAGCCGCATCAGAAATTCGGCCAGAGGCCGGGCGTCGCCAGTTCGAGCAGATGCCCGTCGGGATCGCGGAAATAAAGGCTTGTCCCACCGCGATTCCAGCTCATCCGCCCTTCGATCGCGATGCCATGCTGGGCCAACCGCTCCTCCCAGGCTGGCAGCTCGGCTGCATCGACGGCGAAGGCGATGTGCAGCGGGCCCCCGCCGTCATGCGGCGGAATGCTGCCGTTCTCTGAAGCCTGCGTCTCCGCGGAGGCGCCACGCAGGAAGAGCAGCAGCACGTTCTGCCCGCCAACATCATAGGCGATGAGCGTCCTGGTCTTGAGCATGGGCATGAGCCCGAGCTTCGCCTCGTAGAACTCCGCCGCGCGGTCGAGACCGTCGACATAAAGCGCGGTTTCGACGATGCGGTTCAGCCGGGGCATGCGAATCTCCTCGAGACGGCGGCCGTTCGCATGGCCGCAAGATTGACCTAGGCATTGCTCCTGGTCTTAGCCAGCGCGGCAGCCGGTCTATTGGCCATGCGCAAGCGGTCGAGATCTGATTCCCCTTGCAGACCTGTTGGGGAAAATGCTGTTGACGCATAAATCCTTGACCCTGGAGCGGGTGCTCGCCATGGTCGCGCCATTTCCGGCTCTATCCGGCCGGTTTCGACAAGGTTTTGAAGACGATGGCCCAAACCACTTTCGATCTCGCCGATCTCAACCGTCGCATGGACGGCGGTGTGCAGTCGTTCAAGAGCGACCTGGCCTCACTTCGCACTGGCCGCGCTTCGACCAATGTGCTCGATCCGATCACGGTCGAGGCCTATGGCGCACGCACGCCGTTGAGCCAGCTCGCTACGGTCAGCGTGCCCGAGCCGCGCCTGCTCTCGGTTCAGGTCTGGGACCGCAGCATGGTCCAGGCGGTCGAGAAAGCGATCCGAGAATCCGATCTCGGCCTAAACCCCCAGACCGAGGGGCAGGTGCTGCGCATCCGCATTCCGGAGCTCAACGAGCAGCGCCGCAAGGAGATGGTCAAGGTCGCGCATAAATATGCCGAGGAGGCGAAGATCGCCGTCCGGCATGTTCGCCGCGACGGCATGGACCTGATCAAGAAGCTGGAAAAAGACGGGCATATGCCCAAGGACGACGTCACCAAGCAGACCGACCTGGTCCAGAAGGCGACGGACAAGCATATCGGCGAGATCGATCAGGCGCTCGCCAGCAAGGAAAAGGAAATCCTGCACGTCTAAAGTGCGTGGCGCGGCGCCGTCCTGTATCATCGACGCATGGGCTGTTGCCCTGAAGAGGCTTCTAGATGTCAGACGGCCCGCGCCCGGCAGCGCCTGATCCAGCACCAGCCCATGTCGCGATCATCATGGATGGCAATGGCCGCTGGGCGCAGATGCGTGGCCTGCCGCGCCAAGAGGGACACCGGCGCGGCCTCGAAGCCTTGCGGCGGACAGTCCGCAACGCCGGCGATCTCGGTATCAAGGTCCTGACACTCTACTCGTTCTCGACCGAGAACTGGAGCCGGCCGATGGCCGAGGTCTCCTTCCTGCTCGGGCTGCTGCGCCGCTTCGTCGAGAACGATCTGGCGGAGCTGAACGAGGCCGGCGTGCGCGTACGCATCATCGGGAGCCGCGAGGATCTGGCGCCCGACCTGCGTGGGCTCGTCGAACGCGCCGAGACGGTGACACGTGACAATACGGGGCTGACCCTGGTTGTCGCTTTCAATTACGGTTCGCGTGACGAGATCGCCCGCGTCGCGCGTGGTCTTGCGCGGGATGTCGCCGCTGGGCGGCTCCTTCCAGACGCGATCGACGAGAAGATGCTGTCTTCGCGTCTCGATACCGCTCAGCTGCCGGATCCTGACCTGGTGATCCGTACCTCCGGCGAAACGCGCATCTCGAATTTCCTGCTCTGGCAGGCGGCTTATGCCGAGTTCGTCTTCACGCCGGTGCTCTGGCCGGATTTCGATCGCAAGGCGCTTGAAGAGGCACTGGCCGAATTCCACCGCCGCGAGCGCCGCTATGGCGGCGTCCAGCCGGCCGAAGCGAAGGTCGGGGTCGCGTGAATGAGGGGAGCGCCGGCACTGGCGCCTCCGAGCTTCGTCTGCGGGTCGTCTCAGCGCTGGTGCTCGCCGTGGTCGTCCTCGGTGTCACCTTGCTCGGAGGCTGGCCCTTCCGCCTGATCTGGACGGTCGTCGCCGGCGTCGTCGCCTATGAATGGCTCGCCATCGTCAGCCGCAGGAACGCGGTCGCCGGCGGGATCGGCGTTGGGCTCGCCGGGCTCGCGCTCGGCTTCCTGCCTCTGGGCGGCCCGGCGCTCGCCGGCGCCGCGGCGCTCGCCGGCCTGATCGGGGCGATCGTGACGACGCGGGCAACCAGCCAACGCCTGCTCGAAGCTTGCGGCGTCGCCTATGCGCTCTGCTTTGCGCTGGTGACCCCAGCGCTGCGCGATGCGCCGGGAATCGGGCTCGCGCTGATCATCTGGACCTTCGCGGTGGTCTGGCTCACCGACATCGCCGCCTATTTCACCGGGCGGGCATTGGGTGGGCCGAAGCTGATGCCGAGCGTCAGCCCGAAAAAGACATGGTCGGGCGCGCTCGGCGGCGCCTTGGCAGGTATCCTCGGCGGCACCGCCGTCTGGGCGTTCTTCTTCCCCGGCTTGCCATCGGGCGTCTGGCCAGTGCTCGCGGTCTCACTCGCGGCTTCCGCCGCCAGCCAGGCGGGCGATCTGTTCGAATCGGCGATCAAGCGGCGCTACGGGACCAAGGATTCGAGCCATCTGATTCCCGGTCATGGCGGCTTCCTCGACCGGCTCGACGGTTATTGGGCCGTGCTGGTCTTCGCCGGCCTGCTGCTTTATCTGGCGCGGCTGGGACACTGACCAACTGATGCGTCGCACCGTCACCATCCTGGGAGCCACCGGCTCCATCGGCCGCTCGACGCGCGCCGTCATCGCCGAGAACCCGCAACGGCTGCAGATTGCAGCCGTCGTCGCCGGGCGGGATGCGGTCGGGCTGGCGCGGATCGCCCGCGAGACAGGCGCAAGCTTCGCGGCGATCGCGGACGACGGGCAAAGCGGGGAGCTTGCTGCGGCGCTGGCCGGCAGCGGTATCCGCCACGGCGCGGGCCGGGAGGCCGTGCTCGAGGCGGTGGCGCGCGACAGCGACATCGTGGTCAGCGCCATCTCCGGGGCGGCCGGGCTGGAGGCAACCTTCGCGGCACTCACGCCCGGCCGTGTCGTCGCACTCGCCAACAAGGAGAGCCTGGTCTGCGCCGGAGCTGCGGTGATGGAGCGGGCGAGGGCGGTCGGCACCCGCATCGTGCCGCTCGATTCCGAGCATAACGCCTTGTTCCAGGTGCTGGGAGCCGAGCCGATCGAGGCGGTCCGCACCATGACATTGACCGCCTCCGGCGGCCCGTTCTGGACCTGGTCGACCGAACGCATTGCAGATGCGACCCCCGAGCAGGCGCTGGCCCATCCGAACTATGCGATGGGCGCCAAGATCACGATCGACTCGGCCAGCATGATGAACAAGGGACTCGAGCTGATCGAGGCCTCGTTCCTGTTCGGGCTCGCCGCCGAGCAGCTTGAGGTGCTGGTCCATCCGCAGCAGATCGTTCACGGCCTCGTCACCTTCCGCGATGGCTCGGTCAGCGCCGGCATGGCGGTGCCGGACATGCGCGTGGCGGCCGCCCATTGCCTCGGAATCGACGGCCGGCTCGATGCGCCGCCGAGCCGCTTCCTCGATCTGGTTGCCGCCGGGCCGCTCGCCTTCGAACGGCCCGATCTTGCCCGTTTCCCGGCGCTGCGCCTCGCCATGGCGGCGTTGGCGGACGGCGGTGTGGCGTCGGTCGTGCTGAACGCCGCCAACGAGGTGGCCGTCGAGGCGTTCTTGAGCCGGCGGATCGGCTTTCCGGCGATTCCGGCGCTGGTCGAGGCCGTCTGCGCGCAGGCAGGACCCGCGTCGCAGCCCCCCGCCGATGTCGCCGAAGCCCTTGCCGTTGACCAAGATGCGAGAAGCCGGACCCGCGCGCTCTTGTCCGGAGGCCGCTTCACTGTCACCTAGTGACTGAAGCCGGGAGAGTTTTATGGATATCGTCGGATCGGTCTGGCACGCGGGCAGCTTTCTGCTGGGCTATCTGCTGCCGTTCCTGTTCGTCCTCACCCTCGTCGTATTCGTGCACGAGCTCGGCCATTTCCTGGTCGGGCGCTGGTGCGGCGTCGATGTGAAGACGTTCTCGATCGGTTTCGGCCGCGAGCTGTTCGGCTTCAACGACCGGCACGGCACGCGCTGGCGCTTTGCGCTGATTCCGCTCGGCGGCTACGTCAAGTTCTCGGGCGATGCCGATGCTACCAGCTCGACCACGTCCGATTCGGTCACCGGCATGAGCCGCGAGGAGCACGAGCGGTCCTTCCCTGCTCAATCCATCGGAGAGCGAGCGGCGATCGTTGCCGCGGGGCCGATCGCGAATTTCCTGCTCGCCATCCTGATCTTCGGTGGGACGGCCTATTTCATGGGCAAGCCGACCCTGGCTCCGCGCGTCGACAGTGTGACTGTCGGCGGGGCGGCGGCCCGCGCCGGTTTGCAGTCCGGGGATCTGGTCCGCCAGGTCGATGGGCGCGCGATCAGGAGCTTCAGCGATCTCCAGCGCGCGATCTCGATCCGTCCCGGTGAGACCTTGCCCCTGACGGTCGATCGCGGGGGGCCTCGGTCGTCCTTTCGGTGACGCCCGATCTGGTCGAAACCTCGTCTCCCCTCGGCAAGCAGAGATTGGGGATCATCGGCGTGCAGGCGTCGGCGAAGCCCGAGGACTGGTCGACCCAGCATTTCAGCCTGAGCGAATCCGTGGTGCTCGGCATGAGCGAGACCTGGTTCGTGGTCGAGCGGACCTATGATTACATCGCCAAGCTGATCAAGGGGAAGGAATCGACCGACCAGTTGTCGGGGCCGATCCGCATCGCCCAAGTCTCGGGCATGGTCGCTTCCAGTGGCGGTCTTTTTGGCGCTGATCAACCTCGCGGCGCTGCTGTCGGTTTCGATCGGGCTGATGAATCTGTTCCCGGTGCCGATGCTCGATGGCGGCCACCTGCTGTTCTATGCGATCGAGGCGCTGCGCGGAAAACCATTGAGCGAACGAGCGCAGGAGATCGGCTTCCGACTCGGCTTGGGACTGGTCCTGATGCTGATGCTCTTCGTGACCTGGAATGATCTCGTTCACGTCCGGTCGCTGCTTTAACGCCGCGGCCCTTGTTGGCGCTGCAAACTAGCTTGCACCGGGCTGACAGATTTATAGCCAAGGCCGGCCTGCACGGGTGGATTGTGGCTTTTTATGGCCCTTTTCCGTTGAATGGCCGGGTTTTCTTGGCCCTGCGCGTGACCTCCCAGCAACGACTCCCGCAAAAATCTTTTGTTAACGACAATGGCGGTTTGCACCCCGCGGGAAACTTTGTAGAAGCGTTTGGTCTTCAATGTCGCCAGGCCTCGCCAGTAGCGGGGTCCCCCTTTCTCGGGGTGGCGACCCAAAGAATGGAATAGGCGACCCGATGACGTCGACGCTTCAGAGCCGGTCCTTGCGCATGCGGCTCTCTCGATCAGTCGGACTTGCGGCCATCATGGTGGCTGTCAGCGGGAGCGCGGTGTTCGCGCAGTCCGTGCTTGTCCAAGGCAACCGTCGTGTCGATGCGGAGACGATCCGCTCCTATGTGGGGCAGGGTTCGGGAAATCCGCAGGAGATTCGCCAGAATCTCATGGCGACCGGCCTGTTCTCCAACGTTCAGGTCAGCCGCCGCGGCGCGCAGACCGTCGTTTCCGTCCAGGAGAACGATACGATCAATCGCGTTGCCTTCGAGGGCAACCGCCGGCTGAAGGGTGACGTCCTGCTCGGCCAGGTCCAGTCCAAGGCCCGCGGCCCGCTGAGCCAGCAGCTCATCGATGCCGACGTCGAGCGCCTCAAGGACGTCTATCGCCGCGCCGGCTACGGCCTGGCGACGATCAGCGGCCGTATCCAGCCGCTGCCGAACGGCCGCTCGGACGTCGTCTTCACCGTCGTGGAGAGTGGCAAGACTGGCATCAAGTCGATCAACTTCTCCGGCAACGGCGCCTATTCCTCGTCGCGCCTTCGCGGCTTGATGAGCTCGACCGAGTCGAACTTCCTGAGCTGGATCAAGACCTCCGACGTCTACGATCCTGATCGGATCAACTCCGACCTCGAGCTGGTTCGCCGCTATTACCTGAAGAACGGCTATGCCGACTTCCGGATCGTCTCGAGCGATGCCCGCTTCGACGATGCGGCCGGTGGTTGGGTCGTCGATGTCTCGGTCGACGAAGGGCCGCAGTACAAGGTCGGCAATGTCTCGGTCGATTCCCGTCTGCGCGACGTCGATCCGGCTGCTCTGCAGTCGCTGGTCAACACCTCTGCAGGCGATACCTACAATGCCGAGGCGGTCGAGCGCTCGCTGGTCACCTTGACCACCGAGGTGGCGAAGCGCGGCTACGCCTTCGCCCAGGTCCGTCCGCGCGGTGAGCGCGACGCGGCCGGCCAGCAGATCGGCATCACCTATGTGGTCGAGGAAGGGCCGCGGGTCTATGTCGAGCGCATCAATGTGCGCGGCAACACCCGCACCCGCGATTATGTCGTCCGCCGCGAGCTCGATCTCGGTGAAGGCGATGCCTACAACAAGGTCTTCGTCGACCGCGCCGAGCGCCGCCTGAACAATCTCGGCTTCTTCAACAAGGTCCGCATCACCAACGAGCCGGGCAGCGCGCCCGATCGCGTGGTCGTCAACATCGACGTCGAGGACAAGGCGACCGGCTCGTTCTCGATCGCCGGCGGCTACTCGACTTCGGATGGCGTCATCGGCGAGGTCTCCCTGTCGGAGTCGAACTTCCTTGGCCGCGGTCAGTATGTCCGCATCGCCGGGACGATGGGCCAGCGCACCCAGGGCATCGATTTCTCGTTCACCGAGCCTTATTTCCTCGGCCATCGTATCGCGGCCGGCTTCGATCTGTTTTCGAAGTTCAACGACAACACCAATGTTGGCTATTTCGAAAGCCGCGTGACCGGTGGTCAGGTGCGCTTCTCCTTCCCGATCACGGAAGAGTTCTCAATCACGCCGCGCTATTCGATCTATACGACCGAGATCAAGATCCCGAACACCTACTCCAAGCCTTATAACGACTGTAGCTTCCCGATCGACGGCATCACGCCCGGGAGCCCGGGCGGTTCGGATGCGACCACTGCCTTCAACTGCTTGACCAACGGCGAAGCGACGGTCGCGGTCAAGGAAGCGCGCGGGACGACACTGACCTCACTGGTAGGCCTGAACTTCAACTACAACTCGCTCGACAACTACCAGAGCCCGCGCAACGGCTTCATCGCCGAGATCAAGCCGGAGTTCGCGGGCGTCGGCGGCGACTCGAAGTTCCTGCGCGTCAGTGCGGATGCGCGCTACTACAAGGAGTTCTTCGAGGACTTCGTCAGCATTGCGCGCGTTCAGGCCGGTCACGTGCAGTCGACCGGCGGTGGCGATCTGCGCATGATCGACCACTACTTCCTTGGACCGACACTGGTGCGCGGCTTTGCGCCGTCCGGTATCGGTCCGCGCGATGCGCTCAACGATCCGACGGGTAACGCGCTCGGCGGCACCACCTATTTCGGCGGCTCGCTCGAAGTGCAGTTCCCGATCTTCGGCTTGCCGCGCGATCTTGGCCTGAAGGGCGCGGTCTTCGCAGACGCTGGTACGCTGTTCAACTATGACGGCGGTTCCAAGTCGGTCACCAACCCCGGCTTCGGCGCCTGCCCGGCTGGTACGGAAGCGCGCCAGTTCAACGTTGCGATCGTCTCGGGCTATCAGAGCAACGTGGCCTGCGTGCGCGACAAGAACGTCATCCGCTCGTCGGTCGGCGTGAGCTTGCTCTGGCAGTCGCCGCTCGGTCCGATCCGCTTCGACTACGCCTACGCCCTGTCCAAGGACGATGGCCAGTTCGGCACGGCGGTTCTGCCGAACGGCCAGACCATCTCCGGCAAGTTCGGCGGCGACCGGACGCAGGCCTTCCGGTTCTCGGGCGGCGCCCGCTTCTGACCGGCGGGGCGCACGCGCCCCGCAACGGATCATCTTATGGCAGATCCCAGCTTCTTTCCGATCGCGACCTCGCTGTCCTTCAGCGAGGTCGCTTCCTTGTCGGGTACCACCTTGCCCGAAGGCGCCGATCCGGACCGCCGGATCGAGGGCGTGGCGCCGCTCGAGACGGCGGGCGGCAGCGATGCGGCCTATATGGACAATCCGAAATATATCGCGGCGCTGGCCGCGACATCGGCCGCGCTCTGCTTCGTCTCACCGCGCTTTGCCGCACGCGTGCCGGCCGTGACGGTCGCCCTCGTCACGCCGGCGCCCTACCATGTTTTCGCCAAGCTGCTCTCGGTCTTCCATCCGCAGGCATTGCGGCCAGGCTCGATGTTCGGCTCGGCCGGCGTTGCACCAGGCGCCTTCGTGCATGCGACGGCAAAGCTCGAGGCTGATGTTACGGTCGATCCAGGTGCGGTTATCGGCCCCGGCGCTGAGATCGGCGCCGGCACGGTGATCGGACCGCATGCTGTGATTGGCCCACAGGTCCGGATCGGACGGCAATGTGCTGTTGGAGCCGGCTCGACGCTGCAGGCGGCGCTGATCGGCAATCGCGTGATCATCCATCCGGGCGCACGGATCGGTCAGGACGGCTTCGGCTTCGCCATGGGGCCGAAGGGCCACATGAAGGTCCCGCAAGTCGGCCGAGTCATCATCCAGGACGATGTCGAGATCGGCGCCAACACGACGATCGATCGCGGCGCCAGCCGTGACACGGTGATCGGCGAAGGCACCAAGATCGATAATCTCGTGCAGATCGGGCACAACTGCGTCATCGGACGGCATTGCGTCATCGTCTCGCAAGTCGGCATCGCCGGCTCCACCACGCTCGAGGACTTCGTCGTGCTGGGCGGGCAGGTCGGATTGGCGGGGCATCTGACAATCGGCATGGGTGCGCAGATCGCGGCGCAGAGCGGCGTTGCCGGCGACGTTCCGCGCGGCGCGCGGTATGGCGGCTATCCTGCGCAGCCGGCATTGAGCTGGGCGCGCGAAGCGGCGCTGCTCAAGCAATTGGTCGCCAAGCGTGGCAAGGGCCCCAGTGGCGGCGAAAACGCTTGATCTCACGCCGACTTCCGGCAAAAGCAGCTTTTCAGGATAAATGACGTGCGCTGGCGCGGGGCGCGGGGCGTTCGAGGAGACGATACGATGACGGATGCGACCAAAGCGCTCGGCGTGGCCGATATCCAGAAGATCATGGCCTGCATCCCGCATCGCTACCCGTTCTTGCTGGTCGACAAGGTCGTCGAGATTGATGGCGATGCGTCGTGCGTCGGCATCAAGAACGTCACCTTCAACGAGCCGCAGTTCACCGGGCACTTCCCGGGTCGGCCGGTCTTCCCCGGCGTGCTGATGATCGAGGCGATGGCGCAGACAGCGGGCGTGCTCGTCGTTAGCGCGCGCGGCAGTGACGAGCTCGCGGTCACCACCGTGCTGTTTACCACGATCGACAAGGCAAAGTTCCGCAAGCCGGTCGTCCCGGGCGACACGCTGCGCTTCCACCTCACCAAGCTGGCGCGGAAGCGCAATATCTGGTTCTACCGCGGCGAAGCCAAGGTCGATGGCGTGCTCGTCGCCGAGGCCGAACTGTCGGCGATGGTCGTGTGAGCGGGGAATCGTGATGCACGCTCCCGTTGCCGATCAGTTGCAGGATACTGCCATGAGCACCTCGATCCATCCGATGGCGATCATCGGCCCGTCTGCCAAGCTGGGGGCAGGCGTCACGGTCGGTCCATTCTGTACCGTCGGCCCTGATGTCATCCTTGGCGACGGCGTCGAGCTGATCAGCCATGTCTCTATCGCCGGCCGCACCACGGTCGGCCCGCGCACCAAGATCTACCCCTTCGCTTCGATCGGTCATCCGCCGCAGGATCTGAAGTACAAGGGTGAGCTCTCGACGCTGACGATCGGCGCCGATTGCGTGATCCGCGAAGGCGTGACGATGAATCCGGGCACCGAGGGCGGCGGCATGAAGACCGTTGTCGGCGATCGCTGCCTGTTCCTGGCCAATTCGCATGTCGGCCATGACAGCGTCATCGGGAACAACGTCATCTTCTCCAACAATGTGATGTGCGCCGGCCACGTGACCGTCGGCGATTTCGTCATCGTCAGCGGCGGGACCGGCCTACAGCAATTCGTCCGGATCGGCGATCACGCCTTCATCGGCGGCGGTGCCGGCGTCCTGCTCGACGTCATTCCGTTCGGGATGGTACGCGACAATCCGGCCCATCTCGCCGGGCTCAACCTCGTCGGCCTCAAGCGGCGCGGCTTCTCGCGTGAGCAGATCCACGAGTTGCGCCGCGCCTACCGCCTGCTGTTCGCCGACGAGGGCACGCTTTCGGAGCGGGTCGAGGACGTCGCCGGCGAGTTCGCCGAGCATCCGCTGATCCACGAGATCCTCGACTTCATCCGTGCCGGCGGTGACCGGGGCATCTGCGTGCCGCGTGACGTGAACGCGCCCGAGCGGTGAGTAAAGGGCCGGCCAACGCAACTGGCCGGCCGCAAGGCCGGCGCATCGCCGTCCTGGCCGGCCGTGGCGAATATCCCTTGCGGGTTGCAAGTGCGGCCGCAGCGCAGGGGGCGAGCGTCTATATCGCCGTGCTTTCCGGTGCAGGGGATCCAGCCGATTACGCTGCCTACGACGCCGGAGAGTATCGCCTGGGCCAGCTTGGCCGCTTTCTTGACGAGATCAAGCGCCGCGAGATCGGCGAGATCGTCATGGTCGGTGCGCTGCCGCGGCCGAGCTTCGGTGCGCTGGCGCCGGAACTGTCGACACTGAAATACCTGCCGCATTTCGCCCGTGCCTTTCAGGGCGGTGACGATCATCTGCTGCGCGGCGTCGTCACCTTTTTCGAGGGGCAGGGGCTGCGTGTGCTCGGACCGGCCGAACTGGCCCCGGATCTCGTCGCGCCAATAGGGGCGCTGGGTCGTCACAAACCGTCGCCGGTCGCGCGCGAGGCGATCGCGACCGGCTTCAATCTGCTCGCGACGCTCTCACCATTCGATATCGGACAGGCGGCGATCATCGCGGACCATCGTGTCGTCGCCGTCGAAGCGGCCGAAGGCACCGACGCGATGATCGAGCGCGTCGCCGGGCTCGTCCAGGCCGGGCGCCTCAAGCCCGGCAAAGGCGATGGCGTCCTCATCAAGATGCCGAAGCTCGGGCAGGACCTGCGGGTCGACATGCCGGCGATAGGCCCGGACACGGTGGCGCGCGTGGCGGCGGCCGGTCTCGCGGGCATCGCGATCAAGGCAGGCAGCGTTATGATCGGTGACAGGGTCCGGCTGGCGGCGCTCGCGGACGCGTCAGGCCTGTTCATCGAGGGCGTGGCTTGACCCGCCCGTTCAAGCTTTTCGTCCTTGCCGGCGAAGCGTCGGGCGATGCGCTCGGCGCGCGCTTCGTGGCGCGGTTGCGCGAGGTGCTGGGCGAGCGGCCGCTCGAGCTGTCGGGTGTGGGGGGCGAGGCGTTGATCGCGGAGGGGCTGCACAGTGCCTTCCCGCAGGAGGATATCGCCGTGATGGGCTTTGGCCCAGTGGTCGCGCGCCTGCCCTTGCTGCTGCGCCGGATGTCGGATGCGGCGCGCGCAGCTGTGGCCTTCAAGCCCGATCTGATGCTCACCATCGACGCGCCCGATTTCAGCTTGCGCGTCGCAAAGAAGGTGAGGCAGCTCGCCCCCGCAGTGCCGATCGCACATTGGGTCTGCCCGAGTGTCTGGGCCTGGCGGCAGGGGCGGGCAAAGCGCATGCGCCCGCATGTCGACCGGATTCTGGCGCTGCTGCCCTTCGAGCCGGCCGCATTGGCGCGCCTCGGCGGGCCGGAGACCGTCTATGTCGGCCATCCGCTGATCGAGCGGCTGGAGGCTTACCGGCCCGGTCCGGATGAGGCTGCGCAGCGTAATGATGCGGCGGCGCCGACGATCCTGGTTCTGCCCGGCAGCCGACGCTCGGAGATCCGACATTTGATGCCGCCCTTCGGTGAAGCGGTCGCACTGGTCGCCGCGCAACTGCCGCAGGCGCGCTTCGTCCTCCCCCGCCGTGCCACGCCTGATCGAGGAGATCGCCGCGCTCAGCGCCGACTGGCGCATCAAGCCTGAGATCGTCACTGGCGAAACGGAAAAGCTGGCGGCATTTCGACAAGCCCGAGCGGCGCTGGCCGCCTCGGGAACCGTGACGCTCGAACTCGCCTTGGCGCAGGTGCCGACGGTCGCAGCCTATCGAGGAGCCGGCTGGGAGGCTGTAGTGGCACGGCGCCTGATCAAACTGCCGACAGTGATCCTGCCGAACCTGATCATCGGCGAAAGCGTGGTGCCGGAGTTCATCCAGGACGAAGCGTCGCCTCAGGCCCTTGCCTCTGCGCTGCTCGCGGCATTAGCGGAGGGGCCCGCACGCCGGCGCCAGCTCGACGGCTTCGCGACCGTCGAGCAGAACATGCGCAGCGCCGGGCCGAGACCGGCAGCGAACGCCGTCAGCGCGGCGCTCGCCCTCGTTCGGGAGCCGACGGGCCGCTAACCGACCTGTTACTCGACGACCGCGCCGGACGCCTTGGCGATTGGAGCCCATTTCGCCAGCTCGGCCTTGACGTGCTCGCCCAGCGCTTCCGGGGTCGAGCCGACGATGACGGCGCTGATATCCTCCAGGCGCTGCTTCACATGTGCGTCCTTCACGGCCGCATTGGCGGTCGCGTTGAGCTTGTCGACGATCGGGCGCGGCAAATTGGCCGGGCCGAACAGCGCGTTCCAAGTATAGGTCTCGTAGCCGGCAAGCCCGCCCTCGGCGATGGTCGGCAGGTCCGGGAAGGAGGAGACGCGTTCCTTGGTGGTGACGCCGATGGCGCGCAATTGGCCGCTGCGGATGAACTGGGCCGAGGAAGGCAGGTTGTCGAACATGATCGGTACGGCGCCGGAAACGACATCGTTCAGCGCCGGGCCAGCGCCGCGATAGGGCACGTGGTTCATGCTGACGCCGCCGAGCGACTTGAACAGCTCGCCGGACAGGTGCAGCGGCGTGCCGACGCCGGACGAGGCGTAGGAATACTTGCCCGGGTTGTCCTTCAGCAGCTTGATCACCTCCGGCACGGTCTTCGCCGGAAAGCTCGGGTGCACGACCATGACGTTGGGCACGACGGCCAGCAGCGAGATCGGGGTAAAGTCCTTGACCGCGTCGAAGGTCACGGTCTTCAGGATCGCCGGGTTGAGCGCATGGGTCGCGATCGTGCCCATCAGAATCGTATAGCCGTCGGGCGTGGCACGGGCGACCGCCGTCGAGCCGATATTGCCGCCGGCGCCGGCGCGATTGTCGATCACGAAGGACTGGCCGAGCAGCTCGCCCATCTTCTGGCCGACGAGCCGCGCGACGATGTCGGTCGAGCCGCCGGCTGCGAAGGGCACGATCAGCGAGATCGGCCGCGTCGGGAACTGCGCCTGGGCGGAAACAGAACCGGACGCGCCCACGAAGGGCAGGACGGAGGCGCCGGCGAGAAATCCGCGGCGGCTGAGACCTTCGGTTGACGACATGAGCGATGAACCTCTTTTGTGGGTCGGCGACTGTAGCGTACCAAACGCAACCGTCATCTGCGTCAGATGCATCAATAAGTTGAAACAATAAAGGCCGCGACGGTCTTCCGTCGCGGCCCTGCCTGCATCAGTTTCGAGCCGTTCAGCGGCGACCGATCGGCGTATAATCGCGCTTCGGCGCGCCGGTGTAGAGCTGCCGCGGACGCCCGATACGCTGGGACGGATCCTCGATCATCTCCTTCCACTGCGCGATCCAGCCAATGCTGCGCGCGAGAGCGAACAGCGCGGTAAACATCGAGGTCGGGAAGCCCATCGCCTTGAGGGTGATGCCCGAATAGAAGTCGATGTTCGGATAGAGCTTCTTCTCGATGAAGTACTCGTCGTGCAGGGCAATGCGCTCGAGCTCCATGGCGACGTCGAGCAGCGGATCGTCTTTGATGCCGAGTTCGGCCAGGACCTCATGCGTCGTCTTCTGCATGATCTTGGCGCGCGGATCATAGTTCTTGTAGACGCGGTGGCCGAAGCCCATCAGGCGGAACGGATCGTTCTTGTCCTTGGCCTTGGCGATGTATTTGGGGATGTTGTCGACGCAGCCGATCTCCTCGAGCATCTTCAGCGCCGCCTCGTTGGCGCCGCCATGCGCCGGGCCCCACAGGCAGGCGACACCGGCCGCGATGCAGGCGAAGGGATTGGCGCCCGACGAGCCGGCGAGCCGGACCGTCGAGGTCGAGGCGTTCTGCTCATGGTCGGCGTGCAGGATGAAGATCCGGTCAAGCGCCCGCGAGAGCACCGGATTGACCTTGTACTCCTCGGCCGGCACGGCAAAGCACATGCGCAGGAAGTTCGAGGTGTAGTCGAGCGAGTTGAGCGGATACACGAAGGGCTGGCCGATCGTGTACTTGTACGCCATCGCCGCCAGCGTCGGCATCTTGGCGATCATCCGCATCGAGGCAATCATGCGCTGCTGCGGATCGGAGATGTCGGTCGAGTCGTGATAGAAGGCCGACATGGCGCCGACCGAGGCGACCAGCACCGCCATCGGGTGCGCGTCGCGGCGGAAACCCTGGAAGAAGCGGGCCATCTGCTCGTGCACCATGGTGTGGCGCGTGACGCGATAGTCGAAATCCGCTTTCTGCGCCGCCGTCGGCAGTTCGCCGTAGAGCAGGAGATAGCAGGTCTCGAGGAAGTCGCCGTGCTCGGCGAGCTGCTCGATCGGATAGCCGCGGTAGAGCAGGACGCCCTCATCGCCGTCGATATAGGTGATCTGCGACTCGCAGCTCGCGGTCGAGGTGAAGCCGGGGTCGTAGGTGAACATCCCGGTCTGGCCGTAGAGCTTGCCGATGTCGATGACGGAAGGCCCGATCGAACCCGTTTTGACCGGCATGTCGACGGCCTTGCCCTCGACAGTCAACTGACTGGTAGTTCCGCTCATGGATCCGATCCTTTCAGGCTCGTTCTTCAGTCATATTCCTGCGGACGGAGGCACCGGTCGCTTGTCGCGTTCCGGCGTCATCCGAACGTCCCACGATGACGGCTCCATGACGGGAATGTCGGGGCGGGCAGGCGGGAAGGGGTACATCAGACTGATTTTGAAGCATTTTTGTGCCGGGCCGGCAGCGGGAGCAGCCGGTCCGCAGGGCGTTGCTAGACCAATTTCGCGAGGCGTTCAACCGAGCGGTCATTAGCCTTTCTGCCGGTCTTCAGGCGGCGTCGGCGAGGCGCGCCAGCACCTCGTCTCGGCCGAGCACTGCCATGACGTCGAACAGGCCCGGCGAGGTGGTCTTGCCGGTCAGCGCGGCGCGCAAGGGCTGTGCCACCTGACCAAGCTTGACGCCGCTTTCCTCGGCGAAATCGCGGATCGCACTCTCCAGCGGCGGCGGAGCCCAGTCCGCAATGGCTGAGAGTTTCTCCGCCAGCTTCGGCAGGCGTAGGCGTGCCGCGTCGTCGAGCAGGGCGGCTGCCTTCGGCTCGAGCGCCAGTGGCCGCTTGGCGTAGAGGTAGGAGGCGCTGTCGATCAGCTCGATCAGCGTCTTGGCGCGATCCTTCAGACCAGGCATGGCCGACATCAGCTTGGCTTCCAGCTCCGGGGTCGGCTCGGTGCCGATGCCGCGCGGCGGGCCGATCTCAGACCAGATCGCCTTCAGCGCTGTCATCAGCTCATGATCCTCCGACTGGCGCATATAGAGGCCGTTGAGGCTCTCGAGCTTGGCGTAGTCGAAACGCGCCGGCGAGCGGCCGATCGAGGAGAGATTGAACAGCGAGATCATCTCTTCGGGGGAGAATATCTCCTGATCGCCATGGCTCCAGCCGAGGCGCAGCAGATAATTGCGCAACGCCACCGGCAGGTAGCCCATCGAGCGATAGGCATCGATGCCGAGTGCGCCGTGCCGCTTCGACAGCTTGGCGCCGTCAGCCCCATGGATCAGAGGGATGTGCGACATGCTCGGCACGCTCCAGCCGAGCGCCTGGTAGATCTGGGTCTGGCGCGCGGCATTGGTGAGGTGGTCGTCGCCGCGGATGATGTGGGTGATCCCCATGTCGTGATCGTCGACGACGACAGCGAGCATATAGGTCGGATTGCCGTCGGAACGCAGCAGCACGAGGTCGTCGAGATTCTCGTTCTGCCAGACGACGCGGCCCTGACCTCGTCCTCGACCACCGTCTCGCCGGTCTGCTCGGCGCGCAATCGGATCACGGGCTTGACGCCATCGGGCGCCGTCGCCGGATCGCGGTCGCGCCAGCGCCCGTCATAACGCAGCGGCTTGCCCTCCGCGCGCGCTCTCTCGCGCATCTCCTCGAGTTCCTGCGGCGTCGCGTAGCAATAATAGGCCTTGCCGGCCGCGAGCATCTGCTCGGCGATCTCGCGATGGCGGGCGGCGCGCTGGAACTGGTAGACTGTCTGCCCGTCCCAATCGAGGCCGAGCCAGGCGAGGCCGTCGAGGATTGCTGCGATCGCACCCTCGGTCGAGCGCTCGCGATCGGTATCCTCGATGCGCAGCAGCATCTTGCCGCCATGGCGACGGGCATAGAGCCAGTTGAACAGTGCGGTGCGGGCACCGCCAATGTGCAGGAATCCGGTTGGCGACGGCGCAAAGCGCGTGACGACCGTATCGCTCATGAAAACAGGCTCCGGGGGAACGGGCGGGCAAAAAAGGCGAGGGCGGGCTGTAATGCGGGCCTCGGCCGGGGCTGACATCCGGCGCCGCCGCTGTAACATGGCTTGCCAGCCGCCGTTAAGAGCCTCCTGCGGGGAGGGGGCTCAGCATTCGCGCGATGGCGATGGGGGGACGGATGCTCTCCTACGGGCCAGACGAGCGCCGTAGCAGGGTGCGTGCCAGCGTGCTGGCTCTGCCGGCGCGCCTGCGACGCGTCGGTGGCTTCGCTTGGCCTGCATCCTTGCCGTTGTACGACTGGGGCGGTCGCATCCGCCAGGCACTCGACATCGAGGTCGAGCGGCGACGCCTGTTCAACTGGCTGCCGGTCTGCATGGGAGCTGGCGTACTGCTCTATTTCCTGGCGGATCGCGAGCCGGACCTTGGCGCGCCCCTGGCCGGACTGGCGCTATGTACGCTCGCCGCTTGGCTGACGCGGCGCCGCCATGCCGTCATGGCGGTGTGCATAGCGGCCGCAGCTGTCTTCGCCGGTTTCGCGGCGGCAGCCTGGCGAACTGCCGGCATCGCCGCGCCCGCGCTCGCGCGGAACCATGTCGGCAAGCTCACCCGGATTCGTCGAGGCGCTGGAGCAGCGCGACAAGGGCGTGCGGATCGTCGTGCAGGTCACGGACCTGCCGGGCATCCAGCTTGCACAGAGGCCGCGGCGGGTGCGCGTCACCACGCCGGTGACGACATTGAGGCCCGGTGACCATATCAGCACGACGGCGCGCCTGTTGCCGCCGCCCGGCCCGGCGCGCCCTGGCGGCTATGACTTTGCCCGCGACGCCTTCTTCCAGGGAATTGGCGCCGTCGGCAGCATCGCCGGCAAGATCGCGCTCACGCCGCCGCCGAGCCCGATGCCGCGCCGGCTTGCTCTGGCGGTCGCAATCGACCAGGCCCGCAACGCGCTGACCGAACGCATCGCGACGAGCGGCGGCGGGCAGGCCGGGGCTATGGCGGCGGCACTGGTCACCGGAAAGCGCGGGCTGATCAACGAAGCGACCAACAACGACCTGCGCGCCGCCGGCATCTACCACATCGTCTCGATCTCCGGCCTCCATATGGTGCTCGCCGCCGGAACGATCTTCTGGCTGGCGCGGGCGCTGCTCGCGCTGTCGCAGACGGCAGCGCTCCATTGGCCGGTGAAGAAGCTCGCGGCGCTCGCCGCCATGGCTGGCGCCACCGGTTACTGCGTCTTCTCGGGCGCCGAGGTCGCGACGGTGCGCTCGCTGATCATGACGCTGGTGATGCTGGGGGCGATCCTGGTCGACCGGCCGGCGCTCTCGATGCGCAATCTCGCGCTCGCTGCGATCATCGTGCTGCTGCGCGAACCCGAGGCAGTGCTTGGCCCAAGCTTCCAGATGTCGTTCGGGGCGGTCGCGGCGTTGATCGCCTTCGCCGAGCGTTGGCAAGAGCGCCCGCCCGACGCGGCGGCCGCGTCCTGGCCCTGGCCACTGCGGCCGCTCTGGCTCTCGGCTGTGGGTATCGTGACCACGACCATGGTCGCGACAGCGGCGACGGCGCCCTTTGGCGTCTTCCACTTCCAGACCTTCAATCCGTTCGGCCTGCTCGGCAATGCGCTGGCGCTGCCCTTCGTCTCGCTGATCGTGATGCCGGCGGCCGTCTTCGGCGTGCTGGCCTATCCGTTCGGGCTCGACTGGCCGGCCTGGGCGTTGATGGGCTGGGCGTCCGGCCTCGTGCTCCAGGTTGCCCATTGGGTCGCCGGCATCGACCGCTCCACCGTCGTGCTGCCGGCCTTCGACTCTCTTGCTCTGATCCTGTTCTCGCTGTCGCTGCTGTGGCTGACACTATGGACGACGGCGCTGCGCTTCCTCGCCGCGCTGCCGCTGGTCGGCGGCCTTGCGCTGGCCTCGGCACCGTCGCGGCCGGACATCCTGATCGAGCGCGACGGCTCGGGCGTGCTGGTGCGTGGGCCGGAGGGGAAGATGGTGCTGGCGGGCAAGCCGAGCCGCTTCGTGCTGACGCAATGGCTGCATGCCGACGGCGATTCCCGGTCGCCCGACGATGCCGACTTGCGCGAGGGGGGCCGCCTGCGATGCGCGCGGCTGCGTCATCCGCCTGCCGGATGGCCGTAGCGTCACCTATACGCGCGACCGCACCGCTTTGGTCGAGGACTGCCAGCGAGCCGATCTTGTGGTGACGTCGCTCTATTGGAGCGCGCCTTGCGCTGCCCGATTGATCGACCGCAGCGCGCTCATGCGCGACGGCGCGACCGCCTATCATGCGGCCCGCGGCGGCTGGCGCGCGCTAACGGCCGACGAGGCGACCCGCCTGCGTCCGTGGACCCGTGCGCGGCCGGAAACGAGGCCAGCACCCGAGCCCACTGCTGTGCCGGTACCCGCGGCTGCGGAGCCCGCACAGGATGCCGAGGTATTTCAGTAACGTCGCATCAGGTTGACGAGGCGGCCCTGGATCTTGACCCGGTCCGGCCCGAGCACGCGCGTCTCGTAGGCGGGATTGGCGGCTTCGAGCGCGATCGAGGAGCCGCGCTTGCGCAAGCGCTTCAGCGTCGCTTCCTCGTCGTCGATCAGGGCGACGATGATGTCGCCTGTATTGGCGCTGTCCTGCTTGCGGATCACGACCGTGTCGCCGTCGAGGATACCGGCCTCGATCATCGAATCGCCGCGAACTTCGAGCGCATAATGCTCGCCGCCGCCCAGCATATCGGCTGGCATAGAGACGCTATGGCTGCGGTCCTGGATCGCCGAGATCGGCGTGCCGGCGGCGATGCGGCCCATGACGGGGATCGAGACGGTGGAGCGTCCGCTCTCCTCGGCGCCCGCGGGGCGCGGCTTCGCCAAGGTGGCTGCCGGTGCCGGCGGGGTCTGGCCGAGCCCGCCCTGGACGATTGAGGGGCTGAAGCGGGCGCGCTGCGCCTGCTGGCCGCCGATGCCGTCCGGCATCTTGATGACTTCGAGTGCCCGCGCCCGGTTGGGGAGCCGGCGAATGAAGCCGCGCTCTTCCAGCGCCATGATCAGCCGGTGGATGCCGGATTTGGAGCGCAGGTCGAGCGCGTCCTTCATTTCGTCGAAGGAGGGCGGTACGCCGGATTCGCGCAGGCGCTCGTGGATGAAGCGGAGCAGTTCGAACTGTTTGCGTGTCAGCATGGTCGCGCCGCTCGCCTCTCGGGCTAGAATCGAAACAAAGCACGAACACCATACCTGTTCGCTTTGTGTTCCGCAAGGCACGCCTTGTCGTAACGCGACCCAGTCAGCGCAGTCGAATGATCCGGCAGGGATCGCCCGCTGTGGCTGCCTCGGCGAAGACCTGGCGGATCACCAGGGCCTCGGCGCGCGACAGGTTCGCCAGCATCGACGAATCCTGCTTGGCAAAGGGCCTGACGCGCCGCTCGCCATCGACGGTTTCGAAAGTGGCGCGCAGATAGTCTTGGCGCTCGTCATTGGCCGGCAGATCGGCGGCGAGGATGGCGGGCTCGCTGCGGTCGCGCTCGGGATCATCGATGCCGAGCAGGGCCTCGACCAGCGGGATGGCAAAGAGATGCCCGCAGACGATCGAGGAGACCGGGTTGCCCGGCAGGCCGAGCGCGACCATGGCGCCGAGGCGGCCCATCATCATCGGCTTGCCCGGGCGCATCGCGATCTTCCAGAAGCCGAGCGCCATGCCCTGCGCCTTCAGCGCCGCCTGGACGAGATCGTGCTCGCCGACCGAGGCGCCGCCGAGTGTGATCAGGACATCGGCCCCGGCCTTGCGGGCCGCCTCGATCTTGCCGGCGAGGTCGGGATGGTTGTCGCGGGCGATGCCGAGATCGAGCGCCGTGCCGCCGGCCTGCTCGACGAGCGCGGCGAGGGCGAAGCTGTTGGAGGCGACGATCTGGTCGGGGCCGACCGGCTCGCCGGGCAGGACGAGCTCGTCGCCGGTGGCGAGAATCGCAACCAGCGGCTTGCGGCGGACGGCGAGCGTCGGATGCCCGGCGGCCGCGGCGAGGCCGAGCGCGGCGCTGTCGAGCCGGCGACCGGCTTTCAGCAGGACCTCGCCGGTCCTGAAGTCGAGCCCCGCTAGCCGGACGAATTGGCCCTGATCGGTGGGTTTGGTGACACGGATCACCGGGCCGCCCACACCCTCTGCATGTTCCTGAATGAGGATCGTGTCCGCGCCCGCGGGCAGCGGTGCTCCGGTAAATATTCGTACCGTCTCGCCAAGAGAAATCTTGCCGGGGAAGCCGCGGCCAGCGGCGGATTCGCCGATGACGCGAAGCTGCGCGCCCCGGGCCAAGTCCTCGCCGCGCACGGCATAGCCGTCCATCGCCGAATTGGCGAAGGGCGGCTGGGTCCTGAGCGCGGCGACATCCTCGGCCAGGACGCGGCCGGCGCATTGCGCCAGCGGCAGCGTCTCGGCAGGCGTCGGGCCGGGCACGCTGTCGAGCAGCGCCTTGAGTGCGACGGGGACGGGGGTGAGGCTCATGCCGATCGCCCTGCGAGCTCATAGGTTCCGGACTTGCCGCCGGATTTGTGCACGAGCTGGATGCCTTCGATATGCATGGCGCGATCAACCGCCTTCACCATGTCGTAGACGGTGAGGCAGGCGACGCTGACGGCGGTCAGCGCCTCCATCTCGACGCCGGTCTTGCCGGTGAGCTTGACTTCGGCGCGGACGCGCACGCCTGGCAGCGCCTCATCGATCGTGAGGTCGACCGCGATCTTCGAGAGCAGTAGTGGGTGGCAGAGCGGGATCAGTTCATGTGCTCGCTTGGCCGCCATGATGCCGGCAAGGCGGGCGGTGCCGAGCACGTCGCCCTTCTTGGCCTCGCCGTCGCGGACGATGGCGAGCGTCTCGGCTTGCATCACCACATGGCCTTCGGCGACCGCGACGCGGACGGTCTCGGCCTTGTCGCCGACATCGACCATATGGGCCGCGCCCTTCTGATCGAGATGGGTGAGCCGGCTCACGCCGCCGCCTCAGTGGTCTTGCCAGTCAGAAGCTCGCGCGTTGCAGCCGCCACGTCCGCTTGGCGCATCAGGCTCTCGCCAACGAGGAAGGTGTTGACGCCACAGCCTTGAAGGCGGGCGATGTCGGCATGGCTGAAGATGCCGCTCTCGCCGACGAGCAGGCGGTCCTTCGGCACGCGCGGCGCCAATCGCTCTGTCACGGCGAGGTTGAGTTCGAAGCTGCGCAGATCCCGATTGTTGATGCCGACCAGCCTGGTGTCGAGCTTCAACGCCCGCTCCAGCTCGGCCTCGTCATGGACCTCGGCGAGCGCGGCCATGCCCAGCGCCTTGGCCGTGGCAGTGAGTTCGTGCGCCGCGGCATCATCGAGCGAGGCCATGATGATCAGGATGCAGTCGGCGCCCCAGCTCCGCGCCTCGAAGACCTGATAGGGCTCGAACATGAAATCCTTGCGCAGGCCGGGCAGGCCGGAAGCGGCACGCGCCTGTGCAAGGTATTCCGGCCGGCCCTGGAAGGAGGGCGTGTCGGTCAGCACCGAAAGGCAGGCCGCGCCGCCTTCGGCATAGGCCTTGGCCAGCGCCGGCGGGTCGAAGTCCGGCCGGATCAGCCCCTTGGAGGGGGAGGCCTTCTTGATCTCGGCGATCAGGGCCGGGCCGCCGGCGCGATGCTTGGCTTCGAGCGCGCCGATGAAGTCGCGCGGCGCCGGCATCGCCGCAGCACGCTTCTCGATCTCGGCTTGCGGCACGGCAGCACGCGCCGCCGCGATTTCCTCGCGCTTATAGGCCTCGATCCGCTTCAGGATGTCGGACATGGGGCAGCCTCACGCATTGGAGCTGGCGACGAGGGTCGCGAGCGCAGCCTTGGCCTTGCCATTGTCCAGCACTGCGTAGGCCTGCGCCAGTCCCTCGCCGAGCGTGGCCGCCTTGCCGGCGACGACGAGCGCCGCGGCCGCGTTGAAGGCGGCGATATCGCGGAAGGCGCTCCTGGCTCCGCGGAGCACATCCTGCAGGGCCTGTGCATTTTGCGCCGGCTCGCCGCCGCGCAGATCCTCGGGCCGGGCACGGGCGATGCCGACGTCCTCCGGAGCGATCGAGAAGCTCTCGATCTTGCCGTCCTTCAGCGCGATCACGCGGGTCGGGCCGGTGGTGGTGATCTCGTCGAGCCCGTCGGAGCCGTGCACGGCCCAGACCGTCGTGGAGCCGAGCGATTGCAGCACCTTGACCATCGGCTCGAGCCAGGTCTCGGAAAAAGGCGCCGATCAGCTGCTTCTTGACGCCGGCCGGGTTCGACAGCGGGCCGACCAGGTTGAAGATGGTGCGGGTGCCGAGCTCGGTACGTACCGGTCCGACATGACGCATCGAGGCGTGGTGGGTCGGCGCGAACATGAAGCCGACGCCGGCCTCTGCAATGCAGCGCTCGGTGCCGGCCGGCTCCAACCCGACCTTGACGCCGAGCGCGGTCAGCACGTCGGCGGCGCCGGAGCGCGAGGAAGCGGCGCGGTTGCCGTGCTTGGCAACCGGCACGCCGCAGGCGGCGACGATGATCGAGGCCAGCGTCGAGACGTTGTAGGAGCCGGAGGCATCGCCGCCGGTGCCGACGATGTCGATCGCGTCGGCCGGGGCCTCGACGGTGAGCATGCGGGCGCGCATGGCGGTGACGGCGCCAGCGATTTCCTCGGTGGTCTCGCCGCGCACGCGCAGCGCCATCAGGAAGGCGGCGGCCTGCGCATTGGTGACCTCGCCGGAGAGCATGGCCTCGAAGGCGTCACGGGCCTCCTCGCGCGACAGCGAGGCACCGGTCGCGACCTTGGCGATGAAGGGTTTGAAGTCGTCCATGGGAACTCGATCGATCAGGCGGTCGCGGAAAGGGCGGCTTTGGTATTCAGGCGCGACCATCGCTCGGCGAGATCGAGGAAATTGCGCAGGATCGTCGCCCCATGCTCCGAGGCAATGCTCTCGGGGTGGAACTGCACGCCATGCACCGGCAAATCGCGATGTGACAGCGCCATGATCATCCCGTCGCCGGATTCGGCTTCGATCGAGAGTTCTGCCGGGCAGCTCTCGCGCCGGATGACGAGCGAGTGATAGCGCGTCGCCTCGAGCGAGCCGTTGATACCGTGGAACAGGCCGCGCGCCCGGTGGGTGATGGTCGAGACCTTGCCATGCATCGGCAGGGGCGCCCGCACCACCTCGCCGCCGAAGACCTGGCCGATCGCCTGAAGACCAAGGCAGACGCCGAAGATAGGCTTCCTGTCGGCGCCTTCGCGGACGAGGTCGAGGCAGATGCCGGCTTCGTTCGGCGTGCAGGGGCCGGGCGAGAGCACGATTGCGTCATGCTCGCCGGAGAGGGCTTCGCCGACGGAGAGCGTGTCGTTACGGCGCACGTCCACACTCGCACCCAGTCCGCCGATCAGGTGGACCAGGTTCCAGGTGAAGCTGTCGTAATTGTCGATCAGCAGGATGCGCATCGCTTCGGGGCCGTCCCCACCCAGTTTCTTGGGTTTTGCACATGCCCCCGAACGCGCGTGCCGGTCAAGCGCGAGGGCGCGAAGCAGGTTGCTCCGCGCCCTCGATCATGGTCATCCGTGCCAGCGAAAGCCGTCACTTCACCCGGCGATAATGCGCCGTCATGAACTGGACCCATTCGCCATTCTCGCCCTTGCCGCGCGAGGACAGGATGTGGTGGTCGGGACCCTTGATCTCGACGATGTCCTGATAGGCCGCCGTCTTGCCCGGCTTCGTGAAGTCGGGGCCCTCCGTGTCGAGGGTCAGCACTGTGCCGGCGGCGTCGCGTGTGCCGGTATAGACCCATTGATTGCCCATCATCGAGCCGACGAAGGAGCCGACATAGCACTCCTTCTGCGGGTCGTAGCCGAGCGTGATCCGGGTCGTCGCCGGGCTGCCGTCCGGCATGGTGCCGGTGCCGTCGCCGACGAGCCAGAGCCCGCCGATGGACGAGTAGGACTGCGTGCCTGAAGACTTCATCGGCGGCTGGTCCGGACCCATCATGCATTCGGTCTCATAGGTCCATTCGCCGACGAGCCGGAGGAGCCATTCATGCTCCGCCTGGGGCTTGGCCGGCATGCAGCCGGACAGATCACCTGCTTGCGGCTTGTCGAGTTCTGCTGCGTTGCTCATGGTTCTTCCTCCTTGGCTTTGCTTCTTTGGGTAGACAGTCGAATGCGCCGTAGTCAGGCGGCGGCAGCAACCAGTTGCGGCCGTTCCGTCGCCTGCTTGAGGGCAGCGAGGCCCTTCTCGAAATCGCCGCCGACCATGCGGTCCATGTTGAAGATCGTGCCCATGACCTTGCCGATGAACGGGCAGGCGCCCTGCATGTGCCAGGTCACCAGCGTACCGCCTTCAGCCGGGGTGAGCGTGAAGGTGATCAGGTTGTGGCAGGCCATGGGCTTGGTCATGTCGAGGGTGACGGCGAGCTTCACCGGCGCCTGGACCTCGACGATGGCGAGCTCGCCGGTGCCGGCCTGCTTGTTGCCGTCGAAGGCGTAGACGGCGCCGACGCCGGAGGTCGCGCCCTTGAAGCTGCGCTTCATCGCCGGATCCTTCTTCTCATAGGGCGACCAGACGCCCCATTCCTGGAAGTCCGCGAGCAAAGCGAAGATGCGCTCGGGCGTCGCCCGGATCGTCGCGGAACGGCTGACCTCGAAGATATCGGGCTTGCGTGCGGCGACAATGAGGACGCCGGCGACGAAAGCGAGCACGGCGATGACGATATAGGTGAGCATGGTTTCCTCCTGTTTACAGGCGTTGCGGGGCCGATATTTCCGCCCATCTCCTGCTAGGACGCTGGCGCCTCGGCCGATCCGACAGGGTGCGCAAAAAAATCTTCGCGCCGGCGCCCCTCGTCTCAGCCCGCAGCAGGAACGTGGCAGCAGGCCGCTGCCGGTTCCTCGCGCCAGCGTCCGGTCATGTCGGTCTTGCCCGGTACGTCATAGCGATCATGCGGGCGGACCCAGTCGGTCAGGTTGCCCGCAGGGCCGGTCTCGTTGCGGCCCTTCGGCGTCAGGTCGAGATACATGTAGGTGCCGAGCACCTCTTCGGCACCGCGGCCGAAGGTCGAATAGGTCTGGTAGATCGCGCCATCGCCATCCTTCTCGAAGACGGTATGGCCGGACAGATCCTCCAGCGGCGAAGCGATCGTCTCGAAATTGTAGAAGGCGTTGGCGAGCTGCTCCGGTGTGTAGGAGACGTCGAAATCGTAGTTGAAGTCGCTGCCATGGGACGAGACCCAGTGGAAGCTCCAGCCCATGCGGTTCTTATAGGTTTCGATCTCGGCGAGCGGCGCGCGCGCCACCGCGACATAGGCGACGTCGTGCCGTTCGAGATGCTTCAGCACGCCGTCGACATGGTCGGCCTCGAAGGAGCAGCCGACGCAGCCTTCATGCTGGCCGGGCGCCAGCATGAAGTGCTTGACGATGAGCTGGGAGCGGCCGCGGAACAGGTCTGATAGCGTCTGCTTTCCGGCCGGCGTGTCGAAGACATAAGTCTTCTCGATCCGGATGCGCGGCAAAGCGCGCCGCTCGGCGGCGATCGCATCGCGCCGGCGGGTCAGCTCCTTCTCCTTGACGAGCAGGGCCCTGCGGGCGGCGATCCAGTCTTCCTTGCTGACGGTGGTCTGCGCCATGGTCGGTCTCCCGCTGCAAAAGCCGCTTCCGATCCCGGGGCTTGAGGATTCCGAAGCAAGCGGTTGTCATCGACGAGTTTTCGGCTCTGGCCTGGCTCGGCCGGTGCCATCCGCTCGTCACCCCTTTGGAGCAAGGACGAACAAGCGGACGCGATGCCGACATCGCGCCGGAAGAATTTTCGGCAGCGATGTTTTGCCGGCCTCAGCCAGCTGCGGCCTGTTCGCCCTCGCGCATCAGCCGGTCGATGTGCTGGCGGATATGGGCGGCTTCGCTGGCCGAACCGGCGAGCCCGATGGCACGGTCGAAGGCGGCGCGCGCCTCGCGGCTGCGGCCGAGCTGCATCAGCAGCCAGCCCTTGAACCCGAAGAAGTAGAAATAACCCGAGAGCTGCTGTTCCAGCGGCTCGATCGTGGCGAGCGCCGCCTCCGGCCCGCGCAACTTGGCGATGGCGACGGCACGGTTGAGCGTGATCACCGGCGAAGGCTGGATATGCTCCAGTGTGGCGTAGAGCACGTCGATCTGGGCCCAGTCGGTCTCGCCCGGCTGCGCCGCGCGGCTATGAACGCCTGCGATCGCCGCCTGGAGTTGATAGGGGCCGGGCCTGCGATGACGCATCGCCTTGTCGACCAGAGCGAGCCCCTCGGCGATCATCTCGCGGTCCCAGAGCGAGCGATCCTGATCCTCGAGCAGGATGATCTGGCCGCCGGCATCGAGCCTTGCCGGGGCGCGGGCGTGCTGGAGCAGCATCAGCGCCAACAGGCCCATGATCTCCGGCTCTGTCGGGAAGAGCCGCAGCAGCAGCCGCATCAGCCGGATCGCCTCCTCGCTGAAGGGGCGGCGGCGGTCGCTCTCGGCGCCGCTGGCCGAATAGCCCTCGTTGAAGACGAGGTAGAGCATCGCCGCCACTGCCGCGAGCCGCTCGGCGCGCTCGACCGGGCCGGGCGCCTCGAACGGCACGTTGGCAGCGGCGACCCGTGCCTTGGCGCGGGTGATGCGCTGCTCCATCGCGCTTTCGCCGACCAGGAAGGCGCGGGCGATCTGCTTGACGGTGAGCCCTGAGACGATGCGCAGCGCCAGCGCGACCTGTTGTGTCGATGGCAGGTCGGGATGGCAGCAGATGAACAGCAGCCGCAGGATGTCGTCGCGGTAATGCGCCCCGTCGAGCCGCTCGGCGACCTCGGTCTCGGCATCGTCGAGATCGGAAAGCTGGTCGTCTTCCGGCAGGGCCGTCTGCTTCTTCTGCCGCCGGACCTGGTCGAGTGCGACATTGCGGCCGACGAAGATCAGCCAGGCGGCCGGATCGCGCGGCGGGCCGTTCTGCGGCCAGGTCTTGAGCGCCCTGAGGCAGGCCTCCTGATAGGCCTCCTCGGCGACGTCGAGATCGCGGAAATAGCGGAGCAGGGCGCTGATCGCCTGAGGGCGCGCCGAGGTCAGCGCCGCATGGATCCAGGCGATTTCGGCCATGATCAGACTCCGGCCGGATAGTAGACGGCGAGCGGGCGAACCTCGAAGGCGCCGCCCGGATTGGCCTCGCCGAGCTCGCGCGCGATGCCGAGCGCCTCGTCGAGATCGGCGACGTCGACGATGTAGAAGCCGAGGAACTGCTCCTTGGTCTCGGCGAAGGGACCGTCGAGGATAAGCGGCGGGTCGCGGTCCTTGCGCAGGGTCGTTGCGGCGGTGGTCGGCAGCAGCCGCGCGACCGGGCCGAGCTTGCCTTCCTTGGCAATGCGCTGGCGGATTTTTTCGAGGCGGCCCATGACCTCGTCGTTCTGCTCCTTCGTCCAGGCCATGACGACCTCTTCGGAATGATAGCAAAGGATGGCGTAGTGCATGCGCGGCGCTCCGGTTCAGGCCAAGGACGATTGGCCAGGCCGGCAGCCGACAGGGCCGGGCAGAAAAAATCAAGCTGCGTTCAAGCCGAGTCGTCCCGGGCGACCGCAGGGAGACCCGGGACCCATGCCTGAGCCTATCCGAAGAAGGTTCAGGCATGGGTCCCGGATCTCCACTTCGCTGCGTCCGGGACGACTAGGAGGATTGAAGTGCGCTAAACGATAGGCGGGTTGAGCCGGGCGAAGCCTTCCTGGCGATGATAGGGGAAGGCCGGGTAGGGCGGAACGGTCGCACTTGCGGTGTCGAGCCGGGCGATCTGCTCGGGCGCCAGGGCCCAGCCGACGGCGCCGAGATTGTCGCGCAGTTGCTGCTCGTTGCGGGCGCCGATAATCACGGAGGCGACGGTCGGGCGCTGCAGCAGCCAGTTGATCGCGATCTGCGGGATCGTCTTGCCCGTCTCCTTGGCGAGCGCGTCGAGCACATCGACGATGTCGTAGAGCTTCCCGTCATCGACTGGCGGGCCGAAATCGGCCGTCTGATGCAGGCGGCTGCCTTCGGGCAGAGGCTGGCCGCGGCGGATCTTGCCGGTAAGGCGGCCCCAGCCGAGCGGGCTCCAGACCAGGGCGCCGACGCCCTGATCGAGGCCGAGCGGCATCAGGTCGAACTCGTAGTCGCGGCCGACCAGCGAATAGTAGACCTGGTGCGCGACATAGCGCGGGAAGCCGTGCTTCTCGGCAATGGCGAGCGACTTCATCAACTGCCAGCCGGCGAAGTTTGAGACGCCGACCTGGCGGATCTTGCCGGCGCGGACGAGCGCGTCGAGCGTCGACAGCACTTCCTCGATCGGCGTGAAGGCGTCGAAGGCGTGGAGCTGGAGCAGGTCGATATGGTCGGTGCCGAGCCGGCGGAGCGCGGCCTCGGTGCCGTCGATCAGGCGGCTGCGCGAGGAGCCGGCGTCGTTCGGGCCATCGCCCATAGGCAGCGTCATCTTGGTCGAGATCAGGACCTTGTCGCGCCGGCCTTTGATCGCGGCGCCGAGGATCTCCTCGGAGGCGCCGTTCGAATAGACATCGGCGGTGTCGAACAGGTTGAGCCCGGCTTCAAGGCAGATGTCGACGAGGCGGGTCGCCTCCTTGGCGTCGCTGGTGCCCCAGGCGCTGAAGAGCGGGCCCTGGCCGCCGAAGGTGCCGGCGCCGAAGCTGAGGGCGGGAACCTTGAGGCCGGAGCGGCCGAGATATCTGTAGTCCATGGTCGAATTCCTTATGCGAAGCTTTTGAAAACAGAGATTATTGGCAGGAGGCGGGAGCAGTTTGCAGTGCCACTCGCTCGCGCTTGTCGAGACGCAGGCTGATCACGGCCAGCACCAGGCTCGCCAGCGGGACGAGGGCGGCGACCCAGGTCACGGCCGCCAGTCCCGGCCCATGGTCGATGGTGACGCCGCCGAGCCAGGCGCCGAAGGCATTGCCGAGGTTGAAGGCGGCGATGTTGAGGCTGGAGGCGAGATTACGCCCGGCAGGCCCGGCCTTGTCCAGCACGCGCATCTGCAAGGGGGCGACGGTGGCGAAGGCGGCGGCGCCGATCAGCCCGACGAAGATCGTGACCGCGATCGGGTTATGCAGTGCCGCCGTCATGGCGAAGAGCACGATGGCGAGCGTCGCCGTGGTCGCGAGCAGGGCGATCGGCAGGTTGCGGTCAGCGAACTTGCCGCCGAGCATGTTGCCGACGATCAGGCCGAGGCCGAAGAGCAAGAGGATTGGCGAGACCGCCTCCTGGGAGAAGCCGGTGATCTCGACCAGGATCGGCTGGATATAGGTGAAGACCGCGAAGACACCGCCGAAGCCGAGTACGGTCATGGCGAGGCCGAGCAGCACCTGCGGCTCGGCCAGCACGGCGAGTTCCTGGCGCAGCGGCGCGACCTCGACCTTGCCCTTGTCGGCCGGAACCAGGCGGGCGAGTACCAGCATGGCGACGACGCCGATCGCGGCGATTGTCCAGAACGTGGCGCGCCAGCCGAAGTTTAGGCCGAGCCAGGCGCCGGCGGGGACGCCGAGCAGGGTCGCGATGGTGAGGCCGGTGAACATCACGGCTATGGCCGAGGCCTTCTTGTCTTCGGGAACGAGGCTTGTCGCCACGACCGAGCCGACGCCGAAGAAGGTGCCATGCGCCAGCGAGGTGATGATGCGCGCGACCATCAGCAGGCCGTAGCTCGGCGCGATCGCACAGGCGATGTTGCCGAGGGTGAAGATCGCCATCAGCAGGATCAGCACCTGCTTGCGCGGCAACTTGCGCGTGGCCAGCGTCAGGATCGGCGCGCCGACAAAGACGCCGAGCGCATAGCCGGAGATCAGCAGGCCGGCCATCGAGACAGAGACGCCGAGATCGGTCGCGACCTGCAGCAATAGGCCCATGATCACGAATTCGGTGGTGCCGATGCCGAAGGCTCCGGCGGTGAGGGCATAGACGGCAATGGGCATGGCAGGCTCCGCGCAGGGCGCATGGGAACGATCCCCAAGCAGATGGCGCGGAGCAATTAATGGAACTAGGATGCCGCCCGTAACATCACTTGTGACTTGAGTTCATCATGGCAGCTCTGCTCAGCAACCGCTCCGGCGAGATGGAAGTGTTCTCTGCCGTGGTCGAGCGCGGCGGCTTCTCTGCTGCCGCCAAGGTCTTCGGCATGACGCCGTCGGCCATCAGCAAGCTGGTCACAAGGCTGGAGGCCCGGCTCGGCGCCAGATTGGTCAATCGCTCGACGCGCAAGCTGCAACTGACTGCGGAAGGGCAAGCCTTCCACCAGCGCTGCATCACCATCCTCTCCGACATCGCCGAGGCCGAGTGCGAGGCGGCAGCCGGGCGGGCGCCGCGCGGGCGGGTGCGCGTCAACGCGAATATCGCCTTCGGCAATCATGTGCTGCTGCCACTGGTGCCGACCTTCCTCGCCGAGCATCCCGAGCTCTCGCTCGATCTCGTCTTCACCGACCAGGTCGTCGACCTGATCGAGGAGCGGGCCGACATCGCGATTCGCGTTGCGCCGGGGCCCTTGCGCGGCAACCAGTTGATGGCGCGCAAGATCGGCGAGAGCGGCGTCGCCGTCGTCGCCTCGCCCGATTACCTCGCCCGCCATGGCGAGCCGAAGACGCCGACCGAGCTTGAGAAGCACAACCTGATCGGCTTCAACTTCGCCCGCTCGGTCGAGGGCTGGCCGTTTCGTGTTGATGGCGAGCTGATTTCGATCGCGGCGGTCGGCAGTACGATGGTCGGCGATGGCGAGACGGCGCGCCAGCTCGCCGTCGCTGGCATCGGCCTCGCGCGGCTCGGGCGCTTCCATACGCAGGCCGAGATCGCCGCGGGGCGGCTCGTCACGGTGCTGGAGGATTTCAACGCCGGCGACATCGAGGTGATCCACGCCGTCTATCTCGGGCAGGGCGGCTTCGTGCCGGCGCGGATGCGCGCCTTCATCGATTTCCTGGCGCGGAATGTCAGGATACGGACCTAGCCAGCCTCCTTGGTCAGCTCAGCAGCAGGCTGTCGTCGGCGAGTTCCTCGCCGCGCACCTGTTTGAACAGTTGCAGGAGGTCCGGCACGTCCATCGTCTTGCGGCGCTCGCCGGCAATGTCGAAGGCGACCTTGCCTTCATGCAGCATCACGGTGCGGCTGCCATGGTCGAGCGCATCGCGCATCGAATGCGTGACCATCAGGGCGGTCAGTTTCTGGTCCTCGACGATGCGCCGGGTCAGGTCGAGTACGAAGGCGGCGGTGCGCGGATCGAGCGCGGCGGTGTGCTCGTCGAGCAGCAGGGTCTTGGTTCCCGCCAATGTCGACATCAACAGGCTGACCGCCTGGCGCTGCCCGCCCGACAGCAGCCCCATCGAATCGCCGAGCCGGTTCTCCAGTCCGAGGCCGAGCATGGCCAGCTTGTCGCGGAACAGCGCCCGGCGCGGCTTGTCGAGCGCCGGGCCGAGGCCACGGGTTCGACCACGCGCCTGGGCCAACGCCATGTTCTCCTCGATCGTCAGCCGTTCGCAGGTCCCGGCCATCGGGTCTTGGAAGACTCGGGCGATCAGGCCGGCCCGTCTTGCTGTCGGCCAGCGCGTCACGTCGACGCCGTCGACCTCGACCGTGCCGCTTTCGGCCCGGGCATCGCCGCTCAGGACATTGAGGAGCGTCGACTTGCCGGCGCCGTTTGAGCCGATGACGGTGATGAACTCGCCATCCGACACTGTCAGGTCGAGCCCGCGCAGCGCCCGGTTCTCCAGCGGCGTGCCGCGCCCGAAGGTGACATGGACATCCCGGACGGAGATCATGGCGCGCTCCGCTTGAACAGGCCGCGCAGCGGATTGGCGACACCGGGCAGCATCAGGGCGATACCGACCAGCACCGCGGTGACGAGATTGAGATCGGAGGCGCGCAGGCCGAGCCAGCCGGCATTCAGCGCGAGCGCGATCGCGAGCCGGTAGGCGATGGCACCGATCAGGCAGGAGAACACCGCGACGACGATGGATCGGCTGCGGAAAATCGTCTCGCCGAGAATCACGGCGGCAAGGCCGGCGATGATGGTGCCGGTGCCGATGCTGACATCGGCGAAACCCGCGGTCTGCGCGAACAGGGCGCCGGCCAGAGCGACGAGGCCGTTGGAAAGGGCGACGCCGACATAGATGTACATGTCGGTGCGGATGCCCTGCGCCCGCGCCATGCGCGGATTGGCGCCGGTGGCGCGCATGGCGAGCCCGAACTCGGTCTTCAGGAAGCGGGCGAGCAAAGCTGCGATCACGGTGACGATGATCAGCAAGGCGAGAACGCGCAGAGTTGGGCGGGCGGGCAGCCCGAGGATGGCGATGAACGGGTTCAGCCAGGTGAAGAAGTCGATCACCGTCGGCCGATTCATAAGCGGGATGTTGGGCACGCCCATCACCCGCAGGTTGATCGAGAACAGCGCGCTCATCGTCAGGATGCCGGCGAGCAGATGCAGGATCGCGAAGCGGATGTTGAGCCAGGCGGTGACGGTGCCGGCGAGGCAGCCGGCGACGATCGCCGCCAATGTGGCGAACACCGGATTGACGCCGCCCGCGATCATCGCCGCTGCGACGGCGGCGCCGAGCGGCAAGGTGCCGTCGACCGTCAGATCCGGAAAGTCGAGGACGCGGAAGGTGATGTAGACGCCGAGCGCCACCAGAGCGAACACCAGTCCGATCTCGATGGCGCCCAGGGTGGCGATGAGACTCATCGGTCGCCCTGCTTGTTCTGTTCTGGAATGAGTGAGCGGCCGGTCGCGGCGGCGCAGAACGCCGCCGCCTCGGATCAGTTGATCACCTGCTTGGCGCGCGCCTGCACGGCCGGCGGGATGGTCACGCCCATGGCGGCAGCGGCCTTGGTGTTGATGACCAGGTTGCTGCCGCTGGCATTCTTGACCGGGATGGAGCCGGGCTTCTCGCCCTTGAGGACGCGCACGACCACGGCACCCGTCTCGACGCCGACCTGGAAGTAGTCGAAGCCGATCGAGGCGACCGAGCCCTTCTGGACCGACTCGGTGTCGCCGGTGAAGACCGGCAGCTTGTTGTCGGCGCCAACGTTCAGAACCGTGCCGAGCGCCGAGATGATCGTGTTGTCGGTCGGCAGGTAGATCGCGTCGACCTTGCCGACGAGGTTCTGCGCTGCGCCGGAGACATCGGCCGTGCGGCCGGCCGAGGCTTCGACGATCTGGAGGCTGCGGGCCGGCGCCAAAGCCTTGACCGCGTTGAGGAGCGCGACGCTGTTGGCCTCGCCCGGATTGTAGACGACGCCGATCCGCTTGGCCGTCGGGACCAGTTCCTTGATCAGGTCGAACTGGGCTTCCAGCGGCGAGAAGTCGGAAATGCCGGTGACGTTGCCGCCCGGAGCCTGCCGATCCTTGACGATCTGGGCCGCGACCGGGTCGGTCACCGCGGTGAACACCACCGGAATCGTCTGCGTCGCCGTGACCATCGCCTGGGCGGAGGGGGTCGCGATCGCGACGATCACGGTCGGGTTCTCGCCGGCGAATTTCTGGGCGATCTGCGCCGCCGTCGCCGGCGAGCCCTGCGCCGATTCATAGCGGAAGGTGAGGTTGGCGCCGTCCTTGTAGCCGGCATCCTCCAGCGCCTTCTTGACGCCGTCGCGGGCAGCATCGAGCGCCGGATGCTCGACGATGGCGGTAACGGCGACCGTCACCTTCTGGGCCTGCTGCGCGACTGCGGCCGTTCCGGCCAGAAGCGCCAGAGCGAGACCGCTGCCGATCATGGTTGCGCGCAAACGCATGGTTTCCTCTCCATTTGTTGTCGAGCCGGTCCGCTCCACGCATCTGCGGCGGTTGGCAGGGCCCTCGAGATTAGTGAGTGCGCCGTTCTAGCAACCTGGCGGCTAGGGAGCGGCACCCTCGATTACCGGCAATATGAGCGGGCAAAAATGCGCCGCGCAAGTGAGCAGGCTGCATGCGCCTCCGGGGCGCACGCATGTACAACGAGCGCCGTCCGATCATTGCCCTCGCCGGCTGCGCGCGGCGAAGCGCACGGCTTCCTCGGCCGCCTTGAACAGGGCTTTCGCCTTGTTGATGCATTCGAGCTGTTCGGAAGCCGGGTTCGAATCATAGACGATGCCGGCGCCGGCCTGGACCTGCATGCGGCCATCCTGGACGACCGCGGTGCGCAGGACGATGCAGGTGTCCATCTCGCCATTGGCACCGAAATAGCCGATGCAGCCGCCATAGGCGCCGCGCCCGTCCTTCTCGAGCTCGTCGATGATCTCCATGGCGCGGACCTTGGGTGCGCCGGAGACGGTGCCGGCCGGGAAACCGGCGGCGAGCGCCGAGAGCGCGTCGTGCTCCCCGGAGACGCGTCCCTCGACGTTCGAGACGATGTGCATCACCTGGCTGTAGCGCTCGATGAAGAAGGAATCGGTGACGCTGACGCTGCCGATCTCCGCGACCCGGCCGACATCGTTGCGGCCAAGATCGAGCAGCATCAGATGCTCGGCCCGCTCCTTCGGATCGGCCAGCAATTCGTCGGCGAGCGCCTCGTCGGCCGCCGGCGTTGCGCCGCGTGGCCGCGTGCCGGCGATCGGGCGGATCGTCACCTTGCCGTCGCGCAGCCGGACCAGGATCTCGGGGCTGGAGCAGACGATCTGGAAGCGTTCGAAGTCGAGATAGCAGAGGAAGGGCGCCGGATTGACCCGCCGCAGCGCGCGATAGAGCGCGAAGGGCGGCAATTCGAACGGCGCCTCGAAGCGCTGCGACAGCACGACCTGGAAGATGTCGCCGGCGCGGACATATTCCTGCGCTGTCGCGACCATCGCGTGGAACTCGGCCTCGCTGGTGTTCGAGACGGATTCGGGATGGGGAATCGCGGCGATATCGATGCCGGCCTCGGCGGGCAGGGGCCCTTCGAGGGCCCGCACCACAGCGTCGAGCCGCTCCTGTGCCCGTTCATGGGCGACGCGGGCCGAGACGGCCGCCTGCGGCCGGACAGGTGTGACCACCGTGATCTCGTCGCGGATCGAATCGAACACCACCATCAGCGTCGGCCGCGTCAGGATGGCATCGGGCACGTCCGGCCCGGTCTCCTTCGGCTGCGGCAGGCGCTCCATCAGGCGCACCATGTCGTAGCCGAGATAGCCGAAGACGCCCGCAGCCATCGGCGGCAGGCCGTCGCGATCAGGGATCGCGCTCTCGGCGAGCAAGGCGCGGAGGCTGTCGAAGGCAGGGCGCGGATCGGAAACGAACTCCTCGCCCTGCGCAGGGTGACAAAGCGAGGCCTGCCCGCGATGACAGCGCCAGATCAGATCCGGGTCGAGCCCGATCATCGAATAGCGGCCACGCACGGCGCCGCCCTCGACGGATTCCAGCAGGAAGGCGGGGCCTTTATGGGCCTGCCGCAGCTTGAGGAAGGCGGCGACCGGCGTCTCGCAATCACCGACCAGCGACAGGGTCAGCAATTGCGCTTCGCCTGCCGCATATGCGGTGGCGAAGCGGGCGAAGTCGGCGGCCGGACCCATGCGACCGGCTTCAGTTCTGGCCGCCGGTGGCGTTGCGCAGCGCCGCCTGGTTGACCTGGACGCCGAGATCGTTCTGCAGCTTGCCGACATATTGGGCGAGGATGTCCTCGCTGATGCTTGAGGTCAGCAGGCGCACGAAGTTCTCGGCTTCCTCGGCGGTGCGAACATAAGGGGGACCGTCGCCGCCTTGACCTGGAAGACGACGCGGCCGGCATTGTCGACCGCGGCCGAGCCAGCCTTGCCGGCAGGCGTGCCGAAGACCAGCGAGACGACGTTGCGCGGCAGGGCGTCGCTCTGGTCCTGGCGGCCGAGCGTCGTTTCCTCGAATGCGAACCCTTGAGCGAAGGCGATCGCGTCGAGCTTCTCGCCGGCGTCCAGCTTCTGCACGATTTCGCGCGCCCTGGCCGAGAGCCGGGAGGCGACCTCGTCGGCGCGCCATTGCTTTTCGACCTCGGCCTTGACCTCGTCGAAGCTGCGCTCGCGCGGCGGGTCGATCCTGCTGACATCGAACCAGACATAGCCGCCATTGTTCGGCAAGCGGGTCGCCTCGTTGTCGACGCCGATATCGGAGCGGAAGATCGCCTGCTGTGTCGCGTCGCCGCCGGGGAGGGCGGTCTCCTGCGTGCCGTCGGCCTTGCCGAGGCGGGAATCGGCCGGGCCGAATGAGCGCAGTGCCAGGCCAAACTCCTTGGCGATCTCGGCCAGCGGCTTCGCCGAAGCGCGCTGGTCCTCGATCTTGTCGTGCAGCTCGGTCATCTGCTCGGCAGCGCGCGAGGGGGCAACGTCACGGCGGACCTCGTCGGCGACCTCCTCGAAGCTCTTGAGGCGAGCGGCTTCGATCGTCGGCACGCGCAGCAGCACGACGCCGAATCCGCCCTGCACGGGCTCGCTGACCGCGCCCTGCGCCAGCGCGAAGGCGGCGTCGCGCACGGCCGGGTCGAACAGGCCCTCGCGGGTGAAGGTGCCGAGAGTCAGGTCGGCCTCAGCGATGTTGCGGCTGGCGCCGACCGCCTCGAAGGTCTCGCCGGCATCGATCTTCGCCTTGGCTGCCTTGGCCTCCTCCACGGACGGGAAGCCGATCTGCTGGACAATGCGGCGCTCGGCCGAGCCGAAGCGCTGCGCCTTGATCTGCTCGTAGCGGGCGCGGGCGTCGGCCTCGCTGACCTTGCTCGGGTCGGCGAGGTTGGCGGCCGTCAGGACGAGCACACTGGCGGTGCGGTATTCGGGGGCGCGGAAGGCGGCCTTGCGCTCGTCGAAATATTTGCGCAACGCGTCCTCCGCCGGAGCGGGGATTTCGCCAGCGGCGCTGTCGGGCAAGGTGACGTAGGCGATCTCACGCTTCTCGTGGCGCAGGCGATGGCCGAGTTCCTGCAGCGCGCCCGGGGCCGTGACGGCGCCGACCACCATCTCGGCGAGTTCCTGGCGCATCGTCACGGCGCGCTGCTCGCGCACGAAGCCCTGCTCGTTCACCCCCATCGCACGCAGCAGCTCGTTGAAGCGGTTGGGGTCGAACTGGCCGGCGGCATTCTTCAGATTCGGATCGTTGAAGAGGCTGTTGCGAACGGTTTCGTCAGAAACGGCGAGGCCCAATTTCGTGGCGGTCTGGTCCAGCGTCGCGTCGGTGACAAGGCGCGAGAGCGCTTGCTGGTCGAGGCCGAGCGCCCGCGCCAGCTCCGGGCTGATCTGGCGACGCTGCTGACGCATCAACCGCTGAAGGTCGTTCTGATAGGCCGTGCGCAGCTGCTCGATGCTGATCTCGGTCTTGCCGACGACGGCGACGGCGTTGCGACCATAGCCGCGGAAGATGTCGCCGATGCCCCAGATCGCGAAGGAGATGATCAGAAAGCCGAACATCACGGCGATGATGAGCTTGCCGATCAGGCTCTGCCCCGCCTTGCGGATGCCCTGCATCATCATGGTCTTGTCTTCCCAATCCTCTCGCGGCCGTGCCGCTGCGCGCCGCTTATAGGAAGAGCAACGCCTTCCGGCAATCGCTCTGGATCGCCTCGATTGCGATCAGGAGGCAGCATTGCTAGAGCCGATGGACAGGAATTGGAGAGCAGCCGTGACGCGAACGATCAAGCCGCTGGTGGCGGGCAACTGGAAGATGAACGGGGTGAAGGCGGATCTCGCCATCGCCGCCGAGGTCGCCAAGGGCCATGACGCCGAGCTGCGGCGCGCCGTCGATCTCGCCATCTGCCCGCCCGCGACGCTGCTCTTCACGCTGACGGCTTCGCTGATCGGTTCGCGCATCGCGACCGGCGGGCAGGATTGCAGCGCCCATGCGAGCGGCGCCTACACCGGCGAGGTTTCGGCGCCGATGCTGGTCGATGCCGGAGCGACCTACGCGATCGTCGGTCATTCCGAGCGCCGCACCCTGCATGGCGAAGGCAATGCGCAGGTGAAGGCCAAGGCCGAGGCGGCGCTGGCGGCGGGGCTGACACCGATCGTCTGCGTCGGCGAGACCAAGGACGAGCGCGAGGCCGGCAAGGCACTTGCCGTAGTGAAGAAGCAGCTGCGCGGTTCGGTGCCCGAGGGCACGACAGCGGCCTCCCTCGTCGTCGCCTATGAGCCGGTCTGGGCGATCGGCACCGGCTTGACGCCGACGGCGGCGGATGTCGCCGAGATGCATGAAGCGATCCGCTCCGAGCTCGGACGCATCCTCGGCAAGGCGACAGCGGCAGGCGTCAGGTTGCTTTATGGCGGCTCGGTCAAGCCGAGCAATGCAGTCGAACTCATGAACGTCGCCAATGTCGACGGCGCGCTCGTGGGCGGCGCCAGCCTCAAGGCCGAAGACTTCCTGGCGATCGCGCGCGCCTGCGCCTGATCCCGGGGGAGATTAAAATCGCGGGTGGCATGGGCGGGAAGCCCATGCTATGGCCAGCGCCGACCCGCGGGATGCCGCCATCTTGGCAGGCGCCCGCGCCATACCCATTTCGTGAGCCATGCAGAACGTTCTCATCGTCATTCACCTGCTGATCGTGATCGCGCTCGTCGGCGTCGTGCTGCTCCAGCGTTCCGAAGGCGGCGGCCTCGGCATGGGCTCCGGCGGTGGCGGCGGTGTCGGTGGCTTCATGACCGGCCGCGGCCAAGCCAATGCGCTGACCCGCGCCACGGCGATCCTGGCCGGCCTGTTCTTCATCACCTCGCTGGTGCTGGCAGTCATGGCGACGCACGGCCGGACGCAGCGCTCGATCATCGATGGCGCCCCGGCTCCGACCGGCACGACCGCGCCGGCGGCTCCGAGCGGGCCTTCCGCGCCGAATGCCGGTGGCGTGCTCGACCAGCTCAGGCAGATGCAGAACCAAGGCGGATCACAACCGCCGCAACCAGGCGCACCGACACGGTGAGCTGGACAGGGCAGGGGCCGGGAAACCGGCCCTTCTCTTTGTGGACAAGCGTGCGGCGCGGATCGGACCCGCAAAGGCTCGCTTAGCGAATCGAATTCTTAGCGTTAAAGGTGACCTCCCATGACGCGGTATGTTTTTATCACCGGCGGCGTGGTGTCCTCGCTTGGCAAAGGCCTGGCGGCGGCGGCTCTGGCTGCTCTCCTGCAGGCGCGTGGCCATACGGTCCGCCTGCGCAAGCTCGACCCCTATCTCAACGTCGATCCGGGCACGATGAGCCCGTATCAGCACGGCGAGGTCTTCGTCACCGACGACGGCGCCGAGACCGACCTCGACCTCGGCCATTACGAGCGTTTCACCGGCCGGCCCTGCAACAAGGGCGACAACATCACCACCGGCCGCATCTACATGGACATCCTGACGCGCGAGCGCCGGGGCGACTATCTCGGCGCCACGATCCAGGTGATCCCGCACGTCACCAACGCCATCAAGGAATTCGTCCTCTCCGGCAATGACGGCTACGACTTCGTGCTGGTCGAGATCGGCGGCACGGTCGGCGATATCGAGAGCTTGCCCTTCCTGGAGGCCATCCGCCAGACCGGCCAGCAATTGCCACGCGGCCAGTGCATCTTCGTGCACCTGACGCTGCTGCCCTATATCCCGACCGCCGGCGAATTGAAGACCAAGCCGACGCAGCATTCGGTCGCCGAACTGCGCTCGATCGGCATCCAGCCCGACATCCTGCTCTGCCGCACCGATCGCGAGATCCCGGTGGAGGAGCGGCGCAAGCTCGCGCTGTTCTGCAATGTCCGCGAGACGGCGGTGATCGAGGCGCGCGACGTCGCCTCGATCTACGACGTGCCGCTGTCCTATCACGCCGAAGGGCTCGACACCGAGGTGCTGGCGGCGTTCGGCATGGACGACAACGCCGCGCCCGACATCAGCAATTGGCGGCGCATCTCCGAGCGGATCAAGAACCCGGAGGGCGAGGTCACCATCGCCATCGTCGGCAAGTACACCGGGATGAAGGACGCCTATAAGTCGCTGATCGAGGCGCTGACCCATGGCGGCATCGCCAACCGGGTCAAGGTCAATCTCGACTGGATCGAGTCGGAGGTCTTCGAGAAGGAGGACCCGGCGCCCTTCCTCGAGCATGTCCACGGCATCCTGGTGCCCGGCGGCTTCGGTCATCGCGGCGCCGAGGGCAAGATCAAGGCAGCGAGCTTCGCCAGGCAGCGCAAGGTACCCTATTTCGGCATCTGCTTCGGCATGCAGATGGCGGTGATCGAGGCGGCGCGTTCGCTCGCCGGGATCAAGGACGCCAACTCGACCGAGTTCGGCCCGACCAACCAGCCCGTCGTCGGCCTGATGACAGAATGGATGCGGGGCAACGAGCTGGAACAGCGGTTTTCCGGCGGCGATCTCGGCGGCACGATGCGACTCGGCGCTTACCAGTCGAAGCTCTCGGCCGACACCAAGATCGCGCAGATTTATGGCTCGACCGAGATTTCGGAGCGGCACCGTCACCGCTACGAAGTCAATATGGGCTATCGTGAGCAGCTTGAGGCCAAAGGCCTGCGCTTCAGCGGCGTCTCGCCCGACGGCCTGCTGCCCGAGACGGTCGAATATGCCGACCATCCCTGGTTCATCGGCGTGCAGTACCATCCCGAGCTGAAGTCGCGCCCGTTCGAGCCACACCCGCTGTTCGCCAGCTTCATCGAGGCGGCGGTGGTGCAGAGCCGCCTGGTCTGAGCCTTCCAGCCTAGTCGATCGGCACCGCGACCCAAGGGTGGCGGTGTTGCGTATAGACCTGCTTGCCGGGCGCCGGAAAATCCCGGTCGGCGAAGGCGCCGACGGCGACTGCGATCATTTCCGGCTTGCGCAACGGCTCCCAATAAACCGTGCTGCCGCAACGCGGACAGAAGTGCTGCGTGACCTCGAAGCCGCTATCGGCTTCGCGGCGATAGGCAGTTGCCTCGCCGCTGATCGCGACCTCCGAGCGCGGAAAGAAGGCGGCGATGCCATAGGTGCTGCCGGTGCGGCGCTGGCATTCGCGGCAATGGCAGAGCGAGACGAGCGCCGGCTCGCCGCGGCAGATCAGGCTCAGAGACCCGCAAGAGCAGCTGGCATGTCTTTCCTTCATGGAGCCTCTCCGTGACGCGCTCATCTGCGTGCCCGCGATGCCAGCCTCGGCAGTCTGGCGCAGCGGCGCTGCTGACGTATAGTGAGCGCCTTGACCATCATGGCATGCAAGGGGCGGCAGCATGACGATCTCGATGGCCGGGTTGCCGGCGTTCCTTCTCTACTTTTGTGTCGGCTTCGCGCTGATCGCCGGTTTTGCCGCGGTCTATATGCGACTGACCGCCCATGATGAGGTCGCGCTGATTCGAGGCGGCAATCTCTCGGCCGCGGTCGCCTTCGGCGGCAATCTCATTGGCTTCTCGGTGCCGCTGGAGAAGGCGATCGAGCAGGCGGCCAGCGTTCCCGACCTGGTGATCTGGGCGGTGATCGCGATGGTCATCCAGTTCGGCGCCTATGGCTTCGCCCGCATCGTCATCCCCGACCTCTCGCGCAAAATCGAGGAGGACCGGATCCCCTCGGCCGCGATGCTGGCGGTGATCGCCATTCTCAGCGGGACGCTCGCGGCCGCCAGCATGACCGAGTGAGGAGGCGTCCATGAAGCGCTCGACCCAGATCGGGCTTGCCGCCGCTGGCGTGGTGCTGGTCGCGACCTACTGGTCGCTCTCCGGCGGCGAGACCGACGATTCGCTGGTTTACAACAACGTCGCCGAGTGCTGGGCCGCCAACCAGCTCAGCGCCAGCCAATGCGAGCAGCGCTTCAACGAGGCGTCCGCCAACCATTTGCGCGACGCCAAGAAATTCACCAGCAGCGCCTCCTGCGAGCAGGAATTCGGCTCCAGCGGCTGCCAGAGTGCGACCTGGAATAATGCCCAGGTCTTCATCCCGGCGCTCGCCGGCATCATGCTGGCTCGGCAGTTCATGTCCGGCGGCGGTGCGGCCCAGCCGCTGTTGCCGCCGACCAGCGCAGCCTGTCCACCCGGGTCCCGCCAGCCCGGCTCCGGCCGGCCGGAATGCGAGCAGCCCACCCGGACCTCGTCCTCGTCATCGTCAAGCGGCGGCTATTATGGCGGCAGCAGCAGCCGCTCCCGGGCGTATACGACCAGCTCGGGCCAGGCGATGGTCGCTCGCAACATTTCCTCAACGGGAATGGCGAGCACGCCGAGCGTCGCCTCGCGTGGCGGTTTCGGCTCGACCTCGCGCTCCTTCTCCTCCTCGTCATCATCCTGATCGATGCAACGGCTTCGTGTAACGCCTCGCAAAAACTGGCAGGTGGAGGTCGAGCGCCTCGGCTTCGCCTATCACACGCTCAACGGGGAAACCTATTGGGACGAGAGCGTCGCCTATTCCTTCTCGCTGAAAGAGATCGAGAACGACATCGAGGCGCCGACCAGCGAGATCGAAGGGCTATGCTTCGCCTTCGTCGAGCGCGCTCTCAAGGATGAGGAAATCCTGCGCCGGCTCGCGATTCCCGAGCCACAATGGACGCTGATCCGCGATAGCTGGCAGCGTGGTGACCGCAATCTCTATGGTCGACTAGACCTCGCCTATGACGGCAAAGGGCCAGCCAAGCTGCTGGAGTACAACGCCGATACGCCGACCTCCCTGTTCGAGGCGGCCGTCGTGCAATGGGACTGGCTCGAGCAGGCGATGGCGCAGGGCCTGATCTCGCGCGGCTGTGACCAGTTCAATTCGCTGCACGAACGCCTGATCGCGGCTTTCGGGGGAGCTTCGCAATCCGAAGCCGGAGCGCATGCACTTCACCTGCGTGCAGGGCAGCTTCGAGGACAGGGGCACGGTCGACTATCTGATCGATTGCGCGAGCCAGGCCGGGATCGACGCCCGCTTCACCTTCGTCGAGGAGATGGGCCTGCTCGCCGATGGGCGCTTCTGCGACGGCGCCAGCCTGCCGATCGAGCTGCTGTTCAAGCTCTATCCCTGGGAATGGCTGTTCCGCGAGCAATACGCCTCGGCGCTCGCTGGCTCGCGCTGTCAGTTCGTCGAGCCGCCCTGGAAGGCACTGATATCGAGCAAGGGGCTCCTGCCGTATCTCTGGGAGATGGCGCCGGGCCATCCCAATCTGCTGCCGGCCTATTTCGAGGACGACCCGCGCTGTTCGGAACTCGGAGCGAACCATGTCCGCAAGCCGCTTTACTCGCGCGAAGGCGCCAATGTGACGCTGGTCGAGGGCGGGGCGGTCCGGGACAGCGATGACGGACCCTATGGTGCCGAGGGTTTCATCTTGCAGGCGACCGCCATGCTGCCGAATCTCGACGGCAATTATCCGGTGCTCGGCTCCTGGCTCGTCGCTTCGCAGCCTTGCGGTCTCGGCATCCGTGAGGATACGACTCCGATCACCAAAAACACCTCGCGCTTCGTGCCGCATTTCATCGAGCCGTAGTGCTGCCAGCTTACGGTTTGCCCATGCCTGAAACGACCCAAGCGCGCGGCCTTGATCATCTCGTCATCGGCGTCGCCGATCTCGATACCGCCGGCACTTTCTATGAGCGGCTCGGCTTCCGTGTCGGCGCACGCAACCGCCATCCCTGGGGCACCGAGAACCGGATCGTCCAGTTCCCCGGCGCCTTCCTCGAATTGATCACGATCGGCGACGTAACCCTGATCCCGCCGCACGCCCCCCGGCATTTCTCCTTCGGAGCCTTCGTGCGTGACGCGCTGGCGCGCGGTGAGGGCATGTCGATGCTGGCGCTGGAGAGCCGGGACGCGGTCGGCGATGCGAATGGCTTCCGCGCCGCCGGCATCGGCGACTTCGAGCCCTTCTTCTTCGAGCGGCAGGCGCGCCGGCCGGATGGCAGCGAAGTCCGCGTTGCGTTCTCGCTCGCGTTTGCAGAGAATCAGGCGGCCTCAGACTGCGGTTTCTTCGTTTGCCAGCAGCACGAGCCGCAGAATTTCTGGAACCCGGCCTTCCAGCAGCACGAGAACGGCGCGAGCGGGCTTTCCGCCGTGTTCATGGTGACAGAGGAACCGGCCGCGCAGGTCAGCCTCCTCGGCTCCTTCTCGGGAGCAGAGAGCTTTGGGACGCCGGAGGGTGGCCTGCGCCTGCCGCTGCCGCGCGGGCGCCTGGAGGTGCTGACGCCCGAGGCGGCTGCCGCAACGCTCGATGGCGACAGCGGACGGACGCGGCCCTATTTCGCCGGCTTCGCGGTCACCGTGCCGAATCTCGAGCCTATCCGTGCTCGGCTTGTCGGAGGCGACGTGGCGCATCATCGGGACGGTGCGCGCCTCGTCGTTTCGGCGGATGCCGCCTTCGGCTGCGTCATCGCCTTCGAGCAGGGCTGAGCGCCAGAGACGGCTGGCACAGCTTAAGCCATGCAGTCGCCGGCGAACCCGGATCAGCGCCGGCCCGGCCGCCCCCTGCGACCCCAGGCCCGCGCTCTGGCGACCCGCATGCGCCACCAGCCGCCGGCTCGGCGGCGGTGGGTCAACCGACCGACCAGCAGCGAATAGTCTGCGCTGGTTTCGGCCAATGCCTGCTCAAGATCGAGCGGAAGAGCACCGGCCTGCACGGAGGTCGGCGTGGCAGCAAATGTCAGCCCTCCGGCCGAAAGACCGATCAGACCCAGAAGAAACCCGCGACGTTGCATGACATTCTCCTCGTTGGAATGGCGAGGAGAATGCAAGAGGCCGTCGGGCCCGTCGTCCGTTAAACCAATGAGCGGCGAGCCACTAGCGACCAGGCGGCTCGGCACCGGCATGCGCCGGTCCATCCGGCAGGTTCGCCAGCAGACCGAGCAGGGCGCGGTCGTGCAGCACGACCATGCGCTCTTTTGATTTCAACCAGATCACCGCATCGCCAACGGTCTCGGCGTCGATCAGCTTGGCCTGCGCCACGGCGCGGTCGGGCTCGATCTCCCCGCGGCGGCGCGGTTGGACCTGGGGTAGCATCGCTTCGTGGGTCGCACGCAGCATTGGGTCGGCATGGAGGGCGGCAAGCCCGTCGGAGTCATCGTGCCCAGCTTGCGCGAATTCGGCCTGGAGCGCATTGGCCCGCGTCGCGATCGCCGGCGGGTCGCCTTCCTCCGGCGTGATCAGGAGACCGCGCCGCTTCAGCCAGAGGCCGAGCGCAAGGTTGCCGGACGCCCATGAGAGCGGAATCGCCAGGAGCAGGCCGACGATGGTGGGGGACATCCAGGCGAACAGCGAGGTCGCGATCATGAAGGCCGAGAGGCCGGCGACCAGGCCGAGCAGCGTATGGGTGCGATGCCGGCGGACGATGTCCTTGTACGGGATCGAGCCGTCGTCGCGCCGCTGCGGGTTCCAGCCGGTGTCGCGCCCGACCAGGATCTGGAAGACCGAGCCGGACTGGATCACCATCATGATCGGCGCGAAGAAGGCCGAGAACAGGATCTCGAGTAAAGCCGAGAGCGTGAGGCGGATGCCGCCGCCGCAGGCGCGCCGGAGCTTGCCGTCAAACAGCGTCAGCAGAAGGCCAAACAGTTTTGGCGCCAGCAGGATCGCCATGGTCAGCCCGAACAGGTTGAGCGCGCGCTCGGGGTCGAAGCGCGGCCAGATCGGGAAGAGCCTGAACTCCTCGGTGAAGTACTCCGGCCGGGCGTAATTGACCTGCAGCACGATCAGGATGCCGACCACCAGCTGCATCAGCCAGAAGGGCGAGGCGAGATAGGCCATCATGCCGGTGGCAAAGTGCTGGCGGGTCGCCGTCACCAGACCCTTGGCGCCGATGATGCGCGAATGCTGCAGATTGCCCTGGCACCAGCGCCGGTCGCGGGTGGCGATGTCGATCAGCGAGGGCGGACTCTCCTCATAGGAACCCGTCAGGTCAGGCAGCATGTAGACCGACCAACCGGCCCTGCGCATCAGCGCAGCCTCGACGAAGTCGTGGCTGAGGACATGGCCGCCGAAGGGCGGCTTGCCCTTGAGATCGGGCAGGCCACAGTGATCGGCGAAGGCCTTCGTCCGGATGATCGCGTTGTGGCCCCAGTAATTGCCGTCGCGGCCGGACCAGATCGCGAGCCCGGTCGCGATCACCGGACCGTAGACGCGCGCTGCGAACTGCTGCAGCCGCGCGAAGAAGGTGTTGCGGTTGATGATCAGCGGCAGCGACTGGATGATGCCGGCGTCGGGATCGGCCTCCATCGCGGCGGCGAGACGCACGACGCAGGTGCCGGTCATCAGGCTGTCGGCGTCGAGCACGACCATATGCTCGTAATGCCCGCCCCAGCGCGTGACGAAATCGGCGATGTTGCCGGCCTTGCGATGATGGTTCTTCGGTCGGTGCCGGTAGTAGATGCGGGCATCCGATCCGAGCCGCTGGCGCAAGGCCAGGAAGGCGCGCTCCTCCGCCACCCAGATGTCGGGATTGGTGGTGTCGGAGACGATGAAATAGTCGAAATGGGCGCCGAGCCCTGTCGCCTCGATCGATTCGCGGATCGCAGCCACTGCAGCGAAGGTCCGTGCCGTCGATTCGTTGTAGATCGGCATGACCACGACGGTCTTCTGCGTCAGCGTCTCGGCGCGGGGGCTCTTCATAAGACGCAGGAGCAGGGCGGAGAAACCGAGGACGGCGCTGGTGAAGGCGAGCGCGATCCAGGAGAAATTCACCGTGAAGAGGACGAGCAACACGTACTGCAGGAAGGTCGTGCGGCTGACCGACACGACATGGTACATTTCCCAGGCACCATAGGCAGTCACCAACCAGGCGCCGCCGAAGACGAAGGCTCGCGCCAGCCAGGGCGTGCGCCAGGCGTTCGGCGCTGCAGGCTTGCGGGCTTCGGAGGCCTTCCAGCTGCGGAAGGACTGCACCGGCATCTCCAACCGGTTCTCGGGCGGTGTCGCCTCGACCGGCGCCGGGCAACTGGTCATGGGCTCGGTATCGCCCCGACGGGCAAGTGCGTCCACGGTCACCAGGTCCACCGGTTCAACAAGGTTTCCGAAGCCGGCTGGCCGCCGGCATCGAGCACAAGACGCAGCTCCGAGAGCGTTTCGCTGCCTGGATCGACTTCGAAGGCGACGCGCATGGTTCGGCGCTCCGGATAAGGCCAGAGACGCAGGTTCTGGATCGTGCCTGGAGTCGCCGTGACATTGGCGCGGATCGCGGCGACGAGTGCCGGGTCGCCTAGCTTGTCGCCGCTGAAATCGACGAGAAACCGGCGCCGGCGCGCCTGCGAGCCGCGGCCTTGCCTGATACGGGTCGCTATGGCGAGCGGCGGCCGCTCCGGCGGCTGCCAGCACCAGGCCTGGCGATAGGCGATCGTAGTCTCGCTGCCGGCGGCGATCGGCTGGCGCGGCCGCCAATAGCTGATGATGTTGTCGTTGAGCTCGGACTCGCTTGGAATCTCGATGAGCTGCACCGAGCCCGGCCCCCACTCGCCGAGCGGCTCCATCCAGACGCTTGGTCGGAGCTCGAAGCGCTGATCGTCGTCGACAAAGGCGTTCGGGTCGCGCTCGCGCTGGACCAGGCCGAAGCCGCGCGGGTTGGAGTCCTGGAAGGAGGAGACCTGCAGGTTGGCGGGATTGCTGACGGGCCGGTAGATCCATTCGCCGTTGCCGGTGAACATCTGGACGCCAGAAACTTCGTGGACTGCTGGCCGCAGATCATCGAAGCCGCGCCGGCTTTGCGGACCGGACAGGTAAGTGCCCATCACGCAGCCGAAGCCGACATGGTCGAGATTTGCACGGGCGAACAGCGTCATCTCGACATCGACCAAGGTGATGTCGCCAGGCCGCAATGTCATCCGCACCGCGCCGGTGACGCTTTCGGAATCGAGTAGCGCATGGATGATCAGCACGCCGGCCGCCGGGCTCGGCCGCTCGATCCAGTAGGCGCGGAAGAACGGGATCTCCTCGCCACGCTGTTCGCCCGGCCGCAGGATCAGGGCACGAGCCATCGCGCCGAAATTCTGGCCACGCGCCAGCGAACGGAAGAAGGTGGCGCCCTGGAAGAGCGCGAGCTCGTAAGGGCGCTCGAGCCCGGCCGAGACCCGGAAGCCCGAGAACTGCAGGTCCGCGCCCGCGGGTGGTGGGGCCACCCGGCCATAATTGAACTTGCCGGGATCGAAGGCGACGCGTCTGACGACATCGTCCTCGACCGTGAACAGGCTGACCGGTGAGGAGAAAACGTAGCCGCGATGAAGCGGCTCGACGGTGAAGCCACGATTCTCGCCGGCCCAGATCATGCCGGAGGGCTGTGCCCGGATGCCGACATACTGATCGAAGGGCAGGGTGGCGTAGCCTTCCGGCAAATCGGTCGCGAGAAGCGGCACCATCGGCCGGCGCGAGAGCACGCGGGCGGCCTCGACCACGAGAGCGGGATCGAAGCGCTGTCCCTCGGCGATCACCGACTGCACCAGCCCGGCCCAACTCGTCGGGGCTTGGGCCGCCGCAGTGCCGACGGCAAACCGCTGCGCGATGGCGCCGGTCGCAGCGAGGCTCAAAAATCGACGGCGATTCAAGGATTTCGACATCAGGTCCAACTTGGGCCGGCAAAGCTCTGCCGCCATGCGCTTCTAGAGCATTTCGCGCCGGGCTGAAAAGCGTGGCGCAAGGCCAAAGGCGAAAAAAGGGACGCCTTGCATGCAGGAATGCCATGCCGAAAACGAAGCCGCGCCAAATGGTCCGCTCAGAACCGGTGTGACGGCGCATCGTCCGCTGGATTTTGCCAAATCCGCTCGCTATCGGCTATCCACCGCCGGTACGGCATTCGCCTGCGCCCGGGACGACAGCCGGTCGTGGCCGCGTTTCCTCTCGAAGAGCATGTGACAGGACGATCATGACGGAAATGCAGCCCGCCCGGACCTGTCTCGCCATCGTGTTGGCGGCGGGTGAGGGGACCCGGATGAAATCGGCGCGGCCCAAGGTGCTGCACGAGGTGGCCGGCCGCTCGTTGCTCGGTCACGCTTTGGCCGCCGTTACGGCTGCCGGCGCCGACGCGCTCGCCGTCGTGATTGGACCCGATCGGCCCGATGTCGCGGCCGAGGTGAAGAAGCACGCCCCGCATGCCGCCGTCTTTATCCAGACCGAGCGCAAGGGCACGGCACATGCGGTGCTCGCGGCCCGCGACAGTCTGACGGGCAACCATGACGACGTCCTGGTCGCTTTCGCCGACACGCCGCTGGTGCGACCCGAGACGTTCTCCGACCTGCGCCAGCCCTTGCGTGCCGGCGTCGCCGTTGTCGCCCTCGGCTTCGAGGCGCGCGATCCGACCGGCTATGGCCGCTTCGTGACGCAGGCTGGCGAGCTGCAGGCAATCGTCGAGCACAAGGATGCCGACGAGGCGACGCGCGCCATCACGCTCTGCAATGCCGGCCTGATGGCGCTCGATGGCAGGCAGGCGCTCTCAATCCTTGACGCGATCGGCAGCGACAATGCGCAGAACGAATTTTATCTGACCGATGCCGTCGCGGTGGCGCGTGCGCAGGGCTTGAAGGCCGTTGCCAGGGTCGCGCCGGAGGCCGAAGTGCAGGGCGTCAACGATCGCGCCCAGCTGGCAGCGGTCGAAGCCGACTTCCAGCGCCGCAAGCGGTTGGAGGTGATGCTGGCCGGCGCCACGCTGTTCGCGCCCGAGACAGTCTTCTTCAGTCACGACACCGTCGTTGGCCGCGATGTCGTGATCGAGCCCAATGTCGTCTTCGGCAAGGGCGTCAGGATCGCGGACAATGCCGTCATCCACGCCTTCTCGCATCTTGAGGGGGCGAGTGTCGGGCCGAGCGCCTCGATCGGCCCCTATGCCCGCCTGCGGCCGGGCGCGGAGCTGGCGAAGGGCGCCAGGGTCGGCAACTTCGTCGAGATCAAGGCGGCAACGATCGGCGAGGGCGCCAAGATCAACCACCTGACCTATATCGGCGATGCCGAGATCGGCGCGAACGCCAATATCGGTGCCGGCACGATCACCTGCAATTACGACGGCTTCTTCAAGGCGAAGACGATCGTCGGGGAGGGCGCCTTCATTGGCTCAAACTCCGCGCTGGTTGCTCCCGTTACGATCGGCGCCGGCGCCTACATCGGCTCGGGCTCGGTCATCACCCGCGACGTCAAGCCGGATGCGCTCGCGGTCGCGCGCGGCCGGCAGATGGAGCGTGAGGGCTGGGCGGCGGCGTTCAGAGCGGCGGCTCAGGCCAGAAAAAGCCAGGCAATAGGCGATTTGCGGGGCATTTCGTTCACAGTTCGACATTCAACGTGATTTCGCATTAGCCGCAGTGGGCATTATGGCGATGCACATCGATATCAACGGATGAGGCACGCGCATGTGCGGGATCGTGGGCATTCTCGGCAAGCAGGCCGTCGCCGGCCAGGTCGTCGAGGCGCTGCGGCGGCTCGAATACCGCGGCTATGATTCAGCCGGCGTCGCGACGCTCGAAGGCGGCAAGCTCAGCCGCCGCCGCGCCGAGGGCAAGCTCAAGAATCTCGAAGTGCGCCTTTCCAACGAGCCGCTCGAGGGCCTGATCGGCATCGGCCACACGCGCTGGGCGACGCATGGCAAGCCGACCGAGACTAACGCCCATCCGCACGCCACCGAGAAGCTCGCGGTGGTCCATAACGGCATCATCGAGAACTTTCGCGAGCTCAAGGCCGAGCTCGAGGCGGACGGCCATGTCTTTTCGAGCGAAACCGACACCGAAGTCATCGCCCATCTGGTGACCCGCGAGCTCGACCGCGGCAAGGATCCGGTCGCGGCGGTCGGAGCGGCACTGCCGCATCTGCGCGGCGCCTTTGCGCTCGCCTTCCTGTTCGAAGGGCAGGAGGATCTGCTGATCGGCGCCCGCAAGGGCTCGCCGCTGGCGGTCGGCATCGGCGACGGCGAGATGTATCTCGGCTCGGACGCGCTGGCATTGGCGCCTTTCACGAACCTGATCGCCTATCTCGACGAGGGCGACTGGGTTGTGCTGAACCGCAAGGGCGCGACCTTCTACGACGCGGATGGCCAGCAGGTCGATCGCCGCGCCCAGCGCGTCGCCGCCGGCGCCTTCCTGGTCGAGAAGGGCAATTACCACCACTTCATGGCCAAGGAGATCCATGAGCAGCCGGAGGTCGTCGGTCACACGCTGACGCATTATGTCGACATGGCGAACGGCAAGACGCGCTTGCCCTTCGAAGTGCCTTTCGACTGGAAGAGCCTGTCGCGCCTCTCCGTTTCGGCTTGCGGTACCGCCTATTATGCCGGCCTCACCGCCAAGTACTGGTTCGAGAAGCTGGCGCGCCTGCCGGTCGAGATCGATGTGGCCTCGGAGTTTCGCTACCGCGAGGCGCCGCTGCCGGCGAACGGGCTTGCGCTCTTCGTCTCGCAATCGGGCGAGACGGCCGACACGCTCGCCTGCCTGCGCTATGCCCGCCAGGAAGGCCAGCACATCATGTCGGTCGTCAACGTGCCGACCTCGACGATCGCGCGCGAGAGCGATGTCGTTGCCCCGACGCTGGCCGGTCCCGAGATTGGCGTCGCCTCGACCAAGGCCTTCACCTGCCAATTGACCGCGCTCGCCGGCCTCGCCATCGCCGCCGCCCGCGCTCGCGGCACACTCTCGGCCGAGCAGGAAGCGCGCTACGTTCAGGAGTTGATCGCGCTGCCAGGTCTGATGGCCCAGGCGCTGACGCTCGAACCCGAGATCGAGAAGCTCGCCCGCAAGCTCTCCAGGGCACGCGACGTGCTCTATCTCGGCCGCGGCACCGCCTTCCCGCTAGCGCTGGAAGGCGCGCTGAAGCTCAAGGAAATCAGCTATATCCACGCCGAAGGTTATCCGGCGGGCGAGCTCAAGCACGGCCCGATCGCGCTGATCGACGAGGACATGCCGGTCATCGTCATCGCCCCGCACGATGCGCTCTTCGAGAAGACCGCTTCGAACATGCAGGAGGTTGCGGCGCGTGGCGGGCGGATCATCCTGATCACCGACGCCAAGGGCGCGGCGGAAGCGGGGATCGTGCCTGAAGCGACCATCATCATGCCGGAGATGGACCCGCTGTTCGCGCCGATTGTCTACGCAGTGCCGATCCAGATGATCGCCTACCAGACGGCGGTCTTCATGGGCAAGGACGTCGACCAGCCGCGCAATCTGGCGAAATCCGTCACCGTCGAGTGATCTCGTCCTCGGGCGGCTCCGGCCGGCTCGCGACATAGGTGGCGGCCGCGATCAGGCCGGCGCCGCTCAGCCAGAGCGCGATCGGCGGCGCGTCGGTCGCCGCCACGATGATAAAACTGAGCAGCATCGAGCCGCAGGCGACGTATTTCGCCCTGCGGGCGATTGCGCCCGTTTCCCGCCAGCGCACGACCTGCGGTCCCAGCCGGGGATGATTGACCAGCCAGCTTTCGAAGCGCGGCGAGGAGCGCGAGAAGCACCAGGCGGCCGCAATCAGGAAGACCGTGCCGGGCATGACCGGCAGGATCAGCCCGATGATGCCGAGAACCGTGCAGAGCCAGCCGGCGGCAAGGTAGAGCGGCCGGTGCCAGCGGCGCTGTGGTCTGGAAGGTTCGGACACGAAACTCGTCGATCCCGGCGAATCGGGGGTGGCCAGCGCCGCGCGCTCGGCTATCGTCTGATAGTGCGGCGCAATGTAGCCGAGCCGCAAGAGTGATGGAGTCCTGGATCGCCGATGAACGCCCGCACGCCCGATCCGCGCCTCGTCGTTCAGACGGATCTGCTGCGGCCGACCTTCGGCACCAGGCTCAGGCGCTATTTCCTGACCGGGCTCGTACTCGCAGCACCGCTTGCCATCACCGCCTCGGTGACCTGGTGGTTCATCAATCTGGTCGACGGCTTGGTGAAGCCGCTGGTGCCGGCCCAATTCTGGCCCGAAAACCATTTGCCGTTCCCGCTGCCGGGCTTCGGGTTGATCATCGCCCTGATCGGCTTGACGGTGATCGGGTTCTTCGCCGCGAACCTGGTCGGACGCACGCTGATCGGCGCCGGGGAGTCGATCCTTGACCGCATGCCGGTGGTGCGAGGCTTGTACAAGGGCGTAAAGCAGGTCTTCGAGACGATCTTCTCCCAATCCGGCACCTCGTTCCGCAAGGTCGGGATGGTGCAGTTCCCGCAGCCGGGGATGTGGTCGATCGTCTTCATCGCGCAGGAGGCGGCGCCGGATATCGCCGGCAAGCTGCCCGATGGCGAGGAACAGATCGGCGTTTTCCTGCCCTGTACTCCAAATCCGACCACGGGCTTCTTCTTCTACCTCCCTCGCAAGGAGGTGATCGAGCTTTCAATCTCGGTCGAGGATGGGGCCAAGCTGATCATGTCCGCCGGGCTGATCCAGCCCGGCGAGGCAGCATCGCGCAGCGGCGTCGAGGCGGGCAAATAGCTCAGCCCTTCAGCGGCACCCAGATCTCGACGATGCCATTGCCGGTCGCCCCGTCGAAGCGCTGGTCCATGCGCTCGAGCGTCACGCCCATGGCCGGCTCGCGGCCCGATTTCGGCAGCCAGTCGCGCCAGATCGCCTCATAGGTCTGCTTGATGCCGGTGATGTGGCCGCTGTGCTCGAAGACCGCGCAGCGCTGCTCGGGCACGCTCAGTCGCGCGAACTCGTCGGGCAGTTCGCTGAACGACGCAACCTCGGCGCCAGCGATGTAGTCGAAGGCGCCGACGTCGTCGCAATTATAGCTCGCGCCATAAGCGACATAGCCCTTCTGGCCGGGGATATGGCCGAAATGCGGAACGATCCTCTGCCACAGCAGCGGGATGCCTTGCGTATTGTCGACCGAGAAATGACCGCTGAAGCCGGCGATCAGCATGGGCTTGCCGGTGACGATACGCGGCTCGGCGAGGGGAGTGCGGTTTGCAGCGTGCATGGATAGAGGCTCCACGAGAGCAAGGGATGAGAGGTCGCGCCTTGAACGCAGCTCTTCCGGCGTGAGGCCGAACTGCTCGCGGAAGGCGCGGGTGAAGGCCTCGTGAGAGCCATAGCCCCAGTCGAGCGCGACCTGGAGGATGTCGGGCGCCCCAGCAGCCAGCTGGCGCGCCGCTTCCGAGAGCCGGCGCTCGCGAACATAGCGCATCACCGAACGGCCGGTCGCCACGCCGAAGGCGCGGCTGAGATGGAAGCGCGAGACGCCGCTGACCTCCGCGATCTCGTCGAGCGAGAGCTCGGAGGCGAAGCGGCTCTCGATGCACCAGAGGGCTTTCTTGATTGGGTCCATGGGCTCACTCACGAAACGCCGGCACCATGGCGGAGGCGAGGCGGGTCCGCTTGATCGGGATTGCTGCCGCTTACGATCGCGAGGCCTTGACGACATCGAGGAAGGCCCGCAGCGCCGGCGGCACGGCTCGGTGTCCGGGATAATAGACCGCGATCCGTTCGGGAGCGGGCGTCCACGTGGTGAGAACTTGGCGCAGGTGCCCGCGCGCCAGGGCGATCTCGGCTGCCGGGCTGGCGACATAGGCGATTCCCAAGTCCTTGATCGCGGCATCCACCATCAGTTCCTCGTCGTCGAGGATGATCGAGCCGGCTGCCTCGATCGTCAGCGCCTGTCCGGCCCGCTCGAACTCCCAGCGATAGAGCTTGCCGTTGGGGACGCGGTGGCCGATGCAGCGATGGCGCGCCAGTTCGTCGGGTGTGGCCGGCTCGCCGAAACGTTCGAGATAGGCCGGTGACGCCACGCAGATGAAGCTGACCTCGCCGGCGAACGGCACGGCGATCATGTCCTTCGGAATCGAGTCGACAAGGCGCACGCCGGCATCGAAACCGGCCGATACGATGTCGATCAGCTTCCCCTCGACGACGAGATCGATGATCACATCGGGAAAGCGCTCCGCCATGACATGAAGAACGTCGCGGACGAGAAGCGAAGCCCCCAGTCGCGGTGCATTGATCCGGACGGTTCCGGCGAGACTGCCGCGAAAGGTGGCGATGCTGTCGAGCGCCTCATCCAGCGTGGCAAGCGCCGGCTGAAGCCGGCCGAGCAGTTCGAAGCCCGCTTCGGTCGGCGAGACGCTGCGCGTCGTGCGGTTGAGCAGTCGCACGCCCATACGCTCCTCGAGGGCGCGCATCGCATGGCTCAAGGTCGAGGGCGCCGTGCCGAGCTCATCCGCTGCGCGGCGGAAGCTGCGACGCGTCGCGACGGTGACAAAGGCTGTGAGGTCGTTGAGGGATGGACGGATCATTGCTGGTCAATCTGCATCAGCCTGTGCCGATTTCAACGGCTAATCCGAACAGTGCCTCCGCTCTATCTCCGGTCTGCAAGAACGAAACAGCGCGGCCTCGTCCGCCTGCATTTCGAAAACCCGAGACAGGAGCCAACATGTCCAAACGTGACGCGATTTTCCCCGCCAACCGCCACGCGCTCTACGACGTTCATCAATATTCGGCCGCCATCCGCTCCGGCGACCTGCTCTTCATCTCGGGGCAGGTCGGCAGCCGCGAGGACGGTTCGTCCGAACCGGTGTTCGAGGACCAGGTCCGGCGCGCCTTCGCCAATCTGCGTGCCGTGCTGGCGGCAGCAGGCGCCAGCTTCGATGACGTGATCGACGTCATCTCCTTCCACACTGATCCGCAGACGCAATTCGAGAAGATGATGGCGATCCGGGCCGAAGAGATCGGTGAGCCGCCCTATCCGAGTTGGACCGCCGTCGGCGTGACCTGGCTCGCCGGCTTCGACTTCGAGCTCAAGGTGATCGCCCGCATCCCGTCCGCAGCGGCCTAAAACGCTCCGGAGGCGCAGGGCTGAACGTCGCCTCAGCCGGCCCGCAGCAGACGGATCGCGACGTCGCGCTCGAACAGATAGAGCAATGTCCTGACCGCCTGCCCACGCTCCGTCTCCAGATGCGGGTCGCGCTCGATCAGGAGGCGGGCATCGTCGCGCGCCGCCGCGAGCAGATCACCGTCGATCTCCGGCCTGGCGATGCGCCAGTCCGGAGAGCCGGATTGCTTGGTGCCGAGCACCTCGCCTTCACCGCGCAGGCGCAAATCCTCCTCGGCGATGCGGAAACCGTCCTCGGTCTCGCGCATGATGCTGAGACGCGCTTCCGCCACTGGCCCGAGCGGGCCCTTGTAGAGCAGGAGGCAGGTCGAGGCGGCAGAACCCCGCCCGATTCGCCCACGCAACTGGTGGAGCTGGGCGAGGCCGAAGCGCTCGGCATGCTCGATCACCATGACTGATGCATTGGGTACGTCGACGCCGACCTCGATCACCGTGGTCGAAACCAGCAGGCGCGTCTGGCCGCCGGAGAAGGCGGCCATCGCCGCGTCCTTGTCGCGCCCCGGCATCTGGCCGTGCAGTAGCCCGACCTTGTCGCCGAACTCTTCCTGCAGTGCCTCGAAGCGCTGTTGCGCGGCCGCAACGTCGAGCGTGTCGGATTCCTGCACCAGCGGGCAGACCCAGTAGACCTGCGCACCGGCACCGATCGCGCGGCCGACCGCGCCGACGACTTCATCATGGCGCTCGGAGGAAATCGCTTTGGTGGCGATCGGCTTGCGGCCGGCCGGCTTCTCGGCGAGGACCGAAATGTCCATGTCGCCGAACCAGGTCAGCGACAGCGTGCGCGGGATCGGCGTCGCCGTCATCACCAGGATGTCGACCGCTTCGCCCTTGGCACCGAGCAGCAGGCGCTGATGCACGCCGAAACGGTGCTGCTCGTCGACGACGGCGAGCGCCAGGTCACGGAAGGCGACACCCTCCTGGAACAAAGCGTGGGTGCCGACCGCGATGTCGATCTCGCCATTCACCAAGCCTTCCAGCACCTGCCGGCGGCCGGCGCCCTTCTCTCGGCCGGTCAGCAAGGCGAGCTTAAGCCCGGCCTTGTCCGCCAAGGGAGCCAGTCGCTCGGCGTGCTGGCGGGCGAGGATCTCGGTCGGCGCCATCAGCACCGATTGCCGCCTGGCCTCGGCGGCGGCGGCCATCGCCATCAGCGCGACGACGGTCTTGCCGGAGCCGACATCACCCTGGAGCAGGCGCAGCATGCGCTCCGGTTTTTCCATGTCGTCATGAATGTCGGCGATCGCCTTGCGCTGCCCTTCGGTCAGCGTGAAGGGCAGGGTGGTCTCGATGGCTCGGCGCAAGACGCCGTCACCGGCCGTGGCACGACCGGCTGATTTCTTCTGCTGGCGGCGGACGAGGGCAAGCGCGATCTGGCTCGCCAGCAATTCGTCATAGGCGATGCGCCGGCGCGCGACCGTGTCGCCCTGCGCAGCCTTGAGGTCGACAGGGTGGTGGAGAGCATGAATGGCATCGCGGAAGGGCGCGAAGTCGTTGCGCGCAAGGAATGCGCCGTCCTGCCATTCCGGCAGCTCCGGGCAGCGCTCGGCAGCGCCTGCGGCGATGCGCGCCATGACGCGCCCGCCAATGCCCTCGGTCAGCCCGTAGACCGGCTCGACCGAGGGCATGGTCGCGGCGAGCTTGGGGTCGAGGATGCGGTCGGGGTGCACCATCTGGCGCATGCCGTCCCAGAGTTCGAGCTTGCCCGAGATGATACGGTAGGCGCCGACCGGCAGGGTCTGCAGGAGATGGCGGACATCGGCGTGGAAGAAGACCAGCGTCACGTCGCCGGTCTCATCTTCGACGATGATGCGATAGGGCGCCTTGGCCTTGGTCGGCGGGGCAGGGCGATGCTCGGTCACGCGGGCTGAGAAGGTCGCGATCTCACCGATCGGCGCCTCGATGATGCTCTCGCTCGGCCGCCGGTCGATCGCGCCGGTCGGCAGATGGAAGAGCAGATCGATGACGCGGGTGGCATGCGTCTCGTCGCCCAGCAGCTTGTCGAGCGCCTTGGCGAGCTTGGGGCCGACACCGGAAAGGGCTGTGGCCGGGGCGAAGAGCGGATCGAGAGCGGAGGGGCGCAATGGGCTCACGGCATGTCAGGAGTGCGGAGCCTGCGGCACGAATACCGCTGACTTCGCGATGGGGCATAGCTATATCGCTAAACAGCCAGATAGCTATCCGAGGCAGGCTCCGCGACGGGGCCGGCCCTATTTTCATTTTGCGAGGCCGATGATGAGTGGCTCGACCCGTAGCAGCGAAGGTCTCGACCCGCGCCGGCGCAAGATCCTGTTCCGCGCCTGGCATCGCGGCATGCGCGAGACCGATCTGATCATGGGCCGCTTCGCCGATGCGCAGATCGGCGCGCTGAGCGAGGCCGAGCTCGACGAGTTCGAACGGCTGATCGAGGTGCTCGACCGCGACCTGCTGAGCTGGATCACCGGCGAGGCGCAGGTGCCGTCGAACTACGACAGCGACGTGTTCCGGCGGCTGAAGGCGTTTCACCAGCACGACAAGCCGATCCACGTTTGAGCTGCCGTCATGGTCGGGCCAGGCCCGACCATCTCGGAAACCAGCGCTCTCTGGTCCTGAGTTTCTCAGGACAAGCCCGAGAATGACGCCTTGAGATTGATTGCCCGATGAGCATTCCGCCTCCCGCCCAGATCGCCAAGCCGCAGCTCGAGCGCGTTCTCGATGCGCTGAATCGTGGCGACAAGCCGACGCTCGCCGGCGTTCCCGACGGCTTCGACGCGGTCATCCTCGCCGACCTCACCCGCGCCCGCGCGAAGAAGTCGGAAGGGCCGGCGCTGATCGTCTTCGTCGCCCGCGACGGCCAGCGCCTGCAGGTGCTGGAGAACGCGCTGCAGTTCGTCGCGCCCGATCTCGAGGTGATGAGCTTCCCGGCCTGGGATTGCCAGCCCTATGACCGCGTCTCGCCGGCGCCGTCGATCGTCGCGCATCGGATGACGACGCTGTCACGGCTCGCCCGGACCAAGTCCGGCGACAAGCCGCGCCTGCTGCTGACCACGGTCAATGCCGCGCTCCAGCGCGTGCCGGGCTTCGGCAAGGTCGCCTCCGAGAGTTTCTCGGCCGCGCCGGGCAACATGGTCGATACCGAGGAGCTGGCGCGCTGGCTCGACATCAACGGTTACATGCGCACCTCGACGGTGCGCGAGACGGGCGAGTTCGCCGTGCGCGGCGGGATCGTCGATCTCTTCCCGCCGGGCATGCCGGCGCCGATCCGGCTCGATTTCTTCGGCGATACGCTGGAATCGATCCGGACCTTCGATCCGGAGACGCAGCGCACGACCGGGCAATTGCGCGGGCTCGACCTCGTGCCGATGTCCGAAGCGCAGATGACCAGCGACAGCATTCGCCGCTTCCGCCAGTCCTATATCGCGACCTTCGGCACGCCTGGCCGCGACGACACGCTTTATGAAGCGGTGAGCGAGGGCAGGCGCCCGGCCGGGCTGGAGCATTGGCTGCCGCTGCTGGCGGAAAAGCTCGACACGCTCTTCACCTATCTGCCCGATGTCCCGATCGTGCTCGACCATCAGGCCGAGGATGCCGTCGGCGAACGCATCAGCCTGATCAAGGACTATTACGACGCCCGCAAGAGCGCGCTCGGCCAGCCTTCGCCCGGCTCGATACCCTACAAGCCGCTGCCACCGGAGGCGCTCTATCTCTCGCCGGCCGACTGGCGCGGCATCATCGGCGAGGCCGGCGTCGCCTCGCTGACGCCGTTCCAGCTGCCGGAGAGCGAAGGCAAGCTCGTCGTCGATCTCGCCGGCAAGCAGGGCCGCAGCTTCGCGGCCGAGCGTGCCGACAATGCCGGCAGCGTCTTCGATGCTGCGGTTGCGCATGTGAAAGCATTGGAGGCGGACGGACGCCGCGTCATCCTCGCCGCCTGGTCGGAGGGCTCGCGCGAGCGCCTTGCCCATGTGTTGGCCGATCACGGGCTCAAGACCGTGCAGATGACCGGCTCATTGCGAGCTGCGTTCGATCTCAAGCCCGGCACGACTGCCCTCGCTGTCTGGGGCTTCGAGACCGGTTTCGAGGCCGGCAAGCTCGCCGTCATCGGCGAGCAGGACATTTTGGGCGACCGCCTGGTGCGGCCGCGCCGCAAGACGCGCCGGCCGCAGGACTTCATCAACGAGCTGTCATCGCTGACGCCTGGCGATATCGTCGTCCATGTCGACCACGGTATCGGCCGCTTTGTCGGCCTGCAGACGATCACGGCCGCCGGCGCGCCGCATGACTGTCTCGAAATCCATTATGCCGGCGACGCCAAGCTGTTCCTGCCGGCGGAGAATATCGAGCTGCTCTCGCGCTACGGCTCGGAGGACACCGAGGTCGTGCTCGACCGGCTCGGCGGTGGTGGCTGGCAGGCGCGCAAGGCCAAGCTGAAGCAGCGCATCCGCGAGATGGCAGGCAAGCTGATCCAGATCGCCGCTGCCCGCGCCCTCAAGGAAGCGCCGCGTCTCGTGCCGCAAGACGGGCTCTATGACGAGTTCTGCGCACGCTTCCCCTATGAGGAAACCGAGGACCAGCAGAACACGATTGACGCCGTGCTCGACGATCTCGCGGCCGGCCGCCCGATGGACCGGCTGGTCTGCGGCGATGTCGGCTTCGGCAAGACGGAAGTTGCTCTGCGTGCCGCCTTCACGACTGCGCTCGCCGGCAAGCAGGTTGCGGTCGTCGTGCCGACGACGCTGCTGGCGCGCCAGCACTATCGCAATTTCGCCGAGCGCTTCGCCGGTCTGCCGGTCAAGGTCGGCCAGGCCTCGCGCTTCGTCTCGGCGCCAGACCTCAAGGCGGTGAAGCAGGGCATTTCCGACGGCACCATGGACATCACCGTTGGCACCCATGCGTTGCTGGGCAAGGGCATCGATTTCAAGGATCTCGGCCTCGTCATCGTCGACGAGGAGCAGCATTTCGGCGTCGCCCACAAGGAGCGGCTGAAGGAGATGCGCGCCGAGGTCCACATGCTGACGCTGACCGCGACGCCGATCCCACGCACGCTCCAGCTCGCCATGACCGGCGTGCGCGAGCTCTCGATCATCGCGACGCCGCCGGTCGATCGCCTTGCCGTGCGCACCTTCGTCACGCCGTTCGATCCGTTGATCGTGCGCGAGGCGCTGCTGCGCGAGCGCTATCGGGGAGGGCGCTCGTTTTATGTCGTGCCGCGCATCGAGGACATCGCCGAGGTCAAGGACTTCCTCGACAAGCAGGTGCCGGAGGCCAAGGTCGGCATCGCCCATGGCCAGATGGCGGCAGGCACGCTGGAAGACGTGATGACCGCCTTCTACGAGGGCCAGTACGACATCCTGCTTTCGACCACGATCGTCGAATCCGGGCTCGACATTCCGACCGCCAACACGCTGATCGTGCATCGCGCCGACATGTTCGGCCTGGCGCAGCTCTATCAGCTGCGCGGACGCGTCGGCCGCTCGAAGGTCCGTGCCTATGCGCTCTTCACCGTGCCGGCCAATCGCAAGCTGACCGACCAGGCCGACAAGCGCCTGAAGGTGCTGCAGTCGCTCGATACGCTGGGGGCTGGTTTCCAGCTCGCCAGCCACGACCTCGACATCAGAGGCGCCGGCAACCTGCTCGGCGACGAGCAGTCCGGCCATATCAAGGAGGTCGGCTACGAACTCTACCAGCAGATGCTGGAGGAGGCGGTGGCGGCGCTCAAGGCCGGCATCGAGATCGAGAGCGATGCGCAGTGGTCGCCGACGATCCAGATCGGTGCGCCGGTGATGATCCCCGAGCACTATATCGGCGACCTGACGCTGCGGCTGACGCTCTACAAGCGCCTCTCGACCATGGACGACGACGGCGAGCTGCAGTCCTTCGGTGCCGAGCTGGTGGACCGCTTCGGCCCACTGCCGGAGGAGGTGAAGCAGCTCCTCGAGATCGTCGCGATCAAGGCTTTGTGCAAGCGCGCCAATGTCGAGAAGGTCGAGGCTGGGCCGAAGGGCATCATCGTCGCCTTCCGCGACAACGAGTTCGCCAATCCGGAGGGGCTCGTCTCCTACGTCGCGAAGATCGGCACGCTGGCCAAGGTCCGCCCCGACATGCGCGTCGTCTTCATCGACGATCTGGAGAGCGCCGAGCAGCGGCTGACGGGCACGCGCAGGCTTCTGACGGATCTGGCGCGCATCGCCGAGCGGAAGAAGGCAGCGTAGGCCGGGCAAGCCGTCATTCTCGGGCAAAGCGCAGCGCAGACCCGAGAATCTCAGGACAAGAAGACGCCCCTTCCAGCCTGAGATGCTCGGGTCAAGCCCGAGCATGACGATGAGGCTCAGTCCGGATTGCGTCGCCTGACCTCGACACGTTCCGGCGCGTGCGTAACGACATCGACGATGGCGAGATCAGGCCGGTCGAGCTGCGGCAGACCGTCATCCTCACCGGCACGGCGGGTGACGACGAGGCTGGCCAGCGCCTTGTGGCCGCCGAGCTTCGAGCGCGCCAAAGCTGGCTCCATCGCCGCGGGAATGACGAGATGGACCGGGCGTCCGCCTTCCAGGCAGGCGCGCAGGTCGTCGAGCACGAACAGGCCGAGCGGCAGCAGCTCGACGCCGGTCAGGAGCGCGATCCCAGGGCCGGTCGCGAGCGCGGCAAGGTCGCCCCCGACCAGGGTGGTGATCAGCCGCGACGAGGTGAGCGGTTTCAGAACCCGCGAGATTTCGAGCGCCTTGACCAACACCTCCTTCTCGCTGACGGCATACGGGCCGGCGAGGCTGTGGCCATCGACGACCCGGATCGGCGCACGCACGGCAGCTGGCGCCAGCGTCGTCGGCGTGGCGCCATGACCGAGCAGCGGATCGAGCGCCGCGACGCCATCCGGCACGCGCGCCCCGAAGCCACCGATGAAGCGCATGCCGAAGGAGCGCGCCGCAACATCGCGCAGCAAATGCAGGGGCTGCAGATCGCCGATCCTGGGCACGCCGAGCGCCATCACCGCGCCGGCGCGCTCGATGATCGGAAGCAGCTCAGCCTCCTTGGCATGGGCCGGCAGGAGCATCGGAGACAGGCCTGCCCGCAGGCTTGCGAGAATCGAGATCAAGGCCTCTGGACCGAGCGGCGCCAGGATCGCAACGCAGGCGCCGGGCTGGGGCCTGGCCAGCAGCAGCAGATTGGCAAGCCGATCGACGCGACTGTCGAGCTCGGCGAAGCCGAAGGCGTTGGGCGCAAAATCGCTCCAGTCGCGCCGGCCCGGCGGATCGCGAAAGGCCGGCTCATAGCCGCGGCGGGCGGCAAGCGCCTTGAGCAGGCTGTCGAAATCGAGCCCCTCGACCAGCGCGCCGATGGAGATTTCGTCAGAGCCCATCCGCATCGGCCGGCCTAGTTGGCGGGCGCCGGCGGGGCAGGCAGCCGCGCCAGCGTCTCGGTGGAGAAGAAGTAGGTCGGACGCCGCTGGGGCAGGGTAATCTCGCGCGAGCGCGCCAGCCAGGTCTCGGGCAGGTAGTAGAGCGGCACTGCGTAGAAGCCGGAGAGCAGCAGCCGGTCGAGCGTGCGTACAGCCGCAACAAAGCCTTCGCGCGAGCGCGCCGCCAGCAGCGCCTGCAGCGTCGCGTCGATCGCCGGCGAACCCACGCCGGCATAGTTCAGCGCGCCCTTGCGCTCGGCATTGGCCGAACCCCAGCGGCCGATCTGTTCGTTGCCGGGCGAGGCCGAGGCCGGCCAGGTCCACTGGATCATGTCGAAATCGAAGGTCGAAAGCCTGCGCCAGTATTGGACATCATCGATCAATCTGACCGAGACCGCGATGCCGAGCCGGGCGAGCGAGGTCGCATAGTTCAGTGCCAGCCGCTCCTGCGGCCGGTTGGTGACGGTGATCTCGAAGCTGAAGACTTCGCCATTCTCGCCCTTGCGCAGCTCTCCGTCGCGCATTCGGTAGCCGGCGGCCTCCAGCAGGTCGAGCGCCCGGCGGGCCTGATCACGATCACGGCCGGAGCCATCGGTTGCGGCCGGAGCCCATGTGCCCGCAAGGATGTCGTCGCGTACGGAGCCCGGGAAAGTGGCGAGAAACGCCTTCTCGTGCTGATCGGCCGCTACACCGAGCGCCGAGAGCTCACTATCGGCGAAGAAGCTGCCGGCGCGGCGGTAGACGCCGTGAAAGAGGTTGCGGTTGGCCCATTCGAAGTCGAACAGCATGGCCAGCGCCTCGCGGACGCGAATATCGGCGAACTGCGCCCGGCGCGTATTGAAGACCAGGCCCGTCATGCCCTTCGGCGTTTGGAAGCGCATCGTATCGCGAACGATCCGGCCATCGCGCACCGCAGGGACGTCGTAGCCGGTCATCCAGCGCGTCGGGTCGCTTTCGAGGCGGACCTCATAAAGCCCTGCCTTGAAAGCTTCGAACAATGCATTGGAATCGCGGTAGAAATCGTACCGGATCTCCTCGGCGTTGAAGAGCCCGCGGGTGAGGGGATGCTCCTCCGCCCAGAAATCCTTGCGGCGTTTCAGGCGCAGCATCTCGCCGGGCTTGACCTCCTCGACGAAATAAGGACCGGAGCCCAGCGCCGGCTTAAAGCTGGTATCGCCGAATTTCTCGGCGTCGGTGGCGTGCTTGGCGAAGATCGGCATGGCGCCGATGACCAGTGGCAATTCACGGTTGGAGCCGTCGCCGAGCTCGAAGACGACACGGTCGGGCGAGGGCGCTTCGGCTCTGGTCACCCGCGACAGGCTCGAGCGGTGGAAAGGCTTGCCCTTGGTCTTCAGCATCTCGAAGGTGAAGATCACGTCCTGCGCCGTCACCGGCTTGCCGTCGGAGAAGCGGGCGCGCGGATCGATCTGGAAGGCGAGGCGGGTCCGTTCCGGGTTGAGCTCGACCTTGCTCGCGAGCAGGCCATAGGCCGTGAACGGTTCGTCGGCTGAGCGAAAGAGCAGGCTCTGCTGGACATAACGCGGCACAGCGTCCGGTGCGACCCCGAGCACGACCAGCGGATTGAGGCTGTCGAAGGTGCCCTGCTGGCCGAAGATGATTCGCCCGCCTTTGGGCGCCTTGGGATCGGCATAGGGCAGGTGGTCGAAGCCCTTGGGCAGGGCAGGTTCGCCGTGCATGGCGATGGCATTGTCGTTCTCGGCCGCAGTCGCGCGCGCTCCGCCCACGAGGCCGAACGCCGCGAGGCTCGCGAGGACGAGCCCGAAAATCCAAGCCGGGCGCGCCGAGGCGCGGATACGTCGATACATGCTCAAACCTGATTCCCTGACGCAGGATAACATGCGATCAAACTTGTCGCTCCGCCCTCTTCGGGCTGGAAACCCGCGAGAGAACTCGCTAAACGCAGGTCCGGGCGTCATTCAAACGCCTCAATCGCGCTTGATGTGCTCACGCCACCACCGGCTCAGCACCTCGTCGGTTGAGCGCTTGGGTGATGTACGCCGCCGGATGCGGCAGCCGAACAAGTTTCGATGGTCAAGGAACCGCAGATGTCAGCTTCGACCCGCCTGTCCCAGAGCCAGGGCGCCACCGCGAAGAGCACGGTCCGCGGCCTCGCGCTCGTGCTCGGCGCCGCCGTCGCTTTTGCCCCGTTCGCATCGTTCGCGCAGCAGGCCCAGCCGCAGCGCCCGGCGAGCCGCCCGGCGCAGCCCGCTCCTGCTCCGGCGCAGCCGCCGGCCCAGGGTCAGGCGGCGCAGACCGGCCCGACCGTCGTTCAGGTCAAGCCCGAGCCTTCCCAGACGACCTGGACCAAGGTCTGCGGCAAGGACCAGGCCGCCAACAAGGAAATCTGCTACACCACGCGCGACTTCGTCTCGGATCAGGGCCAGCCGGTGCTCGCCGTCGCGATCTATGACGTGAAGGGCGATCCCAACAAGATCGTGCGGTTCCTGATGCCGCTCGGCCTGCTGCTGCAGCCCGGCATCCGCTTCGGTGTCGATACTGCACAGCCGACCCCGGGTCGCTATGCCATCTGCTTCCCGAACGGCTGCTTCGCCGAGGCGCAGGTCAAGGACGACTTCATCAACGCGATGAAGAAGGGCACCAACCTCAACATCAGCGTCCAGAACCAGGCGGCGCGCGAGGTTTCCTTCAGCATCCCGCTTTCGGACTTCGCCAAGGGCTTCGACGGCGCGCCGATCGATCCGAAGGTGCTGGAAGAGCAGCAGAAGGCGCTGCAGGACGAACTCGCCAAGCGTCAGGAAGAGCTGCGCAAGCGCCTTGGCGGCGGCGCGGCCGACGCCACGCCCGGCACGACGCCGGCTCCCGGAACGCTGCCGGGCCCTGGTCTTGCTCCGCTTCCGGGCGCGACGCCTGCGCCGGCTCCGAAGCCCTGATCTGCCGATCATTCGAAACGACTATCGACGCCGGGCCTCGCGCCCGGCGTTTTCATATGGTCACGAGGCAGAGCGTTCGGCGCGTTTGACCTGCTGCCAGAGCGCCTCCAGCTCCTCGAGCGAGGCCTGCTGCGGCTCGCGCCCCTGGCCATCCAGCGCTGCCTCGATGCCGGCGAAGCGTCGCTCGAACTTGGCGTTGGCCGCGGTGAGGCAAGCCTCCGGATCGGCGTCGACATGGCGGGCGAGGTTGGCGATCACGAAGAGCAGATCGCCGATCTCCTCCTTGATCGCAGCCTTGTCGCCACTGGCGAGCGCCTCGTCGACCTCGGCGGTCTCCTCGCGGATTTTGTCCAGCACCAGCCGGGCATCGTTCCAGTCGAAGCCGACGGTCGAGGCCTTGGCCTGGAGCTTCCAGGCGCGGGTGAGCGAGGGCAGGGTGGTCGGAACGCCGGTGAGCACGCCCTTGGCGCCCGCCTGCTCCGGCAGGCCGGCGGCGGCCCTCGCGCGGGCCTTGTCCGCCTTTTCCTGTGCCTTGATCTGTCCCCACAGGGCCTTGACCTCGGCGGGTGACAGATCGCGGGCCTCGCCGAAGACATGCGGATGCCGGCGAATCAGCTTGGTGGTGATTGCCTCGACCACGTCGGGGAAAGCAAAGGAGCCCTGCTCCTGCGCCATGCGGGTGTGGAAAACGACCTGCAGCAGGAGATCGCCGAGCTCGTCCTTGAGGTCGACCAGATCGCCCCGCGCGATCGCGTCGGCGACCTCATAGGCTTCTTCGATGGTGTAGGGCGCGATCGAGGCGAAGTCCTGCTCGAGATCCCAGGGGCAGCCCGTGCCGGGGGTGCGCAGGGCCGCCATGATCTCAAGCAGTCCGGCAATGTCACGCGAAGGCTTCATCGCTGCAATTCTCTTCGGGTTGGGCTAGCCTCCTCCCATGATTCAAGTGACCCCGTCCATTGCGATCGACGAAAGCGAGATCGAGGAGAGCTTCGTGCGCGCCTCGGGGCCGGGCGGGCAGAACGTCAACAAGGTGTCGAGCGCGGTCGAGCTCCGATTCGATGTCCGCCGCTCGGCGTCGCTGCCGAACGACGTTGCGATTCGCCTGATGAAACTCGCCGGTAGCCGGCTGACGCAGGATGGCGTCATCGTCATCTCGGCACAGGAGCATCGCAGCCAGAGCCGCAACCGCGAGGAAGCACTGGCGCGGCTGCTGGACATGATCCGAAAGGCCGAGGTGCGGCCCAAGGTGCGCAGGGTGACCAAGCCGACCAAGGCCTCGAAGGAGCGGCGCCTGGCCTCGAAGGAGCGGCGCTCCTCGGTCAAGTCGGGCCGAGGCAAGCCGAGTTTCGATTAGCGTGGCTTGGAAGCGGGATGGGGAGCCACCACAGGCGGGGCGGCCGGCGCCAAGGCGGGTCGATGCGGCCTATCTGAGGCGCGCCGCTCTCTACTATCTTGAACGCTATTCGGTGCCTGAGGCGCAATTGCGCCGCGTCCTGCAGCGCAAGATCGACCGAAGCTGCCGGCATCATGATCTCGATCCGCGGGAGTTCTCGGCGGCGGTGGACGAGATCGTCGGTGCTTGCGTCGCCTCCGGCCTCGTTGACGACCGCCGATTCGCGGAGGCGAGGGCGCAGAGCCTGCGTCGCAAGGGGCGCTCGGCGCGTGCCGTCGCGGCTGGGCTTGCCGCCAAGGGCGTCGGGCGCGAGCTCGTCGCCGAGACGGTCGTCGTGGACGAGGACGTCGAGCTGGCGGCGGCGCAAGTCGCTGCCCGGCGCAAGCGCCTGGGACCATGGAGCCGCGGCGACCGGGCCGCGCAACGCCAGAACCATATCGCGACGCTGGCGCGCGCCGGCTTCAGCCTGACGATCGCCCGCACCGTGATCGACGGCGCGGGCGAGGGCGCGTGACCACCCGTTCGTTCAGTCGGGCTTGACGTTGGCCTCGGCCACGACCTTGCCCCAGCGCGCCACCTCCAACTTGACGAAGTCGCCGAAGGCCGGTCCGTAAAGGTTCGGAATCTCCGAGCCGTTTCTCTTCCAGGCTTCCGTCACCATCGGTGTCGCCAGCGCCTTTTGCAGTTCGGCCGTCATCCTGGCGACGATCTCGGGCGGCGTGTTCTTCGGCGCCCACATCGCGTACCAGGTCGAGACCTCGTAGCCCGGCACGCCCGCTTCGGCGGTGGTCGGCACGTCCGGGAACGCGCTGGCGCGCTTCGGCGCAGCGACGGCGAGCGCCCGCAGCGTGCCGCTGGAGATCTGCGCGGCGGACGAGCCAAGACCGTCGAAGGCGAGGTCGACCTGCCCGGCGACGAGATCCTGCATCAGCGGGCCGGCGCCGCGATAGGGGACATGCGTCAGGTTCACCTTGGTGGTGAGCTTGAACAGCTCGCCGGCGAGGTGGTGGGTGGTGCCGTTGCCGGCCGAGCCGTAGTTCAGCTTGTCGGGGTTCTTCTTGGCGTAGTTGATCAGGTCGGCCAGCGTCTTGGCCTGGACCTTGCCCGGGTGGACGACCACGACCTGCGGCGGCTGAGCGATCACCCCGATTGGGATGAAGTCGGTCTGGATATTGTAGTCGAGCTTGGGATAAAGCGCCGGCGCGATGGCGTGGTGCGCGGCGCCGATGAAGAAGGTGTAGCCGTCGGGCGCAGCCTTCGAGGCCGCCGACGCGCCGACCGTGCCGCCGGCACCGCCGCGATTGTCGATCAGGATGCGCTGGCCCAGTTGCTGTTCGAGCTGGGCAGCGAGCGGGCGGGCGAAGGCGTCGGTGCCACCACCAGCCGGGAACGGCACGATGAAGCTGACCGGCTTCTGCGGCCAGGATTGAGCCGTCGCCGGGGCAGCCGGGACAAGCTGAGCAAAGGTGGCGAGCGCAAGCGCGCCGAGCCAGCCGGACTTCAACATCGAACAGACCTCCCTTGAGATTTCCCGGGCTCTTCAAGGCCCTTGCGCTTGCGCCTCGTGCGATTGCCGAGCGTTGCGGCGATTAGCGCATCGCCATATCGAAATGGCAACCCGACGAAAGCAGGGTAGCAAGGCTGCGGTCCAGCTGCGCCGAGATCGCCACGAGAATGTCGAAGAGCTTCGTCGGAGCCGAGGAGGCCGGTCAATCAGCCGGTGCCAGGGAAGCTCGCGAAACCGAGGCAGGTTTGATTCGCATAAGACATATTATGGAACTTAAATTGATGCCCGGATAATGTCGTATGGGCGTGATCGGCGCTTAGATGTCGATCATCATGCCGTCAAAGGCCGGTTCAATGTTGCCCGGCAAGCGCTTGGACAGGCTGGCATAATCGAGATCGACATGGAGATTCGTCAGAATCGCGCGGCGCGGCTTCAGCTGCGCGATCGCCTCCAGCGACTGCTCCAGATTGAAGTGGCTCGGATGCGGCGCCTCGCGCAGCGCGTCGAGGATCAGCACGTCGAGCCCGCTCATCGCCGCCATCGTTTCCGGCGGGATCGCGCTGACATCCGGCGCATAGCCGAGCCCGCCAAAGCGGAAGCCGAGCGCGTCATAGTTCGGGCCATGCTCGAGCCGGAACGGCAGCGTCTCGATCGCGCCGCCGGGGCCATCGATCGCCAGCGGCTCGCCGGCCGCGAGCGGCGCAAGATCGAGGATCGGCGGATAGAGGCTGCCGGGCGGCGTCTCGAACAAATAGGCGAAGCGCTCTCGCAGCGTTGCTCCGGTCACCGCGTCGGCATGGACCGGAATGCGCTTGCGCATGTGCAGGACGAGTGCGCGCAGATCGTCGATGCCGTGGGTATGGTCGGCATGGTCGTGGCTGAACAATGTCGCATCGAGCCGAGTGATGTCGGCCGACAGCAATTGCTCGCGCAAATCCGGCGTGGTGTCGATCAAAACGCTGGTTGTGCCGCCGGGGCCGCGACGCTCGACCAGAAGCGAGCAGCGGCGGCGCCGGTTCTTGGGATTGTTCGGATCGCAGGCGCCCCAGCCGGAGCCCGGCCGCGGCACGCCGCCGGATGAGCCGCAGCCGAGGATGGTGACGGTCAGGCTCATGCGGCGGCGCAAGCCTCAGGCGACCTGCGCCACGGGCGCAGCGTGATCCATCTTCCAGTAGCAACGCCGGGCGTTTTCCGTCGTGATCCGCGCGATCTCGTCGAAGGACACGCCTTTGACATCGGCAAGAACCTTCGCGGTTTCAACAACATAGGACGGTTCGTTGCGCTTGCCGCGATACGGTGTCGGGGCAAGATAGGGCGCGTCGGTCTCGACCAACAGATGCTCCAGCGGGATGTCGCGGGCGATCGCGCGCAGCGCCTCGGAGGTCTTGAAGGTCAGGATGCCCGAGAAGGAGATGTAGCAGCCGAGTTCGACACCGGTACGGGCGAGCATTTCACCGGCGGTGAAGCAGTGCAGGATGGCAGGGAAGGCGCCCTTCCCCATTTCTTCCCGCAGGATCGACGCCATGTCCTCGTCAGCCTCACGCGAATGGATCACCAGTGGCAGCTGCGTCTCACGTGCCGCGGCGATGTGCGTGCGCAAGCCCTGCTCCTGCGCCGCGCGTGGGCTCTTGTCGTAGTGATAGTCGAGCCCGGCTTCGCCGATGGCAACGCAGCGCGGATGGCGCGACAGCTCGATCAGTCGCTCGACCGTGACGTCGAGTTCCTCATGGGCGCCATGCGGATGCGTGCCGACCGTGCACCAGACCGAGGGGAAACGCTCGGCCAGCGTCGCATAGGTCGCAAAGCGCGCGACGCGGGTCGAGATCGTCACCATCCGGCCGACGCCAGCCGCTTCGGCGCGGGCAATGTAAGATCCGATATCCTCGGCGAAATCCGGGAAATCGAGATGGCAATGGGTGTCGATCAGCATCAGGCCGCCTCGCCGCCTTCAGGCTCGACATAGCGCGGGAAGACCGCGCTCGGCGCCGGCAGCGCCGTATCCGAGGTCAGGCGGCCGGCCTCGCCGAGCGACGCGAAATTGCGCGCCTCCGCGGGAACCGCCAGCAGGTCGAGCAGCTTCGCCATGGCCTCAGGCATCACCGGCTGGACCAGGATCGCAACCTGCCGGATCGCCTCGATCGTGACGTAGAGCACCGTATCGCGCCGGGCCGGGTCGCTCTTGGAGAGCTTCCACGGCTCGTTGTTGGCGAAATAGCGATTGGCCTCGGCGACCACGGCCCAGATGTCGGCGAGCACGACATGCAGGGCGAAATCCTGCATGGCGGCGCGCGTCTTCGCGAGCAGCCCGTCGGCCTGGGCCAGCATGGCGCGATCGCCTTCCGTCAGCGTGCCGGCCGGCGGCACCCTGCCCTCGCAGTTCTTGGCGATCATCGACAGCGATCGCTGCGCCAGATTGCCGAGATCATTGGCAAGGTCGGCGTTGATGCGCCCGACGATCGCCTCGTGGCTGTAATTGCCGTCCTGGCCGAAGGAGACCTCGCGCAGGAAGAAATAGCGCAACTGGTCGACGCCATAGGCGTCGGCGAGCGCGAACGGGTCGACGACGTTGCCGACCGACTTCGACATCTTGGCGCCCTTGTTCAGCAGGAAGCCGTGGCCGAAGACGCGCTTCGGCAACGGCAGTCCCGCCGACATCAGGAAGGCCGGCCAGTAGACCGTGTGGAAGCGCACGATGTCCTTGCCGATGATGTGGACATCGGCCGGCCAGTAGTGCCAGCGCGGATCGCTCTCGTCCGGGAAGCCGCAGCCGGTGACGTAGTTGTTGAGCGCGTCGACCCAGACATACATCACATGCTTCGGATCGCCCGGGACCGGCAGCCCCCAGTCGAAGGTGGTGCGGCTGATCGAAAGATCCTCGAGCCCGCCCTGGACGAAGGAGACGATCTCGTTGCGGCGCGTCTCCGGCGAGACGAAGTCCGGCACGTCGCGATAGAGCGCGAGCAGCTTGTCCTGGTAGGACTTCAGGCGGAAGAAATAGCTCTCCTCCTCGACCCATTCGACCGGCGTGCCCTGCCCGCCGAGGCGCGTGCCGTCGGGCTGGAGGGTCGTTTCCTCCTCGCCGTAGAAGGCCTCGTCCCGGACCGAGTACCAGCCGGAATATTTGGCGAGGTAGATGTCGCCACTGGCCTCCATCCGGCGCCAGAGTTCCTGCGTCGACGGCAGATGGTCGGCGTCGGTGGTGCGGATGAAGCGGTCGAACGAACAGCCGAGCCGCTGCTCCATCTCCTCGAAGCGCACGGCGATCCCATCGACGAAGTCCTTCGGCGAGACCCCGTTCTGCGCGGCGGTGCGCTGCACCTTCTGGCCGTGCTCATCGGTGCCGGTCATGGCGAAGACGTCGTAGCCGTCGAGGCGCTTGAAGCGGGCGATCGCGTCCGCCGACACCATCTCATAGGCGTGGCCGATATGCGGCGGGCCGTTGGTGTAGTGGATCGCGGTCGTCAGATAGAACTTCGGGGCCGAGGCCATGGTCTGTCCGGTTTCGTGTCGTTGTCAGGCCGCGCGCGAACGGGAAACCGCCTCCGACAGATCGTGAAACAGCGACATGACGAGGGGGCGGCGATCGAGATTGTAGGTTTCGACCTCGTTCGCGGCGCGTGCAAGTCTCTCCCACACCTCCGCGAGAGGCGCAAGCCGGGCCGGGCCGGCGCCGGCATGCGCATGCAGATGGGCGCCGAGCCAGCCCTGCACCGTCTCGATCATGACGGCGAAATCGGCTTCGCCCGCCCTGCCCGCGACATCCTCGCCCAGCGCCAGCAGCGCCGTGAGGTCGATCGAAGGCAATGCATCGAGCCGCGCCCTCACCGCCTCGACCAGCGCCAGCGTCTCCGGATCGACATAGGTCAGCGCCCGCTTGACCGAGCCTTCGGACAAGGATGCGGCCCGCTCGAGCGCCGAGACGTCGTAAGGCAGACGCATGCGCGTGAGCGCGATTTCGCCTGCCTGCGCAACGTCGCTTTCCCCCAGCGGCTCGAAGGCGAGCAACCGGCAGCGCGAGCGGATCGTCGGCAGCACGCGGCCGGGCGCATGGGTGACGATCAGGAAGAGGCAGCGCGGCGGCGGCTCCTCGAGCAGCTTCAGCAGGGCGTTGGCGCCCGGCCGGTCGAGGTCCTCGGCTGAATCGACGATTGCCACGCGCCAGCCGCCCTCGCCTGCGCTGGAACCGAAGCGGTCGATGATCCGGCGCACCAGGTCGACCGGGATATTGCTAGTGAAGCTCTTGCCGTCGGGCTTGGCAATGCGGCGCAGGAGATGCAGGTCCGGATGGGACTGCGCCACGATCTTGCGGGTGGCGCTGTCCGTTTCCGGCATTGCGAGGTCACGGGCAGCTTCCGCGCGACGCACGGGATCGCCTTCGCCGAGCATGAAGCGGGCGGCGCGATAGGCGAAGCTCGCCTTGCCGACGCCTTCCGGGCCGCCGAGCAGCCAGCCATGGTGCATGCGGCCGGAGCGCAGCGCCGTCAGGAAAGCCTTTTCCTGGCGGTGGTGGCCGATGAGCGCCAGCGTCTCGCGCGGATGCGGCGCGTTCGGCAGGCGGTCGGGGTCGTTGCTTGATTCGATCATGCCGGCGCAATCTGCGGCAAGGGCAGCCGGCTGGAAAGCGCCTCCCAGGCCTTCTCCGCCAGCATCTCCGGCATGAGGCTGGCATCGAGCACGACGCATCGCTGCGGCTCCGCCGCAGCGATGTCGAGAAAGCCCTGACGTAGGTGGCGATGGAAGGCGATCGTTTCGCTCTCGAAACGGTCCGTGGCTTCGCCCGGCTTGCGGCGCCGAGCAGCGCGGGCCAGACCAGTCTCGGGCGCGAGGTCGAGGATGAAGGTCAGCTCCGGCATCAGCCCGGCGATGGCGACAGTCTCCAGCGCCGAAAGCTTGTCCCTGGCGATCTCTCCGAGCGTGCCCTGGTAGACACGGGTCGAATCGATGAAGCGGTCGCAGATCACCCAGGCGCCGCGCGCCATGGCCGGCCTGATGCGGCTGTCGACATGGTCTATGCGGGCGGCCTGGAACATCAGTGCTTCGGCGAAGGCGCCATAGGGCTTGATCTTGCCGGCGAGCAGAGTCTCGCGAATGCGCTCGGCCTTGGGCGAGCCGCCGGGCTCGCGGGTCAACTCGACGGTGAGCCCGTGCGCCTCCAGCCGGGCCGCGAGCGCCTTGGCCAGGGTCGACTTGCCGGCCCCCTCCCCGCCTTCGAGCGTGATGAAATGCCCCGCGGGCCGCGCTTTCGCCCTTGTCCTGGTCTTGGCCACGCTCAGCTCCGCTTGAAGGCCTTGCGGACCCAACCGGTCGCGGCCTCCATCAGCGCGTCGAGGGCACGCCGTTGCAAGCTGCCGACCGCGACCGTCTCGGCGGCATAGAGCGGGATTTCGAGCGTCTTGATCTCGCCGCGCGTGACCACCAGGCGGCCGATCTCGGCGCCTTCCGCCACGGGGGCCTGCAGAGGGCCGCGATAGACGATGCGGGCAGCGAGGCGCTCGCTGCTGCCGCGCGGCACCAGAAGGCTCACAGGGCCCTTCGCGCGCAGCGCGATACGGCCCTTCTCGCCGCCGAAGACGCTGGCCTCGCCGACCGTCTCGCCCTCGGCGAAGACCTGCTTCTGCTCGAAGGAGCGGAAGCCCCATTCGAGCAGCTTACGGGCCTCGCTGGCGCGGTCGCGCGCATTCTTAAGCCCGTTGACGACGACGATCAGCCGCTGGCCCTTCTGCACCGCCGAGCCGACGAGGCCATAGCCGGTCTCGTCGATATTGCCGGTTTTCAGGCCGTCGGCGCCGATGTCCATGGCGAGCAGCGGATTGCGGTTGCTCTGCTTGATCTTGTTCCAGGTGAAGTCGCGCTGGCCGAAAATCCTGTAGAGCTCCGGATAGGTCTTGATGATGTGATCGGAGAGGAAGGCGAGCTCGCGCGACGTCACCTTCTGCTGCGGATCGGCCATGCCGGTCGCGTTGCGGAACTGCGACTTGGTCAGGCCGAGCGCATGCACGCGCTCGGTCATGATCTTCGCAAAGCTGGCCTCATCGCCCGCCACGGCCTCGGCCAGCGCGATCGCGGCGTCATTGCCGGAGTGCACGATCAGCCCCTGCAGGATGTCACCGAGCTTCACCCGGCTGTGGACGATGGCGAACATGGTCGAGCCGCCGGAGACGCCGCCGCCCTTGCGCCAGGCGTTCTCCGAGATCGAGATCTCGGTCTCCAGCGTCATTTTGCCGGCAGCGATCTCCTGGAAGGCGACGAGCGCGGTCGCGAGCTTGGCCAGGCTCGCCGGCACCATCAGCTCGTCAGCAGCCTTCTCGTAGAGCACCGCGCCGCTCGCAGAATCGAGCAGGAGCGCATAGGGAGCAGCTGACTGGAACACCTGTGCGCGGGCGAAACCCGGTGCCAGCACCAGCAGGGCCACGCAGACGGCAAGAACCTTGCTCCAAACCGGAAAGTAGGCGCGCGCCATCCCTGATCGACCTTGCGTCATATCGAGATCAGATGATGCGCCGGTCCGGGCGGTCAAGCCCGGAGCAGAGTCAATTCCGCGCCAGTGGCTGCGACTGTTGCTTCACGCCGGTGGACAGCGGGTGGCCCTTGGCAAGGCGAAGGGGCGGCGCCTTCTCGAGAGCGGCAGACGGGCTGGCCGTGCGTGGCACCGGCATTGGCGTCGTCACGACGTTCGGACGTAAGCCCAGGACTGGCTTGCCGGCATGGGCGACGGCACCGAGATCGAAGGGCCGGGACGGCGGCAGACGAACGCCGCTGACTGAAACGCCATCACCGGACGAAGCCGCGGCGCTGGCGACAATCGGGCTCTGCAGTGCGATCGAACGCGGCTGCTCGGGGGCATAGGCCTGCGCGACGGGCTGGGGCTGGACCGGGGTGGGTTCGGCCCGGACAGGCGCAGGAGCTGGCCTTGCGGGTTCCTCGTCGAGATCCGGTCCGGCGGAGCGGCCGAGATCGACTTGCGACGCGGCGCTGGCGATCATGGTGCGGCTGCTCTGGCCCGGGATCGAAGCGGGCGAACCGTCGGTGCGCAGCGAGGCGAGCAGCATGTTGTCGTCGGAGCCGGCGAGCGAGGCTTGGCCGAGATATTCGATCTTGACGCGCGCCGTGCCGAGATGGCGGAAGGCGAGCGCATCGGCTGTCTTCTGCGAGACGTCCATGACGCGGCCGCCATGGAACGGGCCGCGATCGTTGACGCGCACGATGATCGAGCGGCTATTGGTGACGTTGGTGACGCGGGCATAGGCCGGCAGCGGCATGGTCGGATGCGCCGCGCTGATGCTCATGCGATCATAGACTTCGCCGTTGGCGGTGCGACGGCCATGGAAGGCTTCGCCGTACCAGGACGCGGTCCCGACTGCGGTGAAGCCGACAGGCTTCTCATAGGGCGTGTAGCGCTTGCCGGCGACGGTGTAGCTGCGGCCGATCAGCTCGCGGCCGCCACCTTTCGGCACCGGCTGCCCGTCCTCCACCACGCGTGCGCTGGCGGGGCCGTATTTCGATGACGGAAAGGCGCCGATTTCTTTCGATTTGCCGCGGCGCGCGACCTGGTCATTGGCGCAGTTCGCGAGGAAGAGGCCGGCCAGCACGACACAGCTGAGGCGGGTCGCCGTGGAGAAGGAGGAAGAAGCGCGCGGGGCGTCGTCGCAATTGGCTGCGGGGGGAACCACCGCCGGTGCCGAAGTGCTCGCGCCTCGCATCATGCCGCATTCCCGTTCGTCGCGCCGAAAACGCTGCGCCGCCCCAGCCACCAACGTGGCAAGGTCGCAGTTTTCGACCAGTTCCATTAAGGGATCGTTAAGCGGCGGAAGCGCGTACGCGCCACCGTCAACGGAAGCCCAGCCCGGCCTTTGGGCGAGCATAAAGGTGTCGGAAATGCGGCAACTGTCAATCCATCACCTTCCCGGCGCCATTTTTCAGGGGAGCGTGACAGCTGCGCCACGCCCGAGCTCACCTGTCAGCACGGCCCGGTGCTAAAGAAATCGAAGCGAGGCAAGTTATTGAAACTTTGTATCTTTTTGTGATTTCCAATGCAGATGTCCGTATTCAAACCAGCTGCGGCTTGCAAAAATCGATCGGGAGCGGCAATGACAAGCCGTTGGAAGGGTGGCCGAGTGGTTTAAGGCAGCGGTCTTGAAAACCGCCGTGGGTGCAAGCCCACCGTGGGTTCGAATCCCACCCCTTCCGCCAAATATCGCACATAAAGCGTTGATTTTGCTAAGTTTTCTGATTCCATGGATATCCACGCCCCCATTTCTGCCCCCTAGGCCATTTGGGGCGAACAGATCGATGCTTTGCCTCGCCGGCGTCGAAGGCTAACGTTCGGTAATGGCTGATCGCAGATACCCATGGCTAGATGTCGAGCCGACAGACGATCCGCGCATCGTTCTGTTGCGTTTCAAGCCTCAGATGGACTTCATTCCACCGCCAGCGCTGACCCTCAATGATGCAGTGTCATATGCGCTTGCCGCCATGCATGGCGGTCCGTCAAGTGACCTCGATCGAGCGCTGGATATGCTCCACCACGAAGGCGGGATCGGCTACCGCAAGGTGTTAGAGGCTGCGGTAGAGTGCGGGCATGTGCATACGGATTTTCGCTTTGCGTTTCATTCAAATTGGTCGGTTCATTCGTTTCGGCATCGGGCCAACATCCCAAATGACGACCTAATCATCCGCGCGCTGCGCCGGGTGTTCCCTCCCTACAGCGGTGAGACACTAATTCTGTTTCGCGGGGAGCGAGCCAGCGAGCTAGAGGCCGGTCGCATTGGCCTCAACTGGTCGACGAACAGAGCAGTCGCAGAAATGTTCGCGTCGGGCCTTTGCAGGTGCGATGGCGGCGAAAGTGTCTTGCTCACAGCGACCGCGACGCCTTCTGCCATCATTACCGGCCCGAACGATGAAATTCCAAAATCTGTTGAGGAAAGGGAGCACATCGTCGATCCCCGCATGCTGGTTGGCATCACTGAAATCGAGAGGCTGCCCGCCGATCTGCGGCCCCGCTTCTAATCAGCGGCTTGCCGAAGGCTGCCTGAGCAGCCCCAACAGCGGCGCTAGGCGCTGCCGCCGGGGGAAGCAGGGGCCAAGGGCTGCCGGGCGGTGGCGGGCTTCTGTGCGGCCTCACCGGATCGAGCAGGAATAGCAGAGTTCACGGCTACATTGGCGAGCGCGATTTGCACCTTGAGAAGCTCTTGTTCGTGCTCGGTCTGAGACAGGGCGTCGGTCATGTCCACAGCCATCCGCCCCTAATGAAGCCCGCTGCCTGCGATGGCCCGCGCCCGTGCCATCCCATACGCGATCGCCTGCCTGACGTCGGCCGGATCGGCGCCCCAGTAATGCGCCCAGAAATCGCCGGGTTGGGGGCATCTCACCCCATCGAGCGCGGCGTCGAATGCATGGCCGGCCCAGAACGGCTTGTTAATCAGAAATCTCTTCAGGCAAGGAAGCAGCCGCAGGAACTCCATGCGCTCCGCCATCGCGATTTCCGCGAGGCTGTTGCGCGGGAAAATTCGCATCAGCTTGGCCAGCGAGAATTCGGCATAAGGCGCGCCGCATCGCCGCGCGGCGAGCGCGACCCCTATGCCGATCGCGGCCTTTTCCTGCGCAGCCCACTTCGCGGGGCAGGCGTGGGCTGCGGAGTAGGCGAGATACATGTCGCGGATTTGTGGATTCGCCGCGCCGAGGACGACATCCACGTGGGCGCCGCGCAGGTCGGTTATGGTCAGCGTAACGGTCTGTTCGGTCATTGGCTTCAGCCCTGTTGATTAAGGCGATCAGGCGGCCTTGCGGGCCAGGGTGGCGAGTCGCTCCAACTCAGCCAGCGGCAGATCGCGCAGCGCATGCATGAGATAGGCGCGGCGGCGCATTTCGGCCGGGAGCTGGGCGCTAGTTGAAGGCGCAGGGAGGGTCTCGCCACGCTTGGTGGGCGCGCCGCCATGGGCGAGGTGCGCCCGAAGATCAGCCTTTGCGCCTGCGGCAGATCGCCTTCGTCAGAAAGGAACGCCTCGTATGCGGCGCGGTCGATGCCGATCGCGGCGGGCAGATCGCACATCTGCTTCATCCGGGCCGGGTCGCTCAGCATGGCGCGCAGCGCGAAGTCGGCAAACCAGTTTTCGAGCTTCGCCATGCAGGCAGGGTCGAGAGCGATGTTGATATCTGCGAAGTCGAAAAGGGTATCGCGATTGGCGCCGACCCGATGGGCGAGCGCCCGCAGATCGGGCCTGGAAAGGTTGGCGATAGCGCTTCGCATGCGATCGAATGGGCGGGTCATGACTGGCTGGCCTCGTATTTGATGACGGGGATAAAGCTGCGTTTGGCGGCTGCTGCGACGGCCCGGTCCTGTTCGTCCAAAGTCTCTTGCAAATCAGCGGGCCAGAGCTTGGCCGGCGCGCTGTCGAAGACCAGCTGGCAGTCGGTATTCCGGGGATATGCGGTGAGGCTGACCTCGCGAAGGTCCGCCGTCCGGATCAAAAGCGTGCCATCCACCTGACGGCGAAAGCGGTGCTTGAAGCCGCCGACGCTGAAGCCGTGCTTCTTCTCGCGGCGCAGAAGCGCGATGCGGGCGGCGACGCCGGGGCGCGCAGGGTCGAGGATTGCCTCGATCCAAAGCCGGCCCCCCATCGTCTCAAGCCGGGTAATGCGGCCGGCCGGCATGCCCCAGTCGTGATCCAGCAACAATGCGATGCCCGCGAGGCCGCGCTTCGCAATGGCAAGGTCGAACGCACCCGCAGCGAGGATGCTGTTGTTCTGGTCCAGCCGTGTCGTTGAGGCCCAGCCTTTGACCAGCATGTCAGCCTCGAAAGAAGATGTCCGGGGTGGTGTTCTTCTTGATGAACTCGACAATCTCGTTGGCCCGCGCGCGGGTTTCCGCATCGAGCTTTGCATCGCGCCGGATAGCTGCGACCAAGGCCCGGCGCCGATCCTTCGTCATGATCGCGTCCCAGCCGGGCGAACCGGAAATGCCGACCGCGCGCTTCAGCTCGCGCACGGCGTCATCGAGACGTCGAAGTTTTTCGATGTTGAGAGGCATGAATTCAGCTCTGTGCGAGTAATAATCGCTGCAAGAGCGTAGAATTTCATGAGGGCGCCGCCGGGGCGATAGCGCCATGAGCGGCGCTATAGGCTCATCACGCGCATGGACGCGCGCGTGCCGCAAGCGAAATATTCCCTCTGGATCAATCTATTTTTAGAACTTAGTTCGGCGGCGAGTGAAACCTTCAAATATATGTCCTTTTTCTTCGACAGAGCCCCACGCGACCCCGCGCTCGTCGACTGCCACCGCATGCTTAGCGTGACGAAGAACTAGGCCCCGACGCACGAAAGCTCCTCGGCACCGTATCAAGCGGCTATAGGAAAAGAGGCGCCTGAAAGGAGTCTGTGGAAGGCGCCGGCGCGGCATGTTGCGGTTGTTTGCCGCGTGTTACTTTCCGGCATGCTTACGGACATGAAGACTTCAGACTGGATCATCGCCTTCGCCACGATCGCTGGCCCGATCCTTGCGGTGCAGGCGCAAAAGTATCTTGAGCGTTGGCAATCGCGACGCCAGCAGAAGATAGAGATATTTTATGCGCTGATGGGGACAAGGGCGACGCGGCTCGCAGTGGCTCACGTCCAGGCGCTCAACCGTATCGAGCTTGAATTCCGCCCGCGTCGACTCGACTGGCTATTTTATAAGCGGGCGGCAAAGGACAAAAATGTAATCGAGGCTTGGCGCATATATGCCCGGCACCTGAACACTTCGTCCGACGAAAACAACGCGGTGGCATGGGCACGCGATGGGATGGGCCACTTTTACGAACTTCTGTTCAAAATCTCGCAGGCCCTGGGTTACGATTATCAGAAATCGGAACTTATGCAGGGAGCATACCATCCTCAGGGACACGGCGAGACGGAGCAACTTCAGCACGAGCTGTTGGCGAATGCCGTGAAAGTTGTGAAGGGCGAAACTTCACTGGCGATGCGCGTCACGCAGTTTCCGTTTGAAGTTGAGCCACCGGCCAAGCCGAGCGACGACCAAATATTGAGCGCCCTCATGACCCCGCCCCGCAAGGGTGGATAATCCGATCTACCAGTCGACCTGATGACGAATAGGCCGGGAACGGTATTTCGTTCAAATCCAGTGGCTTGAGACTTTTTTGGACGCATGCCAACGCGTCCCCATGCGACCGAAAATCGACATCCTCCGAGAACTCATGGCCTCCGGCGAATGGCGCGCCGCCCTGCGATTGGCTGCCTCATGGCCCGACGCGACGGCCGAAGTCAGAAAGGCATGGGAAGGCTGCGTCCGACCAGAATTCCAAAGGCAGCTTGGCCGCGATCCCGAGGCGCTTATCGAGGCTGGCAAGGCGGCGCTGAAGGCTCGGTATCTTTAGTGGTGAGGATGATGCACAGGACGTGCGACGAATGGCAGGCGCCTACACATCTCAGATATTGCGGCACGGTCGGCGACACTTCTGCTCTTGGCCGAAACTAGCGGCAGCAGCTTTAGCTGGGATAAGTCTTAAACTCCGCAAGTATATTATTCAGCCGAAGAACTAACGTGACAGAGCGGGCCCAGGCGGTGGCACGATCAAGTGATTGCGTAGGAATGGGACTAAATACAACCACTCCCCCCACAGTCGTCCCTTTTACCCGGCCCATGCTGCAAGAGCCAGCGCGCAAAGCCGGTCTGCGCGGGAGCAACACGTACAGTTGCTGTTCCAATCTCGCCCTCCGAGAACGGTTCGTAGCCGACGACGAACATCGGGGTCGGCACTACTGTTCCGGCCGCGCTCGCGCCAGCGCGATTTGCCCAGTTCCAGAGTTGCATCCAATCTGCGTTGGTTCCTGTGCCCGGACGCAAGATCGGCGGATCGCCAGGCTCTACTGCCTCTGAGTTGCGAGCGCCGGGAAATGCCGTCGATAGTGAAGGCAGCTTCCCGGGATTCATGTTCCAGCCCGTTACAACGACCGCCTTGCTTCCAGAGCGGCTTCGGACCCGCATCGTCACGTCGAACCGAGCACCATATCCCGTGTCCCAATGATTCAGCTTCACAGCCTCGGGTCGCGCCATCAGAAGGCCACTATAGAATTGCGCTGCGAGATAGCGCCAATCCTCAGGTTCGATACCGAGTTCGTCGATGAGGAAGGCGGCTTTGGAGCGACCGTCTTTGTGTTCGCGGTCGAAGAGATATTTGGTGAATTTGCCCTCCGGCATGATCGCCTGGAGCACGTCGCTTGGCTCTCCGATGGATTGAAACTCGAAAATCTTTCCATCGCCCTTTTCGAAGAAAACGCTTGCGATCTCTTCGATTACACGTGTTTCGACAGTGTGTACTTGCTTCTGAACGATGTTAGCTGCCGCCCTTAATCCTCGCTCGGAGAGGTGGACTTTCGGCAGCCCCTTTGGTCCTTTCGATGCTAGCCAGCCGTACTCCTTCCATAACAGACCTTTAGGCCTGAATTCCGTGGCGCCTGCCAGCGGCCAGTCCTCGTCTCCTTCGAAGCTGCGCTCCTGAACAACGCCTCCACCCACCGCTGCTGCGGCATATATCAAGACATCAAAGAATGCGGTCCGATGTACTGGGTTGCCGGGATCGATTGCGAAACTACCAATATAACCGGGAACCGTCTTGAGAGCAGCATTTATGGTATCGCGAATGCTATCGTGAAGCGCCGACAGAGCGATGCATTCCCCAGTGTGACGGCGGAATATTTCGTGGCCTTGTTCCCGATTAAGACTGGACCATCCTTGATCGAGCGAGTCTAGCCAGTCCCAGATCGTGTATTTGTAGACATCTTTATCGTGCGAGAGTGTGCGCCCGCTTCCCCTCACAAATCCGCGGACAGCACTCGTGCGCTCGGCGAACTTCGATAGCAAGGGCATCCCCACGCGGATTTGTGCTCGAGTTCGGCCGGCAGGATCGGCGTTGGATAATGCCGCTAGGACCGCGGCGGTGAAAAAAGGCAGCTGCGGATCCGGTAGGCCATCAATGCTGCCGTCAAACAGAAATGCGTATGGCCCCGCTGAATTCTGCTCGTCGATGCCCAAATTGAACTCCTGCCGCGAGTATGGTTGCCGCGGCGGACGCACAACTCGTTGCATCAGTACGGCATGCCTAAGATATCGCCGTACTTGCTTGGAAGTCGACAGCTTCAGGTTCGATCGACTTGGGCCCGGATTAGCCCGTCAAAGCGCGCGCGAGCTGGCGTTGCGGTAGCTTTGCGGATCGACCGCATTCCGCCCGTCTTGGAAGGTTTGCGATTGTTAGCTCACGACCCATGCGGCTTTCACCGTGACGTTTCCTGCGTCAGATACTCATGGGGTTTCTAGGCTGCCATCTAGCGGCGGCGGGCAGCGACGGCGCGCTATGGCCGAGCGGGCGCGGCTTATTATCGCGCGGTGCGATCGCGGCCGGGTCATATCTGCTCCCGGCTGCCATGGCATGGCCGGGCCTCAGGCTCGCGCGGGTCTTCTCGTTTTCCGCCCTTCTGTCGCGCGCGGCCCGAAGCCCGCGCAGCCGGGCTTCCGCTGCCGCCTTGCGGATGGTCGCAAAGAAAGCCGCCATCGGGTGCGGCCGGCGCATGGCCAGGATTTTGCCGCAGTGGGCGATTGTGCCCTCCTCCGCCGCGATCCGGGCATCGGCATTAGGGGCCGGATCGAAAATGGCGCTGAGCCAACTCATTGCGCGCGCTCCGTGGTCTGGCCGTAGCGGGCCTCGAATTCGGCGTCAGTCATTGTCTGCGAAGGGCGGCGGGTTCCAAAGTGGAAGCCATCGCGCCCGAAGCCGAAGCGGAGGATGCCGCCGGATAGGTCCGTGGGCTCGGCCGCCGCCGCTACCAGAGCGCCGGCTGCGGCGTTGGCTAGATCGTCATGGGCGCCAGGTGGATGATCGACAGAGTCCCGGCCGGATCGGCTGGTTCGGCGCTCAAGCGATGTCAGCTGAGTTTGCAGCTTGGGCAGGTCGAGCAAGCGGATCGATTGGCTGTTTATCTGTGGGAGCAGCTCTAGGTAAATCTCGCTGCGGGATCTGGTGGTGTGCTCGTATGTGACGCCGTTGGCTGCGAAGGCGCTGACGACCCATTGCGCTGCATAGCGGTCGCCTGTGACGGTGTGCAGGCCATAGGACTTGATCGTGTTGCAGAACTCCGCCGTAGCCTGGGCGGGATCGAATGGCGGCCTGATCTCGCGGGCAAGGTCGAGAACGGTTTGGTTGGTGATCAGGTCGCGATGGGCGATGCCGAGCGTCATGGAGTCGTTGCTGCCACCGGATGGGTCCGCGAAGGCGAAGTATTGAACCCGGCTGCCGGGAATGCCGGGTATCGATGGGATCGGCGGGCGCTCGCGGACATTGCGGTCGGTGCAGGCGGCGACGGCATCGAAATCGAGGAAGCCGGCGACATCGCTGCGGAATTCCGCGCCATATTCGGCTGCTGCGGCTTGGGGGTCATCGCGATAAGCTGCGGCGATGACGCCTTTTTCGCGATGCAGGGTTGGGTTCATCCGCCAAGTCGGCGCCTTGACGATCAGGATGTCGGGCTCGCCGGGCTCGGGAAGGTCGCCGTGGTGCCGGCGGAATTTCTTCCAAAGCAGGCCGCGCCGGGCATATGGGGAAGAGATGCCGATCAGCATGGCGCCGGGGATCGTGGCCATGGCGGGCGTCAGGGCGTCGTAGACGGCGCTGTCCGGGTTGACGCTGTTGCCCTCATCGCTCATCCAAAAGGCGACTTCGTCGAGGACGGCGGCGACAACGGTTCGGCCTCGGACGCGGCGCCTGTCGTTCGTGGTGATCTCGATGGCTAGGCCGTTCGTCAGCTCGATGCCGTCCGGCATCTCCTTTTCAACCATCGATGCGAGGAGCGGCTGCTTCATCATGGCGCGGAGGTAGCCGAGGCAGACCTGAGCCTGGTTGCGATCGACGGCGAGAAGCTGAACGACGCCGCGCTCGCCGGGCGTCAAATACTTCTGGAAGTTGAGGAAGTGGGCGCCGATCGTCGCAATGTAGGCGATGATTGATGCGGCCTTGACGTCTTTGCCGCTGCGTCGGCCGGCGATCAGCCAGGCCTCTGTCACCGGCTTTTGCGGCGCCTCGGCGCGGCCGGTCAGCTCTTGGAAGATCGCAAGCTCGTCAGGATTGAGGGCCTCGCCGAATATCGCCTTGTCGAGGACGCGCCAACATTCCCAGGAGTCGGCGGCGAACCATGGGCCAAATAGCGCCGGGTCGCGGCAGGCGGCGGCATAGCTGCGATCAGGCGGGATCATCGGCTGCCCCTTGCGAATGGCACACGCGGCGGAGGCGCCGGCCGGCGGCCCTATGCCGCGCCGGGATGGCCGGCCCCTGCCCTGCGCGCGGCGCTGCCAAGGCCATCAGCCCACCAGCCAGCCCGATAGCTCGCGGCCGTCAGGAGCCACGGCCTTCGCGACATCGTTTCCGACCTTCCCGGCGAGGTATGACGCGAGATCGCTCGCGACCTTCGCCCTGCGCTCTAGGCCAAGCTCTTTCAGCAGCCGCAGCAGCATGGTGGTGTTTTTGGTGTACTCGTCCGGCAGGCCGCCTGTCGTGAAAAACCGGCTATCGACAACCTCGCACCAAACCTGAAGCACCACGATCCGCTCTAGCAGCGCCGCCTTGGCTTCGCTCAGATCAGCGCCGAGGTCCTTTTTGTAGAGGAGCACGAGACGCTTGCCGCGCATTTCTTCCCAAGTCGGCTGGGGGATGCCAAAGCAGAACTCAGGATCGAGGCGAAGCAGGTTCCACTCGTCGGGCGGCAGCCGGGGCGAAGGGCAGCGCGCGATCTCGGTATCAATGTCGATTTGCATCGCGAATTCCTCGCGGATCGGGGGCCAATTAGGGGGCTGCATGCGATAGGAATGCGATATCGCCATTCCTATATAGCATCTAGGCGGATGATGCTTCCGCCGCTGCGGAAAGGCAACCGATTTCACCGCCTTCGAGCCGCCTGATCGGGCGAGCCCAGGAGGGATACCGGTGCCATTGGCAACGGGCGCCGTGCTTCTCTGGTGGTGTTGAGAGGAGTGCTGGCTGCGCATCCAAGTGGCGAAGATTCGCCACCAAGGATGGAGGCCGAACTCTGCGCCGTCAGCCCTTACGCGTGCGCGGGCACTCGGACGGGTGCGCGGAGGGCGAGTTCGTATGGCTGAAAACAAGGGTCGAGCAAAAAGAGTTGGAAACTGATCGGTATGGGTCTTCGGGGGATTGGCGGATGGCCGGGGGAGAAGGCTTGTCCCCCGCGTTAGGCCCTTTGTTGAAGGGGTTTTCGAGGGTTGGGGGACAGGGGGATAAGACCCCCTATATCTCGCCAATTTTTACATAGAGGGAGACCCCAAAAACCTGTCCCCCAATCCCCCGACCCTGATAATTTTTCCGGCCAGCCCCAATCCTGTAACCACATGCCAACCCATTCTTCCGCCCTATCACTCCCCAACCATCTTGAATTTCAATGCACCTTTTTCCCCCGCCGACTTCTCCAACTGGCCACCTCGAACCATCATCTCAAGCGCCTTCAGCAACAGCTCATCTGAGCCCTTATTCCGCTCTTTGAACGCATTGTTGTTCTGAGCCCGATCCTTCAGCCACCAGAATGGAACCCATCCATCCTGGATGACGCGCTTCCCGTGCTTGATCTCTCTGGATTTCTTGCTGCGCTCGAACCACTCGGAGATTGCGCTTTCCCGCGTCCCATCAGTGGCATCGCCGCTATCGCCCCGATCAAATGACGCAGCGAGAGAAACGAAACAGTCGAGCGCGAAGGCCAGCCCCCAGGCAATATCCGCCTCGCCAATCAGTGGCCTTTCCCGATCGCGCAGCACCGCGCTGATGAGGGCGAGGCGCTTTGCCGACATCACCACGCGGCCGAACATCGCATAATGGGCAGGAAGGCGTTTGCCGTTGACCTCTCGCATCAGGGCGGCGACAGCCTGATCCAGCCGCCAAGCCGCAGCCTTCGCCGCGACATCATACTTCACGCTGACGGTCAGCGCGGCGGCGCGTTTGGCTTCTCTTTCGGCCTCATCGAAATCAGGCGCGGAAGCGTCATCTGTGGGATACTCCGCGTTGCTGGCCTTAAAGTATGCGGTATCGAGATCGTTGATGTCATCGAGCAGCCGCGAGAGCCATTTCCGAATATCATCCGGCAGCCGCGTCTCGACTTCATCATCCGGGATCGGGTCGCCGCCATGCGCGTCATGGAACGAGATCAGAAAGCGTTGCCCGCCGCCCGAGGCCAGGAACTCGCTCGAATAAACCGATGTGAAGATCGTCGGGGTCGTTGACCAAATTGCACAGAATTGGGCGGCCTTAATTGGCCTATCGCCGCGCTTCCTGCCCGATATTGATGACGGCGGAAACATCGCGGGCTCGCCAAGGCCTGAGGCGTCATAGAACTCATAAATCCGGTCGCGCAGCTCCTCGGCCTTGGTGCTCATCGGCTTCGCGATAGCTTTGAGATCGCTGCCGGCATCGGCCCGATAATGGATCGTCGTTCCCGTGTGCTGCACATCACCATGTAGCGCCTCAGGTGAGGAGATCGAGCCATTTATGACGTGGCCCTTCCGCATGCGGCGGGGGTTCCGGGCCGCTCTGAATTTCTTCGGCCAATAGCCGAGCGCTAGGCCCTTGCCTGTCCCAGATGGCGCGACCAGTACGAAGCTCTGCGCCGCCGATAGCCCGCACTCGGTCTTGTACTTCCTGCCGAGGAGCCCGCCCATGAACGCGATAGTCGACAGGAGCGCAAACTTCCGAAAGGGCAGCTTCATGGCCTCGCAATTGGCGTCGACTAGGCGCGACATCCATGGCGAGCTTTCCGGGCTTGAGGACGACACGCATGCGAGCAGCCTGCGCCTGATCTCCCGCAATCGGGCGCCGCCTTGGAGCTGCTGCGGCGCATCCTCCCCCTCCTCAACCTCGACCGCGCCTCCTGCCTGCATGGCCTCCAGCAGGCGCAGGGCCGCCGCCGCTTCGGGGCCAAGCCCGGCGCAGCGATCATCCGCCGGCACAGCATCGGGCAACGGGCGGCTGTCCCAGCCGCTAAGATCGACTGCTTGATCGAGGGCGCGGGCTTCCGCTGCCTTCGCGGCGCGATATGCATCATAGCCGGCGCGCTTCGAGCGGAGGATGCCCGGAAGAAGCCGCAAGCACTTTTGCGCCCGGCTTTCGCGGGAGCCGGGCGGGGGCGGATGCCTGGCGATAGCGCTCGCCATGACGATGCGCTCGATCTGCGCTGGATTGCCGGATATGCGATCAAGAATGCTGATCGCATGTGTCAGCGCCATCGAGGCGCTTGGCGTTCCCCTCGGCGTCGGCACGAGCTTGCCACCGGCCAAGATCGCATAGCAATCATGCTCGCTCTTATCCCGAAGCTTGGCCTGCGCGATCACCTCATCATCTGAGAGGTCAAGCTGGCGGCCATAATCGGTGCTCGACCCGACTTCGAATTTCGCACCGCTTTCGTCCGTTCCAGCGGCGCTCTTCGACTGCGCAAAGTCGCCGCTTGCTTTCAGCCCCTCGAAAATCTCTGTGAAAGTCTCCGTAAGGTCGGGAAGCGTGTCCTCGGCGCCAAAGCGCCTCGTGGGATATTGCTCGCCGGTGATATAGACATAGCCGGAGTGGGCGATCAGCTGGCCGCAGAACGCAAACTTGCCGTTGTGGAGATATTTGCAATCCGGAAGCGTGATCCGAAAGAAAATATGCGCGCCCCGGCCTGACTGCGACAGCATGACAAGCGCGCCGGCCTCGCGAAAAGTCTTCACGATGAGCAGGTTGCACTTAAGCTGCTTGTCGCGTTTTGCCTGAAGCTCCGGTTCAGGCTCTTTGCCAAGCGCTAAGCGCCTTTGATACTCCTTCTCCGGGTCATCCAGATCCAGCGCAACGAAACCGAACTCTGCCCGCATTGCCACCGCAAGGCCGAGAATCAGATCAGGATGTTTGTCCAGCTCAGCCATGGCGTCCTCGAATGACACCAGATTTTCCACGTCATCGTTTCCAACCGGTCGCGTTCTGCCTATCTGCGCGAGCAGCTTCAGGTTCTGCGGCTTCTTATCCTTGTCGTAGCCGGCATACATGCTGGTAGCATGAAAATCTTTTGGAAGTTCGGACAGCCAAAGCTTTCGATTTAGCGTTATGAATTCAATTCGCTCGTCGGATGCGGAGCGTCTGTGCGCATTAGCTACGGCAGACATAGCAATTAATCCCTGAGCATGATTTTATATTGATAGCCGCCAAGGATAGCTATAGTATCCGCCTGCTGATGATGGATAATATTGCTGCGCTGACGGGGCCTCGCGATCATCGCGGGGCCTTTTCATTTATTCAGGCTGTGAAGGCAGCGTTATATACTGAGGAGAGATCAGGATGAGTTGCCCCGCCCGGTGCATCGCTCATCACGCCACCTCGGTAAAAGCCGCAGGCGACCTGACTTCGAGGCCGAGCGGCGAAACTTCCCGCGAGGCCATCCAGGCTTGAACGGCGCTTTCTCGCCAAGCGACGGCCTTCGGGCCGAGCACCAGCGGACGGGGGAAGATGCCACTGTTGATGTAGCGGTAAAGGGTTGAGGTCCCGAGGCCAGTCATGGCCTCGACATCGGGGCGACGGAGGAAACGATCTCCTGTCGGCGCTAGGGTATTGTGAGAACGAGTCACGGCCACGCTCCATCACCCGCATCTTTGGCGGGGCAGGCCGGCAGCCCCCTTGCGGCGGCGGGCCTAGGTGAGTGTGGTGACTCCAATTTTGGTGTTAGGGATCGCGCCGAATCATTGCAAGCCCTCAAAAGCGCTTGGGAATGATAATTCAGACCGCTCCGCCCCGGATCGCATGGACATTGCCGCCCGCTGCGCGCGCGGGCTGCGCGCAATAGCCGGCCCAGGCATCCATCAGCTTGCGCCGCTTCGCTAGGGCATCGCCGCGCCGATAGGCCGCCTCCACGCCCTTCAGCGAATGGGCGAGTGCCGCCTCGATGACCTCGCGCGGGAAGTTGCTCATGTCGCCGGCCCAGTCGCGGAAGGATGAGCGGAAGCCATGCACGGTCAGATCAGCGCAGCCATCTATGCCTTGCAGGAGGGCCAGCATTGCCATGTTTGATAGGCCCCTTCCCTTGCGGGCGCCGCTAAACAGGAAGGGGCTGCCCTTTTCGCGTGGGACCGTTTTTAGAATTTCGAGGGCGCGGGGGCAAAGCGGAACCTGATGCTCTTTGCCACCTTTCATGCGTTCCGCCGGGATCGTCCAGGCGCCGGCCTTCATATCAATTTCTCCCTCGGTGGCTCCTATGATCTCGCCCGTTCGCGCTGCAGTTAGAATAGCGAACTCAAGGGCTCGCGCGCTGATGCTGTCGTTGTTTCGCAGCCGAGCCATGAAGTCCGGCATGTCGGCGTATGGCAGGGCTTCGCGATGCTTGACCCTCGCCACCTTGGATCGAGCAGGAAACGATTTATCGAGGTGGCCTTTCCATCGGGCCGGATTTTCGCCCGCGCGGAAGCCGCGAACCTTCGCCCAGTCGAGGACCTGCTCCATGCGGCCGCGAAGGCGCACTGCGGTCTCTGTCTTCTCGGTCCAAATCGGATCAAGAACTTGAATGATATGGGCGGTTTCGACCTTATCGACAGGCAAGCTTCCTATCAGCGGATAAGCATAGGTCATCAGGGTCGCCGTCCATTGCGCTGCATGCTTGCCGCTCTTCCACCCCGCCTCATTCGCCTTGATGAAGCGCTCGGCAGCCTCCTTGAAGCAGAGGGATTTGGCGGCATCGGCGCGCAGGGCGGCCTTGGCGGCGTTGCGCTCCTCGATAGGGTCAATCCCGGCATGCACCTTCTGTCGGGCTGCATGCGCCTTCTCCCGCGCCTCCTTCAGGCTGAAGAGATCGGCGCTCCCGAGCCCCATCTCCCGCGACCGGCCAGCTAGCATGAAGCAGAAGAGCCACGACTTGCTTCCCGACGACCCAACGCGGAGATAAAGCCCCTGACCATCGAGGTAAGCGCCGGGCTTGGTCTCCTTCGCCACCGCCTGCGCGCTCAGTCGATTTATTGATCTTGCCATCCCAGCCCCCTATCTAGCCCCCAAATTAGATTGCCAATCTATGGGAACAAATGGGAACGAGCAAGGAGAATAACTCCATTTGATTTCAATTGCTTAGGCTGATTTAGGATACGCTTGGGAACGTGTGGGAACCACGGCGGATAGCCACCCCTTCCGCCATCACACCGCTAACTCGTTGGTTTTGCTCTAAGTATATGGCGTCTCAGGGAAAAAATCCCTCAACTGCTACACCGGACTGCTACACCGGGGGCGGAGACGAGATGCCAGAGCGCCTCCTGAAGCGAGAAGCGACGTACTATTTTCGAGCCAAGTACCCCGCTGATTTGCAGCACCTCTTCAAGGCCGGGGACCGCTGGAAATCACTCGGCACGAAGGAGCTTGCTGATGCAAAGCTCAAGGTGCGGGTGGAAAGCGTGCGATTTGATGCCGAGATGGCAGAGCTGCGGAAGCGACTCAGCGAACCGCCGAAGGCCAGCCTTACCCGTAGCGAAATAGACGGGATTGCAGCGGCGTACTTCCACGAACTGATGGCAGAGGACGAGGAGCACCGCAGCCAACAGCTCTCTGATCGGGAGTTTGAGGCGAAGGAGCAATCGTTCGACATCGTATCGCCCGAAGCCCGCAAGAATGCTGCCCGTGGGAATGTCGAGCCGTTCCGCGATGAGTTTGACGATTGGCTGGTGAGCAATGGTCACAAGCTCGACCATCAGGCTCCGGTCTATCGCGAGGTGCTCAACAGGATGCTGCGGGAGTTCGTCAGGCACCTTGACGCCGTCGCTCAGCGGCAAGCCGGGGACCCGGTAGACACGCCCCCTGCCCCCACCCCTGCGGATACCGGCCCGACCCTACGGGAACTCATCAAAGCGTACCTGAGCGATCCGGCAGCAAGCCGGAACTCCAAGACGCTCATGACCTACACCATCGTTTTCGACGCCCTCGCGGAGATCGTTGGCGAGAGCAAGCCGGCTCGCGACATCACGCGGGCGGACTGCGAGCGGGTGCGTGATGTCCTTCAAATGCTCCCGAGCAACGCCCGCAAGAAATACCCGGACACGCCTTTGCTGATGGCCGTAGAGTTGGGAGCGAAAGACGGTGCGCCCGTGCTGGGTCCAGGCACCGTGAACAACTACCTCAACAATCTCGCAGCCCTCTTTAACTGGGGACAGGAGACGTGGCGGATCGAGCGGAACCCTGCAAAGGGACTGTCGGTCCACGACCCGGTCCCTGCCGGAAAGAAGCGAGACTCGTTTCCGGCCGACGCTCTGCCGAAACTCTTTCAGTCGCCTCTATACACAGGCTGCAAAGACGACGAGAGCGGCTACGCCAAGCCCGGCCCGAACCGTCCGAGGCGCGGGCGCTTTTGGGTCCCGCTTCTCTCGCTATTCCATGGTCTCCGACTCAGCGAGGCTTGCCAGCTTCACGTGGCGGACGTGCAGGTTATCGAAGGTGTCAGCGTCCTGCTGCTTAGCGACGAGCTGCCAACCGATATGGACACCGCCGACCGCAAGAGGATCAAGACGGCGGCAGGCCGGCGCTATGTCCCGTTACACCTTGAGCTGAAGCGCATCGGCTTTCTGGAGTTCGTGGAGGACGCCCGGAAGGCCAAGCGGACCCGGCTGTTCCCCGAAATCGCTAAGGATGCCCACGGCTACTACTCGCAGTTCTCCAAGTGGTTCGCGCGGTTCCTCGACAAGGCTGGCGTGAAGACCACGAAGATCACTTTCCACTCCTTCAGGCACTCCTACAGGGATGCTCTGAGGCGCGCGAAGACGCCTCGGGATGTCGTGCAGGCGCTTGGTGGTTGGGCGAGTCAGGGAACTGACGACGACTACGGGAGCGGATTGGAGCCGCCGTACCTCGCAGAGTATGTGGGGAAGGTCGAGTTCGCAGACTTGAGCTTGCGGCACCTTCATGCCGAGAAATCGAAATGACCGGACCGAAATCCGACAATCCTCCTATCAAGCATCACTACATCCCTGCCTTTTACCTGAGCCGGTGGAAGGGCCCCGATGGGAGGCTCTGTGAATACTCTCGGCCGCACATCGAGATAGCGGTAAAAAGGCGCGCGCCCGATGCCACCGGTTTTGAGAAGCGGCTTTACGAGCTTGAAGGTTACGAGCCTGCGCTCGCCCAGCAGGTGGAGGAGAAGTTCTTTAAGCCCGTTGATGGCTGGGCTGCGGACTCCCTCGACCTGCTTGAGCGTTACGGGCATCGCGCCCCGTGGGATAGCCACTCGCGGTCAGCGTGGACACGGTTCGTGCTGTCGCTGCTGCTTCGATGCCCTGAAGACATCGCGGGCTTTCGGGAGTGGTGGCGCGAAGACTTCGGCCGTACAGACGATGCCTTGGAAGCGCAATACCGGGCGCAGCGATCATCGGATGCTCCGGAGACATTCTCGCAGTATCTCGCAGCGCGGCCGATCTCTCAGATCGAGCGCCATCAGTTTGAAATCCTCTACTCGCTCGTGGACAACGCGGGCGCGGGGGGCAAGATCAACGACATGCACTGGCGGGTACTTGAAGGTTCGGACGATGGCCCGACCTTCCTGACTTCTGACCGCCCAGTCATTCGGACAAACGGGCTTGCACAACGCGGCGGGCATCTGGCTCTGCCGATTAGCCCACGCCTGCTCTTTATCGCCTCTCATGATGCTGCGCTTCTCGAGCATTTGTTGCGCGCGCCCCGCATCGTGCTGGTCAAGGAGGTCAACAGACATGTTGTTCAGTCGGCGGTTCGTTTCGTTTACGGCGTGGACGACAGTCAACTTCGATTTGTCCGGAACCGCTTCGGCAGGGTTCCCCAGCCACGGCTCATGGAGAGCGTCATTCGCCGGCGTCGCGAGGCTGTGCCCTTAGTATCAGGCGCGTCTTCGGATGTTTGATTTAGAAGCCCGAAGCGGCTTTCCTAGTTGCGCGCGTGCTCCGCGCCCTAGTGAATGCTCTAGAGAGTTAGGATGACGGTCGTCACTCGCCCCTCAACTCGTATGAGTCGGCACCACCGCTATGCTCCAGTCGGAACTTGCATCTACTGCGGCACCACTGCGGGGCGGCTGACCGACGAGCACATCATCCCCGAGAGCTTCGGCGGAGCTCTCCTGCTACCCACAGCGAGCTGTGATGATTGTGCGCGAGAAACGCATGCTTTCGAAGGTCGTTGTGCCGGCCAGCTCTTCCGTCCGGCGAGACGCGCGCTCAGGCTTCCACAGCGAAATCGAAATGCTAAGGCCAAGGTCCCCGAAACCTTCGATGCGGACATAGACGAGAAGCCAGTCAAGGTTGCGGTGGCGGATTTTCCGCCGCTACTCATCACCTTCGCGTTTGATCCTCCCGGGATCATTGTGAACCAGCCGCCGAACGAAAGCTTTTCCGGAAGGGGTGGTCATCAGCCAGCTTCCCGAGTTTTCTGAGCGGTTAGGACGCCTCTCAAAAAAGCACGCGGCGCAGAAGGGAGTATCGCTTCGCACCCCAGGCGATAGCGCCGATCTCGGCAGGATGCTGGCCAAAATCGCCCACGGCTATGCGGTCGCGGAACTCGGCTATGGCAACTTCGAACCTTACCTACTGAACATCATCCTCGGGAAACCGCCGATGCATCTCGGTCACTATGTCGGCGGCCTCTTTGGTGACGCCCCCAAAGGTGCTGATCTTCACGAGATCCGCCTTTCTGACTTTTGGGGAAGCCAGCACGTCGCGGTCGAAATCCACATGTTCGCTGATAGGTCGCTTCCGAAATACCTCGTCATTGCTGGCAAGGCGTCCTGATAACGAAAGGCCCCGACGCGGGGCCAGGGCCTTCAATCTGGTGGGGCGGCTACTCTCGACAAGACGACAGTGTTTCGCTTTGGCCTAAAACAGACGATGTTACTTCAACCCTTTAGGGTCCCCAGAGCCGTGAAGAAATCATAGCCGAGATAGACGACTGCGCTCATGGAAACCTCCGCGTGAAAATCGATGTGAACCGAGAGACAAACGAAGACCCCGAGATGAAGCAACAGCGCCGTTCCAGCTCCGCCGCGAATGAAAGCCGCCATTTCTGCCGAGCTGCATTCCCCGCCACAGTAGCTCCCGCACTCCTTCGCGGTCAACGGTGACCGACCTCTACTCGGCATCGTGGGCGAACGCCCAACCGTGCCCTTGGCGAGTCTAAGGTTAGCGTCGGTAGAGTGCGATTGAACTCGCGGATAATCGGCCGCCAAAATCTCAAAGCCCTCCCCTCTCCGGCCGCTTCCCGATTTCCCCCGTGGTCCCCTCGCGTTACCTGTAGGCCGCCATCACGGAGCCTGCCGGCGTCCTACGGGGCTGTTTTGTTTTGTGCCCTGTTCTGATGCGAGCTTTTCGATTTAGATTGTCCCAACAGACTTCAGCAATTGGGGCCGTTCTGGTGGACTGGACAAGATCAGAGATCGCTGCCTACGCCGCCCTCGCAGTTTCGTTGGGCAGCTTTGCTATTGCAGGCTTGGCGCTTTGGCGTGGGATTGACGCATCACGGCCGAAAGCGTGGCTCGAACTGCTGCCAACAGCCAGCCCGCACGTTTGGCAAGCCACGATCTATCTCCGCAATTTGTCACTGATACCCATTCGGCTCGTCTCGGTATCCGTTGACGTTGTCGAAGTGCCGGCTGGAAAGAAGCAAGACCTGTTGCTGGACGCCCCTACACTCGATGAGGCCGGGCCGGCCACAGGTGGAAACATGAAGATGCCTATCCCGACTACGGTTGCAGCTATTTTGCCGGGGGAGACAGGCTCGTACTCGTTTTTATATAAGCGCGCGCTCCTCCGTAATGCGCGTTCAGTTACTCTTTCGGTCGGCGTGAAGTCGTTACATAGCCAGCCGCGTCACGCCCGCATCAACGTGCGACAGGACATTCCGGGCGGCGGGATCACGATTGGCATCGCGTCGTCTGCTTGACGCGAAGTGGCCCTCGGCATTCATCGAAACTGATACATCAGGGTACACCCTGCCGTGACTCCCACATGTTACGCCCAGCGCGTCACATCAGGGTTGACATCAGCCATTTGTTACGTCAAGCGTCACACGTCTAGACCATGATGTTACATAAAGGCCCTACCATGACGAAGATCGGATACGCCCGCGTCTCGACCACGGACCAAGACTATGAGGGGCAGGTTGAACGGCTGAAAGCCGAAGGCTGCACGACCATCCGCAAAGAGAAGGTCAGTGCCGCAAGCCGGGATGGCCGTGACGAGCTTGCCGCCATCCTCGACTTCCTCCGCCCCGGCGATGAACTGATGGTCACGCGGCTCGACAGGCTCGGCCGCTCAACTCGGGATGTCCTAAACATCGTCCATGAGTGCGACCTGAAGGGTGCCAGCCTCACCGTCCTGGAGCCCCACGTGTCCACCAAAGGCGACACCGGCAGGATCGTGCTCACGGTCCTCGGGATGGTCGCAGAGATGGAGCGGGGCTTCATCAAAGCCCGCCAGCGGGACGGTATCGCCAAAGCGAAGGAGGCCGGGGTCTACACAGGCGGGAAGCGCAGGATTGACGCAGACAAGGTGCGGAGCCTGAAGACGGCCGGCAAGGGTCCTACGGAGATTGCGAAGGAGCTTGGGGTAAGCCGGATGCAGGTCCATCGCATCTTAAACGCTGGGTCCGTTTAAACGCGAGCATGACGCAACGGCGTCGAACTGTGGATAAGGCGGCCCAAAACCATAAAAAAAATCAGCACAGCGGCCAACGGTTTCAGACGCTTAGAATAGTTCACCCGTCGCATGCTCTAAGCGGCGGCGCGGCGCCGAGATTGACAACCCCCTTAGAAACCGGCCTGCTTAGATTGCTGCCTTCGGGTTCCTCATCGCTTTTTCTTGCTGAGAGGACCGCCCCAATGCCCAGCCCCCGAAAACAGGAAAGCCCGCATCGGCTGAGCTTCAGGCTCGGCCCTTGGTTTGAAGCGCAAGGCTCTGGCTACGGCGTGCTCGCCATCTTCCTCGGCATCGTCGGCTACGGCATCGGCCGTGCGGCGGGCTTCTGGTAGGCTCGCCGCGTCCGCAGGAACCGGCCGAATACCGCAAGGTGTCCGAGCGCCCCGCTGCCGGCCCCCCGAAGGTCTGCCTTCTAGCCCCTTCACGGAAACCCCGGCAAACTCGGCAGGTTTCCCTAGGGCGCCCTGCCCGGCCACATGCCGTTTCCCGCTACACGCCTCCGGGGCTGGAGCTCCTGCACACCCCTGCCCGCTACCATCGTACCCGGAAGACCCTGCCAGCCGTCCTGCCTGAGGAGTTACCCACTCCCGGACACATCACAGAAATGACTCGATGGTGTCTGATCGAGTCAAAAAACTGATTAGACCGGAAGCGGACAAGGACTCATGAAAGTGTAGCCATAAGGCTGCCTTTCCGGGGACCGACCGTGACAACCTCTAGCAACAGCATCTCTTTCTCTCAGTATCTCTGCATTCCTTGCGTCGGAGAAGCGTATGCCTCGCGAGAGGATACCCGACGTTATTGGCTCCCGTTCTTCCATCTCGACATCCACCGGGAAGGCGACACTTGCGAAGACGGGCAAGAGGTCAAAGGCGATGGCCCCATCCGCGCTTTTTGCCTTCGCGCCGGACGCCTGTTTGTCACCGTGGATCGTCCCCGCGTGGATAACAGCGGGTGCGGCGAGGACCCGCTGATATGGAACCAGACCGCGTGGCTGACCCTCGCGGTCCCTACCCTGATCCTCGCGACGGTTTCCGCATGTGCCTTCGGAGGTGTCTTCAAGTCCCTCATCGCGAAGCCCTTGGGTTGGGTTCCGGAGCGCAGCCGAGCCCTCCTCCCCGAACTCTGAAGTCACTTCACTTTTCGGATGCCTACACGGCCGGGGCGGAGCAATCCACTCCGGCCTTCCTGTCTCTGTTCCCACCGCAGGGAGCCACTCAAATGCCCGCCATCACCTTCGTCCTCGGGGTCCTCGTCGTGCTGATCTACTCCCCCAGCCAAAAGGACACGATCCGACATGCCATGAGCCTTTGCGGCCCTGACCAACCGGAGGGGAGCCGGCCGAGCTACTGCCAGAAGAACTGCCCATGACGACGCATTCCCCCAGGACGAAACCTGCCCGCGCCCTCCCGCCCCTCGCCCGGCTCCTTCAGGTCCTCCAGCGGCTCAACCAAATCCACGACCGATGGGAGATGAGGTCGGCCGCAGCGTTCGTGCTGGTCGCCTGCCGGGGAGAGATAGCGAAGCCGGAGCTGGAGAAGGCGCTGACGATGGGAGCCGGCAGCGGCTATCGGAACATCGTACTCATGGAGGATGCGCTGTTGGTCCGGACCCGGAAGGAGAAGGGCGTGCTTGTGGTGAGCCTGACGGAGTACGGCAGGGGCGTTGCAGCGGAGATTGAGGTGCTATTGGGTAATTAGGGGCCACCTTTAGCCTATGCGGCAGGTCGATTGGGTTGCACCCTTAGCTACGTCCGCCTTCCCGCTGCCCGCCGCGCCGTCGCTTCAGGTCGATTAGGTTGCGCCTATAGCTAATACGGCGCGGTCCTCGCGGCCCACTTAGCCGATTAGGGGCCACCATAACCTATACGGAGCCAAAAGTGGAGTGACTTCACTTGTGAAGCTCCGCTCCACCTTTCTCTCATCCGTCGCTTTAGCCTCATACACAACTACAGGAGACCCATGCCGATGCCTTACGAGGCCCTCCGGCCACCCGACACAACCACTGATGACCGAACCGGACAGCTCTTCCTCCGCGTTCCCCTCGCGAACTCTGACAGGCTCGCCCGCATCTCACCTCAAGACCATGAGCGGGTGCTTGCCGCAGGCTTCTCCCCAAATTGGTATCTCCACCTCGGATACGTCACGACCTATGCAAAAGCTCGCGGCCATGCCCGAGTTGCCCGTATCATCCTCGGGCTCACGTCCCCACAGGATCGCTCAGTGCGCGTCTCATATGTCAGCGGCGACCACACCGACCTTCGCCGCCTGAACCTGACCACCCGCAAAGTCTCAGAGACCAAGCCCCGCTACGGCAGAGACGACAGACGCCCGCAGGCCCGCTCGGGAGCCGGCTGGCGAACCTAGCCGACTTAGCTGACCCAACCTGAAGTCACTTCACCGACCCGCCCTCAGTGGCGGGTTTTCTCATTCTCAGGGCCTCCGGCCCATTGGAGACCGACCATGCAATACCAGCAAGAGGTCCTCGACCGCGCCACCGGCCGGCTAGAGACCAAGTCCATCGGAGAGTGGATCACGACCACCGAACTCGGCGAACGGTACGGGGTCGGTCCCAAGACCACCCGTCTCATTCTTCATCACATGGGCATCCTCGCTAAGGAGGGCGTCCGCTTCCGACTTCCCCGAAGCCTCGTAGAGGCGGGGGTTGGCCTCCGCCATGACAAGCCCAAGTCCGGATACCCCTTCGACGTGTTCAGCCCCCATGGGCAAGCCGTCATCAACCAAGGATGGCACGAAGCAAGAGCCGACTATGAGAAGGAGTGTCGGAAGGATGATGAGGTCGGCGACGTCAGGAGCGCCCTCACCGCCTTCAAGGCGACCCGTCAGGAGCCGCTCGATACCCGACAGCTCACCTGTTGGGTGCTCGACCACTACCCGCAACTGATGCTCAAGACCGTAGCGACCATCCTTGAGGTCACACCTGCATTGGTCACGCGGTACAGCAAAGCCCGCAAAGCACAGCGAGCGGCTTGCCAGCGTCGGAAAGAGCGGCCGCTATATTGGGCAAAGCGGATGGTCGGGGACAGAGTCCCACCTCGGGGTCGAAGCTGCACCGCGCCTGTCGAAGCCATCAAGTGGTCAGACAGTGAGGTCCTGCCTGATGGATACATTACTCAAGCACTTTACACCCCGGATTTCAGTCGGCGCTGGGTGAAGCCGACTGATCCGAACTTCACCATTGTTGAGCTTCTCAGGTACGCCCCAACTCTTCATCGGATGTCGCCAGCTCAAAGGCACCACCGAGTGTGGATCCTTCCGAAGGACGAGAACGATGAGTGAGTTACTCGCCCAAATCGATGAGCAATCACCAACTGGCTCTGAAGCCCTGCCTCATCGAGAAATCACCGTCCACTTCGACGGCTCCTGTCTCGGCAATCCCGGCCCAGGCGGATATGCAGCGATCCTCGTCAACACCCTGACAGGCTCCCGCAAAATCCTGAAAGGCCCCCTGCCCGACACGACGAACAACCGCGCGGAACTCACAGCCGCCATCAAGGCCCTTGAAGCCATCCGGCCGGGAGCCTTCGTCACGATGGTCGGGGACTCTCAGCTTGTCATCAAGGGCATGACGGAGTGGCGCTTCGGCTGGAAACGGAACGGCTGGCGCGGGTCGGACAATAAGCAGGTCAAGAACCTCGACCTTTGGCTTCAGCTCGTGGAGCTGTCGGAGAAGCCCGCCAAGCTCAAGTGGGTTTGGACCAGGGGCCACGCAGGTAACATCCAAAATGAAGAGGTCGATGGGCTGGCGAAGTCAGAAGCCAAGAAGGCCGCACTCAAGGTCGTTTAGGACCATGCGAGGGATAAAGCTGTATCCGGCTTAGAAATGCACTTCTTGAAGTGCTGCCCATCCGAGCCAATGCCCTCTCTAAAGTGCATCACGTGTGGATTGCCTGCTGTATCGACGTAAGCGAGCGCCATCTCGAACTCGTCAACAAATCCTCGCACTTCCAACGTCCAATCGACCGGGTCGCGCTCCTTGATCACTCTGATGTAGTTGTTGTAGCCCCCACAAGACAGGCCGTACGCCAGTCTCCGTTGTTGAGTCCAGAGAGGTCTAGCTGATCGCCTATTGAAGGTGACCGGCCTCTGAATATCGCTCGATACCTCGCTAGTTCGGAAGAGACCTTCTCATAGTCCGGCTCACCTTGGCCCGTCCACTGACTGCCTAACCTCGCCGGAATAAGGCCCGCCACGACAATCAACAGCCCAACAGCCACAACGGCTGACAGTGCTGTCGCTAAACTCGAAATCCAACGCAAAATGGCGGCGTCCTCTCCCGATGCGGGGGGCGATCGTACGCAGCAACACAGCTCGTCAGCAATTCTGAAATCACTTCACCTTTCCAACTGTTGTCCACACCCGCCCGGCTCCCCAGCTCGGCGGGCTTTTTCATTCCCCCAACCCCGAAAGACCCCTTGTCCCAACACCTCTACTCCGACCTGACCGCTGCGATGGAAGCCGACCCCGTGGAAGGCTTCCTGATCGGCAGAAACCCCAAAGACTTGACGGTTTCCGAGCTTCGAACCTTCGGCCATGAGCCTAGGCCCATCCTGAGGACGATCCGCGAAAAGTGCCTAGATTGCAGCGGCGGAAGCCGTTCCGAAGCCCGGCGTTGCACGGCCGTCGCCTGCCCCCTCTGGCCCTTCCGAATGGGCTCAAACCCTTCTACGGACACCAGCAGGAAATCCCGGAACCTGAGCCGGTTTCGGCCTAGTCCCAGCCGGCAGGGGCTTCGCCCCGTCTTCACTCACCATCCCGTCAAACCTGCCGAGTTTCCGGCAGTTCTCCGGCTAACGCCCGCTTCAGCGGCCCAAGCCAACATCCCCTCACAGAAAGCCTCAAGCCAACATGGCAGACACCACAACACCCCAGCGCATCGCGCCGGGCGAAGACGCATTGCTTGACGAGCTGGACGCTCTCGAAGCCTCCGGCCAATCGCTCATCGCCCCTCCCCCCACTCAAGAGTCCCCTGCCGCGCGATATAAGCCGGGAGACGACCCGCTCGTTGACGAGCTGTTGGCCCTCGAAAGCTCCGGCCAGTCACTCATCGCTCCCGCAGAGCCCTCCAGCGGTCCCCTCGCCACAGCCGGCAAGGTCGCCAAGGATATCGGCGGGGGCATCCTCGAAATCCCCGGACAGGTAAACCGGGGCGTCGCTTCGGCGATCAACGAAACCTCCGGGGCCATGTACGGCCTCGTGACGCAGCCCGCCGTGAAGTGGGTGCACGAGAACCTCTTTGACATGTCGGGCATCGCGCCCGGCATCGTCAGCGGAGCAGCGAACCCGCTGGCCCTCCCGCTGGATACCGCAGTCACCCCGAAGGCCACCACCGTCACCGGAGGTCTCGTCAAAGAGGTCACTCAGTTCGCTTCCGCCTACTACACGGGCGGGCGCTTCCTGAAGGCGGCCGGCATGGTCGCGGCCCCGACTGTCGGCGGCGCGGTCGCTCAAGGTGCGGGCCGTGGCGCTCTGGTCGATATGCTCTCCTTCGACCCCTATGAGGAGCGCCTGTCGAACCTGATCGAGACGCACACCAACCTCCGCGATCCGGTCACTCAGTTCCTCGCCGCCCGGCCGGATGACACCCAAGCCATCGGCCGACTGAAGAACGCGGCTGAAGGTCTCGGCATTGGCATGGCGGCGGAGGGCTTGATCCACGTCGTCAAGGGCATCAAGGCAATGCGGGCGGGCGACCGAGAGGGGGCGGTCAAGGCGTTCGATGACTTGGAGCAGTCAGGCTTCAAGCCGGAGGAGCCGGACCTTTCGAAGGACCGCGCTCCAGAGCCGGAGGAGGCCGCTGCAAAGCCTGTCAACGACAACAAGGCCGACCCCAACGCCAACCCTGAAGCGCCCGCCAAGGAGGCCCCCAAGGACTCTGCAGAGGCATCCGCGAAGGTCACCGAAGAGGCAGGTCCGAAGCCCTTGAACGACAACGTCACGGCTCCCGAAGCGCCGATCAAGGTGGACGAGAAGGCCCTGCGCGAGAGCGTGGAGCTGACGATCACCGAACAGGCTTGGGGCCAAGGCCGGAACCTCTCAGGCATCCGCACGGACCTGATCGAGAACGGCGACGACCTTAACGCCGTCATGTCGGCGACGCAGCGAATGTACGCCGATGCGATTGCCAAGCAGCGCGGCGGGGCCGATGTCCTTACCAACGACATGCTCAAGGCTCAGGCCGACGAGCTGGCGGACATCGTCGGGACCAACTCAACGGCCCTGATGCAGCAGATCGGGAAGACGGCAGGGGAGCTTCAGAACCTCCCGGCCACCATGCTCATGTATCGGGACGTGCTCACCACGGCCTATACGAAGCTCACCGACATCGCCGCGATCTATCACGATCCTCTCGGCGGCGTCGGCCCCTACAAGAACCGGCAGGAGGTCACCGAGGCGTTCATCAAGAACTACGAGGTGGCCGCCAACATCCAAGCCTACTACCGGGGCCAGCAGACGCAGATCGCGCGTTCGCTGAATGCGATGAAGATCACCGCGAAGAACCGTGCAGGGGCACTTGCAGACCTCGATATGGAGAGCCTGCGGGGAGCCGGCGAGGATCGCTTGAGGGCGATGGCAGGGGACATCGCAGCGGCTGGGAAGAACGCTGACGGGTCGCTCAACACCAAGGCCGTCTCGACCATCATCCGTGGCGGGTTCGCCGAGAACCTCGTCAACGCAGTCATCTCCTTCCGCACCAACGGCATGCTCTCCGCCCTCACGACGCAGACGGTCAATCTCGTGTCCTCTACGATGACCGCTGCGCTCCGCCCGGCCGAGAAGTTCCTTGCTGGGGCGACCCGCTACTCCACTCCGGAGGGCCGGGCTCAGATGGCGGAAGCTGCGATCCAGTACGGGACTATGGTGGCGTCCGTGAAGGACGGCATCAGCATGGCGGCCAAGGCGTTCCGTCTCAACGCCCCGCAGCTCGACCCCGGCCGTTCTCGAGTTATGGAGAACATGAGCTACAAGCGCCCGCCTTCAGAAGCCTTTAACATCCAGAACTCGACCGTCGCCATGGTCGCGGATGCCCTCGGAACGCTGGTGAACTTGCCCGGCCGCTCGATGATGTCGATGGACGAGTTCGTGAAGCAGATCAGCTATCGCGGCGAGGTTCGGGCTCAGGCGTACCGCGAGGCCATGCAGGAAGGCTCGTGGAAATCCGGCGACTTCACCACCTTCGGACAGATCGTATCGAAGCGCCTGGACGAAAGCGTTGACGATGTCGGCCGGGCTATGAACCCGGACGCTCTGGAGTACGCCCGCGAGAGCACCTTCACGAAGGACCTGAAGGCGGCGACTTGGTTCAACAAGCCGACCATCGGCGAGGACCTCCAGAAGTTCGCGGGCAACCACCCGTCTATGCGGGTCATCATGCCGTTCATCAGGACCCCGACGAACCTCCTGCGGTTCGCTTGGGATCGCACGCCGGTCCTGAACTTGGGCCGCAAGGAATACTACGACGCTCTTTCAGGAGCCCGTGGTGTCCAAGCGCAGGCCGACGCGAAGGCGAAGATGGCGATGGGTGGCATGCTTTGGGGCGGCGCGGTTGCGCTGGCGACTGAAGGCTCCCTCACCGGGGCCGGCCCGCAGGACCCGAAGCAGCGCAAGTTGCTGGAGGCCACCGGCTGGCGTCCGTATTCGATGCGGGTTCAGAAGGACGACGGCTCGACCGCCTATGTCAGCTTCGCCCGTATGGACCCTTTCGCGGGGTTCCTCGGGATGGCTGCGGATTACACCGAGTTGGCTGGCGGCATGTCGAACGATGACATGTGGGAGACGGCCGGCAAGGCCATGGTGGTCACGTTGAAGCAGCTCAGCTCCAAGTCCTACCTTCAGGGTCTTACGGAGTTCCTCGACGCCCTGACGAGTCCCGACAGGAACGCGGAGAAGCTCGGCAAGAGCCTTGCGGCTTCGTTCGCGCCGAACGCCATCGCCAAGATGAACGACGACCCGTATTTGCGGGAGGCGCGGTCAGCCATAGACGCGGTGCGGCGCAAGGTCCCCGGCTTCTCTCAAGACCTCGACCCCGTGCGAAACATCCTCGGCGAGCCGGTCACTCCGCCCCCGACCTACGGGCCGGGCTGGCTGTCACCCATCGTCGCTGGCGTCCACACCGGGAAGGAACAGCCGACCACCAAAGAGTGGAAGGCGAGTCCCCGCGAGGACGTGAAGGACGAGATGGCGCGGCTGGCGCTCATTGGCGACAAGGGGTTCACGCACCCGCCGACCACCCACGAGGGCGTTGACCTCCTCGACTACCGTAGCCCGATCACTGGCAAGACAGCTTACGACCGCTACTTGGAACTGACCGGGGAGGTGAAGATGGGCGGCATGAACGTCCATGAGATGCTCGCCGCTGAGATCGCCAGCCGCGCCTATCAGGACATGATGACGGACGGCGATGAGGAAGAGGACCTCGACGGGTCCCGTATAGGGCACCTGAAGATCGTCCTTGGGGGCTTCCGCATGATGGCGATGGAGGCTCTGAAGAAGGAGATGCCTGACCTCGCTCAGGAAATCACCAAGGGCCAGATCGCGAGGGCTCGGGCGCTCGTGCAGCAGCCCAAGCAAAACTGAAGTCACTTCACATTCATCTAAACGGCCCTACTCGGATCACTCCGGGTGGGGCCTCTTTTTCAGCGGCCACGTCGAAAGGCATGCTCGCGCCTTTGGAGGGAGCGCGATGGCTTGGAGCTTGCGACTGATCGGAGTATGCGCGGTGCTGTTCGCCACCTCCGGCACGGATGCTCAGGAGGACCATAAGCGCAGCTGGCTAAAGCAACAGTTCGGCGGATGGACGGGCCTAGCTTTTCATTGCGAGATCGCGGGAAATAGCGACAGAACCGCAGAAAACCTCTGCTCGTGGGCGACACAGCGAGTGCGCATTTTGGCGAGGCAATCTGGCGCACCACTGACTGTGGCCTCGTCCGACCCCTTCCAGCGCGTGCTGGACAAGCGGAAGGTGTCCGGCAACCCGCTCGATTTGGTGCTCTATCTGTCTACGACGATCCCGAAGTCTGGCGGCGTCACCGCTGTGTACGTCGCGGTTAGAGCTTCGCCGCATGTTAGCTTGCCGCGCGATGACAAAGGCGTAGGGCCTAGGTCGGGAACTCTTGTAATGTGGGAAACGCACACGATCGGGACCGGGATGGCGGGCCCCGAGTTCGAAGTGGCGCTCCAGCAACCCATCGAGCAGAACTTGATGAAGTTCCTCAACGATTACGCCGATGGTCAGCATTGACCGTCGAGCGTCGGCTTTCGACGCGGGCTATCGTCCTTACCAAGTCGGTCACCACACATAGGCGGCAACGTCAGCCGGTACTTCCCCATACTGGACGAGAATGACCGCCGCTTCAAAGTCGCCCAAGTCCGGATCGCCCGTTCGGGAGAACGCAACCGCTCCCTCATGCGCGGTGGCGAGTCGGGCCGCTCGGCTCCTCGCGATTAGCTCTGATTGAGCCTCTACGGCTTCCCCCGCGCAGAGATTGCCGTCTTCATCTCGGCCAAACGGTAACGCCACGAAATAGGTCACGCTTCCCATTGCCATCTCTCCGATATGAGAACATACCTAGAACACCAGATCGCAAGCAGGAGTCAAGCGATGGCAGGAGAGGAGCCGGCAGCGGCGGTTGAGGAGACCACCGAAGCGGAGATTGACGCGGTCCTGTACGAGTTCAAGGGCAACCCGAGGGACGCGATAAGTGCCCTGCTACATGACCTGAAGGTGCTTGCCCAGGACAGCAATCGGAAGGTGTCCAAGGGATACGTGAAGGGACAGCTATGGAGCGTGAGGAAGTTCGGGTAGCGTGACTGCTTCCGATCCCTTACAGACACTAGCGGCGCGGCATGCGTTAGGCGATCATCTGAGATGCGCGTAGCTGCAATCTAGGATTTTCAGCCTGAGCAGCGGAGAGCCGCTTGAGACTTGGCATCAATCTGCGCGGCGACCTCGCGAAACTCCAGAATGATGAACTCGCTTCTCATTTCGAGAAGTGCCTCACCTACCGGGAATGGCTCGCATCGCACGCAGGCGACCGGGCAAACCGTTGGCTTTACAAGAGCGGGCTCGCGATGCCCTTTGGCAGAGGCCCTTTGCACGCCCGCATCTGCTATCGGATTATGGGCCTAGCTTATGGAGGCTCTTGGAACGGTTTGAACGGTCGCTCTTTGGGTGACCTTTTCGTCCTAGATTGTGAGATCAAGGACGTTGTGGACGAAATAAAGCGCCGTGAGCATGCCGCGCAGCGGCACCGCACGAGACGCTGAGCAATGCCGCTTCCGACCCGTTGCGGACGATAGCGAGATGGCGCCTGATAAATGCGGACACTACTTAGGGAAGTTCACTATTAATAATAGACTTGCCACGAGAGCGACAAAGCCAACACCGTTATGCCCATTCATCGCATACGCGAAGCTTGCGAATGGGATACTCAACGCAATGATCAGCGCAAACGTGTGACGACTCTTGCCTCTAGGCCCCAAGAACAGCGCAGGCACCCAAATGAGAAACGAGAAACCTACAATCGCCAAGGCAAGGAGGAGTAAAACCTCCATCATTGCTCCCGCGCTCCTTCGAGAAACGCCAAGCTGCGCTATGCGCTGGGCGTAGATGCGGAAGCCTACCATGGCATTTCACGGAAGTAAGCAACGTCAGCTTTCCACCCATTGCGGAAGTTGAAGAATGAGCTCCCTCCTCCTTCAAACATGCCATACTCGCTACAGGTCCCCCTACAGACCCGCTCGCCGCTTCAGGCTACCGTAGGGCTCCTGAAGGTTCCCGGTCGCTGGATGAGGCAAGGCATGGAAAAGAGTCACTCCCCTGCCCGCATTTCGCCCGCCTACACCGCCGAGGATTTCATCCACCCCATAGCCAACCTCCGGGAAGCCGCGAAGGCAGGAGGCTACGCGGGGCTCGCCTACTTCCTCGACATGTGCCTAACCGAGGCTACTATCCAAGCGGACGCAGATGCCCGGAAGGTCTCAACCAGCACGGCGCACCGACCAACTTGAGGTTGCTCAGACGATGACCTAGCGTCCGTCCAAGGAGTCCGAGAACGGGCGATGGGGCGGAAACTAGGCGGGTGGCTAGTCATCGGAGCGTGCGTGTTCGCCCTCGCGAAGTGCGGGGAGACGAAATCGCCTGCGCCTGTCTCGCAGGCAGCTCGACAAACTCCTACGGCTGTCACCCATGAATTGCCTGTAAGACCGGCTGCGACTACGCCGAGCACCCCTCCTCCTGCATCAGCCCGAAGCCTCTTCTCTGAGCCGCTCACAGATCGCTTCGTCCCGAAAACTGAAGCCACTCAGCGGCCCATCAAACGGAGCCTCTATGTCGCCGGAAAGGAAGTGCCTCTCCGCGCGGCCCCTGACGGCAAGGCGAAGATATTGGACAGGCTACCGACAGGGATGGAGGTCGGGGAACTGGCGAGGCGTGAAGGATGGGTTGAGGTCCGCCACCCGGTCAGCGCCGTTGAGGGATGGATGAGCACGCGGCGGCTCACGACGAAGCGCCCCTCACCCGGCGACGAGGTGGAAGAGAAGCCGACACCAAAGCCGCCTCCCAAGATCGACGTGCTGACAGATGCAGCGATCATCGCGAGGCTCATTGCTCTCGATGTCGCTTCCTACTCTGGAAACTGCCGCTGCCCTGAGAATACGGACAGAGCCGGGAGGCGATGCGGTGCCCGAAGCGCCCATTCGCGGGCGGGGGGCCGAGCGCCGCTCTGCTACCCAAGTGACGTGAGTCCGGGAGCGATAGCGGCCTTTCGGGCCAACGGTAGTCGATGAGCTGCGGCAGTTTGGCTCTCCGTCATATGGGTGTCCAAGGGCGCTCAGGGACAGCTATAGAAGGCGAGCAAGTTCGGCTAACCTGTCGTTTACTCCAGTTTGCGGAGAACGCTTATGCACGACGGCGAGTATCTGAGCCGCACTGTCAATCGCCGGACGTACGAAACTGCGGAACTTGTGAGAGCGGCAATTGACGGCGTGATGCGCAAGGCTTCCGCAGCAGGCATGCTGGGTAGCGGAAATACCTTGATGTCGTTCCGGCAGGAGACACTACGGGTATTTGGCGAACAGTTCCGGGAAGCTGCTCAATTTGTCTACAACCTCACAGAGCGGAATGAAGGAGAGCCGGCAAACGTCCTCGGTTTTTACGCAGAGCGGACTTCCGGTCTGATCATGCAGCATATCCGCGATGCGAGTATGAGGTTAGGCATGCCCGAGCATTCAGTTGCTGGTGAGGTCGCACGTATTGAAACCCTGCTTCAAGAGCTACGCTCGCAGCTCCTAGATGACTTCGCGCACGGTATGATGGGAAGCAGCAAAATGAAGAAGGACCCCGTCGTTAGCATCGCGCTCAATCAAGCTCATAGCCCCGGTGCCGTACAACAGGTGGGGTTCGGCACGTTTTCTCAATCAGCTTTTACGAAGCAGCATCACATGCTGGTCGAGGCACTGGACGCCGCGCTGCGCTCGGATGAGTTCAGCGCACTGGCTGAGCAGGACAAGGATGCCTACAAGGATGTCGCCGATGTTTTGAGAGACGAGGCATCTAAGACACAGCCCGACGACGCTAAGTTGAAGCGGTGGGGAGAGCGGCTTGTTCAACTAGGTAAAGAAATCGGCATCCCAGCGGCGACCGCAGCCATTCGGGCAGTCTTGAAGGACATATTCGGGGCATAGGAAAGGCAATCTGGCGCTTGCGATTGCCACACCCAACTGCTACACCGGCAACAGTCTGAGACGTCAAATTACTTAGCAAAATCAAAAGCGTGGCGGATGGCGGACCCTGTCCCACCCCTTCCGCCAGAAGATGCCCCATTAAATGAGCCACTTCGGAGGCGCGGTGGGGGCGCCTTAAGAAAGCACTCCCTCTCCTAGCTTCTGTGGGCGATAATGACGGCGACCTTCTGGATTGCAGCGGGCATGCGACCATGCAGAGCCGCATCGTCCCCGCCCCTCTGGTGCTCGTCAGCGAACTTGGCCGAAGCACGTATCTGATCCCGCCCAGCTCCCTTAGGGCTGCGAAGCGCTTCAAGCCCATGAATGGAGCGGGGCGACATCCGTGCCCGCCACCGGCTCCTGACGGGCCATCGAGCGGCGCCGAAAAAGGCGCCGCCTACACGGTCTCAGTTGCGCAGCAAGGGCAGCAGCTGGTCGCCCTGCCGCCTGATCTCGGGCAGGTAGGGTGTGTCGGAGAGGACAAACTGGCTGATGCCGAGGTCGCGGTATTTGCGCAGCGAGCGGGTGACGTCCTCGGCCGAGCCGACCAGCCAGGTGGTGCCGGCCCCGCCTCCGCCGAACTTGCCGGGCGTGGTGTAGAGGTTGTCGTCGAGCACCTCGCCCTGCGCGTGCAAGTCGAGCAGGCGCTGCTGTCCCACGGCAGTGGTGCGCTGACGGTCGTTCCAGCCGGCGCCCTTGCCCTTGGCCATCTCGGCGACCTTGGCCTCGGCTTCAGCCCAGGCCTGCTCGGTGGTGTCGCGGATGAAGGTCGTGATCCGAAGCCCGAATTCGAGCGGCGGCAGGTCGCGATCGAGATCGCGGCTCAGCGCCTTCAGCCGCTCGATCCGTTCGCGGACGCCATCGAGCGGTTCGCCCCAGAAGAGCTGGACATCGGCCTCGGTCGCAGCCACCCGCTCCGCCGCCTCGGAAGCGCCGCCAAAGTACAGTTTCGGATGCCGGCGCTCACCCCGGACCTCGATACGCGGCACGACGGTCGATCCATCGACGCGAAAATGCTCGCCGGCGAACGCGACATTCTCTTCAGTCCAGAGCTTACGCACGAGCCGCATGAACTCCCTGGTGCGGCCATAGCGATGCGCCTGGTCGCCCTCGCTGTCGCCATAGGCGGCGAGATTGTCCTTGCCTGAGACGATGTTGATGCGCACGCGGCCGCCGGTCAGGTGGTCGAGCGTGGCTGCGGCTGAGGCGAAATTCGCCGGCCGCCAATAGCCCGGGCGGATCGCGATCAGCGGCTCGAAGGTGGTGGTGCGGGCGGCGAGCGAGGCTGCGACGGTGAAGGTGTCGGGGCGGCCCCAGCCGGTCCCGATCAACGCACCCTTCCAGCCATGCTCTTCCAGCGCCTTTGCCTGGCTGGTCAGCGTCTCAAGGCTGTTATGGCCCTCGACCGCGGCGTCACCGCGATGGCCGGGCTCGACGACATTTGGAATGTACCAGAGATATTCGGATTCAAGGCTCATATCGTCGTTTCACAATCAGATGGTCAGCGGGTTTCCGGCTCGCCGAGGGAGAGCATCAGCCGGTTGGCCCAGTTGAAGAACGAGGCCGCATGGATCAGGTCGGCGATGGAGAGATCGTCGAGGCCAAGTCTCCGCAGCTTGGCGACATGCTCCGCGCCAAATGCGATCGGCGTCGCCGTCAGCGCCACGGAAGCCTCGATCACCGCGTTCCAGAGCGGGTCGATGTCGACGCCGACACCTTCGTCGAGCAAGCGCTGGACATCGTCGCGGCGCTTCGAGTGCGTCGTCGCAAAGCGGGCATGAACCGAGGCGCAATAGATGCAACCATTGCTGCGCGAGACCGCCGCCGCCGCAAGCTCGCGCTCGGCACGCGGCAGGCCCGAGCGGGTGTTGTAGAAGATGTCCTTGTCGGCCAGCGTCCGGGCGCGAAGGATGTCCGGATCATGCGCGAGCAGCCGGAAATACGGGCTCTTGGCGCGGGCGATGTCGACCAGCCCTTCCTTCTGGCGTTCGGTCAGGGCCTCTTCGGGAACGGGGTCGAGCCAGGCGTTCCAGCCGAGTTCGTCCTGGGTGAAGGCGGCCGGGATCGCCGCCTTCGGATGGTCGAGCGTCGTAGCGGTCATCAGGTCGCTCCGTTGTCGAATGGCATCAGGAACCGAGAACGCGCAGGCCATGCGCGGCGCGTATCTGGAAGGCGAGGAAGGCGACGATCTGCGACAGGGTGACGATCGCGGGCGTGCTCCAGCCGGCTTGCTGCAGGAGCGCGAGATGCGATCCTTGCGCATCCCGCAGGTGGAAGACCAGCAGGTGGACATGGTCGAGCGCAGCCGAGAGGCGCTCGCCCAGCACTGCACGATCCGACGGCTCGGTGCGGAAGGTCGGCCCGGCGAGGTTCTCGCGCGAGAGCGGCCCGCTCGGATAGGCGCCGTAAGGGCCCGCGGTCGCAGCTTTTTTTGCCTGGCTGCGCAACACTTTAACGAGGCCGACGCCCTCGGGCCGTTGTTCGAGCAACTGCAGATAGTGGTTTGCGGCCGGACCGTCGGCATCGTGCAGCAGCGCGACGAAAGCTGCGACCGCATAGCGCTCGGTCGCCGTGATCTCCGCCTCGTCACGGATCTCGAAGAGAGCATCGTAGCTCGCCTGGACGTTGCGGCGCGTCTCCGGCCGCTCGTGCCGGACGACGTCGAGCGCGGAGCCGGCGCTGACCCCGGCGAGACGGTCGAGGATATCCGGTGTTGCGTGATCGGTCATGACAAGCCTCAGGGTTGAAGGGCGGCGGCGTCCGCACGCTGCCGGGACAATTGCGATTCCGCCTTTCGCGGCGGCAAGCGCCAGCCGAGCGCCGGCGCGACCTCGGCTGCGGTGAGCTCGATCGAGCGCAGGATCGCCGGATGCGGTGGGTCGACCGAGTGGACCTGGAAGACGATGTCGGTGACGCGCGGCAGCACGCTGTCGGCCGCCAGCGAGGCGACCACGTCGTCGGCCGCGCCGACATGGGTGTCGAGCGTCCTGATCAGCGCCGGCAGGCTGCGGTCGGGAATGACGTGGCCGCTGGCGACAAAGCGGTCGAGCACGCGGTTGAGGCCGATCTCGGCCAGCTTCAGCGCCTCGGCGCGACTGTCGGCGACGAAGAGCGAGCGCGAGGCCATGATGCGCGGCGCGACCCCTGCTGGCAGGTTGGCAAGATACGCATCGACGATCGGGTGCTGGATTTCCGGTAGCGTCGCGTTCGGCTTGTCACGGCTGCGCGGCTGGGTGCGCGACAGCATCAGCCCGGCGCCGGCCCGGCCGATCCGCTCGGCGCCGGCAACCGAGAAGGTCGCATGCCAGACCCTGTCCGCCAGGGTTCCCGCCTCGGGATAGAGCCGGTTTTTGTCATGGCCGAGGGCATCGCCCTTCCAGGCTGCGAGCAGCCTGTCGAGATTGCGCGCGAAGATCTCGGTGCGCTCATCCTTGTCGAGACCGAAGGCGAGGAAGGTCTCGGGCGTGGCGCCGGTACCGAGGCCGACCTCGATCCGGCCGCCGGACAGAAGGTCGACCACCACCGTGTCCTCGGCGGTCCGGACCGGGTCCTCCATCGGCAGGATGATAATGCCGGTGCCGAGCCTGATCCGGCTCGTCCGCGCCGCGACATAGGCCAGGAACGGCAAGGGCGAGGGCAAGCCGCCCTCGTCGCGGTGGAAATGGTGCTGGGCGACCCAGGCGCTGTCGAAACCGTGGCGCTCGGCGTGGACGATCTGCTCCGCCGCCAGCCGATAGCGCTCGCCGGCGGGCGCGTCATCGAGCAGACGGGTGAAGAAGCCGAGGCGTTTTGCGCTCATGGGCCGGTATCCTTCAAATCTCAGCTGTCTCGACGCCGGCAAAGGACAGGGCGAAAGGCCCCTCGCTGCGCCGGCGCAGATGCTCCGCAACCTTTCCGTGGCCGATTCGCTCCGGCGCGAGCAGGGTGATCCGCGTCGTCCCGAGGTCGAGAAAGGCCGCGGCGGCATCGAGGCCGGGCAAGATGCCGGCGATGATCGTCTCCGCGCCGGTCAGCGCCTGCCAGCGCCGTGCCGAGGCATCGAGGTCGCCGACGGCGATGCTGATGCCGGAGATCCCGGTGGCGCCATTCGAGTGCTGCGGCGCCGCGGGAACGCGCAGGTCGCGCGGGGTGACGTCGGAGCAGAAGAACGGCAGGTCGGTCGCCTCGGGCCGTGCCGTGCGCCAGACCAGCGTCTCGCCATCGGGGCGCTTGCGGCCGCCATCCTGCGGCGGGCCGTAGCCCAGTCCCGCGGCCCCGGCCTGCGACAGCACGGCGTCGAGATCCCCGGGCAGCAGCGCGAGGTCGATCGGGCCCGGACCATCGCCCTGCAGCACCCGCCACCAGAAGAAGTCCGGCTGCGGCACGGGAAAGGCGATGATCTCGATATAGGCGCCGTCGGCAAAGGAGATCAGCGCGTTGACGCTGCCGCGCGGATGCGTGCCGCCCGGCTCGACCGTGAAGCCACGGGCGCGCCAGTCGGCGATCGCCGCGTCGAGATTGTTGGTGACGATGACCGCGTGGTCGATCCGGAAATCCTGCTTGCTCATGCTGCCTCCGCGCCGCCGAGATAGGCGTCCCTGATCCTGGCATCGACCAGAAGGTCCGCGGCCCTGCCTTCGAGCACGATCCGCCCTGTCTGCAGCACATAGCCGCGATGGGCGATCTGGAGCGCGAGGCTGGCATTCTGCTCGACCATGAAGATGCTGACGCCCTGGCCGTTGATCTCGCGGATCAGCGTGAGCACACGGTCGACCCAGAGCGGCGACAGACCCATGGTCGGCTCGTCCATGATGACGATGCGCGGCCGGCCCATCAGGGCCCGTGCCATCGCGACCATCTGCTGCTCGCCGCCGGACAGCGTGCCGGCCTGCTGCGAAAGCCGCTGCGCGACGCGCGGGAACAGCGCCAGCACCCGGTCGAGATCGGCCGCGATCGCGGCCTTGTCGTCGCGGGTGAAGGCACCCATCAGCAGGTTCTCGCGCACGCTCATCGCGCCGAAGAGACGTCTCGCCTCGGGCACGGTACCGACGCCGAGCCGCACGATCTGCGGCGTCTTCAGCTTGAGCGTCGAGACGCCGTCGATCAGCACGTCGCCGGCCGCCGGCTTCACCAGCCCGAGGATGACCTTCATCGTCGTCGACTTGCCGCTGGCATTGCCGCCGAGCAGGCAGACGATCTCGCCCCTGCCGACCTGGAGCGACAGGCCGAAATGGGCCTGCACCGGGCCGTAGAAGGTGTCGATGGCCCTGAGCTCCAGGATCGGGCGCGCGTTTTCGCTCATGCCTGCCCCCTCACGTGGTCGCCGCGACCGGCGGGACCAGGGATTCAGCCTTTGCCGCCGGCTTGTTACCGCCGACGCTGCCATGGCCGAGATAGGCCTCGATCACCGCCGGGTCGTTGCGCACGGCGAGCGGCAAGCCCTCGGCGATCTTGCGGCCGTCATCGAACACGACGACGCGATCGGAAAGCCGCATCACCATGTCGAGCTTGTGCTCGATCAGGAGGATCGCCTGCCCGCGCGCCTTGAGGCCGGCGATGATCTCCAGCATCTCGGCCGTCTCGGTCGGGTTCATGCCGGCGGTCGGCTCGTCGAGCAGCAGCAGCCTCGGCCTTGCAGCGAGTGCACGGGCGATCTCGAGGCGCCGCCGATTGGCGTAGGACAGGCTGTAGGCTGGCTGGTCGATCCGCGGCAGCAGCCGCTCGCCGAAGATCGCCAGGATCTCGCGCACTTCGGTGCGCAAGGCGGCCTCCTCGGCCTTGACCGAAGGCGGGCGGATCAGCGCCAGCGCAAGCTCGGCCAGCGGGCCGATCACCGGCCAACTCGGGCGCACCCCACGCAGCCGGCGATGCGCCCCGACCAGCACATTGTCGGCGACGCTGAGATTGGCGAAGACGCGGCCGTGCTGGAAGGTGCGGGCGAGGCCGGCGGCGGCAACTGCCTCGGGGGGCTTGCCGGTGATGTCGGCGCCGTCGAAGCGGATCGTGCCTTCGTCCGGCCTATCGAGGCCGCTGATCAGGTTGAAGGCAGTGGTCTTGCCGGCGCCATTGGGCCCGATGACGCTGACGAGCTCGCCCTCGCTGATCGAAAGATCGACACCGGCGACGACGGTGAGGCCGCCGAAGCGGCGAACCAGCCCGCGCACCTCCAGCAGCGGGCGGGCCGGCTCTACGGACGGAAGCGGAAAGGGAGCAGTCATAGCGCTTCTCCTCAGACCGTACCGAGCAGGCCCTGCGGCCGGAAGCGGACGAGCAGCAGGAGCGCGATGCCGTAGAGCAGGATGCGGTACTCGGCCGCGACCCGGAACACCTCGGGCAAGCCGATCAGCGCGAGGGAACCGAGGATCGCGCCGCCGACATTGCCCATGCCGCCGAGGATCGCGATGGTCAGCGCCAGCACCGAGATCTGCGTGTTGAAGGTCTCGTGGTTGATGAACGAGTACATATGCGCGGTGAAGGCGCCACTGGTGCCGGCGAAAAAAGCCGCCAAAGGCGAAGGCGAGGCCCTTGTAGCGGTTGAGGCCGATGCCGAAGGAGCGCGCCGCGACGTCGTCATCGCGCACCGCCCGGAGCGTACGACCGAGATGGGAGCCGAGCAGCCGGAGCTGCAGCAGCGCCAGGCCAGTCATCAGCGCGAAGGCGAACCAGTAGATCGCATTGGTGTCGTAGAGCGGATAGCCGAACAGCTCGAGCGGCGGGATGCCGGCGACGCCGATCGGCCCATGCGTCACGCTCTCCCAGTTCAGGATGACGAGCGCGACGATCTCGCCGATGCCGAGCGTCGCGATCGAGACGTAATGGCCGCGCAGCCGGAAGGCGGGCGAGACTAGCAGCGTGCCGAGCCCTGCCGCCATCAGGCCGCCGCAGAGCAGCGTCAGCCAGACCGGCCAGCCGAAATCGGACGCCAGCAGCGCCGAGGTATAGCCGCCGATGGCGAGCAATGCGGCGTGGCCGAGCGAGACCTGCCCGCTCGTGCCGGCGACGAGCGTGAGGCTCAGGCCCAGCAGCGCATAGAGCCAGGCATTGGTCAGCGTCTGGATCAGGTAGCCATTGTCGATCAGCAGCGGCAGCGCGATGAAGAAGATAGCGGCTGCAACGACGAACGGGATCGGCAGCGCGACCGGCTTGCTCGGTGCGACGAAGGTCCCGGTCATCGGCTCGGGCGGGAGCTGCCGGCGGCTGGCGAACAGGCCGTTCGGCCGCAGCACCAGGATTGCGATCAAGAGGATGAAGGCGAAGAGGTTGCGATAGCTGGTGCCGAGCAAGGCGACGCCATAGCTCTCGATCACGCCGAGCAGCAGCGAGCCGACGATCGCGCCGGGCACATTGCCGACGCCGCCGACGACCTCGGCGACGATGCCCTTAAGCGTCGCCTCGAAGCCCATCGTCGGGGTGATGACATTGTAGTACATGCCGACCAGGACACCGCCGACGCCGCCCAGCGCCGAGGCGATGGCGAAGACGATCATGTTGACCTTGTCGACGTCGACGCCCATGGCGCGGGCCGCGTCACGGTCGAGCGCCGTGGCGCGCACCGCCCAGCCCCATTTCGTCAACTTGAGAAAGGCGAAGAGCGCCGCCGCCGCACTGATACCAATGCCGCCGATCAGCAGGTCGAGCAGGCCGATCGAGCCGCCGCCGATCTCGATGCGCCAGTTCGGCAGCTGCATCGGCACTGCGCGCGGATCGGGGCTGAACAGGATCTGCACGGTCTGGTCGAGCACGAAGCTGAGGCCGATGGTTGCCAGCAGCGGGGCGATGCGCGGGGCGTCCGCCAGCGGGCGGATGCCAAAGCGCTCGATCACGATGCCGAGTCCGGCGGTGAGCATGACCACCAACGCCAGCGTCACCGGGAACGGCGTATGCAGCACGGAGACTGCGACCCAGCCGACATAAGCGCCGACGACATAGACCGAACCATGCGCAAAGTTGATCAGGCGGCTGACGCCGAAGATCAGCGCGAGGCCGACCGCCAGCAACGCGTAGATGTTGCCGATGATCAGGCCGTTGACGGTGTGGTCGAACCAGGAGGTCATCGGTCGGCCTGACGCGTCAGTTCGTCTTCACCCCATCCCACAGCGTGAAGCGTCCGTTACGCACGACGAGCTGGGCGCTCTGGGCGCCCAGGATACGGCGCGTCTCGGTGTTGAAGGTGGCCTTGCCATAGACCACGCTCGGCACGTCCTTCACCTTGGCCAGCGTGTCCCGGATCGTGGTGCGGTCCAGGTTCGGCGCCTCGCGCAGCACCTGGCCGAAGAGAACCACGGTGTCGTAGGCATAGGCGTTGAAGGCGTCGGGCTCCTTGCCGTACTTGGCCTGGAACGCGGTGACGAAGGTCTGAACCTCGGGGCGCGGATCCTCCGGGAAGAAGCGCGCATTGGTGAAGACGCCTTCCGAGGCCTCGGCGCCGAGTTCGATGAACTTCGGCGAATAGATCGAGCTCGACGCGGCGATCGGAACGGTGACGCCGGTCTGGCGGGCCTGGCGGACGATGAGGGCACCATCGGCATAATAGGAAACCAGGAAAAGCCCGTCTGGCTTGGCGTCGCGCACACGCACCAGCGTTGAGCGGAAGTCCTTCTCGTCGGGCTGGTAGCCTTCGGCGGCGACGACCTCGGCGCCCAGCTCCTTGGCCGTAGCGGCGAAATGGTCCTTGCTGGTGCGGCCCCAGTCGGTGTTCAGGAACAGGATCGCGATTCGCTTCAAGCCGACCTTGTTGACGACGTAGGTCGCATTCAACGGCTGCTCGTCGGCCTGGCTGACCGAATTGCTCCAGATGAAGTCGCCCATCTTGGTGAAGTTCGGATGCGAATTGGTAAAGCCGAACTGGACCAAGCCGGCGCGCTGATAGATCGGTGACGCCGCCATCGAGGCCGGGCTGGCGAAATCACCGAGCTCGGCGACGATGCGCTTGTCGGCGACGAATTTCTGGGCGACCGCGACGGTCTGCTTCGGGTCGCTCTGTGTGTCCTCGAAGACGTAGCGCAGCGGCCGGCCCTTGATTCCGCCGGCGCCGTTGATCTGGTCGAGCGCGAGGTCGAAGCCCTGCTTCCACTGCGCTCCGTATTGCGCGTTCGGCCCGGTCAGGGGTCCGCTGACACCGAGCAGGATCGGCTCACCGGTTGGCTCTGCGGCGAAAAGCGCGCCCGGAACAGACGCCAGAATGAGGATGGTAACCACGGAGCGCGTGAGCGCGCGACGGCTGATCATGATGCTGCTCCGGTGCTCTGGCCGCCTTTCAGCGGCATTTGCTATCCTCCTTAGAGTGCTCCAGCGCTCGCGGTCGGGTCAATGAAACGTTCTTTCAAAAGAACATCCCAGATGGAACGTGAATCTCTCCATTCGTTGCGGAAGAGAAAAACCATCCTCGAATGCCGTGCCCTTGGGCATACAGCAGAGAGATCTAGCTGACATTGTGGGCTTCGTCAGCGCCGATGATATTGGCCGCCTGCGGAATGTTCTTTATTAAGAACCCTGCGCGACAATCGATGCCTTACATCCAGGGCGCGGGCCTTGTCAGATCGCTCCGGGTTTGCAGGCCGATAAGGCGCGATTTTCACGCGCCGTTCGCGAATGGCGAGCGGCTCGGATTTGCTTAGCTTGCCGCCTCGCATCTTCCGTTTGTACTGAAAAAGAGGCCCGAGTGCCGAGCAATCCGAGCGAGAGGGGAAATCCGTCCTATTGAGAGGTGGCGGTTACCGTGCCGATCTCGAGCACGACGACTTCGCAGACCTCTTCGAGTGCGGTCGGACAACGTTCGACGCCGTGCGGCACGACGATGAACTCCCCTTCCCCGATGATCTCGTCGCGGTCACGGAACTTCATCACCAGCCGGCCCTTGTGAACGAAGAAGACCTCGTCCTCGCGGCTGTTGAAATGCCAGCCGGCCTCGCCCTCGAATTTCGCGAGCTTGATCTGCAGATTGTTGACAGATGCGGCAAGCCGAGGGGGCCAGCTGTCGGAAAATCGTCCGAAAGCGCTCTCCAAATTCTCCTTGCGGAACGGCGAGATGTGCCGGTTGAGCAACGCGACGTCACGGATGATCGTCTTCAGCTGGCTTGGCACATCGCTGCCATCGGCCGGATACTTTCCATCGAGTGCGGCCGTGCCAATGGTGAAACCGGCCGCCCCGGCCTGCTTCAAGGCTTCGATGCGGCCAGGGGTGTCGATCGATCCGGCGACATAGACCGGTTTCGATACCGCCGAGCAGACGGCTTCGATAAGCGCCGGGACGTTCTCGTGCGAGCGGTAGGCCAGGAGATCGAGGCCGTGCACCCCGTCGCGTGCGGCCATGGCCTGCGCGCTGGCGACGATTTCGCCGATGCTGCCCTCCAGCACACTCGGATGTCCGGAGATCGTGCCCGGGAAGGGGCAGTACTGGATCGTGGTGCCGGCAATGATCGGCAGCACGTCGTCGACCCTCGTCCCGCCAAGGAGAATGTCGATGCCGATCTCGACCGCAGCTCTTGCCGATGCGATCTCGCTGTCGCGATCGAGCGAAACGACCTCGAGATAGGACGTCGCGCCGCCAGCCCTGATGGCTGAGTTGAGCGCTTTCAGCGTGTCGAGCGGCAGGCCGATGTCCTTGAAGCCGATATGCCGGACTCCCAGAGCCAGAGCCGTCCGAAGCTGCTCCATCGCATCGCCGACCGTCCGGTCGTTGCGGGTGAGCATGAAGATGAAGCGAAGGCCCATCAGGACACCTGTTCCGTTCCGTTCGTCCGGTCTGCGCAGCAACGAGCCGCCATGCGCTGACGACTATGCAGGCTCAGTCAGCGCGTTTCGCAACCGCTGGGCGCTGGGCGGGGCTGCAGTCGGCGCTCTTTCAGCGGATCGGACTGCCGCCCTATCAAGGTGATCCTGATGTCCCTGTCTTGTTTGCCCACGGCCGGTCCTCGATGAACCATAGCGATTCCCGTGACAGCGATCTCATGGCCTCGGTCGGGATCGGTCAACCTGTGCCGCGCCGAGAGGATGCGATCCTCGTGCAGGGGCACGGGCGCTACACCGACGATCTCAGCGTCGAGCGGCAGCTCTTCGCCGCCTTCGTCCGCAGCCCTCATGCGCATGGCCATCTGCGTGGCCTCGATATGTCAGAGGCCCACGCGATGAAGGGCGTCGTCGCGATCTACACCGCGGCCGACCTCGACGGCCACGGTTACAACGCGATCGCGACGCCGATCGCGGTGCCAGGCCGCGATGGCGCGCCGATGAAAAGGCCCCAGCGGGCGGCGCTCGCGGCCGACAAGGTCCGCTTCGTCGGCGACCCCGTCGCGATGGTGGTCGCCCGCACCGCCGATCAGGCCCGCAACGCTGCGGAGGCGATCAGGCTCGACATCGATGTCCTGCCTGCCGTCACCGATGCGGAGCAGGCGCTCCGGGCCGACGCCCCGCAACTCTATGACGATGTCGCTGGCAATCTGATCGTCGATTTCCAGTCCGGCGACGGCGAGAAGGTCGCTGCGGCCTTCGCCGAAGCCGCGCACATCGCCCGGGTGCGGATCGTCAACAACCGCGTCGTGGTCAATCCGATCGAGCCGCGCAGCGCCATTGCGAGCTTCGATGGCAAGTCGAAGCGCTACACGCTGCACGCGCCGAGCCAGGGCGCCTTCGGCATGCGCAACAATCTGGCCGCGGCCATGGGGGTGAAGCCTGCGGAGCTGCGCCTGGTCACAGGTCATGTCGGCGGCTCGTTCGGCATGAAGGCCTCCGTGTTCCCCGAATATGTCACGCTCCTCCACGCAGCCCGCATGTTGAAGCGGCCGGTCAAATGGACCGATCAACGATCGGAGAGCTTTGTCTCGGACCATCATGGGCGCGACATGGTTTTCGAGGCCGAGCTGGCCCTCGACGCCCGCGGCCGTTTCCTTGCGACGCGCTTCACCGGCGTCGCCAACATGGGCGCCTATCTCACTCCGGTCGGCGCCATGATGCCGACGGCGAATATCGGGAAGAACTCCGTCGGGATGTACCGGACACCGCTCGTCGAGGTCCGGACGCGGTGTGCGGTGACAAATACCCCGCCAATCGGCGCCTATCGCGGCGCGGGTCGTCCGGAGGGCAACTATTTCATGGAGCGCCTGATCGATACGGCGGCCCGCGACATGGGCATCGACAGCGCGAGCCTGCGGCGGCGCAACCTGATCCCGCCTGCCAAGCTGCCCTGGGCCACGCCGGTGGGGACGATCTACGACAGCGGCGATTTCCCGGCCCTGTTCGAACGGGCCCTCGAAGCGTCGGACTGGAAGGGATATGCCGGGCGACTGCGGGCGAGCCGGAAGGCGGGCTTGCTGCGCGGGCGCGGTATCGGCTGCTATCTTGAGGTGACGGCGCCACCGACGAACGAAATGGGCGGAATCCATTTCGAGCCGGACGGCAGCGTGAGCATCGTCACCGGCACGCTCGATTACGGCCAGGGACATTGGACGCCCTTCGCCCAGCTCCTCACCAGCCAGCTTGGCGTCCCCTTCGAGGCAATCAGGCTCGTACAGGGCGACAGCGACCGGCTGATCGCCGGGGAGGCACGGGCGGCTCGAAATCGCTGATGGCGAGCGGCTCGGCGGTCATCGAGGCGAGCGAGCTCGTCATCGAAAAGGGCAAGCTGCTCGCCGGTCATTTCCTCGAGACCAATGCCGCCGATATCGAGTTCGCGAATGGCCGGTTCACCGTCATCGGTACCGACCGCTCGGTCGCGATCATGGACATCGCGGCCAGGCTGCGTGGTGGCACCGCGGTGCCGCCCGACCTGCCACAGTCGCTCGACGTGGATCATGTCTTCAAGGCAGCGCCTTCGGCCTATCCCAATGGCTGTCACATCGCCGAGGTCGAGATCGATCCCGAGACCGGACATGTCGAGGTCGCGCGCTATGTCATGATCAATGACTTCGGAACCGTGGTGAACCCGATGATCGTCGAAGGGCAGCTCCATGGCGGCGTTGTCCAGGGGATCGGCCAGGCACTGTTCGAGCGGACGGTCTATGATGACAGCGGCCAGCTCCTCACGGGGTCCTATATGGACTACGCTTTGCCTCGGGCGGCGGACGTCCCCTTCTTCTCATTCGTGAGCCGGGGTGTGCCGACCCAGAATAATCGGGTCGGCGCCAAAGGGTGCGGCGAAGCCGGTTGCGCCGGCTCGCTGCCTTCGGTCATGAACGCAGTCGTCGACGCCCTGGCGCCGTATGGCATCAAGCATCTGGACATGCCTGCGACACCTCAGGCGGTCTGGCGGGCGGTTCAGTCGGGGATCGAATCCGTGACCTAAGCCCGTGGACTGCCGCTTCCTGAAGCGGCAGAGCCGGCGCAGAAACCCGTCAACACTATGCGCCTATGGACTGGAGTGGTCGGCTGTCCCGTCGTCATCTGTCGAGCGGGAAGATCGGACGCCTGGCCCGTCGATAGGGCAGCTTGCTAAGGTCCGGCGTGCAGAGCGCCCCGCTGTCGCAGACGATCACCTTGCCGGCGATCGGCTCGAAGGCGGCCCGGAAATGCTGCATCGACTTCAGGCCGACCACCCGCTTGGCGGCCGGATCGATGCCGAAGGCGCGGAACTGCTGCAGGTCGTTCATCTGGGCGCGAAGGGTGGTGACGAGGATCTCGATCCCGCCGACGCGGAGCACCGCGCACGGTCCCCAGCTGGCATGCAGGCCTCCTAGCATCGGGCCATCGCCGACATAGTCGCCGTCGCTGACGCTGACGAGCGTGCCCGTGAGCGAAAGCGGGCCGCCGCCGATCTCCGGATCGACCTTGCCGCCGAGCCTGACCGAGATCGTCGTGCCGGGCTTGCCGCGACGTAGCTCGGCCGCCGCTTCCGGATCGACGATCGGTCCGAAGCAGGCGTCGTCGAGATCGGCCGCGATCATGCCGCGCAGCAATTCGGTCGCGTCGCCATAGCCGCCGCCGCCGGGGTTGTCGGCATAGTCGGCGATGATCAGCGGCCCCGAACTCCCGGTGTAGGACGCGGCCTCCGCGACAGCGTCCTCGACCGACAGGAAGGGCGTGATCACCTCGAAGCGGCGCTGCCACATATCCTCGGCGAGCGCGTCGGCGAAGGCGCGATGGCGCTCGTGATCCCCCTGGCAGGTGACGAGCACGGTCGGGCCGACCTCGGCGATATCGGCATTTCCGAAGCCGCCATTGACGCTGACGGCGAAGACGTCCGGCTCCTTCTCATAGGCCTTGGCCTTGGCGATGCGCTCGACCATCGGGCCGATATCCGTGCGCCCGCCATTGACCTCTTCCAGCATCGGCCGATCGACGCGCAGTGTCACCGGTCTGATCTCGCCGGCGAGCGTGCGCTGCATGATGCCGGCGGCGAGGCGGCCGGTCTCGCGGATATCGACATGCGGATAGGTCTTGTAAGAGACGACGATGTCGGCGAGATCGGTCATCTTGCGGGTGACGTTGGCATGCGGGTCGAGCGTGATCCCGATCGGCACGTCCGTGCCGAGGACGGTGCGCAGCCGCTCCAGGAGCTCGCCTTCGCCGTCCTCGCAGAACTCGGTGACCATGGCGCCGTGCAGGCCGAGCAGGACACCGTCGATCGATCCGGCGTGAGCCTTCGCCGCCTCCACGATCACGCCGGCAATGCGGTCATAGGCGTCGCGCGTCACTGGGCCCGATGGCTGGGCGGAGGCGCTGATCGCATGGATCACCCGCCAGCCGGCTGGGCGGCCGATATCGAGAAATCCGGCGATCGACGTGTTGGCCTCCCCGCGCGCCGCGATCGCGGCCTCGCCCAGGGCGAAGCCGCGGTCCTGGAAGGCGGCGTAGTCGGCCGGGCAACGGCTGAAGGTGTTGCTCTCATGCGCGAACTCGGCGGTCAGCACGGTGAAGCTCATGGCGTTCCTCTCAGCAATTCTCGGACACGGGTGATCAGCCGTCACGCAGCGGCCTGCGGATATCGAGGGCCTCGATCAGCGCATCGCCGAACAGGTTGATGGCGATCACGGTGGTCGCGATGACGAGGCCGGGAAAGATGATGATCCAGGGCGCGATGAAGATCTGGGCCGTGCCCGAACTCATCATCGCGCCCCAGGACGGGGTCGGCGGCTGGGCACCGAGGCCGAAGAAGCCGAGCGTCGCTTCGAGCACGATGGCATCGCCGGTCGCCAGCATCCCGGCGACGATGACCGGGGTCATCGCGTTGGGTAGGAGATGCAGGAAGAGGATGCGCGCCGGGCCTGCGCCAGCCGTCACTGCGGCGTCGACGAAGAGCTCGCCCCTGAGCGCCATCACCTGCGCCCGGGTCAACCGGGTGAACTGGGCGAGATAGGCGATGGCGATCGCGATCGCGGTCGAATGCAGCCCTGGCCCGAGGATCGCGATCAGGATCAGCGCCAGCAGGATCTCGGGGAAGGACCAGGTCAGGTCGACGATAACGGTGACGACGCGGTCGAAGATCCCGCCGAAATAGCCGGCGGCGGCGCCGAGCGTCGCGCCGGCGAGCATCGAGATTGCGATCGAGAGCACGCTGACGCTCAGCGAGGTGCGAGCGCCCTGGATGATGCGCGAGAGCAGGTCGCGCCCGAATTCGTCGGTGCCGAGCCAGTGCGCCGCCGAGGGCCGGGTGTTGGCCAGGCTGAGCTTCTGGGCCGCATAGTCATAAGGCGCGATCCAGGGCGCGAAGAGCGCGCAGAAGACGAGCGCGACCAGAAACAGGGCGCAGAGCACGCCGCGCGGCGCGAGCGCGCTAGGCGGACGGCGAGCGAGGAGCGGCTCATCTTGCCCCCATGGTTTCGCGCAGCCGCGGATCGAGTGCCGCCTGGGCGAGGTCGCCGAGAAGCGTGCCGAGCATGACGGCGATGGCGAGCATGAGCAGGCAGCCCTGCACCAGCGGATAGTCGCGCTGGCCGAGCGCGGTGATCAGCAGCGAACCGAGCCCCGGCCGGGCGAAGACGTATTCGACAGTGACTGCTCCGCCGAGGATCCAGCCGATGCGCAGGCCGAGGATGGTCATCACCGGCAGCATCGCCTGCTGCAGGACGTGGCGGAGCTGGATGCGCCAGAAGGACAGGCCCTTGGCTTGGAGCACGCGGACGAAATCGCGCCCGGCGATCTCGATCATGGCAGCGCGGGTAACGCGGGCGATCAGTGCCGTGCCGCCGATGCCGATGGTCAGGGCCGGCAGCACCAGCGCATCCCAGCTGCGCGCGCCCGAGACCGGGAACCATTCGAACTGCACCGCGAAGGCGAGGATCATCAGCAGGGCCAGCCAGAAGCTCGGCAGCGTCGAACCGAGCAGGATGAAACCCATCACCACCCGGTCGAACAGGCTGTCGCGAAAGGAGGCTGCGAGCACACCGGTGACGATCCCGACCGTGGTGGAGAAGATCAGCGCCGCGCCGCCGAGCGCGAGGCTGTGCGGCAGATTCTCCGCGATCAACCGCGCCACCGGCTGGCGCATCACGATGGCGTCGCCGAGATCGCCGCCGACGACCTTGGCCAGCCAGCGCCCGTATTGAACCAGCAGCGGCTGGTCGAGGCCGTAGCGGGCGATCATCTGCGCCTGCTGCTCGGGCGAGGATCCGACTTGGATCAGATGCTCCAGCGGATCGCCCGGCACGAGGTGGACGATCATGAAGATCACCAGTGAGACGGCGAGGAACACCGGCACGAGCATGGCGAGCCGCCGGATCGCAAAGCGCAGCAAGGGCCCCTCCCGGGTAGGTGCGTGAAGCGCTCAGTTCGCCGGCGCGATGTCCAGCATCGTCGAGCTGTAGAGTCCCATGCCGCGGATCGTCTCCGGCATCACGATGCGCTTGCCATAGGCGAGGCTCTGCACCGGCTGGTAGATCGGCGCGAACGGGTACTGCGAAAGCACGTACTCATGGTACTTGGTGAAGTTCGCGACGCGCTCGTCCCAGCTCTTCGACTTGTTCATGGCGATGTCGTTCAGCCGCTCGGCCTCGGGGTCGTTGAACATCGAGACGTTCGGATAGCCGGCCCGCTTGGCGGCGAAGAACCAGTCGACGATATCGGCATTGGTCCACTGATAGGCGCGGATCGCGAGCTGGTGCTCGGTCTTCTTGCGGTATTGCGCATTGATCGAGCCGGCATCGATGATGCTGATCTCGGCCTGCATGCCGACCGCCTTGAGCTGGGCCTGGACGATCTCGACGAGGCGCTTGAACTCGGTGCCGTTCTGAGTCCAGAGCTTGACCGCGAGGCGCTTGCCATCCTTGACGCGGATGCCATCAGCGCTGGGCTTCCAGCCGGCTTCGTCGAACAGCTTCTTCGCGCGCTCGGAATCGTAGGCGATCCTGAATTTCGGCTCGACCTGCGCCTCCTTCAGCGAGGAGATCAGGAAGGTGTCGGCGGCGGCGCCGTTGCCGCCATAGAGGCTGGTCAGAATCTCCTTCTGGTTGACGGCGAAGGCGGTGGCCTCGCGGACCTTGATGTCGGTGAAGGGTTCGACGCTGGTATTGATCGGCATGTAGACCAGCTCGTTGCCCGGGAAGGTCACGAGCTTCACCGCCTTGTCGGCCTGGATACGCGGCAGGAAGTCGGTTGGGACATTGACCAGCAGATCGGCGCCGCCGGTCTTCAATTCGAGATAGGCGGTCGATTCCTCGCCGATCTCGCGGAAGGTCAGCTTCTTGAACTTGGCCGGGCCCTGGTTCTTCGAGAGGCCGGCGGCCCAGGCGTAGTCGTCGTTGCGCACCAGCACGGTCTGCTGGCCGACGCTGAACTGCTGCATCTTGTAGGGGCCGGTGCCGATCGCCTCGGTCACGCCGAACTTGTCGCCGAGCGCCTCATAGGATTTGGGCTCGGGAATGCACATGAAGGAGCTGGCGAGGTTGAACAGCAGGTTCGGGTCGGGATGCTTCATGTGGAAGCGCACGGTGAGGTCGTCGACGACCTCGACCCGCTCGATCGCCTCGACGGTGAAGGCGTTCTCGCTGCCCTTGAACTGCGGCACCCACCAGGCGACGGTCTTGGCGTTGAACGGCTCGCCATTGTGGAACTTGACGCCGGGCTTCAGCTTGAAGGTCCATTGCATGCCGTCGGGGTTCGTTTCCCACGAGCTCGCCAGCTGCCCGTGGAAACTCTGGTCAGCGTCCTGCACTACGAGCCGGTCGAAGATCAGCGTGGTCGCCGTGTTGAGCTTGGTCGCCTTGATCGGATTATAGGTCGGCGCGCCGACGAGGCGCGCGGTCATCACGAATGTCGCCTCTTGCGCAAGCGCCGTCGTCGCTGCCAGGGCCGTAAGGCCCAGCGCCAGCATGCTCCCCTTCAATATCGTCCTCATCTCGCTTCCCCTTTTGTTTTGAGATGTTGCGAAAGGCTTGGATTGGCTCAGCCCAGTGGCCCGGGACCGCCTCCGACATGGCCGGTGAAGCGGTCGTAGAGCTCCGCCATCCGGTTGAGGCGCGCTTCGACCTGCGGGCCGAGCTCGACGAAGACCGCATTGATCAGGAGGTTACTGAGACTCGCCATTTGCGCGGTCGAATCCCAGAACAGGTTGAATTCGGTCGAGACGACCAGAACTTCGTCGACCAGCCCCGCTCCCCAGTCGCAGAAGGCGTCGGTGACGAGAGTGGTGGAAATGCCGGCGTCCTTCGCCTGCCGGGCCAGAAGCTTGGCCATGCGCGAATAGCGGCGCGCCTCGAAGATCACGAGGCAGCGCCCGGCTTCGTGCGAAAGCAGGAGCTCCGAGAAGTTGCCGGCGGCGAGATCGACCAGATGCACGCCGTCGCGGAGGTACTGGAGTTGGTTGGCGAGGTATTGCGCAAGGCCGCGCTCGGTCTGGAACCCGGTGACATAGACGGACGAGGCGCTCGCCAGCCGGCGCGCGACGCGCTTCCACTCCTCGCTTTGGGCGAGCTCATAGAGCCGGACGAGGCCGGCGATCTCCAGCTGGAGGCTGCGCGCCAGCTGGTCGTCGCCGGCGAGGCTGCGTTGCTGGAAATCACGCAGCCGGTCGCTGATCAGCCAGGGCCTGTCGCCGATCTCCTCGGCGAGGCTGCGCTTGAGGTCCTTCAGGCTCTTGTAGCCGAGCGTGCGGCAGAAGCGCCCGACCGTCGGCTCGCTGACCGAGACCTTCTCGGCCAGGCTCGCCGCCGTCTCGAAGGGCAGGCTCGGCTGCTGCGCCAGCATGTAGCTCGCCAGCGCCTTGTCGGCCTTGGAGCCTATGGCAAGACAGGCCTGCAATCTCTGGCGGAGGGTTTGCGACATGGAATTTCTCTGCGGCAACGCCATCGAGAAAGTTTTCTGTCATTATGTCAATCTGTTTTTATTTTCTTGCAAAATGACGCGGCTTGAGGCTCGCTGCCGATGTGCTCGTTTCGAGCCTTTGGAGACGGGCTTGCCCAAGCGATGAGTCCAGAACGACAGGCCGACGTGATCGTGCTCGGGGCCGGGATCGTCGGCGTCAGCGTAGCCCTGCATCTGCAGGAACGGGGTCGCAGCGTCCTGCTGGTCGATCGCGGCGAGCCCGGGGCCGAGACCAGCCATGGCAATGCCGGCCTGATCGAGCGCTCCTCGGTCATCCCCTACGCTTTCCCGCGCGATCTCCCGACGCTGGCCGCCTTCGCCTCGAACCGCTCGATTGCCGTGCGCTATCGGCTTGGCGCATTGCTGCGGATGGCGCCCTGGCTGGCGCGCTACTGGTGGAACTCGGCTCCCGATCGGCTCGACAGATCAGGACGCGCCATCCTGCCGCTGATCGAGCGCTGCATCGACGAACACCAGCGCTGGGCCAAAGCGGCCGGAACCGAAGCGCTGATGCGCGGCGAGGGCTGGATCGAGCTCTATCGCAATCATCGTAGTCTTCAGCGAGCGGCGGAGGCCGCAAAGGAACTCGCGGCTCACGGCCTCGCTTACGACCTTCTCGACGAGGCGACGCTTCGGACCCGCGAGCCGGGCCTGCTGCCAGGCGCGGTCGCGGGCGCCGTACACTGGCGCGACCCGGTAACCGTCAGCGATCCAGGCGCAGTGACACGAGCCTATGCCACCCTGTTCACTGAGCGCGGAGGCCGGCTGCTGCGCGCAGACGCGGATTCCTTGCAGCACGACGACGCGGGATGGCGACTATCGGTCGATGCCGAGGAATGGCGCGCGCCAGAGGCCGTCGTCGCCCTGGGACCGTGGTCGAACGATCTGTGCAAGCGGCTCGGCTATCGCTTTCCGCTCAGCTTCAAGCGCGGCTACCACATGCACTATGCGGTTGCCGAGGGAGCGGTCCCGCAGCACCCGCTCTGTGACGTGCAGGCCGGGTTCGTGCTCAGCCGGATGGAGCGCGGCATTCGCCTGACCACCGGGATCGAACTCGCGGGTCGCGATGAACCGTCGGATTCCTGGCAGCTCGACCAGGCGGAACGGGTCGCGCGGCGCCTCATGCCGCTCGGCCCACGTCTCGATGCCGAGCCTTGGCGCGGTGCACGGCCCTGCCTACCCGACATGCTGCCGATCATCGGCAGAGCGCCCCGGCATCGCAGCCTGTGGTTTGCATTCGGCCACGCCCATCACGGCTTCACCTTGGGTCCAGTCACCGGGCGGCTCCTGGCGGATGCGATGACCAATCAGCCAACGTTCTGTGATCTCGGGCCATTTGCGGCCGATCGCTTCTAGATCAGTGCCGGCTCGATGTTAACTTCGGACAACATCGTCAGCACGACCTCTGTCTCGCGGCATCCTCCGCAAGGATAGTCGGGACCGCAACTTCGAGGCGGTCGGCGCTCCTCCGAAGCACGGCCAATGTTGGCTCTGCGAGAGGGCAGGATCCGTCGAAACGGCTTCGCGCCTCTGCCGCGCGGTCGCCGGGCAGGCGGATGGGAGCGGCGCCGGGGACTGGCCTCGATTGTCGGATGCGGTCCGTGAACGTCGCAGCAGCGGCCTCGAACTCGGCGAGCGGCCGCATGCCTTCGATCTCGATCGCCATGAACAGGTTGGCGCTGTCATAGGGCCTTGAGAGATCGCCATAGAGCGGCTGCACCTCGCTGCCGATGCCGCCGGCCGACAGGCCGCCGGCGAGAAGATCGATCATTACGGCCAGCCCGAAGCCCTTTGCCCCGGCGGCAGGTAGGAGCACGCCCTTGATCGCCTCGGCCGCATCGCGGGTCGGCAATCCTTCGGTCGTCTGGGCCCAGCCCTCGGGAATGGGTTCGCCCTTGCTCGCCGCCAGCCTGACCTTGCCCATGGCGCCAGCGCTCATGGCGAGGTCGAGGACGATTGGCTCGGAGCCGGTCGGAATGGCGATCGCCAGCGGGTTGTTGCCGACGACAGCTTCAGCCCCGCCGGGTGCCGGCAGCATCGGGCGCGTATTGGCCATGACGATGCCAATCTGGCCGGCGAGCGCGATCTTGCGGGCAAAGCGCCCCGCCGCACCAAAGTGGAAGGCGTTGCGGACAGCCACGATCGCGACGCCGTGCTCGCCCGCGCGGGCGATCGCGAGATCGCAGGCGCGCTCGGCCGTGACATGGCCGAGCCCGTTCCCGGCGTCGATCGTCAGGCGCGCACCCGCGTCGACGACCACCTCGCCGCAGGCCGCCGGATCGACGGATTTCCGTTCGATCCGTTCTAGATACATCGGCAGTTGCAGCAGGCCATGCGAGGCCAGGCCCTCGATATCGGCATCGATGAGGGCCTCGGCCACGAGTGTGGCATTATCGGGCGGCGTCCCGGCCGCCTCAAGCAAGGCGGCCGCGAAAGATCGCAGCGCCTCGGCGGGATAGCGGCCGGAACTCGTCATCAGCGCACCGGCGGCGCGTATTGCAGGCCGCCCTTGGTCCAGAGCTTGTTGAGGCCGCGCTCGATGCCGAGCTTCGAGCCCGAGCCGACATTGCGCTCATAGACCTCGCCGTAATTGCCGACCTGCTTCACGATCTGCAGGGCCCAATCCGGCTTCAGCCCCATCGACTCGCCGAGATTTCCCGAGGCGCCGAGCAGGCGCTGCACTTCCGGCGAGCCGGTGCGCTTCTGCTCCTCGGCATTGTTGGCGGTGACACCGAGTTCCTCGGCGACGAGCATGGCATAGAGCGACCAGCGCACGATGCTGGTCCAGGTCTCGTCGGCCTGGCGCACGACCGGGCCGAGCGGCTCCTTCGAGATCAGCTCCGGCAGGATCACGTATTCCGTCGGGTTGACCAGCTTCAGCCGATAGGCCGAGAGCGCCGAGACGTCGTTGCTGAAGACGTCGCAGCGGCCGGATTCGAAGGCCTTGGCGACCTGGTCGCCGGCCTCGAAGGCGACGCCCTCGTACTTCATCCCGTTGCCACGGAAATAGTCGGCGATGTTGAGCTCGGTGGTCGTACCGGTCGGCACGCAGACCGAGGCGCCGTTCAGCTCTTTCGCCGATTTGATGTTCAGCGACTTGCGGACCATGAAACCCTGGCCGTCATAATAGCCGACGCCGACATAGCGCAGGCCCATCTGGGTGTCGCGCGACAGCGTCCAGGTCGCCTGGCGCGAGAGCATGTCGATCTCGCCGCTCTGCAGGCTGACGAAGCGGTCCTTCGGGCTGAGCGGGGTGTAGCGGACCTTGCCGGCATCGCCGAGCACGGCAGCGGCGACGGCCCGGCAGATGTCAACGTCGAAGCCGCCCCAGCGGCCGGCCTCGTCAGGCACCGAGAAGCCGGCGACGCCCGGGCTGACGCCGCAGATCATCTCGCCCCGGCTCCGCACGGTCTCCAGGCTGCCGGCAGCAGCCGGCATGGCGCAGGCGGCCATCAGGCCGGCGATCAGCAACAAGCGTGTCTTCATTCGGATGCCCTCCCCCGAGTTTCGTATCCGACGTTTCTTTGTCAGACCCCGGAGCAACCGTGACTGCTTTCTGACGCAGCGGGCGCGCGCATCCACTGATTTCGAGATGTGAAACGCGGCGACTTCCGGGCATATCCGGAAGCGGCAGTGCCATCATCCGATCATCGCAATCGGTACGGCCTATTCATGCAGCCCCCTGCCCTCACCAGCTTCCGCCATCGCCTTATCAGCGGCGCCTTTCTGGCGGGGAGCTTCGTCAAGACGCCGAGCCCGCACGCCACCGAGATCCTGGGCAATAGCGGCTTCGACTTCATCGTCGTCGATCAGGAGCACGCGCCCTTCGACCGCGGCACGACCGACCTCGTGCTGCTGGCGGCACGGGCCGCCGGCATCGCCGGCGTCGTCCGCGTCCCGACGCTGACGAGCGATGCGATCCAGGCCTCGCTCGACTGCGGCGCGGTCGGCATCCTCGCCCCGCATGTCGCGAGCGTGGCGGATGCGGAGGCTCTCGTCGCTGCCTGCCGCTATCGCGGCGGCAAGCGCGGCTTCTCCGGCGTCACGCGCGCCGGCCGCTATGGCGGCAGCAAGATGTGGGAGCTCGTCGATGCAGCCGATGCGGCGGTGGCGACGATCGCGATGATCGAGGACCCGTCGGCGCTGGATCAGATCGACGCCATCCTCGCCGTCGAGGGGCTTGATGCCGTCTTCATCGGCCGCGGCGACCTCACCGTCGCCTTCGGCGCGCCGACCCGCGATGCGCCAGCAGTCCGCGACGCAGTCGAGACGATCCTCCAGGCGGCGAAGCAGGCCGGCAAGCCGGTCTGCGTGATGACCGACAATGGCGAGGAATCCGCCGCCTTCGCCGAGCGCGGCGCCAGCGCCTTCATCCTCTCTTCGGACCAGGGCTTCCTACGCAAGGCCGCGAGCGAGACCCTGGCGCAGATGCAGACAGCCAGGAGCCGGGTCGAGAACCCAGGCTCCCGATAGGAGATCCGGACCCGTGAGTTATCCCTCCAGCGATCCGCGCTCGAAGCTGTCCGCGCCCGCAGCGGCCAAGGCCGCCCCGGTCAAGGCCTATGCCGGCGCCGACTATGCCCGCTTCTACGCAGAAGAACCGCAGCAGGCGAACGAGAGCGAGCGCACCTGGCTGGCGCGTGGCCAGAATTTCATCACCGCCTATTCCGAGGTGAAGCCGGGCGCTGTACTGGCACGCGCGGCGCAGCCGGACGAATACTGCCTGATCCTGCCCGAGAAGGAGCTCGGCGCCACGGTCACGGCCGGGACCGAGACGGTCGAGGTCGCGGGCGGCTCGATCGTCTTCGTGCCGCCGGGCGCCTCTCGCATCGCCCTCAAAGGCGCCGGCCGCGTCATCCGCATCTTCTCCAGCGTCGCAGCCGATCTGGCGGCAGCGTGTTCGAATGCAGCCTCCTATGCGCAGCCCCATGCCAATGTGGCGCTGCTGGAGCCCTGGCCGGAACCATCAGGCGGCTTCAAGATCCGCGCCTACAGCCTCGATGCCGGCGCCGGCGAGGGCCGCTTCGGCCGCATTTTCCGCTGCACCACGCTGATGGTGAACATCCTCGACCCGCGCCTCGGCTTGCGCGACGTCACCGCGCTCTCGCCGCATCATCACGATGATTTCGAGCAGGGCTCGCTGGTGATCGACGGCGGCTATATCCACGACATCCGCTGGCCCTGGACGCCCGACATGCGGATCTGGCGCGAGGACGAGCACGAGCTGATGGCGGCGCCGTCGCTGACCGTGATTCCGCCGCCCTCGATCCACACCTCGCGCTCGGTGCTGCCCGGGCTGAACCAGATGATCGACATCTTCTCGCCGCCCCGCCTCGACTTCTCGCAGAAGCCCGGCTGGGTCATCAACGCCGCGGATTATCCGATGCCCGGCGAAACCGCCTGAGGGCCCGCGACATGACCGCCACGACCCAAACCACCGACGCCCGAAGCCGGCAGATCGCCGATCTCCTGGTCGGCGCCGTCGACCTGCATTGCCATAGCGGCCCGGCCGCGATGCCGCGCATCCTCGACCATCACGAGGCGATGCTGGACGCCGCCGCGGCGAAGTTTCGCGCCGTCGTCTACAAGGACCATTTCTACCTCGGCACCGCCCATTCGATCCTGCTCGAGAAGCTGGTGCCGGACACCGGCGTCAGGCTGTTCTCCGGCATCGCGCTCAACAATGCCTCGGGCGGCTTCAACCCGCATGCAGTCGACCACGCCATCAAGCTCGGCGGCAAAATCGTCTGGATGCCGACGCTCTCGGCCAAGAACCATATCGACGTGCTTGCCTCGGGGGCGGTGAAGACCTTCCCCAAGACCGCGCAGAAGATGCTCGACCCGATCCCGCTGACGCCGTTCGGGACCGACGGCAAGCTGACCGACGAGGTCAAGCTGATCCTCGACCTGATCGCGGCCGGCGACATCATCCTCGCAGGCGGCCATCTCTCGACGCCCGAGCTCTTCGCGGTGTTCGAGGAGGCGAAGGCGCGTGGCGTCAGGAAGCTGCTCGTCAACCACCCGACCTACATGGTCAATAATTGCAGCGATGCGGAAATCCGCGACCTCGTCTCGCTCGGCGCGGTGATGGAGCATTCGATCTGCATGTTCGTCGAGGGCAAGTCGAAGAAGTTCGAGCCGCCGGAGCTGCGCCGGGTGATCGAGGTCGCGGGCGTCGAGAACACTGTGCTCTGCTCCGACCTCGGCCTCACCGGCTCGCCGCGCCCGATCGATGGCTATCGCGAGATCGTCGGGCATTTGCTCGACCTGCAGTTTACCGAGGCAGAGATCAGGCGGCTCACTGGCGGGCATGCTGCGGAGCTGCTGGGGCTGGATGACGCCTAAAGCCCAGATTCCGGGTTTTCGCAGAGCTGCGAGCCCGGAACTCTTCCGTCATGGTCGGGCTTGTCCCGACCATCCACGTCTTCATGGTTCGCGTGCGGTGTTCAAGACGTGTATGCTCGCCACAAGGGCGAGCATGACGTGGTGGATGTTGATCCGTCTCCGGATCAATCCAGCGAAATCGCCGCAGCCCGCACGACATCCGCCCATTTCGCAACTTCCTGCGTCTGCGCGGTCCGCACGGCCGCGGCATCGCCGCTCAGCGCGCGCACGCCGATCGTGGCGAGTTTCTCGCGCGCCTCGGCGCTCTCGACATAGCCGCGTACGATAGCGGCGGCGCGCGCCACGATCGGATCGGGCAGCCCCTTTGGGCCGACCAGCGCGAACCAGCTCGTCGCATTGACCCCCGGCAGCCCGGCCTCGGCCAGGGTCGGCACCTCCGGCAATTGCGGCGCGCGCTGATCGCTGGTGACGGCAAGTGCACGGATGCCGCCGCTTTTGACGTGCGGGATGTAGCTCGGCAGGAAGTCGATGGCGACATTCACCGTTCCCGCCAGCAGGTCGTTCGAGAGCGGCGCCGAGCCGCGATAGGGCACATGCGCCATCTGGAAGCCAGCCTTGCGCTGGATCAGCTCGCCGGTGACATGGCCCATCAGGCCGAAGCCGGGGCTGCCGAAGGTCAGCTTGCCCGGATTGGCCTTGCCGTAGGCGACGAGCTCGGCGAAGGACGAGACCGGCAGCGAGGGATGGACCGCGACGATGCCCTGGACGTCGCCCACCAGCGCGATCGGCGCGAAATCAGCGAGCGGGTCAAAGGACAGGCTCTTGTAGAGCAGCTTGTTGGTCGCGAGCGGCCCCGAGGTCGAGAGGAACAGCGTATAACCGTCCGGCGCAGCCCGGACCACGCCGGTCGCCGCGATGTTGCCGCCGGCGCCGATCTTGTTTTCGACGACGAAGCCCTGGCCGAGCTCGCTGCGCAGCTTCTCGGCCAGCAGGCGGGCGACCACGTCGGTCGAGGCTCCTGCTGGGAACGGCACGACGATGGTGACCGGCCGGCTCGGCCAGGTCGCGGCAAAAGCCCGCCCCTGGACGGCCAATGCACCGGCGCCTGCCATAGACGCGATGAAACGACGGCGTGAGATTGGCCGCATCATGTGAGGTTTCCTCCGGACAACATTGCTTTGACGCTGTTGTCCGGACACTAGGCACGGGCGGCGCGCGGTCCGGGGGAAAGCGCCGCTATTTCTCGCCTTGAAACGCGACGCCCATGGATTGCGAGAGAGCTTCGAGCTGCGCCTCGATGTTCGCGGCGGCCTTCTTCAGCGGATGGATGATCCGCGCCTTGTCGTCGGGGTTGGCGACCGCGGCGCGAAAGAAGGTCACGCCGAAGGTCGCAAGCACCCGCTCGCCGAGCTTGATCGGCACCGCGATCGTCGCAGAATTCTTCGGCTCGGCGGCTGGATCGCGCTCGGTGTAGCCGCGCCAGCGGGCCTGCGCGATCATGCGCTCGACATCCTCGTCGGTGAGGCTGCTGTTCTCGGGCTCGGCCGAGCTGCGCATCGCGGCGCGCAGCACCTCGCGCTCCTCGTCAGGACAGAAGGCGAGATAGGCGCGCCCGAGCGCCCGGCCACCGAGATTCAGCCGGTAGCCGAGCGTCGCGTGGAAAGGCGAGATCGGGCTGTCGGGGATCGTCGAGAAGCGCACGACCACCGCGTCATAATCGAGCAGGCAGACAGCGCAGGGCCATTTGATCTGGCGCGTCAGTGCAGTCGCCCAGGGCCGCGCCGCCTCGATCACCATCGGCGCGCCATGGAAGCCCGAGCTCAGATGCGCGACCTGCGAGGTCACGAGATAGCCGCGCATGCGCTCGTCGCGCACGACATAGCCGGCTCCGATCAAGGTCTCGAGCAGGCGCACGATCGTCGGCTTCGGCATGCCGGTGCGGCGATGCAGTTCGCCGACGGTCGCGACACTGCAGCGATTGACCTCGGTCAGCAGCCGCAGCGCCTTGAGGACGGACTGGACAGGCGCGAAGGAGAACACGTTGCGGATCCGGCTAAGCGAGCACGAACCGCTGTTCTAGCTCGGAATCCGCCGGGCTGGCTTCTTTATTCGCAGTCGCCCCCGCGGGCCCTATTCGGGCACGGTGAGGACGACCTTGCCGACCTGGTCGCCGGCATCCATCAGGGCGTGCGCGTCCCGGACGTCGCGCCAGTCGAAGCTGGCGCATACATGGCTGCGGATCGCTCCGCTCTCCAGCAGCGGCCAGATCTGCGCCACCAGTTTGGCGGCGATCCGGCCCTTGTAGGCGGCATCGCGCGGCCTCAGCGTCGAGCCGGTCAGGGTCAGGCGCCGGCGCACGATGTTGCGGACATTGACCTCGGCCATCTGGCCGAGATGGCTGGCGATCAGCACGACGCGGCCGTCGGGCGCCAGCAATTGCAGCTGTTTTTCGGTATAGGGCCCGGCCTGCGCGTCGAGGACGACGTCGACCTTCTCCTTGCCGATCGCAGCCTCGATCTCCGCCACCCAGTCGGCGCGGTAGTCGAGGGCGAGATCGGCGCCGATCTCCAGGCAGACCGCGCGCTTTTCGGCGGTGCCAGCGGTCGCGATCACGCGGGCTGCGCGCAACTGCCTGGCGATCTGGATCGCGGCCATGCCGACGCCGCTGGTGCCGCCCTGGACCAGCAGGGTCTCACCCTCCGCCAAGCGGCCGAGCCAGATGACGTTGTTCCAGGCGGTGAAGAACACCTCCGGCAGCGCCGCCGCCTGCGCGAAGGAGAAGCCTTCCGGCAAGGGCATGCATTGCAGGGCCGGCACCGCGCAGAACGCGGCATAGCCGCCGCCATTGGCGAGCGCGCAGACGGCATCGCCGACCTTCGGCCAGGCGACCTCGGCGCCGACCGCCTCGACCACGCCGGAAACGTCGAGGCCGGGCAGGTCGGTGGCGCCGGGCGGCGGCGGGTAGAGGCCGCGCCGCTGCTGGATATCGGGACGGTTCACCCCAGCCGCCCTGACACGGATCAGCACGTCGCCGGCGCCGAGCACTGGCAAGGGCCGCTCGCAGAAGGCCAGCACCTCGGGGCCGCCCGGCCTGGTGATCTCGATCGCTTTCATCAGATGGTCTCGTTCTTGTTTTCTGAGGAGCGGAGCGAACGCATGATTTCGGGCATCCGCTCGCGAGCCGACGTCATCAGGCGCTCGTAGATCGAGTTGCCGTTGGCATCGATCGCGACGATCACCGGCCCGAAGCCGTCGAGCCGGAGCCGGTTTAGGCGGAACTGCATGATCAGGTCGCGCCAGGCGCAATCGGTCACCGCCTCGACGCCCTCGCTCAACAAGGCCGAGGCGCCGCCGACGAAGGAGAAATAGACGCAGCCGACATCACGCATGGCATCGACGCTCTCCTGCGAGAGCCCGCCCTTGCCGCCGGTCGCGGTCAGGCGCAGGCCCCGGATCAGCGTCGGCATCAGATGGTTGAAGCGGCTCGACGTGGTCGGGTTGACGTAATGGACCGTGCCGGGGCGATCGTCGGCGTCCTCATAACTCACGCCCATATGGAAGAAGGCGCCGTCGCGCAGGGACAGCGGCAGCTCGCGGCCGGCCTCGACCTCCGAGACCATGCGCTTCTGGGTGGGCATGCCGACCGTCGCGACCGCGTCGCCATCAAGCAGCACGACATCGCCGACCTTCAGCGCACGCGCCGCCGCAGGTGTCAGCGGCAGGGTCAGGCGCGGCAACGAGGAGCTCGTCATTCGATCCGCTCCACCACGCCGGAATTGTAGATTCGCGCCCTTGTCCGCCGGTTGATCCAGCAGTTGAACGAGACGGCAACCGGCGTGAAGCCATGGCCGGAGGCGTATTCGATGTGGACGCCGAAGGTCGTGGTCGCGCCGCCGACGCCCATCGGGCCGAACCCCATCTGGTTGACCGCGCGGGTCAGGCGCTCCTCCATATCCGCGACCATCGGCTCGGGATTGCGCTCGCCGAAGGGGCGCAAAGTCGCGTCCTTGGAGAGCTTCGCGGCGTGATCGAAAGTGCCGCCGACGCCGACGCCGATCACCACCGGCGGGCAATGCTGGCCGCCGGCCCTGAGCACGATCTCGAGGATGCAGCGCTCGATCTCGTCGAGGCTCGGGCTGACCAGTATCTCGACTGCAGCCCAACGCCCGCCGCCGAGCGCCTTGGGAGCGCAAGTGATGTCGAGATAGTCGCCCTCACCGACAAGGTCCCAGGAGACCAGCGGCATGTCCTTGCCGTGAAAGCTGCGCTCGTTGGTCAACGGGTTGGTGACGAAGCGCAGCAGCGGCGGCTGGATCGTGCGGGTGAGCTCGGCAAAGCCATCGACGATGGCCTGGCGGATATCGCCTTCCATGCGCGCGCCGGAGCCGATCTTGATGCTGTAGCTTGGCACGCCGGCATCGGAGCAGAGGAACTTGCCGGTGGTCTCGGCCCGCTCGGCACTGTCGAGCATGAAGGCGAGCGTCTGGCGGGCCTGCGGCTCGGTCTCCGTCGCGAGCGCCTTGCGAAATTCGGCCTTGGAGGATTCAGGGATACGGCGCAGCGACCAATCATAGAGATTGGCGGTGACCTCCTTGACCAGATCATAGGTGATTGCCATGCGCACCGTCCGTTCGACGGCGTGAAACTAGTCGAATGACAGACGCCGGCTGGCTGCCCACGCCGCGTTTCGCGAGGTGAAATCGAAGCCACGCTCCTGCCTGCCTCTCGACTTCGCTCTATTGAGCGGATCAGCCGCAGCGACGAGCGGTCCAAGGACAGGACGAGATCATGAGCCATGTCGACATCACCGGCTTCGATCTGACGATCGACGAGATCGTCCGCGTCACCAGGCAGAAGGCACCTGTCACTGTCACCTCGGATGCCGTTGAACGCATGGAGGCGGCCCGCGCCATCGTCGACGAGGCGGTGGCGCGCGGCGACGAGGTCTATGGTGTCACCACCAGCGTCGGCGCCAAGACCGGCGTTCCGCTCGCCCCGGAGCGCATCGGCGAGTTCAACCGCCGCCTCCTGCTCACCCACAACGTCGCGCATGGCCCGTTCGCCCCGCATGAAGCGGTCAGGGCGATGATGGTCGTCCTGCTCAACTCGATGGCAAGCGGGCGCCTCGGCGTGCGGCCGCTGCTGGCCGAGCGGCTCACCGAGGCCCTCAATACGGACCGGCAGATCGACGTGCACATCTGGGGCTCGATGGGCCAGAGCGACATGGCCCCGATCACCGACCTTGCCCTCGCGCTCTACGGCGATCTCGAGCTGCAGGCCGGCGAGGCGCTGGCGCTGCTCAATTCCAGCGCGCTCGCGCTCGGGACAGCGGCGCTCGCCATGGCGGATCTGCAGCGCAGCCTCGACCTCTGGAGCCTGATCGCCGCGCTGAGCATGGAGGGCTTCGCCGCCAACCCTTCGATTGTCTCGGACGCAGCTCTGCGCTCGCGCCCCTTCGCTGGGCTCAAACGGCATGGCACCCGGATTCGCCATTATCTCGACGGCAGCCATCTCTTCGCCAAGGGCGGGCCGCGGCACCTTCAGGACCCGTTGAGCTTCCGCTCGCTGCCATTGCTGCACGGCACGGCGGCGGACAGTCTGGGTTTTGCCTATCGCCAGGTCGAGACCGAGTTTCGCTCCAGCCAGAACAACCCGATCGTCTCGCTGGAGGACCGCGCGCTGGTCTCGGTCGCCAATTTCGACACGGTCTCGCTGACGATGGCGCTCGACATCGCCCGCCTCGCCTTCGCGCCTGTGGTCACGGGCTCGGCCGAACGGGTCGCCAAGCTGGTCGATTCCTTCTGGTCCGGGTTGACCGTCGGCCTGATCGAGGAGGACGGCGTCGGCCTGCCGGGCTTCAACGGCCTCGCCCAGTTCCACAAGGCGATCACCTCGGAGGCCAGGTTGGCCACAGCACCGGTCGTTCAGGAGCTCGCCAGTTCGAGCCATTCCAACGGTAATCTCGACCGTGCCGGCATGGCGGGATTGGCGGCGCGAAAGACAGCTGAAGTTGCAACCCTCTGCCGCTCGATCGCGACAATCGAGCTGCTCGTCGCGGCTCAGGCCGTCGATATCAGGAAGGCCGCTCCGCTTGGCGCGGTCACAGGCAAGCTCCATGCGCTGGTTCGGGAGGTGATCCCGTTTGCCGCCGCGGGCGATCGTGTTCCCCATATCGAGCCGCTGCTGCGGCGTATCGAGGATTGGGACGAGGTCCAGAGCATGATCGAGCTAGACTGACCGACCCCGGGCGCCCAGCTTTTAGGTCGATGCTCTATGTCGCGTTCGCCAACTCGGCCTGGAGGAAGCTCAGAAAGGCGGGATCGTCGGCATAGGCGACATTGATGCGCATGCCGGCGGCTCTTTCGTCGCCTTCGGGCTGGTGCCGCTCGGGCCGGAAAACCGTGCCGGGCGCGATGAAGATGCCTTGCTCGGAGGCGCGGCGCGCGAGCGCGAGGTCGTCCAGGCTGGGCGGCAATCCGACCCAGAGATAGTAGCCGCCGCCCTGGCGCGTGAAGACCGGCAGGCCGAGGCGCTCCAGCCCGCCGAAGGCGCTGCGTGTCGCCTTGCCGATCCGCTCCCGCAGGCGCTTGAGGTGGTGACGGTACTGCCCGCTGGCGATCAGGTCGCTGACCAGGCGCTCCAGATAGCCGGAGCTATTGACCACGGTCAGCATCTTCATGTCGCCGAGCGAGCGGGCGAGCGCCGGGCTCGCCGCGACATAGCCGATGCGCAGGCTGGCCGAGAGCGTCTTGGAGAAGGTGCCGAGATAGATCACGCGCTCTAGCTGATCGAGCGCCGCGAGCCGCGGCGCGCTCGCCGGCATCACATCGGCAAAGGGGTCGTCCTCGACGATGGTGAGATCGTGCTGGGCGGCGATCTGCAGCAGGCGATGGGCGATCGGCAGGGCGATCGAGCCACCGGTCGGATTATGCGCCAGCGACTGGGTGAAGAACACCTTTGGCCGATGCCGCGCGATCTGCGCAGCGAGATCGTCGAGGTCCGGCCCGTCGGCTAAACGCCTGACGCCGGCCATCTCGATGCGTGCCAGTTTCAACTTGCCGAAAAGCGGATAATAGCCGGGGCTGTCGACCAGGACGGTATCGCCGGGCTGCAGCAGCTGGCGGATGATCAGGTCGAGCGCGTGGTTGGCGCCGAAGGTCAGCAGGATTTGCGCCGGCGAGACCTGGATCGAGCGCTCGGCCAGCATCAGCCCGATCTGGGCGCGCAAGGGCGCATAGCCGACAGGATCGCCATAGCCGTGCTCGATCGGCAGGTCGCCCTTGCCGCTGCGGACGCGCAAATGCCGCCCGAGCTCGGAATCCTCCATCCATGAGCGCGGCGGGCGACCGTCGCCGACGCGTACGGGATGGACCTGGCAGAGCTGCTCGCGCAGCAGCGAGACGATGTCGATCGCCTCGCTCATATGCGGCGGAGGCGCCTCGCTCGGCCGCTGGCCGGGCGCGCGGACATAGAAGCCGGCACCGCGGCGGGCTTCGAGCCTGCCGCTGGCGACGAGCCGGTCGTAGACCTCGACCATGGTGTTCTTGGAGACGCCGTATTCGCCGGCCGCCAGCCGCAGCGAGGCCATGCGCCGGCCGGGCTGGAGCAGCCCCTCGTCGATCATCCGCCCGATCCGGGCGACGATCGCGCCGGTGCGGTTGCTGTCGGCCTGCTCGTCCATCGAGCCTCGCATTGTACCAGTCAAATCACTGGTACAGAGAATGGGACATTGCGGAAATTGTGCCTTGCCGCTCTCCGGCGATTGTCCGAGCTTGTCAACCGAAGAAGCGCCGACGCCGATTGCACGGCGCATGAGACAACCCCAGCTGGGGAGGAAACGACATGACGACGGCCGAGGCGCAGAGCGCCGCCGGGCGTGAGGTGAACTCGCGCATCGAGAACTATCGCAATCTGAGCTGTGCGGAGCGGCTGGCCAAGGCCGTGGCCGCAGCCGGGCTCTCCGATGCCGACCGCGCTTTGCTGGCGCAGCCGGGCGCGCTGCCGCTCACCCTCGCCAACGGCATGATCGAGAATGTCGTCGGCACCTTCGAGCTTCCGCTCGGCATCGCCACCAACTTTACGGTCAACGGCAAGGACTACCTGATCCCGATGGCGGTGGAGGAGCCCTCCGTCGTCGCCGCTGCCTCCTACATGGCGCGGATCGCCCGTGGTTCAGGCGGCTTCCGGACCTCCAGCGACCGGCCGATCATGCGGGCACAAGTCCAGCTGCTCGGCCTCAGTGATCCGGAAGGCGCCCGCCACAAGCTGCTGGCGGCGCAGGCCGAGATCGTCGCAGCGGCCAACGCCAGGGACAAGGTGCTGATCTCGCTCGGCGGCGGCTGCCAGGGCATCGAGGTCCATGTCTTCCCGCAGACGCCGCGCGGGCCGATCGTCGTCATGCACCTGCTCGTCGACGTGCGCGACGCGATGGGCGCCAACACCGTCAACACCATGGCCGAGACGGTGGCGCCGATCGTCGAGCGCATCACCGGCGGCACGGTGCGCCTGCGCATCCTGTCGAACCTCGCTGATCTCCGGCTGGCGCGCGCCAGCGTCACCATCCCCGAGGCAGCGCTGGCGACGAAGGAGTTCTCTGGCCGCCGCATGATCGACGGCATGCTCGACGCCTATACCTTCGCCGCGATCGATCCCTACCGCGCCACCACCCACAACAAGGGCATCATGAATGGCATCGACCCCGTGGTGGTCGCGACCGGCAATGACTGGCGCGCCATCGAGGCCGGCGCGCACGCCTATGCCGCGCGCAGCGGCCGCTACACCTCGCTGACGACGTGGGAGGAGGACCGAGACGGCAACCTCGTCGGCTCGATCGAACTGCCGATGGCGCTCGGCCTGGTCGGCGGCGCCACCAAGACGCATCCGCTGGCGCAATGGTCGCTGCGTCTGCTCGGGATCCAGACCGCGCAGGAGCTGGCCGAAGTCACCGTCGCGGTCGGGCTCGCCCAGAACATGGCGGCGCTCCGGGCGCTGGCGACCGAGGGCATCCAACGCGGCCATATGGCGCTTCATGCCCGCAACATCGCCATCGTCGCCGGGGCCGAGGGCGCCGAGGTCGAGGTGATCGCCGCCGAGCTCGCCCGCACGCACGACGTCCGCGTCGACCGGGCGCGCGAGCTGCTGGCGCAGCGGCGCAAGGGCTGACCTTTTTCAAGACTCACCACAGAACCGCATCAAGCGGACGACAACCGGAGGAACGTTCATGGACAATCGCATCACCCGCCGCACGCTCAGTGCCCCTGCTGGTCTCGACCGGCATGGTGCTGGCGCTGCCGGCTCTCGCGCAGAACGAGATCAAGATCGGCTACAATGCCGACCAGTCGGCCTCGGGCGCGGCCGAACTCGGCCTATCGGGTCTCTACGGCTTCCAGGCCGCCATCGAGGATTTGAACGCACAGGGCGGCGTCCTCGGCCGCAAGCTCATTGGCGTCGTTCGTGACGATGCCGGCGCGCCGCCGAAGTCGATCCAGAACATGAACGAGCTGATCGACAACGAGAAGGTCGCGGCCGTGGTCGGCCCGACCAATTCCGGCAATGCGCTCGCCTGGCTGCACATCCCGCAGCAGAAGAAGGTGCCGGTGATCTCGCATGTCGCGACCGCGACCGACATCACCGCCCGCTATGCCAAGGAGCCGCAGAACTACATCTTCCGGGTGTCGATGGTCGATCGCGAGCAGCTCGCTCTGCTCGCCGCCTATGCGGTCAAGGCCTCGAAGAGCAAGAATGTCGCGATCATCGCCGACACCACCGGCTACGGCCAGGCCGCGACCAAGGACCTGCAGGAGATCCTGACCCTGCACGGCATCAAGCCGGTCGGCATCGAGAAGTTCGGGCCGAAGGACACCGACATGACCTCGCAGCTCGCCAAGCTGAAGGCGGCCGGCGCGGACATGATCATCACCGGCTCGCTGGCGGACGCCACGGCGCAGGTGCTGAAGAGCATGGAGAAGATGGACTACTATCCCGGCCTGCTCTCGACCTGGGGCTCGATCAACACGCCGCTGGTCAACATCGCCGGGCCCAAGCTCGCCGAGAAGACGATCTTCGCGGCGTCGACCACCGAGGACGCCAGCGACCGGGCGGCCGCGCTGCACAAGCGCCTCGTCGCCAAGCACCCGAACATGCCGGCCTTCGTCTCGGCTGCGCAGGGCTATGACGCGGTGATGCTGATCGCCGCCGCGATCAAGCAGGCCGGCGGCACCGAAGGGCCGAAGCTGCAGCAGGCGCTCGAAAGCCTCGGCGCGGTGCAGGGCATCATCAAGACGTACGAGAAGCCCTTCAGCAAGGAGCAGCATGAAGCGCTCGGCGTCGCCGACTTCCACCTCGCGCAGTGGAAGGACGGCCGCGTGGTCAAGCTCGACGACGCCGTGGTCAAGGGACTGACGGCGGCCGATCTGAAGCGCTGAGCGTCCTCGTCGGACTCATCCCGTCATGGTCGGCCTTGTGCCGGCCATCCACGTCTTCGCTTCGCTGCTCGCATGTGGTGGTCAAGACGTGGATGCTCGCCACAAGGGCGAGCATGACGGCGTGTCGTGGGATGGCTTGGAGGGGATGGCGGCTCTAGAGGCTGGCTGTTCAGAATGATGGCGCAAACGACCTGAGTCGTGGCGGAGAGACGATGACGGCATTCCTTCAGGCTCTGGCCAGCGGTCTGGCGCTGGGCGCGATCTACGGGCTGATCGCGCTCGGCTTCAACATCACCTACGCCACGACCAAGACCTTCAATTTCGGCCAGGGTGCCTTCCTCGTCCCGGGCAGCCTGGTCGGCGTCTCACTGCTGCTGCTGGCGGCGGGCAAGCCGCATTTCGGCAATCTCACCCAGGCCGAGATGACGATGACGGCCTATGTGCTGGCGACGATCGCCAGCGTCGTCGTGGTCGGCGCCATCGGCGTCGCGCTCTATTACTGCGCGATCAAGCCCTTCGTCGGCGCCGGCGGCCTCAACTGGGTGCTGAGCACGATCGGTTTCGGCATCATCATGCAGAACACCGCGCTGGCGATCTGGGGCCCGGCCTCGATCGCGGTGCCCTCGCCGCTCGGCAGCGAGGTCTGGCGCATCGCCGGCGCCGGCATCCGGCCGCAGGAGGTGCTGATCGCGGTCGTCGCGGTCGCCGTCATGGTCGGGCTCGACATCGTCCTGCGCAAGACGCGCTTCGGCAAGGCGTTGCGGGCCGTCGCCTTCAACCCGCAGGCAGCCGCGATCGTCGGCATCAATGTCGAGTCGATCGTGATCGCCGCCTTCGTGATCTCGTCAGCGCTGGCGGGGCTCGCCGGCATCCTGATCGCGCCGATCACCACGGCTTCCGTCTTCATCGGCCTCGGGGTCGCGCTGAAGGCGTTCTCGGCTGCGATCGTCGGTGGGTTGACCAGTCCGCGCGGCTGCATGCTCGGCGGCTTCCTGCTCGGCGTGGTCGAGGCGCTGGTCGGGCTCTGGCGTGCCGAAATGCGCGAGATCACCATCTTCCTGCTGATCATTATCGTGCTGGTCGTGCGGCCCAGCGGGCTGATGGGCGCGCGCAGCGTGGAGAAGATCTGATGCCTGCGCTCGCCCACGCCATCGGGGTGGCGATGCTGGTCGCGGCGCTCGCGCTCGTGCCTCATCTCGGCTTCAACGATTTCTACCTGCAGATCCTGTTCACGATCGGGGTGAACTATCTCGCCGCCGCCGGGCTCAACGTCCTCGTCGGCTATGCCGGCCAGAAGTCCCTCGGCCATGCCGGCCTCTTCGCCGTCGGCGCCTATACGGCGGCGATCGCCAATATCGAATGGGGCTTCAGCCCCTGGCTCTCGCTGCTGCTGGCCTGCGGCTTCGGCGCGATCTTCGGCCTCGTCATCGCCATGCCGTCGGTGCGCGTCTCCGGGCCAAGCCTTGCCATGGTGACGATCGGCTTCGGCATCGTCGTCGAGAAGATCGTCACGGAATGGACTGACGTCTTCAAGGGCCAGGCCGGCTTCTATGGCATCAATGCGCCCTCGCTCGCCGGGACGAGCTTCACCAACCTGCATTGGGTCTGGTTCGTCGGCGCGCTCTGCATCGCCACCCACCTGATGCTGCGCTCGCTGCTCGCCGGCCGCTATGGCCGTGCCTTCCCTGGCGGTGCAGATGGCGGAGCCGGCGGCGCAATCGGTCGGCATATCCGTCGTGCGGGCCAAGACGCTGGCTTTCGTCATCTCGGCGGTGACCTGCGCGCTCGCCGGCGCCGTGGTGGCGCAGCAGAACCAGTATTTCAACTCCGACTTCATCACCTTCAACCTGTCAATCTTCCTGCTGGTCGTGGTGATCTTCGGCGGCTCGGGGTCGCTCTATGGGCCGCTCTTCGGCGCGGTGATCCTGACGCTGCTCGACGCCTGGCTGGCGCGCTGGCCAGCGCTGCAGCACTTCACCTATGGCGCGCTCCTGCTGTTCTCGCTCTATCTGATGCCGAACGGCATCGCAGGCGCGGTTTCCGGCCTCGCGGCGCGTTGGCGGCGGACCGCCCCTGCCCTGCCCGGTATCGCCGGCCACAGTGTTCTTTCGACAAGGTCGGCGCCGGCGGGCGGCGAGATCCTGATCGTCAAGGATCTCTACAAGGCCTATGGCGGCATCGTCCCGGTCCGCAACGTCTCCTTCGCTATCACTGCCGGAAAAGTGCATGCGCTGATCGGCCCGAACGGCGCCGGCAAGACGACCCTGCTCAACCTATTGTCTGGCCATGTCGCGCCCGATGGCGGCTCGATCCGCTTCGAGGGGCGCGAGACGGCCGGCCTCCCGGCCCATCGTATTGCCTCGCTCGGCATCGCCCGCACCTTCCAGAACCTCAAGCTGTTCGGCGAGCTCTCGGCGCTCGACAATGTCCTGCTCGGCGCGCACCGGCATGTCGAGACCGGCTTTGTCGCCTCGTTGCTCGGCCTGCCGTCGAGCCGGCGTGCGGAAGCCACAGCGCGTGCCGACGCGCTGGCACTACTGGCCGATCTCGGTCTCGGGGAACGCGCTCATGAGCCGGCAAAGAGTCTGCCTTACGGCCTGCAGCGGCGGCTCGAGATCGCACGCGCTCTCGCCTCACGGCCAAAACTCCTGCTGCTCGACGAGCCGGCCGCCGGCCTCAATCCGCAGGAGACGCATGAGCTCGGCGAGGTCATCCGGCGCATCCAGCAGGCCGGTGTCACCGTGCTCTTGATCGAGCACCACATGGACCTGGTCATGGGCATCTCGCAGCATGTGCTGGTGCTCGACTATGGCGCGCTGATCGCCGAGGGACGGCCGGAGGCGATCCGCCGGAATCCCAAGGTGGTCACCGCCTATCTCGGCGCCGATGACGATGCTGCCGCGACCGGAGACGCCGCATGACCATGCTCGCGATCGAACGGCTGAAAGTCCGCTATGGCGCGGTCGAGGCGCTGAAGGGCATCTCGCTCGCTGTCGGCCAAGGCGAGGTCGTCACGCTGATCGGCGGCAACGGCGCCGGCAAATCGACGCTGATGCGGGCGATCGGCGGGCTGGTGAAGGTCGCCGGCGGCTCGATCCGTTTCGAGGGCCACGATACCACCGGTATCAAGGGCCATGAGTGCGTCCGGCTCGGCATTGGCCACTCGCCGGAGGGGCGCATGGTCTTCGGCGACCAGAGCGTGCGCGACAATCTGGTGCTCGGCGCCTATGCCCGCCCCGACGAGGACGGAATCGCCAGCGATATCGAGCGCTATTTCGGCATTTTCCCGCGTCTCGCCGAGCGGCAGGACCAGCTCGCCGGCACACTGTCCGGCGGCGAGCAGCAGATGCTGGCGATCGCCCGTGCCCTGATGGCGCGGCCGAAGCTCCTCCTGCTCGACGAACCCTCGCTCGGCCTGGCGCCGTTGATCGTGCGCGAGGTCTTTTCCGTGATCCGCCGGCTGCGCGAGGAAGGGATGACGATCCTCTTGGTCGAGCAGATGGCCAATCAGGCGCTCGCCATCGCCGACCGCGCCTATGTGATCGAGACCGGCACGATCACGCTCGAAGGCACCGGCGCTGAGTTGCTCCGCGACGAGCGCGTCCGCTCGGCCTATCTCGGTGCCTGAGATGGCTGACAGCGTCACTATCGTCGAGGTCGGCCCGCGCGACGGCTTGCAAAACGAGAAGGCCGAGATCGCCACCGTCGACAAGCTGGCGCTGATCGGCATGCTCGCCGATGCCGGCCTCTCCCGCATCGAGGCGACGGCCTTCGTCTCGCCGCGCTGGGTGCCGCAGATGGCCGACCATGGGGCGGTGATGCGTGGCGTCGATCGGCGGCGGGGCGTGATCTATTCCGCCCTCGTCCCCAATGAGAAAGGCGCGGAGGCCGCGCTTGCCGCCGGCGCCCAGGCGCTCGCCGTGTTCACCGCCGCTTCCGAGAGCTTCTGCCGGAAGAACACCAATTGCTCGATTGCCGAGAGCATCGCGCGTTTCCGGCCGGTGATGGCGCTGGCAGAACGCGCCAGTGTGCCGGTGCGGGGCTATCTCTCCTGCGCACTCGACTGCCCCTATGAGGGGGCGATCGCTCCCGAGGCGGTGGCTGCCGTCACAGCCGAACTGCTCGCGCTCGGCTGCAATGAGATCGCGTTATCCGACACACTCGGCCGTGGAACGCCGGAGCGGACGGCCGCCATGGTCGAGGCGGCGTTGCAACGGGTGCCGGCGACGATGCTGGCCGGGCATTTCCATGATACGTCAGGCCAAGCTATCGCCAATGTCGAGACGGCGTGGCAGCTGGGCCTGCGCGTCTTCGACGGTTCGGTCGGTGGTCTCGGCGGCTGTCCCTACGCGCTCGGTGCGGCCGGCAATCTTGCGACTGAGCGGCTGGTTGTGCATTTCGCAGCCAAGGGCGTCGAGACCGGGGTCGACCTTGCACGCCTTAACGGGATCGCCGAACGGGTTGCCGAGCGCTTTCGACCAGCCGGCGCTGCATCGAGATAACGCGTGCTGCCCGACATGGGCGATGCCTCGGCGGTGGCATCGACGCAGCGCGGGACGCCCGGTATTGATGCTTCACCACAGCGGCATTGAGCGGGGTCGACCAATCGCCTCCGTTCGGGCAGAACGAGTGACGGATGGGCCCGCCCAAGCTGGCTCGAGCGACGAGGGACGGATGACGCAGAAGGTTTATGACAACCCGGCGGCGGCCCTGGATGGGCTGTTGTTCGATGGGATGACGATCATGTCGGGCGGCTTCGGCCTCTCGGGCAATCCCGAGAGCCTGATCCCGCAGGTCCGCGCTTCGGGCGTGAAGAACCTGACGGTGATCTCCAACAATGCCGGCGCCGATGGCTTTGGCCTGTGGATGCTGCTTGAGACGCGGCAGATCAAGAAGATGATCGCCTCCTACGTGGGCGAGAACAAGCTGTTCGAGCAGCAATACCTCTCGGGTGAGCTCGAACTCGAGCTCAACCCGCAAGGCACGCTGGCCGAGCGCATCCGCGCTGGCGGCGCCGGCATCGCGGCCTTCTACACCAAGACCGGCGTCGGCACCGTCGTCGCCGAGGGCAAGCCGGTCGAGGAGTTCGAGGGGCAGCTCTACGTCCGTGAGACCTGGCTCAGGGCCGATGTCGCCATCGTCAAGGCCTGGAAGGCCGATACCGCCGGCAACCTCGTCTACCGGCGCACGGCCCGCAACTTCAACCCGAACATGGCGACCGCCGGCAAGGTGACCGTAGCCGAGGTCGAAGAGATCGTGCCCGTCGGCTCGCTCGATCCGGAGGCGATCCACACCCCCGGCATCTATGTCGACCGCATCATCAAGAGCACGATCAACGAGAAGAAGATCGAGAAGCTCACCGAGCGCAAGAGGGAGGCAGCCTGATGGCCTGGACCCGTGAAGAAGTGGCCGCCCGCGCCGCCAAGGAGCTGCAGGACGGCTTCTACGTCAATCTCGGCATCGGTATACCGACGCTGGTGGCGAACTACATTCCCGACGGCGTCGACGTGACCCTGCAGTCGGAGAACGGCCTGCTCGGCATCGGCCCCTTCCCCTATGAGGGCGAGGCCGATCCCGACCTGATCAATGCCGGCAAGCAGACGATCACCTCGCTGCCGAGCTCCAGCTACTTCTCCTCGGCCGACAGCTTCGCGATGATCCGCGGCGGCCATATCGACCTGACCATCCTCGGTGCCATGGAAGTGGCTGAGAATGGCGACATCGCCAACTGGACCATCCCCGGCAAGATGGTGAAGGGCATGGGCGGCGCGATGGATCTCGTCGCCGGCGTCAAGAAGGTCATCGTGGTGATGGATCACGCCAACAAGGCGGGGGAATCCAAGGTACTGGAGCGCTGCTCACTGCCGCTGACGGGCGCGGGCGTGGTCGACATGATCATCACCGACCTCTGCGTCATGAGCTGCGACAAGGAAAAAGGTGGTGGACTCACCCTGATCGAACTCGCTCCGGACGTCACGCTCGACGAGGTCAAGGCGAAGACCGCCGCGTCCTTCGCGATCGCTCCGGCGTTGGCGAAGGCTGCCTGAAGGCCGCTTGAGAACAACGAGGGCAGCGCCGATTGCACGGCCCTGCCCTCGCCAGCGCTTCTCAATGCATGCCGCCCCAGAGCAGCGGCTGCAGAGACAACACCAGCAGCGCCGCCATGGTGATGTTGAAGATGCGGACATAGCGCGCATCGGTCAGCCAGCGGCGCAGCGTCGTCCCGAAGGCGGCCCAGAGTGCAACGGTCGGCGCGTTGACCACGGCAAAGAGCACCGCAACGAGCAGGATCATGCCCAATCCGCCATTCGCCGGCGTATAGGTCGCGATGGCGCCGATCGCCATGACCCAGGCTTTAGGATTGACCCATTGGAAAGCCGCCGCCTGCCAGAAGCTCATCGGCTTGCTGGCAGTGGTCTTCTCGTCCATGGCGCTGGCGGTCGCGATCTTCCAGGCCAGCCACAGCAGGTAGGCCGCTCCGATCCAGCGCAGCGCCTCGTAGAGCCATGGCGCGGTAATGAACAGGCGGCCGATGCCGAAGCCGACGGCGAGCACCATCACCGCAAAGCCGGAGCTGATTCCGAGGACATGCGGGATTGTTCGGCTGAAACCGTGATTGACGCCCGAGGCCAGCACCATCGTGTTGTTCGGTCCGGGCGTGATCGAGGTCACGAAGGCGTAAGTCAGGAAGGCCAGGAGGAGATCGAGGGGCATAGGCGGCACGCGGTGATTGCGATTGCCGCGACCTTATCGATGTGACACTTTGTAAGAAATTATAATAGTGTCATGTGACGCTTTTAGGTTTCATACATGCGCCTCGCCTCCCCTTGGTCTCCGCGCCTCTCCGACGCGCCTGGCCTCACGCATGAGCGCCTCGTCACCGCTGTGGAGGAGGATCTCGCCGATGGCCGCGTTTCGGTCGGGGCGCGCCTGCCAGCGCACCGTGATCTCGCCTATCGGCTGGGCATCGGGCTCGGCACGGTCACCAAGGCTTATTCGCTGCTCGAAAAGCGCGGGCTCGTGCGGAGCGTGCGCGGGCGCGGGATGTTCGTCGCCGGCGCGGAGCCGAGTCCGAGCAAGATCATCGACCTCTCGGTCAACACGCCGCCGCAGATGCTCGGCGACGGCGTCCTCTCGGCGACGCTCGCCGCGCTCGCCAGGCAGATGGACGCCGACAGCTTCGGGCGATACCGGCCGCCGGCAGGAAGCATCGAGCACCGCGAGGCGATGGCGCACTGGCTTGCGGAGCACCGGCTGCGGATCGCCGCCGATCGTCTGTTTCTCACCAATGGCGCACAGCATGCCCTGGCCATCGCCCTCGCCGCTGCTGCCCGGATCGGCGGAACGGTGTTCACCGAGGCACTCACCTATCCGGGTGCCATCCTTGCCGCGCGCCAGAACCTGCAAGCACTCAAGGCCGTGGCTCTGGATGATGAGGGCCTGCGGCCGGACGCGCTCGCCGCGGCCTTCTCCGCGCATTCCGGCGAACGCCGCGTGGTTTATCTCACCCCCGACCCTGCACAATCCGACCGGCGTCACCATGGGGCCGGCGCGACGACAGGACATCGTCGCCGTCTGCCGCACCCACGACGCCGTCATCATCGAAGACGACGTCTATTCGCTGTTCACGCCCGCCGGACTGCCCGCTCTCGCGGAACTCGCGCCGGAGCGGACCTTTTACATCGCCGGCTTCTCCAAGATTCTGAGCCCGGGGCTGCGGATCGGCGCCCTCGTCGTGCCGCCCGCCGCAGTGCAGGCGGCACAGGGCTTTCTTCAGGCGACGTCGTCGATGGCTTCGCCGCTGATGTGCGCCATCATGGAGCGCTGGATCAGGGATGGCACTGCGAGGGCTGTCGGCGAAGCCATCCGTCGCGAGGCTACGGAGCGCGCCGCCGTTGTGCACGCGGTTCTAGGGAGTACAATCCAGCCCGCGAGCGGTGCCGGGTTCCATCTCTGGCTGCCGATGTCGCTCGCCGATGCGGCGAGCCTCGCCCAGGGCGCTGCGGCGCGAGGCGTGATGGTCACGCCGCCGGCGGCCGTCATGGTCGACGAGAATGATCGCGCGGCTGGAGTGCGGCTGTGCATTGGCGCCACCTCGCGAGAGAATCTCATGCGGGCGCTGCGGATCATCCGGCTCCTGCTGGACGGCGGCGCAGAGGATCGGCTCGCACGCATCTGAGTCGCGGCTCCGGCAGCCTTCCTCGAAGGAGCCGGAAGCTGCCTCCGATGGGCTCACGCGAGCGCCACATTGCCGTGACAGATTGGTTCAGAGGCGCGGAACGCCAACTCGCGTACCTTCGTTTCCTCGCCGACTGCAACGGAACCAGGAGGACGAGATGAGCCATCTTGGCAAGGAGGAGCGCGCGATCCGCAAGATCGCCTACGCGCTCTGGATGGAGCAAGGGCAGCCGGAAGGCCGCGATCACGAGCATTGGGAAGCCGCAAAGGAGATCTGGAACTTCCGCAACCGCACGACGGATGTCGTCGATACGGGCGCCGAAGACGAGCTCAAGGTCGAGCGCGCCCGCCGGCGCGAGCAGGAATTGTTGTCCTGACCCACGTCTTGCAGGGCTGGGGCTGGCCGCAGCCCTGCCATTCCCTGCCTGTATGATCGCAAACGGAGACAAGCGATGCGCGCTTCCGACATTGTGGTCGAGGCGATGCCTTGCCCTGTGGCCGGCGCCCGCGGGGAGCGGTTATGACGCAGCATATCGAAACCGGTCAGCTTCAGGTGCTCGAACGGCCGGAGACCGGACGGTTCGAGCTCGACTTTCCCGGCGGACAGGCCTTCGCCGTCTATCGCAGCGATGGCGACCGGATCGTGGTGACCCATACCGAGGTGCCGCCGGCCTTCAACGGGCGCGGCCTCGGCTCGCAATTGGCCGAAGGCATCTTCCGGATCGCGCGCCAGAGCGGACGTCGCGTCGTGCCACGCTGCTCCTTTGTTGCAGACTGGGCGCGACGCCATCCCGACTATAGCGATGTGCTGGCCTGACGCCTCTCCCCGCTGATCGGATGAGCTTGCCTCGCGCCCGATGATCGCGTTTGAAAGGCCTCGTCATGGAACGGGGCGAACTATGCCGGACGAACTCGTCATCACCGACTTCCCGCTTCGGGCGCGGGACAAGCTCCGCTATGGCGACACCGACCGGCAGGGACACATCAACAACGCAGTGTTCTCGACCTTTCTGGAAACCGGACGCGTCGAGCTGATCTATGATCGCGCCCGTCAGCTGGTCGAGCCGGGGACTGCCTTCGTCATCGCCCGGCTGGAGATGGATTTCCGGGCGGAGCTGCTCTGGCCGGGCGAAGTCGAGATCGGCACGCGCGTCGCCTCGGTCGGCCGCAGCTCCGTCCGGCTCGAGCAGGCGATCTTCCAGGGCGAGCACTGCGTCGCCAGCGGCATCACGGTGATGGTCCAGATGGACGAGGCGACACGCAAGTCGCGGCCATTCTCCGATGTGGTGCGAGAGCAGCTGCTCGCGCTGATGCCGCCGAGCACTTGATAGCGATTGCGCGCCGAGCATCGCGACGGGTTGCGCGGCGTCATCCGCACCGGCGGCACGTCCTTCCTGTTCGGGCTGCTCTTCGGCGACATCACCGGCAGCGGCGCGGTGATCTTCGCCTCGCGTACGCTGATCGACGCCTCGTATTCGCGTGAGGCCGAGACGGCCGCCGACGACTTCACGATCAGGGCGATGACGCGGCTCGGCCGATCGCCGGCACCGCTCGGCGAGTTCCTAGTCCGCATCACTGGTAATGCCGGCAAGACGACGATTATCGACAGCTAGTCGGTCAGCAGCGAAAGGCTGGCGCGGATGAAGCAGGCGGTGCCCATGACGATAGGACCACGGATCCTCAGCGATGCAGAATGGCAGGCGCTCCGGCGCGTTTGCGCGCCGGTGCCGGAGTGATCTACCCGCCCGCCTCCGGCCAGCCGACCAGTTCGGTCGGTGTCCAGCGCGCCTTGCGGCGTTCGCGCCGTCCCGCCAGTGCTTCGCCGCTGAAATCCCGCGGCTCGGCCGGTTTGATGAAGCGGGCGCGCTCGTCGAGCGTGTCGATATTAATCGTCGTCCAGGCTTTGCCGTCCTCGACCATCAGCATGGCGACATAGACGCCGCAGCGGCGGCATAAAACGACTTCGGAGGCAGTAAGGCCGAAACGGTAGCGCTGAAGGTGCGCCGGCTCATGCACGATGAGGCGGGCATGCGCGCCGGGATCCGAGACCGTCCTTGCATTGTGCTTGCGGCAGAACGAGCATTGGCAGGCGCCGATGACCTCCTCCTCAGGCGGGCGCGGCAGCGTCAGTTCGACGCCGATCGCGCCGCAATGGCAGCAGCCAGTCAATCGATGCGTCATGCCGCTTTCTCCATTTGATCTTCGTCACATCACAGACATTGGAGCTGTGCGATGATCCTATCAACACAAGTCATTTGATGCCGCATCGAATCAGGGGAACGGAATCACCCCCGCCGCGTTCGAGCCGCAAAATGCGGGAGGACATCATGAACACCCTTGTTGCAGCCTCGGCGCTGTTCCTTGCCGGCGGCCTTTCGACCGTGACCATGGGGGCCGTGCCCCTGCAGGGTGTTCTCAACGATTTCTTCTGGGCTGGCCTCGCCCTCGCCGCCTTCATCACGACGGCCGGCCTCGAAGCGTCGAGCTGAGGCGCCTTTCAAAATCTTCCCAATGACTTGACCCGCTGGGCCGATCGTCTGGCGCGCATTCTGCGCGCGGCGATCGCCTGCTTCTTTGGGGAGCGGCATCTTTACGCCGCCCTTATGCCCCGGCCTGCCCTTCCCGCTCGACCGCTTAGCAGGTGCGGCACCACATCTCCGGTCTGAACCAGGCTGGAGATTTGTCATGGCCGATATCGTCTTTCTCGCGCTCGGAGCCGGGGCCTTCGCGCTCTTCGGCTGGTACGCAGCGCTGCTGCGCAAGGTCTGACCGTCATGGGCCTGACCTTGCTCTATGCCGCTGCGGCCCTCGGGCTCGCGATCTACATGGTCGCCGCGCTGCTGCGCCCCGACCGCTTCTGACACAACACAAAAAAAGGAGACCTCGCATGGACTGGCGGGGCTGGGCAGAGATCGTCTTCACGATCGCAGTGACGGTGGCCGTGGGCTGGCCACTCGGCATTTACATGGCGCGTGTCTGGGCGGGCGAGAAAACCCCGTTCGACCTCGTGCTGAAGCCGGTCGAGGCCGGCTTCTACGCCGCGCTCGGCATCGACCGGAACAAGGGACAGAACTGGCTCGGCTATGCCGGGGCGGTGCTCGCCTTCAGCGCGGCCGGCTTCGTGCTGCTCTACGGTTTGCTGCGGCTGCAGGGGCTCCTGCCGCTGAACCCGCAGGGCTTCGACGGCCTGTCGCCGCATCTCGCCTTCAACACCGCCGTCAGCTTCGTCACCAATACGAACTGGCAGTCCTATGGCGGCGAGACGACGATGAGCAGCCTCAGCCAGATGCTGGGCCTGACCGTTCAGAACTTCGTCTCGGCTGGCGCTGGCCTCGCCATAGCTGCTGCCGTGGCGCGTGCCTTTGCCGCCGATCGCGGCGAGAGCCTCGGCAGTTTCTGGGTCGATCTGACCCGCAGCGTCCTCTACGTGCTGCTGCCGGTGTCGATCGTCACCGCGCTCGCGCTCGTCGCTGCCGGCGTGCCGCAGAGCCTCCTCGCCAATGTAACAGCCAAGACGCTGGAGGGCGCCGACCAGATCATCGCCCTCTTCCCGGTCGCCAGCCAGGAGGCGATCAAGCAATGGGGCACCAATGGCGGTGGCCTGTTCAACGTCAACTCGGCGCATCCGCTCGAGAATCCGACACCGCTGACCAACCTGATCGAGGTCGTGTCGCTGAACGCGCTCGCCTTCGGCACGGTCATCGCCTTCGGGCGTGTCGCCGGCGCCCGCAAGGAGGCGCGCGCTTTGCTCGCCGCCATGGTCATTCTGGTCGGCTTCGGCGCCGCCGCGATCTACTCCTCCGAGACGCTGACGCCGCAGCCCGCCATGATCGCGGCCGGCATCACCGACGCGCCGGCCAACATGGAAGGCAAGGAAGTCCGCTTCGGCGCGGCCGCCTCGTCGATCTGGGCGGCGCAGACCACCGGTGCCTCGAACGGCTCAGTCAATGCGATGCACGGCTCGTTCATGCCGCTCGGCGGCGGCGTCGCGATGTTCCTGATGCAGCTCGGCGAGATCCTGCCGGGCGGCGTCGGCTCCGGCCTCTACGGCATGGTGGTGATGGCGCTGCTCGCCGTCTTCGTCGCCGGGCTCATGGTCGGACGCACGCCGGAATATCTCGGCAAGAAGGTCGAGAGCCGCGAGATCAAGTTCGCCATGCTGGCGGTGCTGATCCTGCCGCTCGCGATCCTCGGTTTCTCGGCGATCGCCGCGGTGCTGCCGGTCGCGCTCGAGGGCTTGCTGAACAAGGGGCCGCGCGGGCTTACCGAGATCCTCTACGCCTATTCGTCGGCGGCAGGGAATAACGGCTCGGCCTTCGCCGGCCTCACCGCCAACGCGCCCTGGTGGAACACCACGCTCGGCATCGCCATGCTGCTCGGTCGCTTCGCCTACATGATCCCGGTGATCGCCCTGGCGGGAGCCATTGCCGCCAAGCCGAAGCTGAAGCCGACCGCCGGCACGCTGCCGAGCGACTCACCGCTCTTCGTCGGCCTGCTCATAGGCATCATCCTGATCCTGGGTGGCCTGCAATTCTTCCCCGCGCTGGCGCTCGGGCCGATCGTCGAGCACTTCCAGGTGCTTGCGGCCTCTCGCTGAGCCGACAAAGGAACTCTCTCAGATGAGTGTCTCACTCGCCAAGTCCAGCGCCTTCAACCAGGCGATCGTCCTGACGGCGCTGAAGAGCGCCTTCGGCAAACTCGACCCACGCAAACTGACCGGCAACCCGGTCATCCTCGCGACAGAGGTTGTCGCTGCGCTCGCCACCGTCTCGGCCGTCGTCGCCATCGCCAATGGCCAGCCTGCGGCCTTCCCGATCCAGATCGCGATCTGGCTCTGGCTCACCGTGGTCTTCGCCAACTTCGCCGAGGCGATCGCCGAAGGGCGCGGCAAGGCGGCAGCGGATTCGCTGCGCGCCACGCGCGTCACCACCAAGGCCAAGCTGATCATCGATGCCTCGCGCAATGCGATGATCCCGACGCCGGCTCACGAGCTCGCACCTGATGATATCGTCCTGGTCGAGGCCGGTGACGTCATCCCAGCCGATGGCGAGATCATCGAGGGCGTCGCCTCGGTCAACGAGGCCGCGATCACCGGCGAGTCCGCCCCGGTGATCCGCGAGAGCGGTGGTGATCGTTCCGCCGTCACCGGCGGCACCACCGTCGTTTCCGACTGGCTCAAGATCAGGGTTACCTCGCGGCCGGGCTCGTCCTTCCTCGACCGCATGATCGCGATGGTCGAAGGCGCCGACCGGCGCAAGACACCGAACGAGCTCGCCCTCGCCGTGCTGCTCGCCGGCCTGACCCTGGTCTTCCTGATCGCGGTGGTCACCCTGACCGGGTTAGGGGCCTTCTCCGGCGTCTCGCTCGATCCGATGGTGCTGGGCGCGCTCTTCATCACGCTGATCCCGACCACGATCGGCGGCCTGCTCAGCGCCGTCGGCATCGCCGGCATGGACCGGCTTCTGAAAGTGAATGTACTGGCGACCTCAGGCAGGGGCCGTCGAGGCTGCCGGTGACGTCGATACGCTGCTGCTCGACAAGACCGGCACGATCACTTTCGGCAACCGCATGGCGGTCGAGGTGATCCCCGTCCCCGGTATGCGTCCCGATGCGGCGCTGCGTGCAGCGCTGATGGCCTCGCTCGCCGACGAGACCCCGGAAGGCCGCTCGATCGTCGAGCTCGCCCGCAACCAGGGCGTCACGGCCGAGGTTCCCGCGGGAGCGACCACGATCCCGTTCAGCGCCACCACCCGCCAGTCGGGCCTCGACCTCGATGGCAAATCCTGGCGCAAGGGCGCGGTCGATGCCGTGATCAAGACACTCGACCTCAGCGATAGCCAGGTGCCGGCGGAACTGCGCCAGGCGGTCGACGGCATCGCCCGCTCGGGCGGCACGCCGCTCGCCGTCAGCGAGAACGGCGCGCTGGTCGGCGTCATCCACCTCAAGGACGTGGTCAAGCCGGGCGTGAAGGAGCGTTTCGCCGATCTTCGCCGCATGGGCGTGCGCACGGTGATGATCACCGGCGACAATCCGGTCACCGCGGCGGCGATCGCCTCCGAGGCCGGCGTCGACGATTTCCTCGCCGAAGCGACGCCGGAGGACAAGCTGCGGATCATCCGCACCGAGCAGGCCAAGGGCCGCCTCGTCGCGATGTGCGGCGACGGTGCCAACGACGCCCCTGCCCTGGCTCAGGCCGATGTCGGGGTCGCCATGCAGACCGGCGCGCAGGCGGCGCGCGAGGCGGGCAACATGGTCGATCTCGACAGCGACCCGACCAAGGTCCTGGAGATCGTCGAGGTCGGCAAGCAATTGCTGATCACCCGTGGCGCGCTCACCACCTTCTCGATCGCCAACGACGTCGCGAAGTATTTTGCGATCATCCCGGCGCTCTTCGTCGTCTCGCTGCCGGCGCTCGGCGCGCTCAACATCATGGGCCTGTCGAGCCCGCAGAGCGCGATCCTCTCGGCGGTGATCTTCAACGCGCTGGTCATCGTCGCGCTGATCCCGCTGGCGCTGCGCGGCGTGCGCTACCGGGCCATCGGCGCGGCCAAGCTGCTCTCGCGCAACCTCACCCTCTACGGCATCGGCGGGCTGATAGCGCCCTTCGTCGGCATCAAGCTGATCGATCTCATCGTCTCGGCCCTTGGGCTCGCCTGAAGGCTCAACTTTTGATTTTGCGCGAATTCTTTTCGTTCGGCCGATTCTGGCCGAACGGAAAGCGCACGACAGGACACATGTCATGATCGCCAATCTTCGCCCGGCCATTGTCTCGATGGCCCTCTTCAGCCTCCTGCTGGGCTTGGCCTATCCGCTCGGTGTCACCGGGCTGGCGCAGGCCCTGTTCCCGGCCCAGGCCAGCGGCTCGCTGATCCGCAATGCCTCCGGCGACGTCGTTGGCTCGCGCTGGATCGGGCAGAACTTCAAAGACGAGGCCTACTTACGTCCCCGCCCCTCGGCTGCCGGCAAGGATGGCTATGATGCCTCGGGCTCGTCCGGCTCCAATCTCGGGCCGTTGAACGAGGACCTCGCAGCCCGCATCAAGGCCGATGCCGAGGCGCTGCGCCCCGAGAGCCCGGCGCCGATTCCGGTCGACGCCGTCACGACCTCAGGCTCGGGTCTCGACCCGCATGTCTCGCCGGCCAACGCGGCCCGGCAGGTTGCGCGCATCGCCGCGGCCCGCAAGGCGCAGCCGAACGAGGTCCTGGCCGTGATCGCGGCGAATACCGAGGGCTCGACCTTCGGCCTGCTCGGTGAGCCGCGCGTCAATGTGCTCGCCGTCAATTTGGCACTCGACGCGCGCTGGCCGCGGCCGCAACGTTAGGATCGATGGCAAGCGACGAATCCCAGTTCCGCGAGGCAGGGCGGCCCGACCCCGACGCCCTGCTTGCTTCAGCCGGCCGCGGCAAGCGCGGCCGGCTGAAGATATTTCTCGGCATGGCGCCGGGCGTCGGCAAGACCTACGAGATGCTGACGCAAGGTCGGCGTGCCCAGAAGGAGCATGGCGAGGTCCTGGTCGGCGTGGTCGAGACGCATGGCAGGCGTGAGACAGAAGAATTGCTCGACGGGCTCGAGGTGATGGCGCGCCGGCCGCTCGAGCATCGCGGCCGGCTGATGATGGAGTTCGATCTCGACGCAGCCCTCGCCTTGAAGCCGAAGCTGCTGCTGGTCGACGAGTACGCCCATTCCAACGCCCCGGGCAGTCGCCATCCCAAGCGCTGGCAGGATGTCGAGGAACTGCTCCATTCCGGGATCGACGTCTGGACGACGCTGAACGTCCAGCATCTGGAAAGCCTGGTCGATGTCGTCTGGAAGATCACCGGCGTGCGCCAGCGCGAGACGGTGCCGGACAGTGCGCTCAGCCGCGCCGACGAGATCGAGCTGATCGACATCACGCCGACCGAACTTCGCCAGCGCATGGAGGAAGGCAAGGTCTACGTTCCCGAGACCGCCCGGCTCGCCGCCGGCAATTTCTTCAAGTCGGAGAACCTGACGGCGCTGCGTGAGCTAGCGCTGCGCCGCGCCGCTCAGACCGTCGACGACCAGCTCAGCCAGGCGATGAAGCGCGCCGGCGTCGAGGGGCCCTGGGCGGCGGGCGAGCGCATCCTCGTGCTGATCGGTCCTGATGCCATGGCCGGCTCACTGGTCAGGGCCGGGCGGCGCCTCTCCGACATGATGATGGATGCGCCCTGGACCGTCGCCCATGTCGAACGGCCCAGCGGGGCGGAGCCGGATTCTGCCCGTGGCGCGCATCTCGCGGAGGCGTTGAAGCTTGCCGAACAGCTTGGCGGCGCCAGCGTCGTGCTCAATGGCGACGACCTCGTCGGCGCAGTGCTCGATTATGCCCGCCGCAACAACGTCACCCAGATCGTCGTCGGCAAATCGCATCGCAAGGGTTGGCGCGCCTGGTTGCGCCCTTCCCTCGCCCCAGAGCTGCTGAAGGCGCAGAACGGCGCCGCCCTGCACATCGTCACCGAAATTACGAGCGGGCCGGTGCAACAGGTCATGCCGAGCACGCCACGGGGCCGATTCAACTGGCTCACCCATCTCGGCGCGGTCGCCATGGTCGGGGTCGTGATCGGTCTCGCCGAGCTGATCGACAAGCGGGTCGAGAACGTCAACCTCGCCATGCTGTTCATGGTCAGCGTGCTCGGGGCCGGTCTCGCCTTCGGCCTCTGGCCGGCAGTGACGGCAGCCGCGCTCGCAGCCTTCGCCTACAACTTCTTCTTCCTCGAGCCGCGCCTGTCCTTCTGGATCGGTCATCCAGCCGACGTGCTGACTTTCCTCGTTTTCTTCGCGGTGGCGCTGACGACCGGTGGCCTGACCGGGCGCATCCGTGACCAGGCCAAGGCGACGGCGCGACGCGCCTCGGCGATCACCGCCTTGCTCGCCGCCAGCCGCCGGCTTTCGGCGGCAGCGCGACGCGAGGATGTCGCGTCGATCCTGGCCGAACAGGTCTCGGCTGCGACCTCCGGCAAGATCGTGGTGCTGCTGCCGGCCAATGGCGAGATTGCCCCGGCTGCCGGAGCGCCCGAGCTCGAAGCGCTCTCGACCGCCGACATGACCGCGGCGCGCTGGACCTGGAACCGCGGCGAACCGGCCGGGGCCGGCACTGGCACCTTGCCGAACGTCGCCTGGACCTTCAGGCCACTGCAGGGCGTGCGCGCTCGCTCCGGCGTGGTCGGCTTTGAGCCAAAGGCGCTGGCGACCGCCGAGAATGCGCGCTTCGCAATGGCGCTGCTCGACCAGGGCGCGATCGCGATCGAGCGGGCCGAGCTCGCCGCCGCTGCAGTCGATGCCGAAGCGCTGCGCCGCAGCGACCGCCTGCGCTCGGCGCTGCTCAACTCGGTCAGCCATGATCTGCGCACGCCGCTCGCCACCGTGCTCGGCTCGGCGACGACGCTGATCGACTTTGGCGAGGGCATGCGGCCAGCCGTGCGCGACGACCTCCTGCTCTCGATCCGCGAGGAGGCCGAGCGGCTCAACCGCTATGTCGGCGATCTGCTCGACATGACCAGGCTCGAAGGCGGGGCGCTGGTGGCGCGGCGCGACTGGATCGATGTCCGCGACGTGATCGCGGCGGCACTGTCGCGCATCTCGCGTCGGCTCGGCCAGCGCCGGGTCCAGCGCGATTTCCCGGCCGAGCTCTCCCTTGTCAGGGCCGACGGAGGCTTGCTGGAGCAGGTGCTGGTCAACATCCTCGAAAACGCCATCGCCTATAGCGAGGACGGCGCACTGATCGAGGCCGCCGCCTATGAGGACCGCGGCAATGTCGTGATCTCGATCGAGGACGAGGGCCGCGGCATCCCGACCGCTGAATTGGAGCGCGTCTTCGAGAAGTTCCGGCGCCTGGAGGAATCGATCGATCGCGGCGGCGAGCGCGGCAAAGGCGCCGGCCTGGGCCTCGCCATCGCCAAGGGTTTCGTCGAGGCCATGGGCGGGCGCATCGCCGCCGCCAGCCCGATCCATGATCGCCCGGACGGCAGCAAGGGCGGCACCCGTATCCTGATCAGCCTGCGCAAGGACGTCGCGGGCGGAGAGAGCAAGCCATGACCGCCTTTCGCCCGCGCATCCTCGTCATCGACGACGAGCCGCAGATCCACCGTTTCCTCGGCCCGGCGCTCGATGCCGCCGGCTACGAGCCGATCCGCGCCGACGACGCCACCACCGGCCTGCGCGAGATCGCCCGCAAGCCGCCTGACGCCGTCGTGCTCGACCTCGGCCTGCCCGACATGGACGGCAAGGAGGCGCTCGCCAAGGCGCGAGCCTTCTATGACGGTCCGGTGATCATCCTCTCGGCGCGCGACCGCGAGACCGAGAAGATCGACGCGCTCGACGCCGGCGCCGACGACTATGTCGAGAAGCCGTTCGGCGTCGGCGAGTTGCTGGCGCGCCTGCGCGTCGCGCTGCGCCATCGCCTCGAACGCCAGGGGGCGGAGCCGGCGCTGCAGGTCGGCGATGTCGAAATCGATCTCGTCAATCGCCGGATCAGCAAGGGTGGCGCTGCCGTGAAGCTCTCACCCAAGGAGTACGACCTGCTCGCCAGCCTGGCCGGCGGAAATGGCAGGGTCCTGACCCATAAGCAGATCCTCACGGCCGTCTGGGGCCCAGCGCATGAGCACGACGTGCAGTATCTGCGCGTCTTCGTTGGCCAGCTTCGGCAGAAGCTGGAGGACGATCCCGCCGAGCCGAAGCTGATCGAGACCGAGCCCGGTGTCGGCTATCGGCTTGGTGGACTGGTCTGAGGCTGGCGATGCGGCATCTGGCGGTTGGATTGGTGGTTCTCCTCGGCGCGGTCAGCCAGGCTGCCGCCGAATGGAAGCCGAGCATCTTCGACGGCGAGAGCAAGCGGGCGATCCAGGGCTGCTCGGCGACGGTGACCGACGACGCTTGGTCCTGTGCCTTCATCCGCTGCGAGGCGGACAAGCGGCTCGGGCTCTATCTCGATATCCCCGGCGTGCTTTCGGAAGGACCGATCACGCTTGCGATCGACGGCCGCGATTTCCGGCTTGCGCTGCAAGCGACAGGCGGACCTTTCGGCGATGCCTATCGCGTCGCCGGCGCAGAAGCCGACATGTTCGCAGCCTTCCCCACCGGCCGTTCGCTTCGCATCCGCCAGGAAGGGATCAAGAAGGGCTATGACGCGATCCCGCTCGCCGGCATCGGCCCGGCGCTGCGCAGGCTGAGCCAATCCTGTGGGGCGCACTGACGGTTCCGCCGGAGAAAATGCTTCCCCGGATTTGAGCAGCCGAACAGCCGCGAAGAGAGATTTCCTCTTTTCGAACGGGAATAAGAAAAATCACACTACCTGACGTGAATTGATGCTTTGAGGCCTCTGCCTTATGTAAAACGTTCGGAATAGCGAACGTAGCGAGCATCATTCATGGCTGCCGCCAAGCGCCCTGCCCTACCAGTGATCCTGCTGGCCAACGACCTGCTCGACGGCGATGTCGTTTTCGCTGCCGGCGATGCCAATGGCCTGAATTGGTCGCGCGATCCGGGCGCGGCGCTGATCGGCCAGGACGATGCGACGGCCGACCGCCTCGACGCCTTTGCGGCCGCCGAGCTCGGCAACCAGCATGTCGTCGATGCCTATCTCGTCGATGTCGCGATCGAGGACGGCGTGCCGGTGCCGCGCCATTACCGCGAGCGGATGAAGACGACCGGTCCCAGCATCCGGCGCGACCTTGGCAAGCAGGCCGAACTGCCGCTTGCCCAAGCTTTCCTGAGAGCCTGACGCATGTATCGCTACGATGAATTCGACGAACGCTTTGTGCGCGAGCGCGTCGCCCAGTTCCGCGACCAGGTCGGCCGCCGGCTCGATGGTTCGCTGACCGAGGACGAGTTCAAGCCGCTGCGCCTGAAGAACGGCGTCTATCTGCAGCTGCACGCCTATATGCTGCGGATCGCGGTCCCTTACGGCACGCTGTCGTCGAAGCAGATGCGCCAGCTCGCGCTGATCGGCGAGCGCTATGACCGCGGCTACGGCCATTTCACCACGCGCACCAATCTCCAGTTCAACTGGCCGAAGCTGCGCGACATTCCGGACATTCTCGACCTGCTCGCCGATGTCGAGATGCACGCGATCCAGACCTCGGGCAATTGCATCCGCAACGTCACCGCCGACCATTTCGCCGGCGTTGCCCAGGACGAGATCGAGGATCCGCGCCCGACGGCCGAACTGATCCGGCAATGGTCGAGCCTGCATCCCGAGTTCGACTACCTGCCGCGCAAGTTCAAGATCGCGGTGACGGGTGCTGCGCACGACCGCGCGGTGATCAAGGCGCACGATATCGGCCTGCGCATCCTGCGCCATCCGGACACGCACGAGATCGGCTATGAGGTCATCGTCGGCGGCGGCCTCGGCCGCACCCCGATGATCGGCAAGGTCGTGCGCGAATTCCTGCCCAAGGCCGACCTGCTCGCCTATCTCGAGGCGATCATGCGGGTCTACAATCTCGAAGGCCGGCGCGACAACAAGTACAAGGCCAGGGTCAAGATCCTCGTCCACGAGATCGGCACCGAGGAGTTCTCCCGCCGCGTCGAGGAGGAATTCGCCCGGCTCGACGGCCCCTCGGTCAATGCCGATCCGGCCGAGGTCGCGCGCATCGCCGCCTATTTCGCACCCCCCGGCCTATGAGGCGCTGCCGGCGACCAGCGGCGCCTTCGAGGCAGCCAAGGCCGGCAATCCCGATTTCGCCCGCTGGGTCGAGACCAATGTCACGGATCACCGCCAGCCGGGCTATGCCGCGCTGACGATCTCGCTGAAGCCGATCGGCGCGCCTCCCGGCGACGCCACCAGCGAGCAGATGCGCCTCGTCGCGGACCTGGCAGACGAGTTCTCCCTGTCCGAGATTCGCGTCACCCATGCGCAGAACCTCGTCCTGCCGCAGGTGAAGCAGGCCGACCTCTTCGCGGTCTGGCGGCGTCTTGGCGAAGCGGATCTGGCCACGGCCAATGTCGGGCTGATCACCGACATCATCGCCTGCCCCGGCCTCGACTACTGCGCACTGGCGACGGCGCGTTCGATCCCGATCGCGCAGGCCTTGGCCGAGCGTTTCGCCGATGCCGGGCGGCAGAAGGAGATCGGTGTGCTCAACATCAAGATCTCCGGCTGCATCAATGCCTGCGGCCACCACCATGTCGGCCATATCGGCATTCTCGGGCTCGAGAAGCGCGGCATCGAATCCTACCAGATCACGCTCGGCGGCGACGCGACCGAAAACGCCGCGATCGGCGAGATCCTCGGCCCCGGCCTCGCAGCCGAGGATGTGCCCGACGCGATCGAGCGGATCGTCTCGGTCTACCTGGCCCAGCGCCAGGAGGGCGAGAGCTTCATCGACAATGTCCGCCGCCTCGGGCTTGCGCCCTTCAAGGCGGCCTTCCAGGAGGTCAGCCATGCCGTTGCTTGATCGTCACGGCGCCAAGACCGAGATCTGGACGCGCAGCGAAGGCGCTGCGATCGGCAACCTCTCGCATGCGCTCGTCGCCTGGGAGGTGCTGCCTGAGGCTCTGGCGCAGAAGACGCGCGACCAGCGCATCGGCGTCGTCATCCCCAACACCGTCCGCATCCCCGAGCTCAAGCTGCTGATGCGGCAGCTGTCGCTGATCGCGATCAACTTCCCGTCCTTCGGCGACGGCCGCGGCTTCAGCCTGGCGCGATTGATCCGCAATCACGGCTTCACCGGCACATTGCGCGCCAGCGGACCGCTGATCGTCGACCAGTTCGCCTATGCCCTCGCCTGCGGCTTCGACGAAGTCGAATTGCCGGAGGCGAGTGCCGCGCGCCAGCCGGTCGAGCAATGGACCCGGGCGCTCGGCCAGATCAGCCATGGCTATCAGCGCGGCTATGGCGACAGCGGCAATATCCTCGACCGGCGCCGCTCGGCCCGCCTGAAACATGCCGCGGCGAGCTGAAACGGTGCACGGTTCGGCCCAACCCACCTTGCGGCGGCCGGCCGACCGCCATAGCGACGATGAATGGGAGGAGGCCATGTTGAACGACGCCCTGAACCATTCCGCTCCCGGCCCGCGCGAGCGCTGGTTCGATCTTTGCTTCCGGCTTATCATCCTGGTGCTTGCCGGTCTCTGGCTGTTCATGCCACCTGCGGGCGACACCCGGACGCAACCCGACGTGAAGGCCGCAGCGACGCAAAGATGAGCGCAAGACGCCCGGAAGCCACCGCCCCACGCCGGATCGAACGGCTCGCGACCCTGCCGCTCTTCCACAAGCTGGAGGGGCGCAAGGTCGTGCTTGCAGGGGCGAGCGAGGGCGCGCTCTGGAAAGCCGAATTGCTCGCAGCGGCGGGCAGCGAGCTGTTGATCCTTGCCGGCGACCAGCCCGAGATATTCGCCGGTCTTGCGGCCGATCCGCCGGCTGGCTCGGTTACGGTGCTGCCGCGCGCCTGGCAGGCTGATGATCTCGATGGCGCCGCGCTCGCCATCGCCGACATCGATTCCCTCGACGAAGCCAAGGCCTTCGCCGCCGCCGCCCGGCAGTCCGGCGTGCCGGTCAATGTCGTCGACAAGCCCGAATTCTGCGATTTCGCCTTCGGCTCGCTGGTCAATCGTTCGCCGCTCGTCGTCGCGATCTCGACCGACGGCGCCGCGCCCGTCTTCGGCCAGGCGATCCGCGCCAAGATCGAGGCCTTGCTGCCGGCGGGGCTGAAGGCTTGGTCGCAGGCCGCGCATGATTGGCGCCCGCTGGTCAAGGCGCGCGAACTCGCCTTCCCGCTCCGCCGCGATTTCTGGGAGCGCTTCACCAGCCGCGCCCTAGCCGAGCCGCAGCGCCGGCCTGACGAGAGCGACCGGGACAGCCTTTCCACCACGCTCGACGAGATCGAGCGTGGTGGCACGCCGAACGGCCGCGTCACGCTGGTCGGCGCCGGGCCGGGCGATCCGGAGTTGCTGACGCTGAAGGCGATCCGGGCGCTCCAGAGCGCCGACATCATCCTTTACGACGATCTGGTTTCCGCCGGCGTGCTCGAACTCGCCCGGCGCGAGGCCAAGCGCATGTTGGTCGGCAAGCAGGGCTATGGTCCGGCCGTGAAGCAGGACGACATCAACGCGATGCTGGTCTCGCTCGCTGGCCAGGGCAAGCATGTGGTGCGGCTGAAAGGCGGCGATCCCGGCATCTTCGGGCGCGCCGGCGAAGAGATCGAGGCCTGCCGCCGCGCCGGCATCCCTGTTGCGATCGTGCCCGGCATTTCGGCAGCGCAGGGCGCGGCCGCCTCGCTCGGCCTGTCGCTGACCCATCGTGATTATGCCCGCCGGCTGCAGTTCGTCACCGGCCATGCCCGCGACGGCAAGCTGCCGCAGGATCTCGACTGGAAGGCGCTCGCCGATCCGGCCGCGACCACTGCGCTCTACATGGCGCGCGCTACCCTGCCGCTGTTCCGCGAGAAGGCGCTCGCCGCCGGGCTCGATCCTGCGACACCGGCGATCGCGGTGCTCGGAGCCACCACCCCCGCCGAGATGCGGATCGCCACCTCGATCGCGGAGTTGCCGGAGCGGCTTGGTGAGCTTCCGAGCAAGGGGCCGGTCCTGGTCTTGATCGGCCATGCGATGGGTGCCGCCTTGCTGGCTGCCGCCAGCGGAAAATTGGCGCAAGGCTGAGCCGAACCAAAACGCAGGAGATGCGTTTTCTCTCTGGCGTGAAAAGTTTGGAAGGGCTCTACTGCCGCCACCAGTTGAGCGATGACCGCCAATTCAGTACGTTCTGTTTGTTTTTCAGAACAGTTTCAAACCGTTTCGACGGTTCCGGACCTGTTCAGCACGGAGCACTGAGATGACGCGACAGAGACTTCGCCGCCTGCTGCAAGCCGGCCTGACGCTCGGAGCCTTCGCCCTGTGCTTCGGTGTGATCACCGGCGCCCGTGCGCAAACCGAGCTGCTCAACGTTTCCTATGACCCGACCCGCGAGCTCTATCGCGAGATCAACACGGCCTTCATCGCCGACTGGAACGGCAAGAACGCCAAGAAGATCAGCACGATCCGGCAGTCGCATGGCGGCTCGGGCGCGCAGGCCCGCACCGTCATCGATGGGCTCAACGCAGATGTGCTGACGCTGGCGCTCGCCGGCGACATCGACGCGGTCGCCGAGCGCTCGAAGAAGCTGCCGCTCGACTGGCAGAAGCGCCTGCCGCAGAACTCCTCGCCCTACACCTCGACGATCGTGTTCCTGGTCCGCAAGGGCAATCCGAAGGCGATCAAGGACTGGGGCGACCTGGTGAAGCCCGGCGTCCAGATCATCACCCCGAATCCGAAGACATCGGGCGGCGCCCGCTGGAACTATCTCGCTGCCTGGGCCTATGCCGAGAAGGCCTTCAACAAGGACGAGGCCAAGGTCCGCGATTATGTCGGCAAGCTGCTCGCCAATGTCCCGGTGCTCGACACCGGCGCGCGCGGCGCCACTACGACCTTTACCCAACGCGGCATCGGCGACGTCTTCCTGTCCTGGGAGAACGAGGCGTTCTTGGCGCTGAAGGAGTTCGGCGAGGACAAGTTCGACATCGTCGTGCCCTCGCTCTCGATCCTGGCCGAGCCGCCGGTCGCGGTCGTCGACGGCAATGTCGACGCCAAGGGCACCCGCGCCGAGGCGCAGGCCTATCTCGAGTTCCTCTACACCCCGAAGGGCCAGGCGATCATCGCCAAGAACTATTACCGCCCGCGCAATCCAGAAGCTGCCGACCCGAAGGACATCGCCCGTTTCCCGAAGGTCGAGCTCATCACCATCGATGAGAGCTTCGGTGGCTGGGCCAAGGCGCAGTCCGCTCATTTCGGCGATGGCGGCACCTTCGACCAGCTCTACAAGCCGGCCCGGTAAGCCATGACGGCGACGGTCTTCCGCTGGCGCGAGCCCAGCATCCTGCCGGGCTTCGGCCTGGCGCTGGGCATCACGGTGACGGCGCTGTCGCTGGTGGTGCTGATTCCACTCGCCGCCTTGTTCCTCAAGGCGGCGAGTGCCGGTCCGGCCGATATCTGGGCGGTGGCGACCTCGCCGCGCACTCTGGCGGCGTTGAAACTCTCCTTCGGGGGCGCCCTCTTCGCAGCTGCGATCAACGCGGTCTTCGGGCTGATCCTGGCGTGGGTCCTCGTTCGCTACGAGTTTCCGGGCAAGCGCCTGATCGATGCAGCGGTCGACCTGCCTTTCGCCTTGCCGACGGCGGTCGCCGGTATCGCGCTGGCGGCGATCTATGCGCCCAATGGCTGGGTCGGCGGGCTGCTCGCGCCCTATGACATCAAGGTCGCCTATACGCCGCTCGGCGTGATGGTGGCGCTGATCTTCATCGGCCTGCCCTTCGTCGTACGCACCATCCAGCCTGTGCTGGAAGAGCTGCCGGCCGACATCGAGGAGGCCGCAGCGCTGCTCGGCGCCAGTCGCTGGCGCACTGTCTTCAGTGTCCTGCTGCCGCCGGTGCTGCCGGCGCTGTTGACCGGTTTCGTGCTGGCCTTCGCGCGCGCCGTCGGCGAGTACGGCTCGGTGATCTTCATCGCCGGCAACGTGCCGATGGTCTCAGAGATCGCACCGCTCCTGATCGTGATCCGGCTCGAGCAGTTCGACTATGCCGGCGCGGCCGTGGTCGCGACGATCATGCTGCTTTTGTCCTTCGCGCTGATCCTGCTGGTCAATCTGATCCAGGCTCGCGCCCGCCGGAGGTTCGGCGATGTCTGACGCCAGCCTGCCCTATCAGATCGAGGACCTTGCTCCCGCCCGTGCGGCGCGGCGCGTGTCTGGCGAATCCCGCATCGTCCAGTTCGCGATGATCGTCGTCTCGCTCGCCTTCCTCAGCCTGTTCCTGTTCCTGCCGCTGATCTCGGTCTTCGTCGAGGCGGGAGCTCGCGGTTGGCACGCCTATCGCGAGGCGATCCTCGAGCCTGATGCACTGGCGGCAATCCGGCTCACTCTCTTCGTCGCGGCGATCGCAGTGCCGTTCAACGTCATCTTCGGGCTGGCGGCGGCCTGGGCGATCGCCAAGTTCGAGTTCCGCGGCAAGAGCCTGCTGATCAGCTTCATCGACCTGCCCTTCTCGGTCTCGCCGGTGATCTCGGGCCTGGTCTTCGTGCTGCTCTTCGGCGCACAGGGTTATTTCGGCCCCTGGCTCGCGGCGAACGACATCAAGATCGTCTTCGCCGTGCCGGGCATCGTGCTGGCGACGGTCTTCGTCACCTTCCCCTTCGTCGCCCGCGAACTCATCCCGCATATGCAGTCGCTCGGCTCGGCCGACGAGGAGGCAGCACTGACGCTCGGCGCCTCGGGCTGGCGCACCTTCCTGATGGTGACGCTGCCGAATGTGAAATGGAGCCTGTTCTACGGCGTCCTGCTCTGCAATGCCCGCGCCATGGGCGAGTTCGGCGCCGTCGCCGTCGTCTCCGGCAGGATTCGCGGCCTGACCAACACCATGCCGCTGCATGTCGAGATTCTCTATAACGAGTACATGGGTGCCGCCGCCTTCGCCGTCGCCTCGCTGCTGGCGGGCCTGGCCCTCGTCACGCTCGTCCTGAAAACCGTGCTGGAATGGCGCTTCGCGGATTCAATCGCCGCCAGCCGCCGTCACTGAGTGGAAGAGCCCATGTCGGTCGCCGTTACCATCGAAAGCGTCGAGAAACGCTTCCAGAACTTCCCCGCTCTGCGCGGCGTGTCGCTCGACATCCAGCCGGGCGAGCTGGTCGCCCTGCTCGGCCCCTCCGGCTCGGGCAAGACGACGCTGCTGCGCGTCATCGCCGGTCTCGAACAGGCCGAGCGCGGCCGCGTGCTGTTCGGCGAGACCGATACCCGCGATCTTTCGCTGCGCGAACGCCGGATCGGCTTCGTCTTCCAGCATTATGCACTGTTCAAGACGATGAGCGTCGCCGAGAACATCGCCTTTGGGCTGAAATCGCGACCGCGTGCCGAGCGGCCGAGCCCCGTGGAGATCAAGAAGCGCGTCTCCGATCTGCTGGAGCTGATCCAGTTGCCGGGGCTGGAGAAGCGCTATCCGAGCCAGCTTTCCGGCGGCCAGCGCCAACGCATCGCGCTCGCCCGGGCCCTTGCGATCGAACCGCAAGTGCTTCTGCTCGACGAGCCTTTCGGCGCGCTCGACGCGAAGGTCCGCAAGGACCTGCGCGCCTGGCTGCGCCAATTGCACCAGCGCACCGGCCACACCACTGTGTTCGTCACGCACGACCAGGAAGAGGCGCTGGAGCTGGCCGACCGGGTCGCGATCCTGCACGATGGCCGACTCGAGCAGGTCGGCTCGCCCGACGATGTCTACGACCATCCGGCGACGCCCTTCATCTGCCAGTTCCTCGGCGACGCCAACCATCTGCCGGTCAAAGTCGTCGGCAGCCAGGCCTTCTTCCAGGACCGTCCGGTGCTCGGCGGCCTGCGCCAGAACGTCGGCGGACCAGCGTCGCTCTATGTCCGGCCACAGCATTTGCGCATTGTCGATGACGCGCCGCTCGCTTTGCCCGGCGTAGTCGAGTACCTGCGCCGCAATGGGCCGCTGCGGCGTGCCGAGGTCGCCGTCGAAGGGCTGCCCAAGCGGCTCGACGTCGATCTCGCCAGCCAGGTCGCCCCGGCGATCGGCGAGCGCATCCGGCTGCGCATCACGCATGGCAACCTGTTTGCCGCGGCTTGAGGTCACCCTCGCCTTTCGTGTCTCGCGCGGGTTATGCCTGTCGCCCGACACGTTCTGACGACAGGAGACGGCCATGAAGGCGCGGGCGAAATGGGTCGAGGGCATGGCCTTCATGGGCGAGGCCGGCAGCGGCCATGCGGTGATGATGGACGGCGCGCCTGAGTATGGCGGCCGCAACATCGGTACCCGGCCGATGGAGATGCTGTTGATCGGGCTCGCCGGCTGCACCGGTTTCGACGTGGTGCAGATCCTGAAGAAGGGCCGCGAATCCATCACGGGCTGCGAGGTGGAGGTCGAGGCTGAGCGCGCGACCGAGGACCCCAAGGTCTTCACCAAGATCCACATCGCCTATCGTGTCAGCGGTCGCGGCCTGTCGCAGGCCAAGGCCGAACGCGCCGTCACATTGTCGAAGGAAAAATACTGTTCCGCTTCGATCATGCTGGGGGCGACCGCCGAGATGACTACTTCGCTCGTTGTCATCGACGAACTGCAACAGGAGGCCGCGGAATGACGGATATCCCGACTTCGGGGCTGGTATCTCCCAAAGCCCTGGCCGATGCGCTGGGCTCGCCCGGTCTCGTCATCATCGACATTCGTGCCGCCGCCGAGGGTGGGCGCCAGGCCTTCGAGGCCGGCCATATCCCAGGCGCCGTGCACAGCGACTACGCCGCCGATGGCTGGCGCGCCAAGGTCGGCAATGCGCCCGGCATGCTGCCGCCGCTCGACCATCTCGCCGAACTCGCAGGGCGGCTCGGCATCACCCCGCCGAGCAAGGTCGTGATCGTGCCGGCCGGGCTCGCCGCCAGCGATCTTGCTGCTGCCACCCGCGTCTACTGGACGCTGAAGCTGATCGGCCATGGCCAGCAGGCCATCCTCGATGGCGGCTTCAAGGGCTGGCGGACCCAGCCGGGGTTGCCGATCGAGACCGGGCCGGCCAAGCCCATACCGGCCTCGCCTTATCCCGTCGTGGTGCAGCAGGAGCTGCGCAGCACTGCCGATGCGACCCTGATTGCGTCGCGCAGCAAGCTGGCGACGCTCGTCGATGCCCGCTCGGCCAGCTATTTCGAAGGCAAGGAGAAGGCGGCAGAGGCAGCCCGCGCCGGACACATCCCCGGCGCCGTCTCGCGCGACTACGCCGCAGCCTTCGACCCGGCGACCGGGCGCTTCAAGCCAGCCGGCGATCTTTCCGCCTTGTTCGGCTCGGTGCCGACAGGGCCGGCCGTGTCGTATTGCAATACCGGCCACACCGCCTCGCTGAACTGGTTCGTCATGTCGGAGCTGCTCGGCCGCGACGAAGTCTCGCTGTACGACGGCTCGATGACCGACTGGACGCAGGATCCTGAGCGGCCGGTCGCGACCGTGATCGCTTAAGCGGCAGCCGGGAAAGATCGGCGTTGTCGCGCGTTCTCCTCCAGAGGCGGAGGAGAACGCGATGTGGGACGACAAGGTTGCATTCGTGACAGGGGCCGCAACCGGTCTCGGCGAGAGCATCGCGGAAGGGCTTTTCCGGCGCGGGGCGCGTGTCGCCCTGGTCGACGTCGATCTTGATGGCGTACGCCAGGTCGCTGCTCGGCTAGATCCCGCGAAGAAGCGGACGCTCGCGCTGCAGGCGGACGTGGCCGACGCGGCGGCCGTCGAGGCAGCCGTGCAGCAGACCGTCGAGTGCTTCGGCGCTCTGCATCTTGCCGTGAACAATGCCGGCATCACCGGCGATCACAATGTGCCGCTGGCGGAGACCCATCTCGATGCCTGGCAGCGCATCCTCGCGATCAACCTCTCCGGCATCTTCCACGCCATGAAGTATGAGATCCCGGCGATGCTCGCGGCTGGAGGCGGCGCCATCGTCAACATGTCCTCGGGCGCAGGCGCCGTCGGGCAGGCCGGGATCGCTCCCTACAGCGCGACCAAGCATGGCATCGTCGGCCTGACCCGGGCCGCGGCGCTGGACTATGCGACGAAAGGCATCCGCATCAATGCGATCGGGCCCGGCTACATCGAGACACCCGAAATGGCGAAGCTGCCGGAGAGCACGCGAGCCGAGTTTGCCGCAGCTCACCCGCTCGGACGGCTCGGTACGCGGAGGGAGATCGCCGACATGATCGCCTTCCTGCTCTCGGACGAGGCCTCCTTCCTCACGGGCGGCTTCCACATGGCCGATGGCGGACTAACGGCGCGCTGACCCGGGACGAGTTGCAAATTTGTCCAAAAAGGATCAAAGGAAGCGCCATCGCGCCGGCCTTGCCGCGCCCTTCCCTTGCTCCGTTGCCGAGTTCTGTCGCCGATGAATGCCGTCGCGCCGAAAATCTCGTTCGTTTCCCTCGGTTGCCCCAAGGCACTCGTCGATTCCGAACGCATCATCACCTCGCTGCGCTCCGAGGGCTACGAGCTCAGCAAGAGCCATGCGGGCGCCGACCTCGTCATCGTCAACACCTGTGGTTTCCTCGACAGCGCCAAGCAGGAATCGCTCGAAGCGATCGGCGCGGCCATGGCGGAGAACGGCAAGGTCATCGTCACCGGCTGCATGGGCGCCGAACCCGAGCAGATCCGCGACGCCTTCCCGAACCTGCTGGCGATCACCGGGCCGCAGGCCTATGAGAGCGTGGTCTCGGCGGTGCATCAGGCCGTGCCGCCCAAGCACGACCCTTTCCTCGACCTGGTCCCGGATCAGGGCATCAAGCTGACGCCGCGGCACTACGCCTATCTCAAGATTTCAGAGGGTTGCAACAATCGCTGCAGCTTCTGCATCATCCCAAAATTGCGCGGCGATCTGGTCTCGCGGCCGATCGGCGAGGTGCTGCGCGAGGCCGAGAAGCTGGTCAAAGCCGGTGTCAAGGAACTGCTGGTGATCTCGCAGGACACCAGCGCCTATGGGCTCGACATCAAATATGCGCCGTCGATGTGGAAGGACCGCGAGGTCCGCACCCGCTTCTTCGAGCTGGCGCGCGAGCTCGGCCAGATGGGCGTCTGGGTCCGGATGCACTATGTCTACCCCTACCCGCATGTCGACGAGGTCATCCCGCTGATGGCGGAGGGCCATGTGCTGCCCTATCTCGATATCCCGTTCCAGCATGCCTCTCCCTCGGTGCTGAAGGCGATGCGCCGGCCGGCCCATCACGAGAAGACGCTGGAGCGCATCAGGAAATGGCGCGAGATCTGCCCGGACCTCGCCATCCGCTCGACCTTCATCGTCGGCTTCCCCGGCGAGACCGAGGACGATGTCGACTTCCTGCTCGATTGGCTGAAGGAAGCGAAGCTCGAGCGCGTCGGCTGCTTCAAGTATGAGCCGGTCAAGGGCGCTACCGCGAACGATCTCGGCCTGCCGCTGGTCGCGGAGGACGAGAAGGAGGCGCGCTGGCACCGCTTCATGAAGACGCAAGCCGAGGTTTCGGCCCGTATCGTCAAGGCGCGCGTCGGCAAGCGCATTCCGGTGATCATCGACGAGGCCGGTCCGACCGTCGCCAAGGGCCGCTCGAAATGGGACGCGCCGGAGATAGACGGCAATGTCTATGTGTCGAGCCGCCGACCGCTGCGGCCGGGCGATATCGTCACGGTGAAGATCGAGCGCGCCGACGCCTATGACCTGCACGGCATCGCGGTCTGAATAGGTTTTAGCTTACGCGAGGGCGGAAGTGACCGGCCGGGGCGTATTGCGCAATTGCGTGACACGGCCGATACGGGCCCGTGCCGGCTTCTCGGAGACGGCCTGTGACTTGCTGACCTGGGTGGCGAGCTGGAGCGTCGGGCGGGCGGTGAGCTGCGCGTGGAGCGCCATCGCGACGATGACGAAGGAGAGGATGAAACCGACGCGGCGAAGAAACGGGGACATGACGTAAGGACCAAAGTTCTTGTTGTTGGTCCTGCTTTGCCGGCTCCAGGCGCGCTTTCGCTTTCAGGTTCGAAGCTTTCGATTTTTTCTTCCCAAATGGAAACGGTCGCCTGAAGAGGCGGCCGTTGTCACGTCGTGATTCCGGCGAAACCGCCGGAGTTGATCTACGGCACGATCACGGTCGAACCCGTGGTGCCGCGGCTTTCCAGCGTCCGGTGCGCCTCGGCGGCATCCTTCAGGGCGAAACGGGCGTTGATCGCGACGCTGACCTTGCCGGAACCGACGGCCCCGAACAGGTTCTTCGCCATCGCGACCAGGGTCTCGCGCTTGGACGTATGCGTGGCCATAGTTGGGCGGGTGACGTAAAGGGAGCCCTTCGTCGAGAGGATGCCGAGGTTGAAGGCCTCGACCGCGCCCGAGGCATTGCCGAAGCTCGCCAACAGGCCGAAGGGCTTCAGCGAATCGAGCGATCCCATGAAGGTATCCTTGCCGACGCCATCGTAGACGACGTCGCAGCGCTGGCCGCCGGTGATCTCCTTGACGCGCGCCGCAACGTCCTCGTCGCGATAGAGAATGACGTGGTCCGCCTTGTTCGCCTTGGCGAGCTCGGCCTTCTCCTTGCTGCCGACGGTTCCGATCACGGTCGCGCCCAGCGCCTTGCCCCATTGGCAGAGGATCGAACCGGTACCGCCGGCCGCGGCATGGACGAGGATCGTATCGCCTGGCTTCACCTTGTAGGTGCGGTGGAGCAGGTATTCGGCGGTTAGCCCCTTCAGCATCATGCTGGCGGCAGCTTCATAGGAGACGTTTTCGGGCAGCGCGACCACCGCCGACGCCGGAACGATGCGCTCCTCGGCATAGGCACCGTGCGACGAGACGACCGCAATCCGGTCGCCGGGCTTGAACTCGCTCACCCCGGGACCGACAGCGAGCACGTCGCCAGCCGATTCATTGCCGAGCGTAAACGGCAGCGGCGCCGGATAAAGTCCGGTGCGGAAATAGGTGTCGATGAAGTTCAGCCCGATGGCGCGGTTGCGGATCAGTATCTCGCCTGGCCCCGGTGCCGGCAGGCTGATCTCCTCCAGTTGCAGTACTTCGGGCCCACCGGTCGTGTGTACGCGGATAGCTTTCGCCATGGCGATCTCCTGATGTCGATGGCGACAACGATAGGGACTTGCCTTCCTTCGGCGCAACGGCTGCACTGCACACCAGACCCGCGCAAACGCCGAGTCGGTCTGGCAGAACTGCATGATCGGTCTCTGAGATGAACAGCCAAGGCGCCCAGCTCGGCAGCCATGCGGTCCTGCGCGAGGCCTTCACCCCCAAGCTCATCTCCGCCCTGCGCGAGGGCTATGGATTGGCGAGGCTACGGGCTGATGCGCTTTCGGGGCTGACGGTCGCGATCGTCGCGCTGCCGCTATCCATGGCGATCGCCATCGCCAGCGGTGCCACACCGGCCGCGGGGCTGTTCACGGCGATCGTCGGTGGCTTCCTCGTCTCGGCGCTGAGCGGCAGCCGCCACCAGATCGGCGGACCGGCGGGCGCCTTCATCGTCCTGATCGCGGCGACGATCGACCAGCACGGCTTCGACGGGCTCCTGCTCGCGACCATGCTGGCCGGCGCCATTCTAATCGCGGTCGGGCTGCTGCGGCTCGGCACCTACATCAAGTACATCCCGCATCCGGTGCTGGTTGGCTTCACCACCGGCATCGCGATCATCATCTTCGCCAGCCAGATTCGCGACCTGCTCGGGCTGACGCTGCCGGGCAAGGAGCCGGCGGCGCTGATCCCGAAGCTGCAGGCGCTCGCTACCGCTCTCGGCACGCTCAACCCGGCGGCGCTTGGCCTATCCGCTCTGACGATCGCGGCGATCCTGGGCCTGAGGCGCTGGCGGCCGGACTGGCCCGGCCTCCTGATTGCGGTTGCGCTCGCGGCCGCCGCGACCTTCCTGCTGCATTTGCCGGTCGAGACGATCGGCAGTCGCTTCGGCGGCATTCCGCGCGCCCTGCCCGCCCCGCATCTGCCGGTTTTCAGCCTCGACAAGCTGATCTCGGTGCTGCCGGCGGCGCTCGCGATCGCGGTGCTCGGCGGCATCGAATCGCTGCTCTCGGCCGTGGTCGCGGACGGGATGAGCGGGCGACGTCACCGTTCGAACATGGAGCTGGTCGCGCAGGGCGTCGCCAATATCGGCTCGCCGCTGTTCGGCGGCATCTGCGTCACCGGCACGATCGCCCGCACCGCGACGAACATCCGGGCCGGCGGCGTCACGCCGGTGGCGGGGATGCTGCACGCGGCCTTCGTGCTGCTGTTCATGCTCGTCGCAGCGCCGCTCGCCTCCTACATTCCGCTCGCGGCGCTCGCCAGCGTGCTCGCCGTCGTCGCCTGGAACATGGCAGAGAAAGCCGCCTTCACCGCGATCCTCAGGCATTCGCGCGCCGACTCACTCGTACTGCTCGCGACCTTCCTGCTGGTGGTCTTCGAGGACCTGATGGTCGGGATCGGCGTCGGTGTCGTGCTCGGCTCGCTGATCTTCATGCATCGCATGGCCAACATCGTCACGGTCGAGGCCGGCATGGACGCAGCGCTCGTCGACTATGACGAAGCAGGCCAGGACGAGCCGCAGGCGAACGGTAACGGCAAGCGCGACGCCGAGGCCTTCCACTACAGGATCACCGGCCCGCTGTTCTTCGGTGCCAGCAGCCATGTCGCGACAGTGCTCGATCGCGTCGGGCCGTTTCCCGAGCGCATCGTGCTCGACCTCTCCGGCGTGCCCTTCGCCGATTCCAGTGCTGCGGTCTCGCTCAAGACGGTGATCGACAAGGCGCTGCACCATGGCTCCACAGTCGAGATTCGCGGCGCTGGGCGGCAAGTACGGGCCGTGCTCGGCCATGAGGGGATCGATGAACGCCTCGTCTCGTTCCGGGAGATCGCCCAGAAGCCGGCCAAGGGCGTGGTCTGGGGGTAGAGGCTGCGGCAAGCGCGCGCTCGCCAGCAGCATCGGCATCGGCTACCGAAAAGCCATGACTGACCAGAACCATTGCGACATCGCCATTGTCGGGGCCGGCGCGGTCGGCTTCGCGGCAGCGCTCGCGCTCGCCGCAGCCGGGCGCAATGTCGTGCTGTTCGGGTCGGCGAGCGCCCCGCGCGACGGCCGTACCGTCGCCCTGCTGGACGGTTCCTGGCGGCTGCTCGAGGCACTCGGCCTGACGGAGACGCTCGACGCGGTGGCGGCGCCGCTCGCGCTGATGCGGCTGGTCGACGATACCGGCAGCCTGTTTCGTCAGCCGCCGGTCGAATTCAAGGCAGCCGAGCTCGGCCTGCCGGCCTTCGGCTGGAACGTCGAGAATGCCGCGCTCGTCGAGGCGATGGCGGCCAAGGCGGCGGCGGAGCCGCGCATCCGCACGATCCCCCAGGCTGCGACGGAAATCACGCCGGGTGCTGACGCGGTCCGGCTGGCAGGCGACGGTTTCGACCCTGTCGAGGCTCGGCTCGTCGTCGGCGCCGATGGCCGCAAGTCGCGCGTCCGGCAGGCCGCTGGCATCACCGCGCGCGACTGGAGCTATCCGCAGGTCGCGCTGACCGCGATCCTGAGCCATCGCCGCGAGCATCAGGATGCCTCGACCGAGTTCCACACCCGCTCCGGCCCCTGCACGCTGGTGCCGATGACCGGCCGGCGCTCTTCGCTGGTCTGGTTGCTCGAGCCGGCCGAGGCGGAACGTATCGCTGGGCTCGACGATCTTGCCTTCGCCCGTGCGGTCGAGCGGCAGACGCATTCGATCCTTGGCGCGCTGACGGTCGCAGGCCCACGCGGGCGTGTGCCGATGGGCGGCCTGTCGGTCGACCGCTTTGCTGACGCGCGCATGGCGCTGATTGGCGAGGCCGCACATGTCTTCCCGCCGATCGGGGCGCAGGGGCTCAATCTCGGACTGCGCGACGTCGCGGCGCTGCGCGATGCGGTTGCTGGCACCGGGGATCCCGGCGAAGAGGCGGCGCTCTCAGCTTACGATCGCTCGCGCCAGGCCGATGTCCGCCTGCGCACCGGCGCCGTCGATGCACTCAATCGGACCTTGCTGACCGATCTGCTGCCAGCCGATCTGATGCGTGGCGCCGGACTGTTGGCGCTGTCGCGAATCGCGCCGCTACGTCGCCTGGTGATGCGGCATGGCCTTGCCGGCGGCACCGCGGCGGGCTGAGGCTCAGATTTCGTAGTCGCCGATCGGCGGGCTCGCCCGTAATGCCGGCGCAGCGTCGCGGAACACGGGCGCGAGCGGTAGTGGTGTCGAAACCATCCGCCGCCCACCGGGCTCCTCGACTTGCCGGTCGAGCAGACCACGCGCCGTGAGATGCGGATCAGCCAGCGCCTCTTCGAGCGTCCGGACTACAGTGCAGCAGCAGTCGAGCGGCTCGATCGTTGCCCGCCAGTGTTTCGCCGGCTGCGATGCGATGATCGCGGTAATCGCAGCCTGCGTCGCTGCGGGATCGCGCCGGTCGTCGCGCAGCTCAGCGTCGAGTCCGATCCCTTCGCAGAAGCTCGCCCAGAACTTCTCCTCGAGTGCGCCGACGGCCAGAAACCAGCCATCGGCCGTCGCATAGAGGCCATAGCGCGGACTGGCCCCGGTCAGCAGCCCCTCCCCCGCCAGCCGGATAGCGACCGGAGGCCTGGCCCTGTGCCAGCGCGTACCAGGCGAAGGCGAGCATCGAGTCGGTCATGGCGATGTCGAGGTGGCAGCCTTGGCCGGAGCGGTCGCGCTCCCGCAAGGCGAGCAGAATGTTGATCACGGCCGGCATCGCGCCGCCGGCAATGTCGGCGACCAGGGTCGGCGGCAAGGGGGCTTGCCTGCCCTGCGCCAGCGACTGGCCGAGTAGCCCGCCGATCGCCTGGTAGTTGATGTCGTGGCCGGCTTCGAAGGCACGCGGGCCGTCCTGGCCGTAGCCGCTGATCGAGCAGTAGACCAATCGCGGATTGAGCGCCTTCAGTGTTTCGTAGCCGAAGCCGAGCCGTGCCATCACGCCCGGCCGGAACTGCTCGATGACGATGTCGGCCTGCTCGATCAACGGGGTCAACCGCGCCAGCGCATCCGGCGCCTTGAGATCGATGGCGAGGCTCTGCTTGCCGCGGTTGAGGGCGGCGAAGGGAGCGGAGGTCTCGCCGAAGCGCGGCGGGAAGCGGCGCATGTCCTCGCCGTCCGGGCGCTCGATCCGGATTACGCGCGCGCCGGCCTCGGCCAGGAAGAGGCTCGCCATCGGGCCGGGCAGAAGCGTCGAGAAGTCGAGGACGAGGAGATCGGAGAGCGGCTGCATCGATGGGCCCGCAAGCATGGCCCGGCGGGCCGTCAGGGAAAGAGATCGGCCGGCATCCTGCCCGTCTTCACCAGCCACAGGAAGCCCGTCAGCGTCACCGTCGAGACGATGGTTCCGACCAGGATACAGGCCGAGGCGCGCTCGATGCCGACGCGATACTGCGTCGAGATCACGAAGATGTTCAGCGCCGGGGGGAGCGCAGCCATGATCACCGCCGCATAGATCCACGGCGCCGAGAAAGTGCCGAACGCCGAGAGCAGCAGCCAGACCAGCAATGGGTGCAGCAGCAGCTTGATCGCGACGAGCCAGGGCAACTCGCCCGGCATCCGCCGCATCGGCTGCAAGGCCACCGTGACGCCGAGGAGGAAGAGCGCGCAGGGAGCGGCCGCCTGCGAGAGCCAGAGCGTCATCTTGTCGAGTGCGGTCGGCAGCTCGAGCTTCAGGAAGGCTGCGAGCACGCCGGCGACGGTCGCGACGTTGAAGGGATGGGTCACGACCCGCCAGACCACCTCGCCTGCCGTGGCGGCGAGGCTGCGCTTCTCGACGCCGGCCAGCGCCATCAGGAACGGGATCAGCGAGAACAGCAGGAGATTGTCGAAGACGAAGATCAACACCACCGGCGCGCTGGCAGCCGGACCGAGCGCCGCCAGGATCAAGGGCGGGCCCATGTAACCGATGTTCGAATAGGAGCCGGCGACGCCCTGCATCACCGCCTGCGGCATGTCACCGTGGTTATGGCGCCAACCGAGCGCGAAGGAGAGCACGAAGGCGCAAAACGTTGCGAGCGTCGTCACCGCGACGAAGCCCCAGTTCGTCAATTCGCTCAGCGGCTTGTCGGCGATCAGCCGATAGAACAGGCAAGGCAGCGCCACATAGATCAGGAAGAACTGCATCCAGGCCAGCCCTTCTCCCGGCAGCCGCTTGTAGCGACCGACGAGGAAGCCGAGCAGGATCAGGCCGAAGAAGGGCGCGACCAGATTGAACAGGTTGGCGATGTCGGCCATGGCGCCGCTTATAGGATGGCTGTCAGCGCATGAGAACCCGGTAGAGGAAGCACGCCCTGCACCAGGAGCGGAACGCAATGCCGACAACTCGGCCACGCGCAGGCACAACCAAAAATTGCAGAATTCCTATACACGGAAGCGATCGGGTAACATATTTCTGCCATGTTCCAGCACCGGCTCATGGAACAGGCAATGACGACCAGCACTCAGGCGGCGACAGGCAATCCGGAAACCGGGACGTTCTGGCGCTATTTCATGACATCCCCAACATTCTGGATGGTGTTTTTCCTGGCGTTGGTGGTCCTCGGGCTCGCGCTTCCCATACGCCTGCCGCTCGGGCCGAATTACTGGGACACCGATATCTATCTCGATGCCGCCCAGCGCATCTGGCAGGGCCAGATTCCCAATATCGACTTCTTCACATCGATCGGCCCGCTCGGCTTCTATCTCACCGCCGGCATCAAGGCGCTTTTCCCGCAGGCCCAGCCGGCCCTGCTCGCCAACTGGGCGATCGTGCCTGTCTTGCTGCCGATTGCGGCGTTGATCGCCCGGGATGTTGCCCCGCGGTCGCGCCGCTTGGCCCTGGCGATCCTGATACCCCTCCTGTTCCTGACCTCGCTGCCGATCAATCTGCACAGCCTCTATCCGTCGCCGGGCTTCGACGGTTTCGGCTATTACAATCGCCATGTCGCCTTGCTGCTCTATCTCCTGCTGGCGGCGCTTCTCTTCGTCGAAAGCCGGATCCTGCTGACGACGCTCGTCGCGGTGCTCATGGCGGCGCTGTTCCTGGTCAAGGTCACCGGCCCTGTGTCCGGCGCCGTTCTCGTCGGCTACGCGGTTCTGGCTGGGCGCTTGCGTTTTCGCGACGCCGCGATCGCCGCCGGCGCGGTCATCGCCTGCCTGGGTGTGATCGAGATCACGACCGGCGTCGTGTACGCCTATGTCGAGGACGTCCTTGTCCTCGCCATGCTCAATTCCGCTTCGTTCCTGCGGCGTTTCCTGACGCTGGGCTCGATCAAGTTCAACGTGATCGCCCCCTGCCTGATGCTGCTCGGCGTGCTTGCCGTCGCTGCCGGGCGTGAAAAACACTCGTTGGCGAGCTTGCTGGCTTCGCCACTCGGCTGGCTCAGCGCAAGCCTCTTTGCCCTGATCCTGGGCGAGACGCAGAACAGTGGATCACTCGAATTCATCGGCCTCTGGCCGGTCCTGATCCTGATACTCCGGGCCTATTATCCGCGCTCGGACGACCGCCTGCGCCCCTATGTGCTGGTGCTCGTCATGGCCGCCGCCCTGCCGAGCGCGGTGATCTTTCTCGAGAGAGGCGCGCGGGCCGTGATCGCCGCGCCGCGCTACCAGGCGCTGGATGTGCCGGATGTGGGACCACTCGGCCGGGTCAGCCTCAAGCCGGAACTGGCCGAACGTGCGATCGCGCAGGTCGACCACTACCCAAAATATAATGACGCCTATGAAGACCTCGTCCGTCGCGGTCTGCTGCCATCCGCTACGCTGTTCTCGGAAATCGACCATCAGGCGACTTGGCTGCTCGAGGTCCAGCAGGGAATCGATGCGATCAAGCATTGGGAGGCGACCAACGGTCGCCAGCTGAATGGCTTCTTCGCGCTCGATTTCGTCAGCCCCTTCAATCATCTGCTCGGCCGTGCCGCGCCGCTTCATGTCGCGCTCGGCATCGACACCGAGCGCACCAATCCCCGGGTTACGGCCGAAATGCTGGAAGCCCTGCGCGACATCGACGCGATCATGCGGCCGAAATGTCCCGTGGAGGTGAAACGGGCAGCGATCTGGAAGCAATACGCGCAGGCCCTCGAAGGCCGCCAGCTCGTGGCGCTCTCACCCTGCTGGGACATGTACCTGCGCAAGTTGAACCGGCCGGTAGAAGCGCGAATCGACAGCGGCCTGGGCCTATTCGCTGGCGCTAACGCTCTGGATGCGGATGCCTTAAGCTCTGAATGAGAGTGGCGCGGTCTACGGGAGTCGAACCCGTCTCCCCAGCGTGAAAGGCTGGTGTCCTAACCGATAGACGAAGACCGCAGGCCGGAGCGCGAAGCGCTCTAACGAGGCGGGGCGAGCTATAGTGTCCCGGCGAAGCTTGGGCAAGCCCGCTGTCAGGGTTTTTCGCAACTGCTCAGACCGGCCGCGCCAGATCGACCACACGCAGTTCGGCGCGCTCGCTGCCGCCCCAGCGGTTCAGCGTCAGTGTGCCGGCGATATGCACGCTTTCGCCGCGTGCCGCCAGCAGCGCCTGGCCGAGTGGTTCGCGCGCGGCGCGGAAGGCGATTCCCCCGATGGTGGTGCCGTCGCCTGCCCGCAGCTTGATCCGCATGTGGCCGCCTGCGCCGACCTCCACCACCTCGGTCAGGCGATGTGCCGGTAGGACGAAGACCGGTTCGGGGCAGCCGGCGCCGAACGGTCCGGCCTGATCGATCTCCGCGAGCAGGCGTGGATTGGCGCCGCCGGCACTGATTGCAGCATCGACCAGAAGCGCCTCTGCCTCGCGCGAGTTGGCGACGCCCGCAGCCAGCCGCTCGCTGATGAAGCTTGCGAACGCGACCTCCTGTCCCGGCACCAGGGTAATGCCGGCCGCCATGGCATGTCCTCCGCCCTTGACCGCGAGGCCGGCCTCGACCGCCTGCCGCACCGCACTGCCGATATCAACGCCGGCGATCGAGCGGCCGGATCCGGTCGCACCGCCATCGCCGTTGCGCGCGAGTGCGAAAGCCGGCCGGCGGAAGCGCTCCTTCAAGCGTCCTGCGATCAGCCCGACGATACCCGGATGCCATTCGGCCGAGCCGACGACCAGCACCGGATGCGAGGCGGCATCGTCGAAACGGTGCTCGACCTCGGCCACGGCTTCCTCGACTGCGGCGCGCTCGATCTCCTGGCGCTCCTGATTGAGCCGGTTGAGCTCGGCGGCGATGGTGCGCGCCTCGACCTCGTCGCGGGTCAGAAGCAGCCGGGCTCCGAGAGCCGCATCGCCGATGCGCCCGCCGGCATTAATGCGCGGGCCGAGCAGGAAGCCGAGATGCCAGGGCTGCACCGGACCGTCGAGGCCTGCGATATCGAGCAGCGCCACGAGGCCCGGCCGCTGGCGCGTGCGCATCATGGCGATGCCCTGGCGGACAAAGGCGCGGTTGAGGCCGATCAGCGGCACGACATCGGCGACGGTCGCGAGCGCGACGAGATCGAGTGCCGCGAGCAGATCTGGCTCGCTTCCCTTTGCCTGCCAGGCGCCGCGCCGGCGCAATTCGCGATTCGTCGCGACCAGCGCGAGGAAGACGACGCCGGCGGCGCAGAGATGGCCGAGGCCCGCGAGATCGTCCTGGCGATTCGGGTTGACCAGTGCCTGGACGTCGGGGAGCCGCTCGGGCGCCTGGTGATGGTCGAGCACCACGGTGTCGAGTCCGAGCCGCGCCGCCTGCTGCAGCGGCTCATGGCTGGTCGTGCCGCAATCGACGGTGACGAGCAGCGTCGCCCCCTCGCCTGCCAGTATGGCGATCGCATCGGCATTGGGGCCGTAGCCCTCGATCAGCCGGTCGGGGATATGGATGCGCGGCCGCGCGCCTGCCTCGGCGAGAAAGCCGGCGAGCAGCGCCGCCGAGCAGGCGCCATCGACATCGTAGTCGCCGAAGATCGCGACCTTCTCGCCCGCTATCGCCGCTTGAGCGAGCCGCTCGGCCGCACGATCCATGTCGCGCAGAACCGACGGATCCGGCAGGAGGTCTCGCAATTTCGGCTCGAGATGGCGCAGTGCTTCGCTCGATAGGACGCCGCGCCCGGCAAGAATGCGAGCCAGCGTATCGGGCACGCCCTCGACCTGCGCCAGCGCCTCGGCTTGTGCGAGGCCGGCAGCGTCGAGCCGGTCGCGCCAAGGGCGTCCGAGGGCGGAGTGCCCGACACCGAGGAACAGGCGATTCTGGCCGGAGTTCATGTGCCACCGCTGGCGCAGTGGCGCGACTTCGTCAATCGGCGGCGCATCACTCGAGCGGCTTCTGGTCCTCGATCGCCTGCGCCGTCACCTTGCGGGCGCTCACCGGCGCATGGCCGGAGACCTCGGCGCCGGCATCGGGCTTGAGCTGCAACATCCAGAAGACCGACGAGGCGGAAATCAGGCCGACGAGGACGAAGGCGGGCCAGAAATCGCCGGCGCCGAGCGCCTTGCCGCCATTGATAAGATTAGCAGATTCGAGCGCGAAGGCGCCGATGGTGACGCCGACGCTGAGCGACAATTGCTGAGCGACGCTGGAGAGGCTGGTCGCGCTCGACATGTCGCGGTTCGAGACATCGGCATAGCTCAGCGCATTGATGCCGGTGAACTGCAGCGAGCGGAAGCAGCCACCGACGAGCAGGACGCCGAGCATCAGCCAATGTGGCGTCGTCGGCGTGAACAGGCCGGATGCCGCGAGGAAAGCCGAGCCGATCAGCGCGTTGAAGGTCAAGACGCCCCTGAAGCCGAAGCGGGCGAGAATGGTCTTGGCCAGCGTCTTCATGATCAGCGCGCCGGCAGCCGAGGCGAAGGTGATCAGGCCCGATTGCAGAGCATCGAGCCCGAAGCCGAGCTGCAGCATCAGCGGCAGGAGGAAGGGTATGGCGCCGATGCCGATGCGGAAGACCGAGCCGCCGACGACGCCGATCCGGTAGGTGGGGATTCGCAGCAGCGCGAGGTTGAGCACCGGATAGGCCAGCCGGCGCGCGTGAAACCAGTAGAGAACCAGCGCCACGATGCCGAAAGCGACGCAGCCATAAGAGACCGCGATGGGCACGAGATGACGTCCGCCGGTGGCGAGGCCGAGCATCAGGGCGGCAAAGCCGGTCGAAGACAAAAGGAAGCCGGTGATGTCGAGCGGCGCGACGTCTTCCTCCCGAATGTCCTCGAAAAACATCGTGGCCAGCGCGATGCCGAGCAGGCCGATCGGCAGATTGATGAAGAAGATCCAGCGCCAGTCGAAATAGGTGGTGATGAAGCCGCCGACGACCGGTCCGACGACCGGACCGACCAGAGCGGGCACCGTCAGATAGGCGAGCGCGCTGACGATCTGCGATTTCTCGACGCTGCGCAGGATAACGAGCCGCCCGACCGGGACCATCATCGCCCCGCCCATGCCCTGGATGAAGCGCGCCCCGACGAAGGCGCCGAGCGAGTTCGAGAAGGCACACAGGACCGAGCCGAGCATGAAGATGCAGAGCGCGGTGCGGAAGATGGTGCGGGCGCCGAACTTGTCGGCCATCCAGCCCGAGATCGGGATGAAGACGGCGAGGCTGACGAGATAGGAGGTCAGCGCCAGCTTCAGTGCGATCGGGTCTTCGCCGAGCGATTGGGCGATCACCGGCAGCGACGTCGCGATCACCGTCGAGTCGGTGTTCTCCATGAACAGCGCGCAGGCGACGATGAGAGGCAGAAGCTTGGCGCGCTGCAAGGATTCGGACTTTCGGATTTGGCCGCCTGCTGCGCTTTACTGTGGGTGTACCCGGCTGGCGAGAGCGGATTGGAGCATAGTGACGAGGGTTGCGCCCGGTGCATGGCGGGCGGGCCGTGGTTCCGCAATGAGGGCCGGCTTTAGATATGCTCTCATGTCGTCACAAGGACGTGACCGCGGCCCCGTCATGCGCTTGTGGTGGGTCATTCCGGCCGAACTGTACCTATCTCTGGGTTGTAGGGGCAATGTCTAGGCATAGGCCGGCGCGGCTCGACCGCGGGCAAGAGGTGCTTCCATGATCAGTCAAGCCAATGTTTTTCAAGTATCGCGTCATGTACCCTGGGCGAGGCTGAAAGGGCTGGCGCTTGCCGTCGGCATGGGCTGGAGCCTGGCAGGCTTGATCTCAACGCCGGCAGCGGCGCTCGACACGAGCTGGAAAGGCGTGTGTACGTTCGCCATGGCGCCGCAAGGGTATACTGAGATGATGCGCGAACGGCTCTGTCTCGATCAGAACTATTGCCAGCAGATGGCCGACGCTCAGGGCAGTTCTTACACAGGCAATGGCTGCATCATGGTAGCGCCATCTGCTGCCGTCGAGCAGCGGCAGCAGCCGCGTTCGACCTACCCCAAGCGCTAGCCGGGCCGCGCGAGATCCGGGGCGAGTCTTGCCATCCTTCAATCGTGTTGCCTGGATGGGGGCACCCGTAGCGACACGATGATGGCGATGGGCTGCTTCGGCCTCGAGCCCAAGGCGCCGGACACGGCCCGCGCAGCAGCAGTAGGCACATTTTCTCGCAGCTTCGGCGGCCGCGGCTGCATGCCGCGACCGCCCAGGCAGTTTTTGTTGGCGTGCCCCTAGCGGGCGCGTCTCACGCATGATATCGGGCCTCGTCAACTCGGCTTAGGGCATATCCGCCCTGCCCCTTTTCAGTGCCGGCCGTACCGGCCCCGGAGTTGACGATGGCGACGATCACTGACGGTCTCATTCGCGACGGTTTGACCTTCGACGATGTGCTGCTCGAGCCCGGTCCATCCGAGGTGATGCCGAGCGATGTCGACATCGCGACCAAGCTGACCAAGACCATCTCGCTCAACCTGCCGATCATCGCCTCGGCGATGGACACGGTCACCGAAGCGAAGATGGCGATCGCCATGGCGCAAGCCGGCGGCCTCGGCGTCGTGCACCGCAACCTCGATCCCGAGCAGCAGGCGGCGCAGGTCCGCCTCGTCAAGAAGTTCGAATCCGGGATGATCGCCAACCCGATCACCATTCACCCGGACGAGACGCTGGCCGATGCGCTGGCACTGATGAAGAACAACGGGATCTCCGGCATTCCGGTGGTGGAGCGTGGCCCGCAGGGGCACAACGGCAAGCTCGTCGGCATCCTGACCAATCGCGACGTGCGCTTCGCCGCCAATCCCGAGCAGCCTGTCTCCGAGCTGATGACCAAGGACCGGTTGATCACGGTTCGCGAGGGCGTCGGCCAGGACGAGGCGCGCCGCCTGCTCCATCAGTTCCGGATCGAGAAGCTGCTGGTGGTCGACGACCACTATCGCTGCATCGGCCTGATCACCGTCAAGGACATGGAGAAGCAGGTCGCCCATCCCCATGCCGCCAAGGATTCTCGTGGCCGGCTTCTGGTTGCAGCCGCCACTACGACCGGCGATCTCGGCTTCGAGCGCTCGGAGCTGCTGATCGAGGCGGGCGTCGACCTCATCGTCGTCGACACCGCGCATGGCCATTCTGCCAAGGTGCTGGAAGCGGTCACGCGGGTGAAGAAGCTCTCCAACGCCGTCCAGGTCATCGCCGGCAATGTCGCAACCGCCGGCGGTGCGCAGGCGCTGATCGATGCCGGCGCGGACGCGATCAAGGTCGGCATCGGTCCGGGCTCGATCTGCACCACCCGCATCGTCGCCGGCGTCGGCGTACCGCAGCTCACCGCGATCATGGATGCGGCCTCTGCCGGGCAAAAGGCCGGCATCCCGGTCATCGCTGATGGCGGCATCAAATATTCGGGCGATCTCGCCAAGGCGCTCGCCGCCGGTGCGTCTTGCGCCATGGTCGGCTCGCTGCTCGCGGGGACCGACGAGACCCCGGGCGAGACCTTCTTGTACCAGGGCCGCTCCTACAAATCCTATCGCGGCATGGGCTCGGTCGGCGCGATGGCACGCGGCTCGGCGGACCGCTACTTCCAGCAAGACATCAAGGACGCGCTGAAGCTGGTGCCGGAAGGCATCGAGGGCCAGGTCGCCTATAAGGGGCCCGTTTCGAGCGTGCTGCATCAGCTCGCCGGCGGCCTGCGCGCCGCGATGGGCTATGTCGGCGGCCGCGATCTCGAAGACTACCGTGCGAAGGCGCGCTTCATCCGTATCACCAGCGCCGGCCTGCGCGAGAGCCATGTCCACGACGTGACGATCGTTCGCGAAAGCCCCAACTACCCGACGCGCTCCTAACCCTGGATCGCCACAAGGCGATCCATCCTTTATCGAGCATCTGATCAGCCCGAAAACCGGGACCACTTTTCGGTCCGATGCTTCAGGACGAGGCCGACATGACGCTCAAGCTGATCTATCCTGCGCTGGCCCAGATCCTCTGGAGCTTCATCGTCCTCGTCATCATGTTCCTGCGGCGCCAGAAGGCCTTCGCCAACCGCGAGGTCCGGCTGGCGGATATCGCGGTCTCGACCGAACGCTATCCTGAGCCGGCGCGGCTCGCCGCGGCCAATTTCAGTAATCAGTTCGAGACCCCGCTGCTCTTCTTCGCGCTGATCCTGATCGCGATGCATGTCGGGGCGACCGGCTATGTCATGGCGGCACTGGCCTGGGCTTATGTCGCAACCCGAATTGTCCATACACTGATCCACACCGGCTCGAACAGGCTGCAACAACGCGCGATTATCTTCGCAGTCGGCGTCGCATGCCTGTTCTTTATGTGGCTCGGCATTGTGATTGCCGTCGTCTGAACGTTTTTTCTTTGCGCACGCAAGACGTGTGGCGGCGAGTTCTCGCTGCCGATTTGTCGGCTCTGTCACATCCTCGCTACAGCGGCCGATAAACCGTAATCGACACTTGCGTCCAAACTACACCCTCTTCATGCTAAATACTTGCGGTGAGGATGGTTTGGGGAGCGGCCGTCCGGCAGGGTCGGCGTAGCGCTCCCCGTGGCGCAAGGCTTTCTATGGCAGTGCTGACTTTCGGGCGTGTGGCTCTGTTCTCGGCCGCGGGCGTTCTCGCCGCGGGCGCGTTTCTTCATGTGACCGGCCGCCCTGTTCCATGGCCGCTTGACCAGGTACCCTACGGCAAGGTGATCCCGGCGCCGGCAAAGCCGGCTGCAACCGCAGCCGCCCCCGCAGCCGGCAGTAATCGTCCGGGCCAGGCGAACCGGCCGCCGGTGACCATCGTCACCGCCAAGGCCGAGCGCCGCCCGATGCCCGTCCGGATCGATGCGATCGGCACGGTGCAGGCGATCTCCACCGTCAATATCCGCTCGCGTGTCGACAGCCAGATCATGGCGGTCGAGTTCCGCGACGGCGCCATGGTGAACAAGGGCGACGTATTGTTCCGGCTGGACTCGCGCCAGCTCGAGGCGCAGCTGCGCCAGGCCGAGGCCAGTGTCGCACGCGACAAGGCCTCGCTCATCGCGGCCGAGTCCGATCTGCGGCGGGCCGAGGAGCTTTCGCGGCGTGAGATCGCGACCGACCAGCGCCTCGACACCGCCCGCACCGCAGTGAGCACGCTACGCGCCGCGATCCGGGGCGGCGAAGCTGCTGTCGACAGCCTGCGCGTCCAGCTCAGCTATTACACGATCAGCGCTCCGGTCTCGGGACGGGTCGGCGTCGCCGCGCTGAAGGAAGGCAACATCGCCAAGAGCGGCGACAGTTCGGCGATGCTGGCGACGATCAACCAGATCGATCCGATTTATGTCAGCTTCGCCGTGGCGCAGCGCTATCTGCCGGAAATCCGCGAGGCGATGCTGGCGAAGACGACCGCCGTCCAGGCGACCCAGCAAGGCGCCGGCAAGGGCGTCGAAGGCACGATCGCGGTGCTCGACAATTCCGTCGACGCGACGACGGGTACGATCCAGATTCGTGCCAGCTTCGACAATGCCGACGAGACGCTCTGGCCCGGCGCGCTCTGCCAGGTCCGGCTGACGCTGAGGACAGAGCCCGACGCCGTCACGGTGCCGCGCGAGGCGGTCCAGACCGGGCAGAACGGCTCCTATGTCTTCGTGATCGAGAACGGCGCCGCCCGGGCTCGGCCGATCGTGGTCTCCCGCAATATCGAGGATCGCGTCGTCATCGCGTCGGGCCTGACCGGCGACGAGACCGTGGTGATCGACGGGCAACTGCTCCTGACCGATGGTGCGCGCACGATCGAGCGCGGCCGTGGCGGCCAGAGCCCGCCGGCGCCCAATCTGACCTCCCAGCGGGGGAGCGCCGGCTGATGAACCTGCCCGAGGCCTGCATCCGTCGCCCGGTCATGACGACCCTTCTGATGGCGACGTTCCTGATCTTCGGGCTGTTCGCCTTCAAGCAATTGCCGGTCGCCGCCCTGCCCCGGGTCGATTTCCCGACCATCAATGTCAGCGCCCGCCTGCCCGGCGCCAGCCCTGAGACGATGGCCTCCTCGATCGCTGCGCCGCTCGAGCGCGAATTCGCCTCGATCTCCGGCATCACCTCGATGTCGTCGGTCTCGCAGCAGGGCTCGACCTCGATCACGCTGCAGTTCGACCTCAACCGCAACATCGACGGCGCAGCCCTCGACGTGCAGGCGGCGCTCAGCGCCACGACCCGGCGCCTGCCGCCGGAGCTCCCTGCCCCACCGAGTTTCAGGAAGGTCAATCCGGCCGACCAGCCGGTGCTGTTCATGGTGCTGACCTCGGCGACCAAGCCGCTCTACGAGGTCCATGAGTTCGGCGAGAACATCCTGCAGCAGCAGATCTCGCAATTGGCCGGCGTCGCCCAGGTCAACATCTTCGGCGCGCAGAAATATGCGGTCAGGGTGCGGGTCAACCCCGACGCCGTCTCCGCCCGCGGCCTTGCTTTGAGCGATGTCCGCACGGCCATTGCCGCGGCAAACTCGAATTCCCCGGTCGGAACGCTGAACGGCACCAACCAGCGCATGGTGCTCGGCGCGACGGGCCAGATGGAACGCGCCAACGAATACGGCAATCTGATCATCTCGCAGAAGAACGGCGTGCCGATCCGCCTCAACGACGTGGCGCAGATCCTCGACTCGGTCGAGAACGACCAGACCGGCAGCTGGTACAACGGCCAGCGCTCGATCATGCTGGCGGTCTATCGCCAGTCGGACGCCAATACGGTCCAGGTCGTCGACAGCATCAAGAGCCGGCTCGACGCCTATCGCGCGCAGTTGCCGGCTGCGATCGACCTGGTCGTGCTCAACGACCGTTCGATCCCGATCCGCGAGGCGGTCGAGGACGTCGAGGTCTCGCTGATGATCGCGATCGCCCTCGTCGTCATGGTGATCTTCCTGTTCCTGAAGAGTTTCGCCGCGACGGTGATCCCGACGCTGGCGCTGCCGATCTCATTGGTCGGCACCTTCGCGATCATGCACGCGCTGGGCTATTCGCTCGACAACATCTCGCTGCTGGCGCTGACGCTCGCCGTCGGCTTCGTCGTCGACGACGCGATCGTCATGCTGGAAAACATCATCCGGCACATCGAGATGGGCAAGAAGCCGTTCCAGGCGGCGCTCGACGGCTCGCGCGAGATCGGCTTCACCATCCTGTCGATCACCATCTCGCTGGTCGCGGTCTTCATTCCCGTCTTCTTCATGGGCGGTGTGGTCGGCAAGGTCTTCGCCGAGTTCGCCGGCACGATCGCGGCAGCGATCATCGTCTCGGGCTTCGTCTCGCTGACGCTGACGCCGATGCTCTGCGCCCGCTTCCTCAAGGCGCATGACCATCACAAGAAGCCGAACATTGTCGAACGCGTGTTCGAGGCCGGCTTCCAGGGCATGCTGAGCGCCTATCGCTGGACGCTCGACGCCGTGCTCAAGGCGCGCTTCCTGATGCTGCTGGTGACGCTCGGCACGGTCTACGTCTCGGTCCAGCTCTATATCGACGTACCCAAGGGCTTCTTCCCGACCGAGGACACCGGCCTCTTGCGCGGTGCTACCGAGGGGCCGCCCGACACCTCCTTCGAGGCGATGGCGGCACGCCAGATGCGCGTCGCGGAGATCGTCAAGGCCGATCCGGCGATCGACTACCTGACCTCGAACATCGGTGGGTTCAACGCCACCAACAACGGCTTCATGTTCATCGCCCTGAAGCCCAAGGACCAGCGCGACAAGGCCGATGTGGTGATCGCCCGCCTGCGCCGCGCCGTCTCGGAGGTGCCAGGCATCACCGCGGTGTTCCAGCAGGTCCAGAACATCAATCTCAACGCCGGCCGCTCCTCGCGGGCGCAATACCTCTATTCGCTGCAGGGGCCCGACCTTGGTGCCCTCTTCAACTACGCGCCGCTGATGCAGCAGCGCCTGGCGCAGCTGCCGCAACTGCGTGACGCCAATATCGACCTGCAGCTGCGCAATCCGCAGCTCTCGATCGATATCGACCGCGAGCGCGCCGCCAGCCTCGGCATCTCCAGCGACCAGATCCGCCAGGCACTCGGCAACGCCTTCGGCTCGCGCCAGATTGCGACGATCTTCACGCCGGCGACCGACTACCAGGTGATCATGGAGGCCGAGCGCGCCTACCAGCAGGATCCGGCGGTGCTGTCGCGCCTGCTGCTCAAGGCCGCCAATGGCCAGAACGTGCCGCTGGAGACGGTCGCGACGATCAAGCCGAGCGTCGGGCCGCTTGCCGTCAACCGGATCTCCCAGCAGCCGGCGGTGACGATCTCGTTCAACACCGCGCCGGGCGTCTCGCTCGGCGACGCCGTCAACGCGATCCGCGCGGCCGAGCGCGAGATCAACCTGCCCGCCTCGATCGTCACCAGCTTCGCCGGCTCGGCCCAGCTCTTCCAGGATGCGCTGAAGGGCCAGGGCCTGCTGATCTTCGCCGCGATCCTGGTGATCTACATCATCCTCGGCATTCTCTACGAGAGCTTCATCCACCCGATCACGATCCTGTCCGGCCTGCCCTCGGCCGGTCTCGGTGCCCTGCTCGCCTTGCAGTACTTCCACATGGATCTGTCGGTGATCGCAATCATCGGCATCCTGATGCTGGTCGGCATCGTCAAGAAGAACGCGATCATGATGGTCGACTTCGCGATCGAGCGTCGCAAGATGGGCGACGACGCGCTGACCGCGATCCGCGATGCGGCGCTGGTGCGCTTCCGACCGATCATGATGACGAGCTTCGCCGCGATCTTCGGCGTGCTGCCGATCGCGCTCGGCGCGGGCGCGGGCGCCGAGTTGCGCCAGCCGCTCGGCATTGCCGTGGTCGGCGGCCTGATCGTTTCGCAGTTGCTGACGCTCTACATCACGCCCGTCGTCTACTTCTATCTCGACAAGGTCGATAGCTGGCTTTCGGGCCGCGGTCGCGGCGAGCGGGAGGAGGCGGCGGCGCTTCCAGGCGCAGTGCCGGTCGCGATCCCGCAGGCTGTCCATCACCAGCAGGATTGAACCTGCCACCCCAGGCTGCCGCTCTCCCAAGACCGACAGCCCATCTTACGGCGATCCCCGCATTAACGATGACGCCGGCTTTGCGGTGACAGCGGCCGGCTCGCCGTTGAGTCTTAACGAAAAGTAAACTAAGCCCATAAAGCGGCGGACAATGAACTAGCGAGCGATGGAGTAATCGCGGTGCTTCGTGTCCGTAATGTCGATTGCCTGCGTTCCGATCCTGTCCCGCCGACCGGTTCCAGCTCCTCGACGAAGGTGAACCCCGTTTCGCGTGGCCGCAGCAGCGGCCTGCGCCTCGCGGCCATGGCCGGCTTCGGGCTTGCGCTCGGTGCAGGTGGCACGATCCTGACGGTGTCTCTGGTTCAGGCCGAGGACGATGCCGGAATCCGCGCCTTCCATCGCGAGGAAGCCGCCCGTCGGGCAGAGCGTGCACCGCAACGTGCAACCTATGCCTCCGTTCCAGTGTCGGCTTATGCTCCGGCCCGCCAGACCTGGTCCGTGCCGTTTTTCCAGGCACGCCCGGAGGGGCGTCTGAGCCCGCCGCCGGTCGACCTGAACCCCTTCAGGCCGGTCCAGGTCGCGCCGAAGCAGGCGCAGCAGAAGCAAAAGCTGCCGGCGATGCGCTACGACACGGTGTCGGGCGCGGCCGACGTGACGCGAACCATCTGCGTACGCCTCTGCGACGGCTTCCAGGCGCCGATCGGCCATTTGCGCAGCCAGGCTGACTACAAGGCACATGAAGCGCTTTGCCAGGCAGCCAATCCCGGCGTGCCGGTCAAGGTCTTCAAGGTCGCGGCGGGGGCTGCAACCACCGACGATGCCGTGGCGAGCGATGGCAAGACCTATCGCGCATTGCCGATGGCCTATGCCTATGAGCGCGGCGCCGATCCGGCTTGCCGGCCCGCAATCGCGACCGCCAACGATCGCCGTGTCTCGCTACTGCGCGACTTCACCTTGCGGCCGGGCGACAGCATTGTGCTCGACGGGCGGGTGCGTACCTTCACCGGCTCCGGCAAGTGGCCCTATACCGCCGCGGATTTCCGCGACTTCCGCGGCTCGCCCGAGCTGACCGCCAGCGACCGCCGGCAGATCGACGCGAAGGTCGGAATCTCGCACGCCGAAGCGCAGGTTCGTGCCCTGCGCCGGGAGATGCGGGTTCGCGAGGCCAGCCTGCACGACGACAACTATGCCAGCGACGCGCTCGGGCTGCGCGGTGTGCTCGCTCCACGCGACGCCATCGCAAATCCGCCGCGCGTGGTCCTGCAGACACCGTTCGCGCGGAACTGAGCTTCATTTTAGGATGATTGTCCTGGGTTTTTGATCCTAGGACAATTCACCCAAGGTCAGCCGAAAGATCGATGGACGACCGAATGGCCTTCCGGCACATTCGCTGCATTGCAGCATGGAGCCGAGCATGACGACCAAGACGCCGCGCCAGTTTTTCCGTCCGCTGGCGATCGGCGCGCCCGAGCCCTATCGCGATTTGCCGCTGCGGCTGGAGCGGATGATCCATTTCGTGCCGCCGCATCTGGAGAAGGTGCGCGCCAAGGTTCCCGAGCTCGCCAGCCAGGTCGACATCGTGCTCGGCAATCTCGAGGACGCCATTCCGGTCGAGGCGAAGCAGGCGGCACGCGACGGCTTCATCGAACTAGCCAAGGCGACCGATTTCGGCACGACCGGATTGTGGACGCGGGTCAATGCACTGAACTCGCCCTGGTTCCTCGACGACATCGCCGCGATCATGTCCGAGATCGGCGGCAAGCTCGACGTCGTCATGGTGCCGAAGGTCGAGGGGCCCTGGGACATCCACTATGTCGATCAGCTGCTGGCGCAATATGAAGCGCGCCATGCTTTGCCCAAGCCGGTGCTGATCCACGCCATCCTGGAGACCGCCGAGGGCGTCAAGAACGTCGACGCGATCGCCACCGCCTCCCCGCGCATGCACGGCATGAGCCTGGGGCCGGCTGACCTTGCCGCCTCACGCGCGATGAAGACTACCCGCGTCGGCGGCGGTCACCCGGAATACAAGGTCATCGCCGACCCTACGCCCGATGGCGGCGCGCGCGCGATCGCGCAGCAGGATCTTTGGCATTACACCCTCGCGAAGATGGTCGATGCCTGCGCCTCTGCCGGCCTGAAGCCCTTCTACGGCCCCTTCGGCGATTTTTCGGACGCCGCCGCCTGCGAGGCGCAGTTCCGCAACGCCTTCCTGCTCGGCTGCGCCGGCGCCTGGACGCTGCATCCCTCGCAGATCGAGATCGCCAAGCGCGTGTTCAGCCCGGATCCCGACGAGGTCGCCTTTGCTGTGCGTATCCTGGCGGCGATGCCGGATGGTTCGGGCGCGGTGATGATCGACGGCAAGATGCAGGACGACGCGACCTGGAAGCAGGCCAAGGTCATCGTCGACCTGGCGCGACAGGTGGCGGCCCGCGATCCGGCATCGGCAGTGCGTTACGGATTCTGAAGTAGATTTCCTGCCGCGACATCCTTGGATATTGACGCATTTGCGACGTAATCCTAGGTCAAGCGCTGCAAGCGGCGACGATACCGGCAGTGACGGGCCGGCCTGGGACTGAACGAGGACATGGAATCACGCACGGCGAAATTCCGCATCGGCGACGTGGTGCGCCATCGCGTCTATCCGTTCCGAGGGGTGATCTTCGACGTCGATCCGGTGTTCTCGAACTCGGATGACTGGTGGTTGGCGATCCCGGAGCATCTGCGTCCGTCCAAGGATCAGCCCTTCTACCATCTCTTCGCGGAGAACGAGGAGACCGAGTACGTCGCGTATGTCTCCGAACAAAATCTCGTGATCGACGAGTCCGGCCAGCCGGTCCGGCACCCGCAGGCACGCGAATATTTTCGGCGTGACCGCAAGGGTAAGTATCGGATTGACAGATCGGAGCTGAACTAGAGCATTTTCGAGCGAAGTGGGTACCGGTTCGCGTGAAGAAAATGCGATAAAACAAAGAGATAGAGAATTTCAGCGATTCGGAGAAACGCGGAAATGCTCTGAGGATCAGCTTTCGCGCTGCGCCTGCGGAAAGCGCACGGCGAAGGACCCTTCCCGCTCCGGCGGCAGCCTGACCAGCAGGATGAGCGCGCCATCCTCTGCATCCTCTCGATCGAGGATTTCGCCATTGGCGTGCAGCCAGGCCAGCGACTTGCCGTCGCCCGGCGGCAAGGTGAGCCGGTAGACCGGCCGGGTTCGCGCGATGCGTTGCTCGATCGCATCGGTCAACGGGCCCATCCCCTCGCCTGTCAGGGCTGAGACCAGCACTGGGCGTGAAGCATCCGGCTTGAGCGTAGCGAGAGCGCCCTGGCGCTCACGCTCGTCGCCCGAGAGCAGGTCGGCCTTGTTCCAGACCTCGATGACACGGCCGCCATCCTCCGGATCGATGCCGAGATCGCGCAGGATGCCCTGGACATCGGCGGCCTGGGCCTGCGTGTCCTCGTGTGAGACGTCGCGGACATGCAGCAGCACATCGGCCTCGATCGCATCCTCCAGCGTGGCGCGGAAGGCGGCGACGAGCTGCGTCGGCAGGTCGGAGATGAAGCCGACCGTGTCGGAGAGCATGATCCTGGCGCCATGCGGCAGCTTCAGCGCCCGCGCCGTCGGGTCGAGCGTGGCGAAGAGCATGTCCTGCGCCAGCACCTCGGCCGAGGTCAGCCGGTTGAACAGCGTCGACTTGCCGGCATTGGTATAACCGACCAGCGCGACGACCGGATAAGGCACGCGCTTGCGGCTGGCGCGATGCAGCGAGCGGGTGCGCTTCACGCTGTCGAGATCGCGCTCGATCTTGCTCATCCGCTCCTGGATGATGCGCCGGTCGGCCTCGATCTGGGTCTCGCCGGGGCCGCCGAGGAAGCCGAAGCCGCCGCGCTGGCGCTCCAGGTGGGTCCAGGACCTGACCAGGCGGCTCTTCTGATAGTTGAGATGGGCGAGCTCGACCTGCAGCGCGCCTTCGCGCGTGCGGGCACGTCGGCCGAAGATCTCGAGGATCAGGCCGGTGCGATCGATGACCTTGCAGCCGAAGGCCTTTTCGAGATTGCGCTGCTGGACCGGTGACAGGGCGCAGTCCATCACGACAAGACCGATCTCCTCGATCTTGACGCGCTCGCTAAGCTCCTCGACCTTACCCTTGCCGAGATAGGTCGCAGGACGCAGCGCGCCCAGGATGACCGGGATCGCCTCGACAATCTGGAGATCGATGGCGCTGGCCAGTCCGAACGCCTCGTCCAGCCGTGCTGCGTGGCTGCGCTGGTTTTCGTCAGCCCCTGCCCCCGACCGACACTGTGGCGCGCCCGATAGGGGCCGACCACAAAGGCGCGGGTCTCTGCCGCCAAGGCATGTTCGGCCGCGTCGATCGAGAGTCCGATCGAGCGCCCGTCGCCTGCCCCAGCCTTGCCAGCCACGGCTCAGGCCTTGTCCGTTTCCTCGGGCTCGAACAGCTGGACCGGATGGCCCGGCATGATTGTTGAGATCGCGTGCTTGTAGACGAGCTGGGAATGCCCGTCCCGGCGCAACAGCACGCAGAAGTTGTCGAACCAGGTCACGACGCCCTGCAATTTGACGCCGTTTACGAGAAAGATGGTGAGAGGGATCTTCTGCTTGCGGACATGATTGAGAAACGTGTCCTGAAGGTTTTGGGCCCGTTCTGCGGCCATGGGTAGCCCCTGTTGTTGGGATCGCAAATCGGCTTGCGGATGCGATCCAGATCGTCCCGTTAGGCTTCGGCGCCAATCGCCGGGCATTCGGACACCGACGCTTCATTAGATCGTGACCCGGCAAGAACGCGCAAGGGTTGCGAGGCGCGAAATTCAGCCTGCCGCCCTGCGTGCAGTGCAACACGACGGCCGGACTTCAGCCCACTCCGAGCGATTTGAGCTTACGGTGCAGGGCTGAACGCTCCATGCCGATGAATTCCGCGGTGCGCGAGATGTTGCCGGAGAAGCGGGCGATCTGCGCCATCAGATACTCGCGCTCGAAGATCTCGCGCGCATCGCGCAATGGCAGGCTCATCAACTTCTCGCCGCCGGAGCCGGATGGCGTCGTCGGCACCATGGCGCCGACCTCGGCCGGCAGCATGTCGACCGTGATCTCCGCCGTGGGATCGCCCTTGGTCAGGATCATCAGCCGCTCGACGTTATTGCGAAGCTCGCGAATATTGCCAGGCCATTCGTGTGATTGCAGGATCGCCATCGCGTCGCCGCCGATCCGGCGCTTGGGCAGACCGGCTCCGACCGAGATCTGGTCCATGAAGAACTCGATCAGCTCGGGCACGTCCTCGCGCCGCTCCGACAAGGCCGGCACGCGGATCGGCACCACGCCGAGCCGGTGATACAGATCCTCCCGCAACTGGCCATCCGCGATCAGCTTGAGGAGGTCGCGGCTGCTCGACGAGATGATGCGGACGTCGACATGGACCCGGGTCGCGCCGCCGACGCGCTGAAAATTCTGGTCGACCAGGACGCGCAGGATGCGATTCTGCGTCTCGCGCGGCATGTCGCCGATCTCGTCGATGTAGAGCGTGCCGCCATGGGCCTCCTCAAGCGCGCCGACCCGGCGCGAGCGCCCGTCGCCGCCTTCGACGCCGAAGAGTTCCTCCTCCATCGTGTCGGGCGTGATCGTCGCCGCGTTGATCGCGACGAAGGGTCCGGACGAGCGGGTCGACGCCTCGTGCAGCGTGCGCGCGGTCAGCTCCTTGCCGCAGCCCGGCTCGCCGGTGATCAGTACGCGCGCATTGGTCGGCGCGACGCGCTCCAGCGTCTGGCGCAGCTGGTTGACCGCGGTCGAGCGACCGACGATCCGGCTTGCCTGAACCGAACGGGTCTTTAGTTCACGCACCTCGCGCCGCAACCGCGAGGCCTCAAGGGCACGCTCGGCGACCAACACCAGCCGGTCGGCCTTGAACGGTTTCTCGATGAAGTCGTAGGCGCCGCTCTTGATCGCCGAGACGGCTGTCTCGATGTTGCCGTGGCCGGAGATCATCACCACCGCCAGATCGGGATGGCTCTCCTTGACCAGTTGAAGCACCTGCAACCCATCGAGCCGGCTGCCCTGCAGCCAGATATCCAGGAAGACGAGGTTGGGCCGCCGCGCCGCAATCGCGGCCAGAGCCTCGTCGGCGGAGCCGGCTTTGCGCGTGCGATAGCCCTCGTCCTCCAGGAGGCCGGCAACCAGTTCGCGAATATCGACCTCGTCGTCGACGACGAGAATGTCAGCACTCATGCTTTCGTCCCGTTCACTTGTCTTGCGGCAGAATCCGCCGACCTATTGCCCGTATCTGGTCTGTCTTCGCCGGCCGGTGGCGGTCCGGTCTCGACGAACCAGAGCCTGATCCTGGCGCCGCGTGCGCCGTCCGGCCGGTCGAGCAGCTCGATCCCGCCGCCATGGTCCTCGAGGATCTTGCCGACGATGGCGAGGCCGAGCCCGGTGCCGCCGTCGCGTGTCGTCATATAGGGTTCGAGCAGCTTCTGGCGCTGGTCGGCCGGCAGACCCTTGCCGTTGTCGAGGATGTCGATGACGATCCGGCCGTCCTGGAGCCGTTCGAACCCGATCTCGATGCGGCCCTTGCCACGTGCCTCGGCCGGCACGGCCTCGACCGCCTCGGTCGCATTCTTGATAACGTTGGTGAGAGCCTGCGAGATCAGGCGCCGATCGAAATGCGCCAGGACCGGTGCGTCGGGCAGGTTGTCGGACAAGTCGATCTCGGGATTGCCGACGCGCATCAGGAAGATGACCTGCCGGACCGTCTCGACGATGTCGTCGCGCGCCGGCGATGGCTTGGGCATCCGGGCGAAGGACGAGAACTCGTCGACCATGCGGCGGATATCCTCGACCTGACGCACGATGGTGGCGGTGCACTGGTCGAAGATGTCCTTGTCATCGACGATGACGCGACCGAACTTGCGGCGGATACGCTCGGCCGAAAGCTGGATCGGCGTCAGCGGATTCTTGATCTCGTGGGCGATGCGGCGGGCCACGTCGGCCCAGGCGGCGGTACGCTGTGCCGAGACGAGATCGGTGATGTCGTCGAGCGTCACCACGAGGCCGGCGCCCGCCCCCTCGCCTTCGCGCGTGGCCCGGATGTTGACCAGGCGCTCGCGGCCGCCGCGCGTGATCGCGACCTGGCTGGAGCTCAAGCGCTGCCGGCTGGTGAGCGCCTCCGACACGAACGCGGCGATTTCCGGAACGACCCGCGTCACCGGCTCGCCGAGCAGACGGCCGCCGGCGCCGAGCAGCGCCTCGGACGAGCGGTTGCTGATGGTGACGTGTCCGTCTTCATCTATGCCGAGCACACCGGAGGAGACGCCGGAGAGGACCGTCTCGGTGAATCGCCGTCGCCGGTCGATCACTTCGCTTGCAGTTACCAGGCCGTCGCGCTGGCGGCGCAGCTCCGCCGTCATCTTGTTGAAGGTCTCGCCGAGATGGGCGAGGTCGCCTTCCGACCGCCTTATCGGCACCTGGACATAGAAATTGCCGCTGGAGACCTGATCGGTGGCGTGGATCATCCGCCGGATCGGCGCAACCAGGCCGTTGGCGAAGTTGAGACCGAGCCAGATCGCCGAAAGCAGCAGGATCACGGAGATCAGCGCGTACATCGAGGCGAAGGCGATCTGCACGCCTTTGCGCCGGGCGTCGATGCCGAGGTACTCGACCGCAGCGCCGCGAGCCACCGCCGGGAACTCGACCGCGAGCGGATCGACCTCGCGGGCGACATAGAGGAAGGCGCCGTCATAGCTCGGCAGCTTCATCAGGGCGCCAAAGACGCGCCCCGTAGACGGAAGCACGCAGATCGGTTCCGGCGAGCTCTGGGCATCTTCGAAGGCGTCGGCATTCGGCTTGCTGGCGTCCCGCAGAACGTCGATGTTGGCCCGGACGAGAATGGTATCCGGTGACTTCATGATCCAGACCACCGGCATGCCGAGCGCCGTGGCGCGCGCCGTGAGGAAGCTCTCGAACCAGCGCCGATCGGCATCGTAGGCCGTCTTCGCCCGTCCCAGGTCGTCCGCCAGAAGCCTGATCTCGCGACCGAGCGACCTGCACTGCCCGGTGGTGTAGGCGTCGGCGACCTCGACGGATTTGAAGATCACGTCGCGCATGCGGTCGGAGAACCAGGGCTCGAGGCCGCGCTCCAGCGTCGCGGTCGCGATCACCGCGACGAGAACCGCTGGCAGCGCCGCGACAATACTGAACAGGCTGACGATCCGGACGTGCAGACCGGCTGCGGCCACGCCCTTGCGCCGCGCTCGGATCAGCACCGCCGCCTCGAAGGCGACGATAGTCAGCAGCAGCAGAATCAGCAGGGCGTTGATGATGAAGACGCCGACCACGACCTCGTGGACCGGCGCAACCGGCGTTGCGCCGGACAGCACGAGGAAGGTCGTGAGCGCCGAGACCAGCGCAAAGCCGACGACGAGCGCGCCGAGCCAGCCCGAAACCCGACGGGGCGGGTCTTCGGATCGAGGCGTCATGCGCATGTCGCCGGTCGAGACGGTCAAGACGATATCGAAGCTCCGCTGCCTGCTGGCTCCGTGATGGAAGCCGCATGGCGCACTGATGCGCCGCCGCAACGGTGTTGTCAAAATATGACAGATGCAAGGCAGCAACAGGGCCTTGCTGTCAGCGTGGCGAGCGCACCACCTGCATGTCGAGCTCGCGGATCTTCTTGCGCAAGGTGTTGCGATTAAGTCCCAGCAGCTCGGCCGCGCGAATCTGATTGCCGCGCGTCGCTGCCAGTGCGGCCGCGATCAACGGCGGCTCGACCTCGCGCAGGATGCGGTGATAGAGCCCCGGCGGCGGGATCTGGTCGCCGAAGCCCCCGAAATACTGGTTGAGATGGCGCTCGACCGAGCCAGACAGTGTTTCCGCGCGCTCCGGCGCGCTGCTGCCTCCGATCTGCACCGGGCCCCCGGTCGCCGGCTGCAACTCAGCCTCGATAATGGGTCCTGTGATCGTGTCCTGCGGATAGAGCGCGGCCAGACGCCGCACCAGATTCTCGAGCTCGCGGACATTGCCCGGCCAGCGATAACGCCGCAGCACATCCATCGCTTCCGAATCGATCTGCTTGCGCGCCAGCCCCTCCTTCTCGACCAGCGCGAAAAAATGGCGGACGAGATCGGGGATATCCTCGACGCGTTCGCGCAGCGGCGGCAGCCTGATCGGCACGACATTGAGGCGGAAGAACAGGTCTTCGCGGAACAGGCCATGCGCGATCGAGATGCGCAGATCCTTGTTGGTCGCGGCGACAATGCGGACATTGGTCTTGATCGGGGTGCGCCCGCCGACCGTGGTGTACTCGCCCTGCTGGAGTACGCGCAGCAGCCGGGTCTGCGCTTCCATCGGCATGTCGCCGATCTCGTCGAGGAAGAGCGTGCCGCCCTCGGCCTGTTCAAAGCGGCCGGAGGAGCGCGTCAGCGCGCCGGTGAAGGCGCCCTTCTCGTGGCCGAACAGCTCCGATTCGATCAGGTCCTTCGGGATCGCCGCCATGTTGATGGCGACGAACGGCCCGTTGCGGCGCTTGCCGTAGTCGTGGAGGGCGCGGGCGACCAGTTCCTTGCCGGTGCCTGACTCGCCATTGATCATCACCGTCAGGTCGATCGGCATCAGCCGCGCCAGGGCCCGATAGACGTCCTGCATCGCCGGCGAACGGCCGACCAGCGGGATGTCGTCAGGTTCGGCGGCCTGGCTGCGGGGCGCGTCACCGCGCGGACGCGACAGGGCGCGGCCGACGATAGCGACGAGCTCCTTCAGGTCGAAAGGCTTCGGCAGATATTCGTAGGCGCCGCGCTCCGAGGCTTTGATCGCGGTCATGAAGGTGTTCTGCGCGCTCATCACGATGATCGGCAGCTCGGGCCGGACCCGCTTGATGCGTGGTAGGAGGTCGAAGGCGTTGCCATCCGGCATCACGACATCGGTGATGATGAGATCGCCGAGGCCTTGCGCAGCCCAGGTCCAGAGAGTCGCCGCCTGCCCCGTGGTGCGCACCTCGTAGCCGGCGCGCGCGAGCGCCTGGTTGAGGACGGTGCGGATCGCGGCGTCGTCGTCGGCGATGAGAATGTTACCCGTCGGCATGCGGTTCCTGTGTCCTGCTCGCCTCTTACCCAGCCTGAGGCGGCTTCGCCTCGTGCAGGGGCAATCGAATTCGAAATGTCGTGCGTCGCGGCGCGGACTCGCATTCGACGATTCCGCCGTGATCGCCGATCACCTTGGCGACGAGTGCAAGTCCAAGGCCACTTCCCTGCGCCTTGGTGGTGACGAAGGGATCGAACAGGTATTGATGCAGGTCGGGCGGCACGCCGGGCCCGTTGTCGCGGACGCCGATTTCCAGCGGCAAGGCGAGCCGGGCGCTGGAGCCGGGCGCCTGCATGCGGATGCCGGGACGATAGGCCGTGGTAAGCGTGATCTCGCCATCGATCGCGTCGTTGCCGATGGCCTCGGCTGCGTTCTTGACCAGATTGAGCAGAACCTGGACCAGCTGGTCGCGGCTGCCTGCGACCGGCGGCAGCGACGGGTCGTAGATTTCGCTGAAGCGGACGTGCCGGGCGAAGCCGGACTGAGCCAGCCGCTTCACATGGTCGAGCACGTCATGGACGTTGACCGGTCCGCGTTCGCTCGGACGTTCGTCGCCGAACAGCTCGACCCGCTCGACCAGTTTCACGATCCTGTCGGCCTCGTCGCAGATCAATTGGGTCAGCAGGCGATCGTCATCCTGGACTGAAGATTCGAGCAATTGCGCCGCGCCGCGGATGCCGGAGAGCGGGTTCTTGATTTCATGCGCGAGCATTGCGCCCAGCGCCGTGATCGAGCGGGCTGCCCCTCTATGCGTCAACTGCCTGTCCATTTTTTCGGCAATTGTCCGTTCCTGCAGCAAAAGAACCACCGCATCGGGCTGACTGGGCAACAACGAGGCAAAAACGTCGACCACCCGGTCGATGCCGAGCCGGGGCGAGGCCAATTCGACCCGGTACTCGCTGACGCTGGCACCACGCCGCTGAACCTCCTCGACCAATCCCAGCACCGGCGAGCCGAAGGCGACGAGATCGTCGAGGCGCTGGCGTTTCAGCACGAGGGTGCTGGCCTGAAAGAAGTCCTCGGCGGCGGTGTTGGCGTAAAGGACGCCGTGTCCTTCCCCGATCACCAGGACGGGCATCGGCAGGACGTTGAGCGCCTGGACTTCGAGAAGATCGTACAAGGGATCGTGCTGCCCTTCCGCACCGTCGTTGAACATCGCCATCGTCATAGGCATGACTTTCCGGGGTCAGGCGGCAGCGCCGAGAGGGTCGGTGGAGAATAGTCGCCCCAAGGCCGCGATGGCGCGCACAGGCTCGCTCGTCGTCAGCAACTCGCGGCGCGCGGTTTCGTCGGGCTCCAGTCCGCAGGCAAGCGCCTCGTCGGCATAGGCGGCCAGGTGCTTGCGGGCGTGGCGGACGCCACTCTCGCGTCCCATCAGTGAGAGCAGGCTCTCATAGTGCTCGCGGGCCAGATCGTGCTTGACGGTGAGCGGGATGTTCGCCGGCTCGCGGCCCGCGAGCGTGGCCCCGATCGCGCCAGGCAGCCAGGGCCGCCCGAGCGCTGCGCGCCCGACCATGACGTAATCCGCTCCCGATTCCTCCAGACAGAGCTGTGCCTGCGCGGACGTCGCGATATCGCCATTGGCGATCAGCGGAAATTGACCTTCCGCCCGCACCGGACGGATCGCGGCCCAATTGGCCTGGCCCTTGTAGAACTGCTGACGCGTGCGGCCGTGGACCGTGATCGCGGCCGCTCCGGCCATCGCAGCCCGGCGCGCCAGTTCGGGCGCGTTGCGGCTGGTATCGTCCCAGCCGAGCCGCATCTTGACCGTGACCGGCACCTTCACCGCTGCCACGACCGCCTCGACCAGACCGATTGCGTGATCGAGGTCACGCATCAGCGCTGAACCGGCCCAGCCGCCGACCACCCGCTTGGCAGGGCAGCCCATGTTGATGTCGACGATATCGGCGCCCGACGCTTCCGCGACCTGCGCCGCCTCCGCCAGCCAGCGCGCTTCGCAACCGGCAAGTTGCACGACATGCGGCGTCACGCCCGCACCCTCGGCCCGCAGCCGTGCCTCCTCGCTGCCGCGGACGAGCTCGTCGGAGGCGACCATTTCCGAGACGACCAGGCCGGCGCCGAAGCGAGCGGCGATGCGGCGCATGGCCAGATCGGTCACGCCCGACATCGGCGCCAGGAAAGCACGCGAGGCCGGGAACAGTCCGCCGATCGGCACCTCATGCTCGCCCGCATTTGAGGCAGTTTTCATTTTGCCGATTTATTAGACATATGCTGCGTCGCGCAAGAGAATTTCGCAGTATGTTGCATCGCAATATCGAGAGGATCAGCGCTGATTGTCCCGCGAGCGCCGTAGCGGCTTGGCGACGAAGCCGTGCCGTCCTATCAGCGAGACCCAAGTTCATGGAGCCCTAGGATCAATGACGCCCGCCGTCGCAGCCCTGATCGTTGCCGCCGGCCGCGGCCTGCGCGCTGGTGCGGACGCTCCGAAACAGTATCGGCGGCTTGGTGGCATGCCGGTTCTGTGCCGTACGCTCGCCCCCTTCCTGGCCGAGAGCCGGATTGGCGCCGTGCTCGTGGTGATCGGTGTCGGCGACCGGCCACGGTATGACGATGCGATCGGCCAGATTCCGGAGAGCATACGCGGGCGCCTATCCGCGCCGGCCGATGGTGGGGAGACGCGGCAGGATTCGGTCCGCGCAGGATTGGAGGCGCTTGCCGCCGGCGGCTTTGCGGGCAGCGTGCTCGTGCACGATGCGGCCCGCCCCTTCGTTTCAGCCGCACTCATCGAGCGGGTGATGGAGGCCAGTGTGCAGCATGTCGCGGCGGTCCCCGCGCTCACCGTCACCGACACCATCAAGCGCGTGGATGATGCAGGTTTGATCGAGCAGACCCTGCCGCGCGAGCAACTCGTCTCGGTGCAGACGCCGCAGGCCTTCGCCTTCCAGCCTCTGCTCGCCGCGCACCGGGCTGCTCACGGCGCCGGAGCCAGCGGCTTCACTGACGATTCCGCCATCATGGAGTGGGCCGGTCATCGGGTCGCGACCTTCGCAGGAGATCCGATGAACCTGAAGCTGACCCATCCGGGCGACTTCGCGCTGGCCGAACGGCGCTTCGCTCGGCCGCTGGTGACGCGCACGGGCACGGGCTACGACGTTCATGCCTTCGCAGATGGCGACCACGTCTGGCTCGGCGGCATCCGGATTCCGCACAGCCGCGGCGTCACGGCCCATTCCGATGGCGACGTCGCCCTGCATGCGCTTACTGACGCACTATTGGGAGCCTTGGCTGATGGTGACATCGGCAGCCATTTTCCGCCGAGCGACCCGCAATGGCGCGGCGCCTCGTCCGATCGCTTTCTCGCCTTCGCCGCGGATCGCACCCGTCAGCGTGGCGGTCGGATCGATCATCTCGACCTGACGATCGTCTGCGAGGGGCCGAAGGTCGGCCCGCATCGCGATCCGATCCGCGCTCGGATCGCAGAGATCGCGGGCTTGCGCCTCGACCAGGTTGGCGTCAAGGCGACGACGTCGGAACGCCTCGGCTTTACCGGCCGGGGCGAAGGCCTCGCCGCGCTCGCCACCGCGACCGTCCGCCTTCCAGAGCCGGAGTGACGCCATGTTCGACCTCGATATTCGTTCGCTCGCCGCCGAACTCCTGAACATCTCACGCGAGCGCGGCATCACCGTCGCGACGGTCGAATCCTGCACGGGCGGGCTCGTCGCCGGCGCGCTGACAGCAATCTCGGGCTCGTCCAGCATGGTGCTCGGCGGCCTCGTCACCTATTCCAACGAAGCGAAGGCGCTACTGGCCGGCGTCCCGGCTGAGCTGATCCTCGAGCATGGCGCGGTCAGCGAGCCCGTCGCACGGGCCATGGCCGAAGGCGGCCGGGAACGATTGTCGTCGCGGCTCGCCGTCGCGATCACCGGCATCGCCGGCCCCGATGGCGGCAGCGAATTGAAGCCGGTCGGGCTGGTGCATTTCGCCTGCGCCAACGGTGCGCTGACGCTGCATCGCGAAAAGCGTTTCGGCGCTCAAGGGCGCGACGAGATCCGACGCCTCAGCGTGCTGGAGGCGCTCGACCTGCTGCGCGAGGCGGCGCTCAGCCTGAAATGACCGGCGCGGCGACGCCACCGGGACCATAGATCGCATCGGCGCGCTTCTCGAAGGCTTCGGCGAACTTGTGGAAGGCCTTGTCGAACATCGCGCCCATCAGCAGGCCGAGCATACGGCTGGCGAACTCATAGGAGATGAAGAAGCCGATTTCGCAGCCCTTATCGTGCGGCTTGAAGCTCCAGCGGTTCTCGAGATAGCGGAACGGCCCGTCGACATATTCGACCAGGATCTTCAAATTCGTCGGATCCAGCGTGACGCGGCTGGTGAAGGTCTCGCGGATCGCCTTGTAGCCGACAGTCATGTCGGCGAGCACCACCTCGCCGCCGCCGTCGCGCGGCGTGCGCCGGCGAACCGTCAGCCCCTCGCAGAGCGGCAGAAATTGCGGGTATTTCTCGACATCCGCCACAAGCGCATACATCTCTGCGGGCGAGTGCTTCACCCGGCGGGTGCTGTTGAACATCGGCATGTGACTTAAGCCGATCAGCCGCCGAGCTTGGCTGCGCGGGCCGCCTTCAATCGGGCGAAATCCTCGCCGGCATGGTGCGAGGAGCGCGTCAGCGGCGTCGATGACACCATCAGGAAGCGCTTCACATAGGCGATGGTCTCGAAGCTCTTGAATTCGTCCGGCGTGACGAAACGCACGACCGGGTGATGCTTGCGCGACGGCGCCAAGTACTGGCCGATGGTGATGAAATCGACATCGGCCGAACGCAGATCATCCATCAGCTGCAGCACCTCATTCCGCTCCTCGCCGAGGCCGACCATGATGCCGGACTTGGTGAAGATGGTCGGGTCGAGCTCCTTCACCTGCTGCAGCAGCCTGAGCGAATGGAAGTAGCGGGCGCCGGGGCGCACGGTCAGGTACTTGCCGGGTACCGTCTCGAGATTGTGGTTGAAGACGTCGGGCTTGGCCGCGACCACCACTTCGAGCGCACCGGGCTTGCGCAGGAAGTCGGGCGTCAGGATCTCGATCGTCGTGCCAGGCGAAGCCTTGCGGATAGCGCGGATGACCTGCGCGAAATGCTCGGCGCCGCCGTCCTTGAGATCGTCGCGGTCGACCGAGGTGATGACGACGTGCTCGAGGCCGAGCTTGGCGACGGCATCGGCGACCTTGCGCGGCTCATGGGCGTCGAGTGCCTCGGGCACCCCGGTCTTGACGTTGCAGAAGGCACAGGCGCGCGTGCAGGTGTCGCCCATGATCATGAAGGTGGCGTGCTTCTTCTCCCAGCACTCACCGATATTGGGGCAGCCGGCCTCCTCGCAGACGGTGACGAGCTTCTCCGCCTTCACGATCTTCTGGGTCTCGGCCCATTTCGGCGAGCCCGGGGCCTTGACCCGAATCCAGTCCGGCTTGCGCAGGATCGGATTCTCCGGCCGCTTCTGCTTTTCCGGATGGCGCAGCTCCGGCTTCACCTCGGATTTCGGGTTGCCGGCATTGGGGCGCGGATCGCGGTTGAGAAGATCGAGCACGACGGCCATGGACGGGTCCGTTACTGGCGCTGCGCATCAGGGCGCAGCCACTCCCGTCTAGCTAATGCCGAAGCGGCGTCCCGGCAACCCAGGGCGCCGCAGTGGGCTCCAGTTGCGCACCGCGCGCCAGACCACGATCAGCAGGCAGGCGCCGGCGATCGCCGCGATCAGGGTCCGCCAGAAGCCGAAGATCGAAATATCCATCAGCTCGGCGATCCGGCTGCCGATGAAGGAGCCCGCGACGCCGACGATCATGTTGGTGAAGAGCCCATGATCGGACGAGGTGACCCGCTCGGCGATCCAGCCGGCGATCATGCCAATCAGCAGCGTCATGAAGAAGCCGTAGCCCGGCGTGCCGAGCGCGGCATAGATCTGGTCGTTCATGGTAGTCCCCCTGCCCTCAAAGACCGGCCATCCGGCCGCGAACAGCAACGCAGCGAGCGTCGCCTGGTTCCAGCGTCAAGCGATGAAACGGGCGAGCAGCACGACCAGGATCGCGCCGATTACCGCCATCGCCATCGAATCGAGAAAGCGGTAGCCGGTGCTCGCCCGCCAGCCGGTGACGCGCACGATGCCCTGCCCGACCAGCATGCCGAGCACCCCGACCACGGCATGGCGCAGGAAACCGCCGCCACCAACGACGAGGCTGGCCAGGAAGCCAGCCGCCGTGCCGAAGGCGACCGGGGGCAGCAGCCTGCGCCAATCGAGTGCGAGGCCTCTGCCGGGCAGCAGAATCTCGACCTTCTCGTCAGGAACGATCCGGTCGGGCTTGGCGGATTTGCGGGCGCGCGTCATTGGCCGGATATGGCCTGCGCCGCGCGCGAATTCCAGCGCCGGGGGATCAGGCGATCAACCGGGCGAGGAACACCACCACGATCGCGCCGATCGTCGCGGTGACGATCTGCGAGACCAGCGGGTTGCCGATGCCGAGGCTGACACCGAGCGCCTGCAGCAGGAAGCTGCCGACGAAGGCGCCGATCAGGCCGGTAATGATGTAGCGGATCAGCCCGCCACCGCCGACGACGATGCTGGCGAGCCAGCCGGCGACGGCGCCGATGGCGATTGCGACGAGGATTGCGCGCAAATCCATGGATGATCTCCCTGCTATGCCGCTAGGTCATCGCAACCTTGAGCTGAAGCGCGGATGAACGCGCCAATCCCGTTCAGGCGTTCAACACCTTGCCATAGGCGTCGAGCACGGCCTCCTTCATCGTCTCCGACAGGGTCGGATGCGGGAAGATGGTGTGCATCAGCTCTTCCTCGGTGGTCTCGAGGTTCATCGCGACCACGAAACCCTGGATCAGCTCGGTGACTTCGGCGCCGACCATATGGGCGCCGAGCAGCTTGCCGGTCTTGGCGTCGAAGACGGTCTTGACCATGCCGCTATCCTCGCCGAGCGCCACCGCCTTGCCGTTGGCGACGAAGTTGAAGCGGCCGACCTTGAGCTCATGGCCGGTTTCCTTGGCCTTGGCCTCGGTCAGGCCGACGCTGGCGATCTGCGGGTGGCAATAGGTGCAGCCCGGGATCATCGCCTTGTCCATCGGGTGCGGATGCAGGCCCTTGATCGCCTCGACGCAGATCACCGCCTCATGCTCGGCCTTGTGCGCCAGCATCGGTGGGCCGGCGACGTCACCGATCGCGTAGACGCCCTTCACATTGGTGCGGCAGAGCCCGTCGATCGCGATCACGCCGCGATCGAGCTTCACGCCGAGCGCCTCCAGGCCGAGATTCTCGACATTGGCGACGACGCCGACCGCCGAGATCATTCGCTCGGCAGTGATCGTCTGCTTGTTGCCCTTGTCGTCCTCGACATGGGCGGTGACGGAGTTGGCCGATTTCTCGACCTTGGTGACTTTGGTCGAGGTCAGGATTTTCATGCCCTGCTTCTCGAAGGCCTTGCGAGCAAAGGCGCCGATCTCAGCATCCTCGACCGGCACGACCTGCGGCAGGACCTCGACCACCGTCACCTCGGCGCCGAGCGTGCGGTAGAACGAGGCGAACTCGATGCCGATCGCGCCCGAGCCCATCACCACCAGCGATCTCGGCATGGTCGGCGGCACCAGCGCCTCGAAATAGGTCCAGATCAGCTTGCCGTCCGGCTCCAGCCCCGGCAGGGCGCGCGGACGGGCGCCGGTCGCGACGATGATGTGGTCGGCGGTGTAGGTGCCCTCGCCCTTGGCGCCCTTCGGCACGGGTCCCTGCGGCTGCATCGCCGGTTTCTTGGTCGGGGCGACGACGATGGTATTGGCCTTGGTGAGCTTGGCCTCGCCCCAGATCACGTCGACCTTGTTCTTCTTCATCAGGAACTGGACGCCGTTGTTCATCCTGACCGCGATACCGCGCGAGCGCTTCACCACGGCTTCGAGATCGGCTTTGAACGTGCCTTCCAGCGTCAGGCCGTAATCCTTGGCGTGCTGGCCATAGTGCAGGATCTCGGCCGAGCGCAGCAGCGCCTTGGTCGGGATGCAGCCCCAGTTCGAGCAGATGCCGGCGAGGTGCTCGCGCTCGACGATCGCGGTCTTGAAGCCGAGTTGCGCCGCCCGGATCGCCGCGACATAGCCGCCGGGGCCGGAGCCGATGATGATGATGTCGTAATCAGCCATGGGAGGTGCCTCGGCGCACCCCTCCCCCTTGTGGGGAGGGGCTGGGGGTGGGGGGCGACGGACAGAGTTCGAGGTCGCCGGAAAGGGCAGCGTGAATGGTGTCGATCACTATGTCTGCTTCGGTCATGACCTGCCGGTTCGTGAAGCGCAGCACGCAGAAGCCTCGGGCTACGAGCCACGCTGTTCGTTCGGCGTCGTATGCTACAGCCGTCGAGCGCCCGTGCTGGTCACCATCAACTTCGATAATGAGCAGTTTCGACAGGCAGGCAAAGTCGACGACATACGAGCCCAGAGCAACCTGTCGGCGAAAATGCGTCCCGTTCTGCGGCAGCCGCTTGCGCAGCAATGTCCAGAGGCGCTTCTCGGGTTCTGTCAAACTCCGGCGCAGTTTCGGAGCATTTGTGCCAGCTGCCGCCGAGGCCGCTTTCGGTCGCTCTCGCATGAACCGCACTGCGTCCTCCCCACTGCCGGCGAACAGCTTTGCGCCCCCCACCCCCGCCCCGCCCCACAAGGGGGAGGGGTTAGCCTCCGCGGAGAGGGTGCGGAGCGTGTTCATCCGACTCGCCCAGTAATCCGCAGCGCAGGCCCGCGCGCCGGCAGCGGCAGGCCGAGCAGGCCGTCGACGACGGGCGCCAGCGCCAGTCCGATCGCGCGGGTGTTCTCGGCGTCGAGATGGATGCCGTCCTCGCCGGTCACGGTCGCGACCGCGGCCGCGTCGAAGAAGCTGACGCCGACCTCGTCGGCGATGCGCCGGTAATAGGTCGCCAGCAGCGCCATCTTCTCGGGCGCCCCTTCCATGAAGAAATTGGCCTCGTGCTCGGGATCATCAGGCCTGCGCACCAGCGGCGGCGCGACGATCAGCACCTCCGGCACCGGCATGCCGGGCTCGACCGGCGGGCGCTGTGCCACCTGAGCCAGCATCCGCATCGAGCGGGCGACATCGTACGGCGCGAGCGAGTGCTGGCGCTGGCAGTCATTGGTGCCGAGCATCAGGATGACGAGGTCGAGCGGCGCATGGCACTCGATGAACAGCGGCAGCAGCGAAATGCCGGAGCGATAGGGCCGTAAGGGGTCCTCGAGCGCGATCCGCCGGCCGTTGAGCCCTTCCTCGATCACCGTGGCGTAACCGCCGAGCGCCTTCTCCAGCACGCGCGGCCAGCGCACATCGTCGCCGTGCCGTTCCGGGCGATTGGCGATCCGCCCCCAGGTGAGTGAATCGCCGAAAGCTAGGATGCGGGCCTGGCGGGTCATCGCCGCCTACACCAGCATCGCCATCGGCTTCTCGATATAGCCCTTGAAGGCCTGGAGCAGCTCGGCCCCGAGCGCGCCATCGACGGCGCGGTGGTCGGTCGAGAGCGTCACCGACATCACGGTCGCGACCGCGAGCTGGCCGTTCTTGACCACGGCGCGCGGCTCGCCGGCGCCGACCGCCAGGATCGTCGCGTGCGGCGGATTGATCACCGCGGCGAAGTCCTTGACGCCGAACATGCCGAGATTGCTGACCGCCGAGGTGCCGCCCTGATACTCCTCCGGCTTCAGCTTGCGCGTCTTAGCCCGTGCCGCCATGTCCTTCATCTCATTGGAGATTTGCGACAGCGTCTTGTGACAGGCGTCGCGGATGATCGGCGTGATCAGCCCGCCCGGGATCGAGACCGCGACACCGACATCGGCGTGCTTGTGCTTGAGCATGGCGCCGTCGGTCCAGGAGACGTTGGCGTCGGGCACGGCCCGCAGCGCCAGGGCCAGGGCCTTGATCACCATGTCGTTGACCGAGAGCTTGTAGGCCGGCTTGCCGTCCTTCTCGGGTGCCGCGGCATTGAGTTCGGCGCGCAGCTTGAGCAACGCGTCGAGCTCGCAATCGAGCGTGACGTAGAAGTGCGGAATGGTCTGCTTGGCTTCGGTCAGGCGGCGCGCGATCGTCTTGCGCATGCCGTCATGCGGGATCTCCTCATAGGAGCCCGGCGCGAACAGCTTCTTGGTCTGCTCGTCCGAAGGACCGGCTGCGAGCGGAGCGGCGGCAGGCTTCGGTGTTGCGGGCGCTCCGGCCGCGGGAGCAGCCTTGGCGGCTCCACCCTGCTTGGCGGCCTCGATGTCCTTTTCGACGATGCGGCCATGGGGGCCCGAGCCCTGGACCTTGCCGAGATCGATACCGGCGTCCTTGGCGAGGCGGCGGGCCAGCGGCGAGGCGAACGGGCGATCGCCTGAGACGGTCTTGCCACCGGTGTTGAAGCCGGATTCCGCTGTGACCTGCGGCGTCGATTCAGGCTTGGCTTCCGCCTTCGGCGCAGGCGCTTCCGACTTGACGGCTTCGGCCTTAGGCGCATCGGTCTTGGGCGCCTCGGCTTTCGGGGCATCGGCCTTGGCCGGCGCGGAGACGCTCTTGGCGTCCTCGCCCTCGCCGGCGATCACGCCGATCACCTCGTTGACCGCGACGTCGGCGGTGCCTTCCGGCACCACGATCTTGGCCAAAATGCCTTCGTCGACCGCCTCGACCTCCATGGTCGCCTTGTCGGTCTCGATCTCGGCGATGATGTCGCCGGACTTGATCTTGTCGCCTTCCTTCTTCAGCCATTTGGCGAGATTGCCCTTCTCCATGGTGGGAGAGAGCGCGGGCATCAGGATGTTGGTCGGCATCGGTCAGCCCTCTTTCAGCGGTAGCAGACGGCCTTGGCCGCCGCGACGACCTCGCCGATGTTCGGCAATGCCAGCTTCTCGAGATTGGCGGCGTAAGGCATTGGCACGTCCTTGCCGGTGACGCGCGCGACGGGCGCGTCGAGATAGTCGAACGCCGCCTCCATGATCTTCATGCCGATCTCGGCGGTGACACCAGACTGCGGGAAGCCCTCCTCGACCGCGACGCAGCGATTGGTCTTCTGCACGGAGGCGATCACGGTCTCGATATCCATCGGCCGGATGGTGCGCAGGTCGATGACCTCGGCCTCGATGCCTTCCTTGGCCAGCGCCTCGGCGGCGCCGAGCGCATAGTTCATGCCGATGCCGAAGGAGACGATGGTGACGTCCGTGCCGGGTCGCACCACCTTGGCCTTGCCGATGGGAATCGTGAAATCATCGCCCTTGGGCACGTCGAAGGAGCGCCCGTAGAGGATTTCGTTCTCGAGGAAGATGATCGGGTTCGGATCGCGGATGGCGCTCTTCAGCAGGCCCTTCGCATCGGAGGCGCTGTAGGGCATCACCACCTTGAGCCCGGGCACGTTCGAGTACCAGGCGGCATAGTCGTGGCTGTGCTGGGCGCCGACGCGGGCGGCGGCGCCGTTGGGACCGCGGAAGACGATCGGGCAGCCCATCTGGCCGCCAGACATGTAGAGCGTCTTGGCAGCCGAGTTGATGATCTGGTCGATCGCCTGCATGGCGAAGTTGAAGGTCATGAACTCGACGATCGGCTTCAGGCCGGTGAGAGCCGCGCCGACGCCGATGCCGGCAAAGCCATGCTCGGTGATCGGCGTGTCGATCACGCGGCGCGCACCGAACTCCTGCAGCAGCCCTTGCGTGACCTTGTAGGCGCCCTGGTATTCGGCGACCTCCTCGCCCATGACGAAGACGTCGGCGTCGCGCCGCATCTCTTCCGCCATCGCATCCCGCAGCGCCTCGCGCACCGTCATCGAGACGACCTCGGCACCTGCCGGGAATTCGGAGGAGGCGTCGTAGGATTTCACCTGGGCCGGGACGCTTGGCGGCGCCGTGGCAGGCGCCGGAGCGGCAGGAGCCTCGGCGGCCTTCTCCGGCTCTGGCGCTGCCTTGGGGGCCGGTGCTTCCGCCTTGGCGCCGCTGGCGGCCGCGGAGGCGTCCTCGCCATCGGCTGCGATCACGCCGATGGGGGTGTTGACCGCGACGTTGTCGGTTCCGTCAGCGACCAGGATCTTGGCGAGCACGCCCTCGTCGACCGCCTCGACCTCCATGGTCGCCTTGTCGGTCTCGATCTCGGCGATGATATCGCCAGCCTTGATCTTGTCGCCCTCGGCTTTGAGCCATTTGGCGAGCTTGCCCTGTTCCATAGTCGGTGACAGGGCGGGCATCAGAATGTCGATCGGCATGAACGCACCCGGAGTTCTGGAGCGGCCGCAAGGGCCTCGATGTCGGGGAAGGAGGCTAGGCGCGACCCTTCAGGCCTGCGCCGGCTCCCGCAGGATGTCGGTCCAGAGCTCGGAGACGTCCGGCTCGGGATCATGCGTCGCGAATTCGGCTGCGTCGTTGACGATCTCGCGGACCTTGGCGTCGATCGCCTTGAATTCGTCCTCGCCGAGCTTGTGCTCGCGCGTCAGGCGGCCGCGGACCTGCTCGATCGGGTCGTGCTCCTCGCGCATCCTCTGGACTTCGTCCTTGGAGCGGTACTTCGCCGGATCGGACATCGAATGGCCGCGGTAGCGGTAGGTCTGCATTTCCAGGATGTACGGGCCCTTGCCGGTACGGGCGTGCTCGATGGCGCGGCTCGCGGCCTCGCGCACGGCGCGCACGTCCATACCGTCGACCTGCTCGCCGGGAATGCCGAACGAAACGCCGCGCCTGGAGAAATCGGTCTGCGCCGAGGCCCGGTTGACCGAGGTGCCCATGGCGTAGCGGTTGTTCTCGATCACGAACACGACCGGCAGCTTCCAGAGCTGGGCCATGTTGAAGCTCTCATAGACCTGGCCCTGATTGGCGGCACCGTCGCCGAAATAAGCCATCGAGACTCGCCCGTCCTGGCGATACCAGTTGGCGAAGCCGAGGCCGGCGCCGAGCGAAACCTGCGCGCCGACGATGCCGTGGCCGCCATAGAAGTTCTTCTCGCGGCTGAACATGTGCATCGAGCCGCCCTTGCCGTGCGAATAGCCGCCGCGCCGGCCGGTCAGCTCCGCCATCACGCCGCGCGATTCCATGCCGCAAGCGAGCATGTGGCCGTGGTCGCGATAGCCGGTGATGACCTGGTCGCCATCCTTCGAGGCCATCTGCATACCGATCACGACCGCTTCCTGGCCGATATAGAGATGGCAGAAGCCGCCGATCAGGCCCATGCCGTACATCTGGCCGGCCTTCTCCTCGAAGCGCCGGATCAGCAGCATCTCGCGATAGGCGTGAAGTTCCTCGTCCTTGGTGAAGGTCGGGACGTTCGGGATCGCCTTGGCAGAACCCTTCGGAGCGCTCTTCGCCGTCGCCCTTGCCGGCGCCTTTCCGGCGGTATTCGCAGGCGCCCCTGCTTTCGTCTTCCGAGCGGCAATGGCCATGAACGGTTCCTCCAAGCTCTACTGCTTTGGTTGTAGAGGAAGCCCCAGGCCTTGGCGAGACGGGTATCTCGCACTGCAGCATTGAATAAGCTTTTATGATTGCTGCGCTAATTACATTTAACCGATTATCGGTTAATCGAACTTTTTGCGACTATCGACGCCGAAAAATGCTGCCCCCGGAGCGGGATGCGGTCGGGGCCTTACCAGCCCACTCGGGTTGGAGGTCGACCGAAACCCGGCCTAGCGCCCCATCACGACGACATCGTTGCGATGGACACGGCCGAGGATGGCGCGGGCCCTTTCCTCAAGCACGTCGCGATCGACGGCTTCGTCGCGCATCAGGGTCAGGCGTTTCTCCCAGTCCTGCCGTTCGCTGGTCAATGCGGCGATCTCGGTCTCCATCTCGCCGAATTTTTTCGCGAAGGCCGCCCAGGGTTTCGAGCCCGCGGGCACCGTGCTGGGCGTGGAACAGGAAATAGCCGACCACAGCGCTCGACACGAGGTAGAGCGCGAGCGTGACAAGGATGGAGCGGAGACCGCGGCGGATGACCATGCGACCACGGTAGAATCGCTTGGTTGATGCGCCGTTAACGAAGTGCATCGAGGACGCTAAGTGCCGGATCGGCAGGAGCCGGCTTTCCCTGCCCCAGCGCGATCAGGTCGGTCTCGATCCGACGTGCGATCGGCAATCGGTAATGCGCGGGATCCCAGTAATTGGAATCCTCGCGTGTCAGCACCGAGGGATGCGCATAGTCGGCGATCACGGCGCGCTGACGCATCGCAAGCGCGGCAATTTGCGCTTTGCACGCTTCGAAGCGTTGCCAGGCTGCGCTCCCCTGCCGGGGCAGCGCACTCGCATGCACCGGCGGCAGAACGATCAGGCGCTGGGTCGTCGTCGGAAACGCCGCCAGCCCCCGCTCCAGCCAGGCCAGCGCTGGAAAACGCCAACTTGCGCGCTCCGAGGCCACGACCTCCGCAGGTGGCGATTGCGGCGTCAGATCAGGCACTTGGCCGCCATGGCCGTGATAAAGGTGGACACGCGCGCGGGCGAGATCGTAGGTCGCTTCGGGTGGTGTGAAGACCTCGTAGCCATCGCCGCGCAGGCGTTGCGGCTGCAGGCCGAGCCGATGCGCAGCGAGGCGCAGTGCGATCTCGAGCGTGGTGAAGTTGAGTTGCTTGGGCCAATCGTTCCAGGCGCTGTCGTCATAGAGCCAGGGCGGGAATGGCCGCGGTGTCAGCCGGCGCGCCTCGCTGGTCGCATCGGCCTCGCACCAAGTCTGATCGATACCCCAGATGGCGAATTTCGGTGTCGCGACCTGGCGCGCGAACAGCCCTGCGATCTGCGTCTGCTCCCAGGGTGTCGCCGCGTTCATGCCGAGATTCGCGAAGCGGGCCGATAGTCCGGTGGAGAGAATCGCCGGGTCGAGCAGGCGCAGCGTCGAGGTGCCGAACACCGCTGAATCGAAGGCACCCGATTTGACGATCTGCGGGTACATGAAGCGCTGGTTGAGATCCATCAGCGGCCGGGCCGGCTGGCCGGCCTGCACGCGCGCGCCATACGGATCGAGCGCAGCGATGAAACCGAACAGCAGGGCGGTCAGCGCTAGAGCAGCGAGTACGAAGGCCCCCGCCCAGCCGCGCCAGCCCTGCTCCGCACCGGTCGAATCCGCTCCTGTCATGCGTTTGCTCGCCATGGGCGCGGCTTCTGCCACGATGCGCCCGCCGGAACAATGTTGACCGACGCGTCCCACCTGCCTATGTCAGCGGCCCAGTGAGGGCGGGTAGCTCAGTGGTAGAGCACGTGACTTTTAATCATGTGGTCGAGGGTTCGATCCCCTCCCCGCTCACCAAAAGCCAGCAGCACTAGCTGAACTTAACATAGGTCGGGGCGCCGAAAGGCAGCCAGGCGGGCCAACTGCGATAAATGTCGATCGGCGCGCGGGGCTTGGTGTCATACACCGCTAGATGTCGACCAGCGTCTCTGATGGGATGAGGATGGATTTCCCTATCGGCGTCGGAACCATGAGAAAGTTATAGTTCTCGCCAGTGTGGATGTGCTTGGCCCCGAGTGAGTGCAGAACCTCGTGCGCGCCCAGCATGACCAGGGCGCGTTGCGGTGATTTCGTCCCGCTCGGCGACCGCAATGGAGCCCAGCACATCCGCATACCGTTTTTGGATTGGCCGATGGTATCGTCGTCACGACTGCGCACATTCGGGCCGTAAAACAGACTCACGCCAGTGGTCTGATGAAAGCGGCGCAGATCGTCCCAGGTCACCGCCTGCGCGCCGTTCGGCGCAGTGTCGGAATCTTTGAGGATATAGAGAGGTTTGCTTGGGTCGATATCGAATGGCGGTCCGCCGCGATAGCTGACCCGGGGTTCGACCCTGATCGTGATCGGGACGAACAGAATATTGGTTTGCGGGGTGACGATCGTATTCAGCCACGAGAACACCCCACGCGCGAAACCGGCAACGTCCTCGCTTACTGTCCGCGGCCCGAGATAGACCGCATTGAGGTGGACGAGCTGCCGTTCCCTGACCGGCAGCCGAACCGTCTCCTGGCGGCGTCCGTCGATCATCACCTGCAGTTCGGTCGTGCCTGGCCGCTTGCCGAGCAACGTTACGAGGCTGCGCCGCGTGCCGACGCGCGATGCCTCGTGTTGGAAATCAACGACCATCGCGATGGTCGAGTCGTCGACATCGACCGTCAAGGTCCCGGCCCCGGCGTGCTCGAAGCGCAGCATCCGGGTCAATCCCATCGGGATCATCTGATGAATGGGCACCTTGCTGCTGCTGCTTGTCCAGTCGCCACTGTCGCCGTTGCGCTTGAGCCGGTTGCGGCTGAAGCCATTCATATCGCAATCGGCAACGAGATGCCCCCAGCGCGGCGTGACATTGACCTTCACCACGGCTGCGGCCAGCCGCTCGAGCGTTGCCATCTCGTCGTCGAGCCGGGCGATCGTCATTTTGCCGACGACGTTGTCGGCAGCGCCCTGACGCGATGCTGCGACGATCTCGCGCGTGGTCTTGAAATCAAGCACGGCATCGGCCGTTTCGGTGCCATAGACGCCGCTCACCCTGAGCCGGAAATCCTCGCCGCCAGGCAAATCGCGCAATTTGTTGAGCGCCTGCTGGATCAGGACGACATGGTCGCCGCTGCTGCCCCGCGTGACATGTGCTGGATCGCTGATCAGGCACTGCTCGAGTCTGGCATTACGCTTGGGCTCGGTGAAATGTTTGGACCGGAGCGGCATCGTGGACCTGGGAAGCTGGGACGACAGCACGGGTCGCCAGCCTGCAGAGTGTGCTCGGATGGCGCGCGGATGCATCCCCCAAATGAAGGACGAGCGCTGCTCCGTTCAGCCCAGGCGATCGACGATCCCGCCACGCCGCGTCGGACGCCGCCCGCCTGGTATCCGCCAGGGCTCGGCGGGGTCGACGCCATATCCCGGGGCGATCGCGCCGGCATAGCCGTCGAGCTCCCAGCAGCGCCAGCGCTGGTAATCGGCCGCGGTGGCGGCCTCCGAGCAGGCGAGCCATTGTGAGCGCGGCCAGAAGGCAGCCGCTGGTGTCATCGATGCGGCAAGCCCGACTGCGGCAAGCCCCAGAATCGCAAGGCTCCTGCTCATCCTGTCAGGCTCCGGGATCGTTCGTCGGAAGATCAGCAGAAACCGGCAAGTCTTACAGAAGCGCTAAGCCGGCGCGCCGGCGCCTCGCAAAGCGCGTCAAAAGACAGGCTAATGGCCGCCCATCTGCGAACCAAACCCTCGGTTGTGCGTTGTTTGGTCATTCCGCAAATGCGGACACGACAGGAGGATATCCATGTACAAGCGTCACGTTGCATTGACGGCTATCGGCGGCGTCATGCTTGCCGCCGCTGCCGTCGCGCAGACCACTGCGCCCTCGAACCAGCCGCCAAGCCCGCAGCCGGCCTCGCCCTCGACCAGCGCGCCGGCAGCACCAGCACCAGCCGCGACGACCGCCAAGGCCCCGGAGAACAATCTCGCCGGGCAGGGCAAGTGGCGGGCCTCGAAGCTGATGGGTGTCGACATCTACGGTCCCGACAACAAGAAGGTCGGCGACGTCACCGAGGTGGTGTTCGACAAGACCGGTAAGATCGAGCTGGTCACCGTCGGCGTCGGCGGCTTCCTCGGCATGGGCTCGAAGGATGTCGCGATCCCGTTCGAGCAAGTCCAATGGAGCGAAGAGCCGATGGTTACGCCGGCCCCCGCCCCGTCCGGCGGCACCGGAGCGGGCGGTAGCAGCGCTGGTGGCACCACCGCGATGAACGCGGCGCCGGCAGCCAAGAAGGGGCCGGAGATGTATCCGGACCATGGCAAGATCACCATGACCAAGGAGCAACTGACCTCCGCTCCGGCCGTGACCTACGCCGCCCGCTGAGGACGGCTCGAACAGACCATCACGGGCTCGCCCCTTTCGGGGCGGGCCTTTTCCTTGCCTGCCGGCTCAATCGTCGAGCCTGCCCAACAGACCCGGCAACCTCTCCGGCAGGTCGTCGGCGATGAGGCCCATGCCGAGTTCTTCTCCGGCGCGCCCGTGCAGCCAGACGGCGGCGCAGGCCGCCTCGAAGGCCGGCATCTTCTGCGCCAGCAGGCCCGCGACGACTCCACCCAGAACATCGCCCGAGCCGGCGGTCGCCAAGGCGGGCGAGCCAGTATCATTGATCGCAGCACGCCCGTCCGGCTCCGCGATCACCGTATCCGGTCCTTTGAGAACGACGACGGCTCCGGTCAGGCGAGCCGCGTGCCGAGCCCGCTCGAGCTTGCCGCGCTCCTGGTCGAAGCCCGCGACTTCGCCGAACATTCGTTTGAATTCGCCTTCGTGCGGTGTCAGCACCGCTGGGCCGGTGCGACGGCGCAGCAGGGCGGTGAAGGTCGATCCATGCGCGCCGATGTGCGTGAGCGCATCGGCATCGCAGACGCAGGGCCAGGCGCCGCGCAAGGCGGTAGCCACCCATGATCGTGCTTCGGCGTCGAGTCCTAGTGCCGGCCCGATCAGCAGCGCCTCGATCTTGCGCGCCGACAGTACCGCCTCGAAGGCCGGGGCGTCGGCAGCCGCCGCCTGCATCAATGCATCGGGGCCGCGTCCCGCATGGGCCGCGAGCGCCTCCGGCCGGCAGATAATCGTCGCCAGGCCCGCGCCGATGCGCAGCGCCGCGCGGGCCCCGAGCCGCGGCGCTCCAATGCCCGAGAGCCCGCCCGCGGCGACAGCGACCGCGCCGCGGGCGTATTTGTGAACGCCGGCGGCATGGTTCGGTAGATGAGCGTGCCAGAGGGCCGGAGCGTTGCGGAAGGCAGACGGCGCGTCCCTGCCCGGCGCGAAGGCGATTTCAGGCCGGATGCCGATATCCGCCAGCGTGACGATGCCGCAGAAGGCTCGGCCGGGATGGAGCAGATGGCCGGGCTTCAACCGAAAGAAGGTCACGGTCTCGTCGGCGCGAATGGCCGTACCTTGGACCAAACCCGTATCGCCTTGGACGCCGCTCGGCACATCGACCGCGACGACTGGCCGGCCAGCCGCGTTGACGCGCTCGACCAGAGCCGCAAGTTCGCCAGAGATCGGGCGTCTGAGTCCGGCGCCGAACAAGGCATCGACGATGAGATCATGCCGGACGGGATCGACTGCGCCGATCCCTTCGATCGGGCCGGTCCAGGTTTCCGCCGCCTGCGCAGCGTCCCCTTGAGGGCTGCTCGCTCGCCTGCAAGCGCGAGCATCACATGACAGCCGCGTTCTGCCAGAAGGCGCGCCGCGACGAAGCCGTCACCGCCATTGTTACCTGGGCCGCAGAGCACCAGGACGCGCTGTCCCGGTCGGGCTCGCCGCGTCACCGCGTCTGCCACCGCCCTGCCCGCCTTCTCCATCAAGGCGATACCGGGCGTGCCGGCGGCGATCGTTGCCGCATCCGCCGCCGCCATCTCGGCGACGCTCAGCAGGGCAAGGGCGGAGGAAGTGACGGCAGTCATCGGCCGGTCATTGTCCGCCAGCCCGGGCGTTCGGGCAAGGAGATGCGCCGATATCGGCGATTGCACGCAAGATAGGCATGTGCATAATTTTTAGACTGTTTTTCGCCTCTTCAAGAGGCGGTTTGCCCCCGGGGCTATCATGGCGGCCTGCCTGCGCCGATGCTATGAGCAGGACAGGCGAGGTTTTGCTGGACGCGCCGAGTTGATCCGGGTTGGCCGAGATGGTCAGAACGGAGGAAGGCTGCGTACAGTGGTGCAAGCTCACGCCAAGGAGGTCGGTCGGCGCATGAAGAAGATCGAAGCGATCATTAAGCCCTTCAAGCTCGACGAGGTGAAGGAGGCGCTGCAGGAGGTCGGCCTCCAGGGCATCACGGTGCTCGAGGCGAAGGGTTTTGGACGCCAGAAGGGCCATACCGAGCTCTATCGCGGCGCCGAATACGTGGTCGACTTCCTGCCGAAGGTGAAGATCGAGATCGTGCTGGCCGACGACATGGTCGAGCGCGCGATCGAGGCGATCAAGAAGGCCGCCCAGACCGGCCGGATCGGCGATGGCAAGATTTTTGTATCGAGCGTGGAGGGGCGATCCGCATCCGCACCGGCGAGTCCGGCGCGGACGCGATCTGAGGATTATTCCCAACACCCAAGGAATGCGTGCGCCGGCGGACCCGCAGGCAACGTCAGTCGTGAGACCCTAGCAGTCGACAAAGGAAGTCGTGAGATGAAGAACGCCAAAGAAGTCCTGAAGGCGATCAAGGACAATGACGTCAAATACGTCGACTTCCGCTTCACCGACCCGCGCGGCAAGTGGCAGCACGTCACCTTCGACATCACCATGATCGACGAAGAGATCTTCGCCGAGGGCACGATGTTCGACGGCTCCTCGATCGCCGGCTGGAAGGCGATCAACGAGTCCGACATGCTGCTGATGCCGGATCCGACGACGGCCTGCATCGACCCGTTCTTTTCGGCCTCGACCATGGTCATCACCTGCGACGTGCTCGAGCCGGCGACGGGCGAGCCCTATGGCCGTGATCCGCGCGGCATGGCCAAGAAGGCCGAGGCATACCTCAAGTCGACCGGCATCGGCGACACCGTCTATGTCGGGCCCGAGGCCGAGTTCTTCGTCTTCGACGACGTCAAGATCGCCGCCGACCCGTACAACACCGGCTTCAAGCTCGACAATGTCGAGCTGCCGATCAATGGCATGACCGAGTACGAGGGCGGCAATCTCGGCCACCGCATTGCCACCAAGGGCGGTTATTTTCCGGTTCCGCCGCAGGATTCGGCGCAGGACATGCGCGGCGAGATGCTTGCGGCCATGGCAGCCATGGGCGCCAAGGTCGAGAAGCACCATCACGAGGTCGCCTCGGCCCAGCATGAGCTCGGCCTGAAGTTCGACACCCTGACGCACATGGCCGACCAGATGCAGGTCTATAAATACTGCATTCACAACGTCGCCCAGAGCTACGGCAAGACCGCGACCTTCATGCCCAAGCCCGTCTTTGGCGACAACGGCTCAGGCATGCACGTCCACCAGTCGATCTGGAAGAACGGCAAGCCGATCATGGCCGGCAACAAGTATGCCGACCTGTCGCAGGAATGCCTCTGGTACATCGGCGGCATCATCAAGCACGCCAAGTCGCTGAACGCCTTCACCAACCCCTCGACCAACTCCTACAAGCGCCTCGTCCCGGGTTATGAGGCCCCGGTGCTGCTCGCCTATTCGGCGCGCAACCGCTCGGCCTCCTGCCGTATTCCGTGGACGACCTCGCCCAAGGCCAAGCGCGTCGAGGTCCGCTTCCCCGATCCGATGGCGAACCCCTATCTCGCCTTCGCCGCGCTGACGATGGCCGGCCTCGACGGCATCATCAACAAGATCGATCCCGGCCCGGCGATGGACAAGGATCTCTACGACCTGCCGCCGCGCGAGCTCAAGAAGATCCCGACGGTCTGCGGTTCGCTGCGCGAGGCGCTGGATTCGCTCAAGAAGGACAACGCCTACCTCAAGGCCGGCGGCGTCTTCAACGACGACTTCATCGAGAGCTACATCGAGCTCAAGATGCAGGATGTGGCGCGCTTCGAGATGACGCCGCACCCGGTCGAGTTCGCGATGTACTATTCCTACTGAGTGCTTGTCCTCCCGAGCTTTGGGCTCGGGACAGGATTTCCTCCCGACTGCGGCGATCCGCAGTCCACCTTGCGAACCGGGGCGGCAACGCCCCGGTTTTTTTCGTCCATGCGCCGGCTTTTCGGCAGTTGCCTTTACCGGCTGGCAAAACCTTCGAGGTAAGCAGTTTCTGGTCTGCAAGCTCTTGGAGCGCCGCAATGGCTCTTGCCCAGTCCGCCATCGCATTCGATCGCCCTGCCGGCCGCCTCGTCGCCGGTGGCATGGGCACGCGGGCTCTGGTCGGCGCGCTCGATGCCTACGGTGCTCTGTCCCGCCCCCTGCAGCAGCGCGGCCTCTACAAGGCATGCCGGCTGATCGGCAGCGTCGCCTGGAGCGGACGGACCGCGACGATCGCGCTCGGTTCCGATGCGCAAATCAGCTTTCCGGCCAGCGACCCCTACTGGAACAGGATGCTGCTGCGCTCCTATGATCATGAGCCGGAGATGGCGCGTTTGCTGCGGCTGCTGGCCGGCGTCGACTACGGGTTTGTCGATTGTGGAGCCAATATCGGCTACTGGTCGGTCTTTGCGGCCTCGAGCGTCGGTGGCGGCAAACCTGTCCTCGCCGTCGAGGCCTCGGCACCCACCTACGGCCACCTGGTCGCCAATGCCGCGCCGCATGCCGGCCTGATCAAGACCTTTCATCGCGCCATCCTCGATCGCTCAGGGGTCGAGGTGAATCTCAATGCCGAAGCGCATGAGGCCAGGGGCATCGCGGCCGAGGGCGAGGCCTCCAACGGCGAGACGGTGATCTCGATCTCGATCGACGATCTGCTGGAGCAACAGGGCTGGACGGAGCGTCGACTGATCGTCAAGCTCGACGTCGAAGGCGTCGAGCGCGAGGCGCTGGGTGGGATGGAGCGTGCGCTCGGCAGAGACGCGCTGGTGATCTACGAGGATCATGGCTCCGATCCGATACATGCCCTGACCCGGCACATCCTCGAGGAGCGCGGGCTCGCCGTCCACCTGCTGCTCGACGATCGGATTGTGCCACTTGCAAGAGCCGCCGAGCTCGACGCGTACAAGCGCGACCGCACCAAGGGCTACAACCTGATCGCGCTGCGCAATGCGAGGCAGTGGCCGGGCGTCGCTGCGTAACCCGCGGCCGGCATCAAACCTTGTTCGACGATCCGGATGGTGCCGGCGCCGGCGCTGATGGAAGCGGCGCGCTTGCTGCAGGGTAAGCTTGAGGAAGGTCGAAGGCGTCCAAAAGGCTCGCCGCCGCCGGATCTCCTCAGGCCGCGGCAGCGAGTACGGGCCGGTAAGCGCCGATCAGCCGCTGGACATGGCGCTGGATCGTCAGCGGATCGTCCCAGTAGCGGCGATAGGCGGCAGCGCCCATGCGGGACGCGGCGTTGTCGTCCTTCAGCCGCTCCAGAGCCTTCATCAGCCCCCTCCCGTCGCCGCCTTCGACCAGGATTCCGTCTTCGCCATCCTCGATCCAGCTCGCGGGGCCCGTAGTCCGCGCGAGCACGACCGGCACGCCGAGCGAGCGGGCCTCGGCGATAACGAGCGGACCCGGCTCGTACCAGAGCGAAGGCAGCACGAGGCAGCGCGCAGCCGCAATTTCGTCGAAGACGCGTTCGGCCGGCACCCAGCCAAGGATTTCGGCCTGCGGATTGATGCGGCGGATCTCTTCGGCGAGCGGCCCCTCGCCGACGAAACGCACGGGCATGCCGGCATCGCGCGCCGCCTGGGCCAGCACGTCGCCGGCTTTCTCCTGGGTAAAGCGCCCCAGAAAGAGCGCGTGCCGGTTCTTTGCGACATCGACGGGTGACCGCTTCGGCGCCTCCATCATGTTCTCGACCACAACGTGCCGCGCCTGCTTCGGAAGGAAAGGCTCGGCGAAGCGGCGGGCGAAGTCGCTGACATGGACGAAAAGCGGCGTGCGGAGCTTGCGCAGCGCCTCGTCCGAGCGCCACTGCCGGGCGACGCGCACCAGCTTGTGGACATAGGACGCGCGGTCGCAATTGGCGGCGATGCAGCCGGCCGACATCGGTTTCTGCTGACAGGGCGCTCCCGCCTTGAAGTCGAAATAGCCGCCGACCGGGCAGAACGAGAAGTAGTCGTGCATTGTGATCGCGACGGGAAGCCCGCTCTCGCCGGCGGCCGCGATCGCCGCGGGGCTGAACGCCTTGGTCCATTGATGCAGGTGCACCAACGTTCTACCGCGCGGCTGGCGCGCGAGAAGCTCGCTCAGGAAACTATGCGCCGGAGCGTTCCAGATGCCTTGCCGTGCCGCAGCGATCTTGCTGCCGACCTTCCAGATCTCTTCGCCGGGATAGAGCTCGACGCTGATCAGCGGGTGGTCGAGCCGATCCGAGACGGGACCGATCGCACAGGCGAAGACGATCTCAACGCCGGCCTCGGCAAGTCCGCGCGCGCTCTCGATCGCAACCTTGGCGGCACCACCATTGACCGAGCCGAAATCGCTGACGATGACCACGCGCATGTCGAGCCTCCCGAGGGAGCTCTTCTAGCGCTCAAAGGTTGAAGAAGCGCTGACGGCAGGTCAGCGCAGAGCGACGATCGCCAGGCCGATCAGCGCGACGATGGCGGCACCCCACCAGAGCCGATGCAACTGCGTGGCCTCAGCATCCTGTCGCGTCTCGAAGCCGGACAGCTCCTCATAGGCGAAGGACTCACCGGCAAAGCGCGCGGCCCGCTCGAGGCCCGCGATGCGGATTTTCGGGACTGCGGAACGCGACGCCACGTGACCTTCTCCCCTTATGCCAGCTTAGCCGAATGCACGGCCGGGACCAGTCCCGATTCGCAGTACCTATGATGGGGCTGTTGCCGTTAACGGCTGCTGAACCAGGGACCGGCAAGCGAGGTTCCACGAGCCGGCTGTGCCATCCTGAGATGACGGTTCGGCGACGGCCTCGCGCTTCCTGCCTTTCGGCGACACTCCGATCGGTTTATTGCGGATGAACGGCGGGTTATAGGGCTCTGGCAGGCGGCCGATCGACCGATGCGGTATCCTGCAGGCAGCGCGAATCAGTAGGCACAATGGTGATGACGGACGACCTCTTCGGCGATGATGGCGGCAAGGATGCGCGCGCAGAAGCGCCCGCGCCCGCCCCTGCGCCGAAACCGGCTGCGCGCCCTGCCCCCGCCCCACGCGTCGGCACCCCATCGGAGGCCGGCTACGACGCTTCCACCATCGAAGTGCTCGAAGGGCTGGAGCCGGTCCGGCGCCGGCCCGGCATGTATATCGGCGGCACTGATGAGCGGGCCTTGCACCACCTCTTCGCCGAGGTGATCGACAACGCCATGGACGAGGCGGTGGCGGGCCATGCCAGCTTCATCGATGTCGAGCTCTTTGCCGACGGCTCGCTCGCCGTCACCGACAATGGTCGCGGCATGCCGATCGACCCCCATCCGAAATTTCCGGACAAGTCGGCGCTCGAAGTGATCATGACGATCCTGCACGCCGGCGGAAAGTTCGACTCAAGGTCTACGAAACCTCGGGCGGCCTGCACGGCGTCGGCGTCTCGGTCGTCAACGCACTCTCCGACCTGGTCGAAGTCGAGGTCGCGCGCGGGCAAATGCTCTATCGCCAGACCTTCTCGCGCGGCCATCCGCAGGGGCCATTGGAGACGGTCGGCCGGGCGCCCAACCGGCGCGGCACCCGCGTGCGCTTCCATCCCGACGCGCAGATCTTCGGCGAAGGCGCGCATTTCGTCCCGGCGCGGCTGTTCCGCATGGCTCGCTCGAAAGCCTATCTCTTCGGCGGCGTCGAAATCCGCTGGCGCTGCGCGCCCTCCCTGCTCAAGGCCGAGGGCGACGTCGCCGCGGAAGCGGTCTTCAAGTTCCCCGGCGGCCTGCGCGACTATCTCGCCCGCGAGATCGAGGGCAAGGACCTGGTCGCCGAGCCGATCTTCTCGGGCAAGATCACGAAGGAAGGTGGCCACGGCTCGCTCGAATGGGCGATCGCCTGGCTCGCCACCGGCGAAGACGGGTTCTCCTCTTCCTACTGCAATACGATTCCGACGTCCGAGGGCGGCACGCACGAATCCGGCCTGCGCATCGCGCTGTTGCGCGGACTGCGCGACCACGCCGAGCGCATCGGCCAGAGCAAGCGGATGGCGCAGGTCACCGCCGACGATGTGATGGCGACCTGCGCCGCCATGCTCTCGGTCTTCATCCGCGAACCGGAATTCCAGGGCCAGACCAAGGACAAGCTGGCAACGCTCGAAGCTGCCCGCATCGTCGAGAACGCGCTGCGCGATGCGTTCGACCATTGGCTCGCCGCCTCGCCGCAGCAGGCACTGAAGCTGCTCGACTGGTCGGTCGACCGCGCCGAGGAACGCCTGCGCCGGCGCCTCGAGAAGGAGGTTTCGCGCAAGACCGCGACGCGCAAGCTCCGGCTGCCGGGCAAGCTCGCCGATTGCAGCAATGCCGGCGCGGCAGGTTCCGAGCTCTTCATTGTCGAGGGCGACTCGGCTGGTGGCTCGGCCAAGCAAGCGCGCAACCGCGCCAACCAGGCGATCCTGCCCCTGCGCGGCAAGATCCTCAACGTCGCCAACGCGACGCGCGAAAAGCTCAATGCCAATCAGCAACTCGCCGACCTGATCCTGGCGCTGGGCTGCGGCATCGGCAATCAGTTCCGCGAGGACGACCTGCGCTACGAGAAGGTCATCGTGATGACCGATGCGGACGTCGACGGCGCCCATATCGCCTCGCTGCTGGTCACGTTCTTCTGGCGCCAGATGCCGCGTCTGATCGAGAAGGGTCATCTCTATTTGTCGGTGCCGCCGCTCTACCGGCTGCGTCATGGCACCAAGTCCGTCTATGCCCGTAACGATGCCCACAAGGACGAGCTGATGGAGACCGTTTTCAAGGGCAAGAAGCCCGAGATCGGCCGCTTCAAGGGCTTGGGTGAGATGATGCCGGCCGAGCTCAAGGAAACCACCATGGACCCAAGCAAGCGCTCCTTGCTCAAGGTCATGGTCGATCATGAGAACAAGGAAGAGACCTCCGACACGGTCGAGCGGCTGATGGGCAACAAGCCGGAAGCGCGCTTCCTCTTCATCCAGGAGCGGGCCGCCTTCGCCGGCGAGCTGATCGACCTGTGAGGCGCGCCTCTGGCGGCTCGGATGCCGGGCACCCCCGCAAGCTTGCCGGGCTGTGTCACGACACCTGCGCGCCCATCCTGCGTGCATGCCGACCGACCCGCACGACTTCGACCATGACAGCGCCCCGCGACACCATCCTGCGTCCGAGCTCTGGCCGCTGAGCGCATGGGCGAGCCTGCTGCCACTCCACCTCGACGCGATGCCCAGAGCCCGGCCTCGTTCTGGGCCGACATCGAGATCTTCCACGCCATCGCCTCCAGCGGCGGGCTGGCTTTGGCGGCGGCGGCGCTCGGGTTGAGCGAGACGACCGTCGCGCGCCGGCTGAAGGCGTTCGAGGCAAGGCTCGGCCTGCGGCTGTTCCGCCGCGGCGCCAACCGCCTGATCCCGACCGGGATCGGCCTTTCGCTCGCCGCGGACGCAGCCGCCGCAGCCGAAGCCGTCGCACGCTTCGAGGCGCGGGCGACATCTGCGCGTGCCCGCGACGATGAACCCGTCCGCGTTACCGCAACCACCTCGATCAGCCTGTTCCTGACCCAGCACGCGACCACGCTTTCGGCCGCGGCCGGAGGCGTCGAGATCGTCATCCTCAGCACCCGCGCGCGCCTCGACCTGGCTCAGGGCGAGGCCGAGATCGCGATCCGCATGCGCAGGCCGCCGGAGGGTGCCGGCTATTTCGGCCAGAAGGTCGGCAGGTTGGCGCAGGCCTTCTATGTGCGCCGCGACAGCGACCCGGCCACGGCGCCGATCATCTCGGTCAGCCGAGACGTCTCGTCGCGGATCGAGCAGCACATCCTCGCCTGGGCCGCCGGCCGGCCGATCGCCGCGCGGGTCGGCGATTCCGCCGCACGCTATGAAAGCATCCGCTCGTCGGGCGCCGTATCGATGGCGCCCTGTTTCCTGGCGGACGCCGATGCGGCTCTGATCCGCCTGGAAGAGCCGCCCGAAGCGACTGCCGACGAGATTTTCCTGGTCTCGCATGAGAGCGGCCGTCAGCGCCCGGCCGTGCTGGCGGTGCTGGAGGCGCTGCGCAAACTGTTCCGCGAGCATCGGGGCCGGCTGGAGGGCCGGGGCTGACGCCAGCACTCGGTGTTCAGGAGGTCTGGATGCCGAGATAGAGGCAATAGAACGGCATCGTCCAGTTGTGCATGTAGTCGAATTCCTTGTCGATCAGGAGGCGAAAGTGCTGCCATTCCTTGGTCCAGCGCCCGACCGGAAGGAAATCCGATCCCGGCAATGGCGGCGCGTGCGAGGTCACGCCGCTGCGAAACAGCCGCTTCTTGCCCTTGCTGTTCAACGGCCGCGCCTGCGGCTGCGGATCGATGGCGTAGCTCGCGGCGATATCGAACCGCTTCTCCGCCTGTGAGACAAACAGGTTGTGATCGCCGATGCCGCTCGAGAAGGTCATCGTCTCCAATGTGTTGAACGAGAACGACCCGTTCGTCAGGTCGCGCATCTCGATCAGCACCTGTTGCAGGAAGGCCGCGTCCTTGGCGAACGCGCCAAGCTCGCCGCCGGGCGCACCGGAGCGGACGATCTGCATGTAGCCGAGGTTCCGCTTCTGCGCCGCCAGCGTCTGCGCACCCCAGCGATTGATGACGTGATTGAGCAGTACGTACTGGATCAGCGGTTTGGACAGAGGGTCCGTCCAGTTCAGCGCCTTGAGGCGTGCCCGCGTCTTGGCCCCCTGCCCACCGAAGCCGTGGCTGATGCAGATCAGCAGCCGGTCGGGATTGACCTGCGCCGGCAACAGCAGGATCACGGCCCGCTCGATGCCGTCCTTGTTGCGCGCGGCGAAGATCGCGAGCCGCCCCGTCGTACCCGGCATGGTTTGAAAATCCAGCGGCGGGCCGCCAGCGCCCTGCTTGTACGTCGCGGTCTGGATCACCGCGATCGGCGGGATGATCTGTGTGATGAGGCCGTTCGCCGCCGGGAAGGCGCCGACGATCTCGTCGGTGATGAGCCGGACAGCCGAGGGCTTCTTCGGCACCGGCATCGGCGGCGGAACCGGCAGGATGTTGTTGAGATTCCTGAGCAGATTGGCGATCAGGTCGAGGGTCAGCGGGCCAACGACGCCATCCTTGTCGAGCTGGTTGATACCCTGGAACTCCAGCACTCGCCCGTGGGTCCGCGTGCCGAAGATGCCATCGACGACGAGCTTCACGAGCCCCGTCGGCAGCAGATTGAGCTGGCTTTGCAACAGCCGAACCGGTTCACCGCGGGCACCGAGCTTCAGCATGCGACGCCCCTTTCACAAGTGACGACTGTCGGCTGTCGTAGCGTAAGTCATTCATGCGCAGCAAGCGATGGCGATCTGAAGCGGAGACTCTTCGCTAACCAAGTTTTTACAGGCGCTGCTGCATGCTTCGCTTGTCGGCGTCTGACGCCTTTCATCTTGTCCGGAGTTCGCGATGCGCCTTGTCATCGCCTTCCTGCGCAACCAGCGCGGTACCATGGTCGCCGATATCGCCAAGGCCGGCGCCGCGATCGCCTTCCTTTCCGTCATCGCCGTCAATTTCATCTCGAGCCAGACGGCGCAGCTCGACCGGGATGCGATGCGTCAGGCCTCGTATGCCGCGGCCAAGGGGCAACCCTTCGACCCGCTCACCACGGGATCGATCGCCAAACGCGCCGGCGAGACCAAGCTCGATCCTTGCGTGGCCCAGCGCTGAGGCTCAGCCGAGCCAGTCAAGCAGTGCCCGCGTCACGATCTCTGGTGCCTCCATGGTCGAGAGGTGGCCGCATCCCGGTATTTCCAGATAGCGCGCGCTCGCACCGATCCCGGCGGCGATCTCGCGCGCCTCGTCCGGCGGGGTGATTGCGTCTTCCTCACCGACGACGACCAGGGTCGGAACGGAGATCGTCGCGAGAACCTGCCGCGCATCAGCTCGCCCCATGATCGCCCGCTGTTGGCGGACGAAACCTGCCGCGCCGACCGTCTCGGCCATCGCTTTCACGTCGAGGCGCAACGCTTCATCGGCGAGACGGTCGGGCGCGACCAGCTTCTGCCAGAGCAGCGTCACGACATTGTCGAAGGCGCCCTTCTCAGCCAGCGCGATCATCTGTTCGCGCGGCGCGTTGGTTTCGGGCGTCGGCGGCTTGGCCGTGGTGTCGAGCAAGGCCAGCCGCGTCACGCGCTCGGGCGCTCGCCGCATCACGTCGAGGGCGATGTAGCCACCCATTGAGAGCCCGCACAGCGCAAAGCGCTCCGGTGCGGCCGCCAGAAGCCGCTCAACCATCGCGCCGATCGCGTCATCCGCGGTAGTCTCGGCGACGAGAATCTGGCGGCCCGGCGCCAGGGCAGGCCATTGCGGCGCGTACAGTGTAGGCGTGCAATTCAGCCCCGGGATCAGGACCAGAGATTCCGGCGTCTTCATCGTCACGGCGCTCATTCTTCATTGACCTCGGCGAGCCGGAACCGATCAGATCGGTTCAATCTGATCGGTGATCCGGCCCTCACGTTAAGAAGGAAACCATTCTCGCCGATCAGCCTTGCGGCGCAAGCTGATCGGAACCGCCTCTAGAATGTTGACTTTGCCCTGTTTTTTCTGCATTGCACGGGCGTCCGAAGGCGCGCAACCCAGCAAAGTCGCGCCACCGTTGCGGTCGATCGGTCATCCCGCCACGTGTCACCGACCCTTGAGAAGCGCAGCTATCGATGTCTTTTGCCGAACTCGGCCTGAGCGATAAGGTTCTAACCGCGGTCACCACCGCCGGCTACACGACGCCCACCCCCATCCAGGCCCAGGCCATCCCCCACGTGCTCGCCCGCAAGGACGTGCTCGGCATTGCGCAGACCGGCACCGGCAAGACCGCTGCCTTTACCCTGCCGATGCTGACCATCCTGGAAAACGGCCGCGCCCGCGCCCGGATGCCGCGCACGCTGATCCTCGAACCCACCCGCGAACTCGCGGCCCAGGTCGAGGAGAACTTCACCCGCTACGGCGTCAACCAGAAGCTCTCGGTCGCGCTGCTGATCGGCGGCGTCTCCTTCGGCGACCAGGATGCCAAGATCACCCGCGGCGTCGACGTGCTGATCGCCACGCCCGGCCGCCTGCTCGATCATGTCGAGCGCGGCAAGCTGCTGCTCACCGGCGTCGAGCTGCTCGTCATCGACGAAGCCGACCGCATGCTCGACATGGGTTTCATCCCGGACATCGAGCGCGTCTGCAAACTTGTTCCCTTCACGCGGCAGACCTTGTTCTTCACCGCGACGATGCCGCCCGAGATCACCCGGATCAGCGAGCAGTTCCTGCACAACCCGATCCGTATCGAGGCTTCCCGCCCGGCGACCGCGGCGACCACCATCACCCAGCGCCTGATAGCCTCGAACAGCCAGGACTTCGAGAAGCGCGACACACTGCGCAAGCTCATCCGCGAAGCCAAGGATCTGCAGAACGCCATTGTCTTCTGCAATCGCAAGCGCGATGTAGCAACGCTGCACAAGTCCCTGCAGAGCCATGGCTTTCCGGCAGTTGCACTGCATGGTGACATGGACCAGTACGCCCGCATGGCGGCGCTCGAATCCTTCCGCACCGGCGAGTTCCCTATCCTGGTGGCGAGCGACGTTGCCGCCCGCGGCCTCGATATCCCTGCCGTCAGCCACGTGTTCAACTTCGACGTCCCGACCCATGCCGAGGACTATGTCCACCGCATCGGCCGCACCGGCCGAGCCGGCCGTGAAGGCGCGTCCTTCTCCATAGTCACCCGCCACGATGAAAAGCTCGTCGCGGCGATCGAGAAGCTGACCGGCAAGAGCATCGAGTGGGAAGGTCCACGCCTCGACGCGCTGCCGCCGGGCGAACCACGCGAAGAGCGCCGTGGCCGCCGCGGCGACGACCGAAAGGGCGGCCGTCCGCAACGCGGCGGACGCGATGGCAGGCCGCCGCGTGGCGAGGCGAAGACCGAGCCGGCGCCTGCCCGCGAGACTGCTCCGGCCCGCGAGGCCGCGCCGCCCCGCGAGCGCCCGCCCCGCCACGAGCCGGTATCGGACAATGTCGCGCCGCGTCGCGGCAGCGAGCGACCCCGCTCGCCGCGCCGTGACGACCTCGATGACGGACCGCAGGTCAAGGGCCTCGGCGACCACGTTCCCGCCTTCCTGCTCCGGCCTGTTCGCGCCGGCTGAACCGCGCTTCGCAGCAACCTTGCCTTAACCCCAATCGTCCTAGGATCGCCGCGTAGCGGCTGCGGAAGAATTTCGCGGCCGGCGGGGACAGGACGTCATGACAACCAGCCGATCGGGCTTGCCGCAAGCTCATGACCTCGCCGAACAGGTGGTCGCGGCGATGCGCCAGCATTATTCCCCGGGCTACCCCCGCGCCTTTGAAGTCTGGTACGCGCATCTCAGCGGCGAGATGCCGGCGCTGAGCATGGCGATGAGCGCCGTGATCGCTGCAAGCAATGGCGAGGTCGGCGCCGCCGACATCGACACGCTCTACGAGAAATTCATCAGTACCGACCGCATCTCGCGCCAGGCCGAGCGCACCAGCCTGCAGGTGCTCGCCGAGATCGACAGCATGATGGCACTGGTCGACCGTGCGCTCAGCTCGAGCGAAGAGTATCACGGCCGGCTCTGCGCCATGTCGGAGGAGGTTCCGCCCTCGGCCGACCGGCACAAGCTGCGCGAATGGGTCGAAGCGCTCGTGCTGTCGACGCGCGAGGAGGTCGCGCGCAAGACCCAGCTCGAAACCCAGCTGCGCGAAAGCGCGCACGAGATCCATAATCTGCGCGAGGCGTTGGAATCGACACGGGCCGAAGCCCTGACCGATCCCCTCACCGGCCTCGCCAATCGCCGTCACTTCGAAGAAATGCTGCAGAAGGCGATCGATCAGGCGACATTGCGGCGCGAGCCCTTCGCACTGGTCATGGCCGACATCGACTTCTTCAAGAATTTCAACGACATGCACGGCCATCTGACCGGCGATCAGGTGCTGCGCCTGGTTGCCAAGACGATGAAAGACAAGTTCAAGGACAAGGCGATCATCACCCGCTTCGGCGGCGAGGAGTTCGCCATCATCCTGCCGGAAGCCGATGTCGTCGCCGGCAAGTTCGGCGCCGAGACCGTGCGTCAGGCGCTGTTGACCCGCGAGCTGGTGAAGCGCTCGACCAATGAGAGCCTGGGGCGGATCACGATCTCGCTCGGCGTCGCGGTCTATCGGCGCGGCGACACAGCGAGCTCGATCGTCGAGCGCGCCGACAACGCGCTGCTGCAAGCCAAGCGGGACGGACGCAACCGCACCATCACCGAGGACGCGATCCAGGACGCGGCGAAGGTCGCCTGAGCGACCGTCGTTTCATTCACTGAGCGGCGAGCGCGTTCTCTGCGCGCGGCTTGATCTCGACCGATTCGCCGCAGCCGCAGGCCGAGACCTGGTTCGGATTGTTGAAGACGAAGGTCGAGGAGAAGCGGTCGCTCTTGAAATCGAGCTCAGTGCCGAGCAGGAACAGCACCGCCTTGGCATCAACGATCACCGTCGCGTCCTTCTCGGTCACGACCTCGTCGCCCTTCTCGACCGCGCGAGCGACCTCGAAGGTGTATTCCATGCCGGCGCAGCCGCCCTTCTTGACGCCGACGCGCAAGCCGAGCGCGGGCGCATCGGGATCGTCACGCCCCGACTGCGCCATGACGGCGCGAATGCGGGCGGCGGCGGCATCGGTCAGCGAGACCACCTTGAGGCCAGGTATCGAAAACATCCTCGTCCCTCCTCGACCGGATTCAAGGTCCGGTGAAAACAGGATTGCTGACAGCAACATAAGGATTGGTGAGCGCAACGTCGAGATGCACCGGCCGGGATGGCACCATTTGCTGCTGCGCATTGCATGCAGCGCGGGCCCGTGCACTCTGCCGGAACCGTCGAAACATCCGACAGAGAGCCATGACCTCCTACCGTCTGCATCGGCCCGACGCGCTTCGCGCCCTCACCCGGGCCATGATCACCGCCGCCGGCTGGAGCGAGGATGAAGCCAACGAGACGGCCGAACATCTGGTGCTCGCCAATCTCAGCGGTCATGACAGCCACGGCATCGGCATGCTGCCGCTCTATTTCAACTCGCTCGCCGACGGAAATCTGACGCCGCAGGCCAAGCTCAGCATCCGCAGTGAGGCGGGCCCCTTCCTGATCGCCGACGGCAATGTCGCGCTCGGCCAGCCCACCGCCCGGAACGCCGTCGACCGTGCCATCACGATCGCGCAAGCCGGCGGCGTCGCCGTGCTCAACCTGCTCGATTCCCACCATATCGGCCGCATCGGTCATTATTCCGAAGTCGTGGCAGCAGCCGGGCTGATCTCGATCTTCTGGGTCAATGTCGCCGGCCGGCCGCCGATCGTCGCGCCCTTCGCTGCCAGGGAGGCGCGCTTCGGCACCAACCCGATCTCGATCGGCCTTCCGGTTCCGAGCGGCGAGCCGCTGATCCTCGACTTCGCCACCAGCCGCATGGCGCATGGCAAGGCGCGCGTCGCACTCAACAAGGGCGTCGACGTGCCGGAAGGCTACATCATCGATGGCGAGGGCCGCCCGACCACCGAGCCGAGGCATGTCTTCCTGCAGCCGGACCTGCCGCTCGGTGCGCTCCTGCCCTTCGGTGACCACAAGGGCGCCGGCCTCTCGCTGATCGCCGAACTGCTCTCGGCCGGACTGATGGGCGCCGCACGCATCGACGAGAAGCCGCACAAGAGCTGGATCATCAACTCGCTGTTCGGTGTGCTGATCGATCCGGCCCGGCTCGAGCCGGATGCGGACCTGCGCCAGCAGCGGATCGAGAGCTACCTCACCTTCGTGCGCGCCGCCGCACCGCTGGATCCATCGCAGCCCGTGCTGGCGCCCGGCGACAAGGAGCGCGCTATGAGGATCGAGCGCGAGCGCGACGGCATCCCGCTCGACGCCGAGACCTGGTCGCAGATCGTCGCGGCCGCCAAGGTCCACGGCGTCGACGCCGAGAGCTTCTGACGTCCTGTTATATCGCATTTTCTTCACGCGAACCGGTATCCACTTCGCTCGAAAATGCTCCGGGCTCAGGCGCCAAGCTTCTCGCGATCGCGCGTATGCTGCTCGGCGCCCTTCTGATGTGCCAGCCAGGGTTCCCGACGGATAGCCCAGAGCTCATAGGCCGGTACGAGCGCACTTGGTGGGCTGTCCAATGTGCCGAGCCTGATCTCGATCTCGTCGGAATCGTCCGCCCAACAAAAAAGCGGTGAGCCGCAGGTCGGGCAGAAGCGCTCGCCTCCCGCCCGGCCCTGCCAGCAGCCGAGCTCGCCCGACAGGGTTGCATTGGTTCTGGGCCAGATCCCGAAGAAGGAGAAGGCCGAGCCCGAACTTTTCCGGCAGGTCTCGCAATGGCAGATGCCGATACGGACCGGCTCGCCGTCGAGCTCGTAGCGGACCTGCCCGCAATTGCAGCCGCCGGAGAGTTTCATCGTCGCCTCGCGTTCGGGTTTTGCTGCGATAAGCGGGAGACCAACGGCATGCGGTCCAACTGGTTCCAGAAGGCCCGATCTGAGACCCCTCGGCTCGGATGGGCAGAGCCAGGCCGCATCATTCCGGAAGGCCGGCCCTGCGGAAGCCCGCGACGAAGCGCTCGCGCATCGCCGCATCGCGGAACGGCTCCATAGCGGCCCAGTGGCCGATGCTGAAATCCGGATTGCCAACCAGGAAAAGTTCAGCCTCCGCGCGCGCCTCGTCGAGCCGGCCGAGCTGAGCGAGGCTCGCCGCCAGGAACCGGCGTGAGCTCGTCCGGTGTGTCTCGTCCCGGCGCAGCGCCTCGACCGCGGCCTCGTACTCGCCGGCGGCATAGAGCGCCTGACCGAGCGGCAGATAGTACCAGCTTGCCGGAAACGGGTTCAGCCGGAAGGCTTTGCGAATATGGTCGAGGCCTTCGTCGACCCGCCCGGCCAGCACCGTGATGTCTGACAGTGCCGCCCACGCATCGGCCTCGTTCGGGTCGAGTTCGAGCGCCTTGGCGAACTCCACCTCCGCCTCGGCGAAGCTGCGCTCATAGGCGAGCAGATAGGCCAGGGCCCAGCGGCAGCCTGCATCATTGGCATCGATTGCGACGGCCTTGCGCGCCAGCTCCAAAGCGATGCTGCGGGACGTCTCAGTCGGCCCGCCGGAATGCACCCATCCCATCCAGTGGTTCAAAGCGAGCCAGCGATAGGCCTCGGCATAGTCCGGATCGAGCGTCACAGCGCGGGTGAGCAGCAGATGCGCTTCCTGTGCCGCCTGAGGCGTATCATCCATCAGCTGGCGGGCCCGAACGCAGAGATCGTAGGCTTCGAGGCTTTTTGGCCTACGGCGCGGCGGCGGTGCGCGCAGGCGGCCGAGCAAGGCTTCGACGATCCTGGCGGTGACCTCGTCCTGAACGGCGAAGATATCGTCCAGCCCGCGATCGAAGCGCTCCGCCCACAGGTGTTCGCCACTCACCGTGTCGACCAGCTGGGCGTTGATGCGCACGCGTCCCGCGACGCGCCGTGCGCTGCCTTCCAGCAGGTAGCGGACACCGAGCTCTTCGGCGATCTCGCGCACACCCCTCGCCTTGTCCCTGTAGGCGAAGGCCGAGTTGCGGGCGATGACGAACAGGTCCGGGATTCGGGACAGGTCGGTGATCAGGTCCTCGGTCAACCCGTCCGCGAAGGTGTCCTGTTCGGGATCGTTGCCGAGATTGACGAAGGGCAGCACCGCGATCGACGGCTTGGCAGGCAACGGCAATGGTTTGCGCTTCGCATCGCCGAGCTGTTCGACCGCGCCGGCGAAGCGGTAGCCAATGCGTGGGACAGTGACGATCCATTCGCCGCCATCGGCGGGCACGCCGAGCAGCTTCCGCAATTGCGCGACCTGGACGGTGAGATTGCCCTCCTCGACGGCGGTGCCCGGCCATGCCGCATCCATCAGTTCGGCCTTGGCGAGTATCTCGCTTGGCCGCCCTACGAGCGCTGCAAGCAACTTCAACGCGCGATAGCCGGCGGCAACCGGAACATCGTTCCGAAGCAGCGTTCCTGCGCCCGAATCGAGCACGAACGGCCCAAAGGCAAAGCGCGATCCCTGCATGAGTGAATCCATAGCCGGTTTGGAGGTTTTTGGAACTCTTTGGGCGCGCTTAAGGACGGTGCTGCCCGCATGCAGCAGAACTCAACCTCCTTCAGATCGAGGGTCCAGCCCTTCGAGCCATAGGGAGGTTGCCATGAACGATACTCCCGCCTCGCTCCTGCGAAGCATCCTTGCGACCTGGCACGAGCGTATCCGCGCTCGCTGGAAGCTCACGCAAATGGCGCGGGAAAATCCCCATCTGCTCAACGATATCGGCCTGACGAGACAGCAGGTCGAGACAGAGATCGCCAAGCGCTTCTGGCAACGCTAGGGCGAAAGCTGCGCCAAACCGTCGGCTCCGGACACCAACCGGCCGTCATTTGGGATAAGGGATGCTCCGACACAGCGACTCGCGACAGCAGGACAGCATGACCCTCGCCGAATACAACGCCTTCTGCGCCGCCCTGCCCGCGACCAGCCATGTCGTGCAGTGGGGCGGCGCCGATGTCTGGAAGGTCGGCGGCAAGGTGTTCGCGCTCGGCCGCGACGACGCCGAGGGCGCGCTCTTCGTCTCGTTCAAATGCTCGCCCATGGCCTATGAGATGTTGCGTGATGCGCCCGGCTGCCGGCCGGCGCCGTATCTCGCCTCGCGCGGAATGAAATGGATCCAGCGCTTCTCTGGCGAGAGCCTGCCGGACGAGGCCTTCCGCGACTATCTGCGCGAGAGCTACCGGCTGGTTGCAGCGGGGTTGACGCGCAAGGTCCGCAAGGAGATTGGGCTCGACGGCTGAAGGTCTCGTCATTCCCGGGCGCAGCGAAGCGCAGATCCGGGAATCTCAAGACGAGAAAGCGCTGACTGGAGCCTCATCGGCCTGAGATGCTCGGGTCAAGCCCGAGCATGACGTCCCTCTCACACCGTCGCCTCGCCGCGCAGCACCGGCACGCAGCCGCCGCCGACGGTGGCGCGAATCTCGCCGTCGATGCGCCGAGCCGCGACATGCAGCAGGCTAGGCCGGCCCATCTCGACGCCCTGTGCGATGTCGAAGGCGACGCTGTCCTTATCGGAGAGCGACAAAGTCAGAGCCGCCAATGTCGCGCTGGCACTGCCGGTTGCGGGATCCTCCCAGGTGCCGGCGAGCGGCGCGAACATGCGGGCGCGGACGCTGTCGCCATCCCAGGCGTAGAAGAAGATCGACAGGCGTCTCTCAAGGGCCGGATTGGCCTGTTCGAGTCGGCGATAGGCCGCGATATCAGGCAGCGCGCGTGTCAGCGCCTCCGGCGTGACCTCGGCCAGGACGAATTTGACCCCGACCGAGGCCTGCTGCGGCTGATGGCGTCCGGTGAGGACATCCTCGGCGCTACTAAGGCCGGCGCAGGCCGCTATGGCGTCGGCAGGCAGCTGGATGCCTAGCGAGAGCGCCTGCGGCGCGGCGATGGTCGCGCCCGTCACTAGCCCGGCGGCATCGTGCGCAATGCGAACCTCGACCAACCCGGCCATCTCCTCGAACAGCAGGATGCCATCGCGGTCGCGGCCATGGCCGGCGAGCACGCAGGCGGTGCCGACATTGGGATGGCCGGCGAAGGGCATCTCGGCCGTGCGATGGAAGATGCGGACGCGCGCCGTGTTGGCCGGATCGCTCGGCGGCAGCACGAAGGTGGTCTCGCTATAGTTCATCTCCGCCGCCAGCGCCTGCATCTCGGCGTCCGAGAGGCCGCGCGCATCGGTGAAGACGGCGAGCTGGTTGCCGCCGAAGCGGCGGTTGGTGAAGACGTCGACGGTCTCGAACGGATAGGACGGCATGGCGGTCTCCGGCAGCCTGATCAGGCCCGAAGACTGCCACCCGTAATCGCGCGAGAGAAGTCAGGATTCGGAATGCGACCGATCAAGCGGCGGCGGGCTCAGGCCCACCAACGCTCGCTGACCGGGAAGTGGCCGGCAGCCTCCTCGATCACCTGACCGAGCGAGAACAGCGTCTCCTCGTCGAAAGGCCGGCCGATCAGCTGCAGGCCAAGCGGCAGGCCCTGGCTGTCGAGGCCCGCCGGCACGGCGATGCCGGGCAGCCCGGCCATGTTCACCGTCACCGTGAAGACGTCGTTGAGATACATCTCGACCGGGTCGGACGAACCCTTCTCGCCAATACCGAAGGCGGAGGACGGTGTCGCCGGCGTCAGCACCGCGTCGATGCCCTGGTCGTAGACAGCTTCAAAATCGCGCTTGATCAGCGTTCGCACCTTCTGGGCGCGCAGGTAATAGGCGTCGTAATAGCCCGAGGACAGCACATAGGTGCCGATCATGATGCGGCGCCTGACCTCGGCACCGAAGCCGGCGGCGCGAGTCTTCTCGTACATCTCGACGATGTCGCGGCCCTGCTCGCGCAGGCCATAGCGGACGCCGTCATAGCGGGCGAGGTTGGACGAAGCCTCCGCCGGAGCGACGATGTAATAGGCCGGCAGCGCGTATTTGGCGTGCGGTAGCGAGATCTCGACGATCTCGGCACCGGCCGCCTTCAGCCAGTCGATGCCCTGCTGCCAGAGCGCGTCGATCTCGGCGTTGAGGCCCTCCAGGCGATATTCCCGGGGGATGCCGATCTTCATGCCCTTGATCGAGCGCCCGACCGAGGCCTCGTAATCAGGTACAGCGCGATCGACCGAGGTGGTGTCCTTGGGATCATGCCCCGCCATGGAACGCAGCATCACGGCGCAGTCGCGTACGGTCTTGCCGATCGGCCCGGCCTGGTCGAGCGAGGAGGCGAAAGCGACGATGCCCCAGCGCGAGCAGCGGCCATAGGTCGGCTTGATGCCGACCGTGCCGGTGAAGGCGGCCGGCTGGCGGATCGAGCCGCCGGTGTCGGTCGCGGTCGCGGCGAGGCAAAGATGCGCGGCGACGGCTGCGGCAGAGCCGCCGGACGAGCCGCCGGGCACCAGATGATTGCCCTCGATCGCGCCGGCAGCGCCGGCCCCGACATTCGAGCCCTTGCGCCGCCAGGGATTGACCACCGGCCCGAAGGCCGAGCTCTCGTTCGACGAGCCCATGGCGAACTCGTCATTGTTGAGCTTGCCGAGCATGACGGCGCCGTCGCGCCAGAGCTGCGATGAGACCGTCGACTCATAGGCCGGCACGAAGTTGCCGAGGATGCGCGAGCAGGCGGTGGTGCGCACGCCCTTGGTCGCGAACAGGTCCTTGATGCCGAGGGGCAGGCCCTCCAGCGGGCCGGCCTCGCCCTTGGCGAGCTTCTCGTCCGAGGCGGCGGCCTGCTTCAGCGCATGCTCGGGCGTCTCCAGCACATAGGCATTGAGCGCGCGCGCCTGCTCGACGGCGGCGATATGGGCCTTGGCGAGCTCAGTGGCGGAGAATTGCTTGGCCTTCAGCCCGTCGCGGGCGTCGGTCAGGGTCAGGCGGGTGAGATCGGTCACGGCGAATATCCGTAAAACGTATGCGGTCGGATGATGACGATGAACGGAGCGCGTCAGGCGCTCACTCGATCACCTTCGGCACCATGAAATAGTCGTCCTCGGAGGCCGGGGCGTTGGCGACGATCTCATCGGCGATCTCGCCGTCAGTGACCACGTCCTGACGCTTCTTCATCACCATCGGCGTCACCGAGGTCATCGGCTCGACGCCTGTGACATCGACCTCGTTGAGCTGCTCGACGAAGCCGAGGATGGCGTTGAGCTCGCCTTGCAGCTTCGGCACATCCGCATCATCGACGGCGATGCGCGAGAGATGCGCGACGCGTTTGACGGTGGCGGCGTCGACCGACATGGGCGGGCTCCTGCAACTTCGCGGCACTGGCGAACGTGATGTGTGGTCACGGGCTATACGGCGCGCGCGGCCAGCCCGCAACGCCTCAAGCCAAGCTCGGGATCCCCTCTCCTGTAAGGAGAGGGGTAGGGGTGAGGTGTCGGACTGGAAACGTCGGCCGGAACCCGACCGCGCGGTCAGCGCTCGCGGCACTGGTCGAACCGCCTACACCTCACCCTGCCCTCTCCTTACAGGAGAGGGTTCCCCACGCCCTGCTGTCTGGCCTTCGTGACCTTCAGATCGTGACCGCCTTGCCCTTCTCCGGCACCAGCGCCTCGACCCCGCTGCCTTTCAGCCCCTCGACGAAGACCGCCGCGTCCTGGGCGATGATCGGGAAGGAGCCGTAGTGGCAGGGAATCGCGAGCTTCGGCTTGACGAAGCGGGTCATCGCCAGCGCCGCGGTCTTCGCTCCCATGGTGAAGCGATCGCCGATCGGACAGATGCAGATCTCGACACCGTGGAGTTCGGCGAGCAGTGCCATGTCGGCGAAGATGTCGGTGTCGCCCATGTGCCAGAGCGTCTTCTCGCCGGGCGCCTTGATGATCGCGCCATTGGCGTTGCCGACCGGAACGGCCACGCCCGCCTCGCCCATGCCAGCTGAGTGATCGGCCCGGACGAGCGTCACCGAGAAGGCGCCGAGATCGACGGTGCCGCCGGTGTTCATCGGCTCGAACTTCGTCAGCCCCTTCGAGGCGAGATGCATGCACAGGTCGTAATTGGTGATCACGGTGGCATCGTTCGCCGCCGCGATGGCGAGCGTGTCGCCGACATGGTCGCCATGGCCATGGGTGACGACGATATGGCTGACGCCCTTGCTTGCCGCGGCGACATCGCCCTCGAAAGCCGGATTGCCGGAGAAGAACGGGTCGATCAGGACCGAGGCGCCGGACAGGTCGAGCCGAAACGCCGAATGGCCGAACCAGGTGAGCTGCATGATGGTCTCCGCGAAAGGCGACTGGACAGCGCCTGTCTAGGCCGGCGAGATGGCGTAGCCAAGCCGGCCTGAACCCGGAGCCCCAGACCATGACCGATGCAGCCACCCTCGCCCGCCGAATCGCGCAAGGACGCGGCGATGAGCCGGCCGATCGCGTCATCCGCGGCGCGAATCTGTTCGACCTCGTCTCGGGCGACCTCGTCGAAACCGATATCGCGCTCTGCGGCGACACCATCGTCGGCACCCATGGCCGCTATGAGGGCAAGGCGAGCTTCGATGCCACCGGCTTGATTGCCGTGCCCGGCTTCATCGACACGCATCTGCACGTCGAATCCTCGCTGGTGACGCCGCTCGAATTCGAGCGCTGCGTGCTGCCGCACGGGGTCACGACTGCAATCTGCGACCCGCACGAGATCTCCAATGTGCTCGGCGCCGAGGGCATCCGCTATTTCCTCGCCTGCGCCGAAGAGATGCGGATGGATCTGCGCGTGCAGCTGTCGAGTTGCGTGCCGGCGACGCATCTGGAGACGGCGGGCGCGGCGCTCGAGGCTGCCGACCTCACCCCGTTCATGGACCACCCCAAGGTGATCGGCCTCGCCGAGTTCATGAACTTTCCTGGCGTGCTGCATCGCGATTCCGGCTGCCTCGCCAAGCTCGAAGCATTTTCACATCGGCATATCGATGGCCATGCGCCGCTGGTCCGCGGTCTCGACCTCAATGGCTATCTCGCCGCCGGCATCCGCACCGATCACGAGACCACGACGGCAGAGGAAGCGCGAGAAAAGCTGGCGAAGGGCATGGCGATCCTGATCCGCGAAGGCTCGGTCTCGAAGGACCTGCACGCGCTGATCCCGCTGATCACCCGCGATGCCTCGCCCTTCCTCGCCTTCTGCACTGACGACCGCAACCCACTCGACATCGCCGAGGAAGGCCATCTCGACTACATGGTCCGCACCGCGATCGCCCATGGTGCGGATGTGCTGGCGACCTATCGCACGGCGAGCCTGTCGGCGGCGCGGAATTTCGGCCTGTTCGATCGCGGCTTCATCGGTCCCGGCAAGCGCGCCGACATCGTGCTGGTCGACGATCTCGCCGGCTGCCGCGTCAAACAAGTGTTCGCCGGCGGCCGTCTGGTCGAGGACAAGCTATTCGCAGACAGGAAGGCGATCCCGCCCGTCGGCCTCGCCAGCGTCCGCAGCCGCAGGCTCGCGCCGGAGGATTTCGCGGTGAAGGCCCGCGAGGGCGAAACGCCGGTGATCGGCGTCGTACCCGGCCGCATCATCACTGAGCGCCTTTCCATGCGCCTGCCGGCGAAAGACGGCTTCGCCCTACCCGATCTCGACCAAGACGCCGTCAAGGCCACGGTGATCGAGCGCCATGGCCGCAACGGCGGCATCGCTGGCGGCTTCGTCCACGGCTTCGGCATGAAGCATGGCGCGATCGCCTCCTCTGTCGGCCATGACAGTCATAATCTCTGCGTCGTCGGTGTCGACGAGGCCTCGATGGCGGCCGCGGCAAACCGGCTGATCGAGACCGGTGGTGGCTTCGCGGTGGCCGATGGCGGCAAGGTCACGGCGGAGCTCGCACTGCCCGTCGCCGGGCTGATGAGCGACCAGCCCTTCGAGACGGTACGGCACGGTTTGGAAGGCTTGCGTGCGGCGGCGAAGGCGCTCGGCGTCGTGCTGGCCGAGCCCTTCCTGCAGGTCGCCTTCCTGACCCTGCCGGTGATTCCGCATCTGAAGATCACCGACAAAGGCCTTGTCGACGTTGATCGATTCGATTTTGTCTGAGCGGAGCCATCATTCTCGGGCGAAGCAGAGCGCAGACCCGAGAATCTCATGACGAGGAGGTGTTGGCCCGAGCCTCTTCCGGCCTGAGATGCTCGGGGCAAGCCCGAGCATGACGCATTGCTGCATGACGCCTTGGGATTAGAGATCGACCTCGATGCCCTCGGCCCGCGCCTTGGCCCGCAGCCCATAGCGCCGCATGCCGGGCAGCCGGGTGCCTGGCTGCTCCTCGATCGCATGCGTCAGCATCCTCATCCGCTCGGCGAACCAGTTGCCGCCCATGCCCGCGGGGTCGATGGCGAGGATGAACTGGCCGGTATCGGGCGGGCCGCCCTTGTCATCGAGGAAGGACGAAGCCTGGAAGGCGAAATGGGTGCCGACCAGCGCCGCGGCGAGGATCTCGACCATCATGGCGAGCGTCGCGCCCTTGGCGTCGCCGAGCGGCACCATGGTGCCGGCGATCGCCGCCGCCGGGTCGGTCGTCGGCTTGCCGGCAGCGTCGAGTGCCCAGCCTTCGGGGATTGCCTCGCCCTTTTGCTTCGCCGCAACGATCGGGCCTCGTGCCACCTTGGACAGCGCCATGTCGATCACCAGCGGCTCGCGCCCCGGCAGCGGCGCGGCAAAGGCGATCGGATTGGTGCCGAAGACCGGTTTGGCACCGCCCCAGGGCGCCATCGCGCCGGGCGTATTGGCGAAGAGCAGTGCCACCAGCCCCTGCTCGGCCAGACGCTCGACATGCAGGCCGGCGGCGCCGCAATGGTTCGAGCGGCGGATCGGGGCGGCGGCGATGCCTTGCTTGCGGGCGATCTCGGGCAGCTCAATCACCGCGAGGTCGATCGCCGGATAGGCGAAGCCATGCGCGGCGTCGATCGCCAGCACGCCCGGCTTGGGCTGGCGTGCGATCGGCACGGCCTGGCCGTTGATCTTGCCGGATCTAAGCATGGACAGATAAGTCGGCACGCGGGAAAGCCCGTGCCCCTTCAGCCCATCGGCCTCGGCCATGACCAGAGCCAGCGCGACCGAGGCGGCATTGGCGGGCGAGGCGCCGGCCTCGATGAAGAGGTCTGCGACCTTCTGCTCGGCCTGCTCGAGCGTGAGGCGCGTCATGGCCGCCCCTCCAGCGCCGCGATGACCCGCTCGGCGACGAGGCCGGAGACGCGCCCGTTCGATTCCACCGTGTTGCCGGCGATATGCGGCGTCAGGATCAGGTTCGGCGTACCGGCGAAGAGTTTTGCGCCGTCGGCCTTGAGCGGCTCCTGCTCGAAGACGTCGAGTGCCGCGCCGCCGAGACGGCCGCCCTTCAGCGCCGCGACCAGCGCCGCCTCGTCCATGATCCCGCCGCGCGCCGCGTTGATCAGGATGGCATCGGGTTTCATCGTGGCGAAGGCGGCCTCGCCGATCAGTCCGCGCGTCTCCGGCGTCAGCGGCAAATGGATCGAGATCACGTCCGAAGTCGAAAGCAGCGCGTCGAGATCGAGCTTCTCGATGCCCTGCCAGACCGGAGCATCGGCCGGAACGTAGGGGTCGTAGGCTGTGACCGTCATGCCGAGCGCCCTGGCATGCCGCGCGACGTCTCGGGCGATCGCGCCGAAGCCGACGAGGCCCATGCGCTTGCCGGCGATCTCGCGGCCGATCAGCTTCGTCTTCGGGAACTCGCCGGCGATCATCGCGGCATTGGCGAAATAGGCGCCGCGCAGCAGCGTCATCGCCGTGCCGATGACGTACTCGACCACCGACAGGCTGTTGGCGCCGGTCGCCGGGAAGACCTGGATTCTGCGCGCGATGCAGGCTTCCATGTCGATGTTGTCGAGGCCGACGCCGAGCCGGCCGACAACCTTGAGGTTCTTCGCACCCGCCAGCAGCGCGCCGCGAACCTGCGTCTGGTTGCGCACGATCAGCGCCGGGATGTCGGCCACGAGCCGGGCAAGCTCGTCGGGTTTGCCGAAGAGCTCCGGGTCGTGATGCACGCTGTAGCGCGCCTTCAGCGTCGCCACGGCCGCCTCGTCCATGAATTCGGTGATGACGATGTCGGTCATGGCTGTTTCCGCTGTGAGATCCGTTCAGCCGAGCAGGACGATACCGCCCGTGGCGACGACGAGGATGATGAGGCTGGTTCCGGTGACGAGGGCAAGGTGGCGCCAGCCGAGCCGGGCCATCGCCGCAATCGAGGTTCCCAGGCCGAGCGCCGCGATCGCGATCAGCAGGCCCCAGCGCGAGACGTCGAGCAGGATGTCCCGCACCGGCAGGTAGATGCCCGCGAGCCCCGCCTGCGTGCTCAGCACGCTGTTGACCAGGCACATCACGAGAAAGACGAAGGCGAAAACCGGGACCGGAACCTTGGCATGACCATGGGTTTCGCCGTGGCGCGTCAGCCACCAGCCGACGACCAGCACCGAAGGCAGCAGCAGGAAGACCCGGAACAGCTTGACGATCACCGCGGCATTCGCCGCTTCGTCGGAGACGGCCTGGCCGGCGCCGACGACCTGCGCGACGTCATGGATGGTCGCGCCGAGCATGACGCCGGTCTGTTGCTGCGAGAGGCCGAGCCAGACGCAGAGCAGCGGATAGGCCAGCATCGCGATCGTCGCGAGCACGTTCATCGCGATCACGGTGAAGGCGGTGTCGGCGGCCTTGTTGCGATAGTCGGGGACCACCGTCGCGGTGGCGAGCGCGGCCGAGGCGCCGCAGACCGCGGTCGCGACGCCAGCGAGAGCACCGACTCCGGGCTCGCGGCCGAGCAGCCGGGCCAGCAGGAAGCCGCAGACGACGGTCGCCACCATGGAGACAATCACGAGCAGTGCCGTGCCCAGGCCAAGCGCGATGATATCGCCAAGCGCGACACGCAGGCCGAGCAGCGCGATCGCCCAGCGCAGCAGCTTCTTGACGCAGAAGGTCATGCCCGGCTCGAAGCGCCGGGTGTTGGCGATCGGATGCAGGAGCATACCGATCACCAGGGCGATCACCACAGCCGGGATGCCGACGCGACCGCCAGCAAGCTGCTTCAGGACAGGCTCGGCCAGCACGGAGGCGACCGCCACCGCCGCCGACAAGGCAATGCCCGGCGCAAGCCGGCCGAGGCCACTGGTCAGGCGCAAGGAGGCTGCTTCGGTCATGATTGCAGATCGATCCGGTACATCAGCCGTTCCTCCGGCCCGTAGAACGGCGCGAGGAAGCTCTCAAGGAAACGCCCGCCATTCTTCTCGATGATCCGCCGCGAGGCCAGATTGCGCGTGTCGCAGGTGATCTTGAGGAATGGCAGTCCGATGGCACGAGCCTCGGCGAGGACGGCGGCCAAGGCCGCACTGGCATAACCGTGCCCGGCATGGTCCGGCAGGATGGTGTAGCCGACATGGCCGAGCACATGCGACGGCAGCTCCGTGACCGGCCTGCCGGCTTCATCTTCCTGCCAGCGCAGATTGATGCTGCCGACGAAGGGACGCTCAGGCTGATCGATAGCAATGATCCAGCGGATCATATCCGGCAGGCGCGCGACCTCGCTGTCGTCATGCAGGCGAATCGTGCCGCCGCGCTGGTTCAGCCCCTCAACGAACACGTCGGGATCGGCCGCGATCGCAGCGAGCTGCTCGGGTGCGACGTCACGCATCGTGTTCGGCGACCAGCCCGCTTCCAAGGCACGGACATAGGCGGGCAACACGTCCCGCCCCGGCGTATGCAATGAAACGATCTTGGAAACGATCCTGTCCGACACTTTTGCCTCGTCGCGCCCGGAGAGCTGTTGCTCAGGCGCTGCGGTATAGCTTGGTCATCGAGAACTCGCGATGGCCGAGCGCCTCGGCAGCCGTGAGGCGGCCATTCGCCGTGCGCACGATGTTCTCGATCAGGGCGTCACCGGCCTGCGGGATGGTGAGGTCGCGGCGCAGGATGCCGGAGACGTCGACGTCGATATGCTCGGGCATGGTGCGCATGGTCTTCGGATTGCCGGTGATCTTGATGACGGGGACGATCGGGTTGCCGATGACGTTGCCCTGTCCGGTAGGGAAAGTGTGCACGACATAGCCGCCCGCGGCCATCAATGTCACGCACTCGGCCGCCGCCGAAGAGGTGTCCATGTAGTAGAGGCCGGGCCCCTTTTGCGGCGCCTGAGCCGGCTCCAGGATATCGATGAACTTGCACTCGCGGCCGATCTTCTCGAGGTTGCCGAGTGCCTTCTCCTCGATCGTGGTCAGGCCGCCGGCGATATTGCCCTTGGTCGGCTGCGAATCCGAGAGATCGTCGGTCTTGTGGGCCTCGATGACGTCGTCCTGATAGGCCTTCCACATCTTGTACCAGCGCTCGCCGACCTCAGGGGTAGCCGCTCGCGCCTTGCAGAGATGCTCGGCGCCGGTGATCTCGGAGGTCTCGCCGAAGACGCCGTAGACGCCGCGCGGGATCCACTTGTCGTACATGTTCCCGACCGTCGGGCAGGACGAGAGACCGGTCGTCGTGTCGGACTCACCGCATTTGGTCGAGACCCAAAGCTCCTCGATGCCGCATTTCGTGCGCGGCAGCTCGGTCGCCCATTGCACGAACTCCTTGGCGACATAGGAGGCCTTGGCGATGGTGGCGATGTCGCCATGGCCCTCGATACCGAAGCCGACCACCGGCTTGCCGGTCTTGGCGATGCCGTCGACGACGCGCTTGGTCCAGCCATCCTCGATGCCGATGACGACGACCGCGGCGACGTTCGGGTTCGAGCCGGTGCCGATCAGCGTGCGGAAATGGATCTCGAGATCCTCGCCGAACTGCAGGCGGCCATAGGCGTGCGGGATCGCCAGCGTGCCCTTGATGTTGTTGGCGACAGCCTCGCAGGCGGCGTTGGAGAGATCGTCGAGCGGCAGCAGCAGCACGTGGTTGCGCACGCCGACGCGGTCGTTCTCGCGGCGCCAGCCCATGAAGGAATCGAGGCTGCGGCCGGTGGGGCGCTTGACGAACGGCGTCTTGAACTCGGGCGCCTCGATCTTGCGGCCCTTCACCCGGGCGAGCTTGCCTTTGACGAGGTCGAAATTGGCGACGATGGAGGACATTGGCGATTTCCTAAAGGTTTGGGCTCGACCTGACGGGAGCCTGGAGATCGGGATCAGCGGAGAGCTGGGCTCACCAGCGCTTGGTCTTGACGTTCTGGACGTGGAGATGCTCGCCCTGCCCGATATCGGCGATCGCCTTGCCGATGTCCTGGCCGTACTTCCAGATCGTGTCGCCCTTCTTGATCGCCTTGAGCGCGACCTTGTGGCCGATTGGGATGTCCATCTTGGCGGTCAGGCGGAAATCCGAATTGTCGTGTGTGACGACGCCGAGCATGTCGGTTCCGGCCTTCAGGCCCTCGACGACGACGACACCGACCGTGTCCTTCTTCTCATGCACCAGCAGATGCGGCTTGCTCATGGCGGGCTCCCTGACCGTTTCCGGTGATTTCTCACGCCGAAATCGGGCTCGACGTGGCTGCGCTCAAGTCTTATATAAGACATATGAGTGTGCACAAGCTGGAAATCTCAGAGCAGCCGCGCGCGTCCGGCACGCCGGAGACACTGGGCTTCCGGCCGCTCTACCGGCAGGTGAAGGCGATCTTCGTACGACGGCTGGTCGACGGAGTCTGGGCGCCCGGCGCGGCACTGCCGAGCGAAGGCCAACTCGCAGCCGAGATCGGCGTCAGCCAGGGCACTGTACGCAAGGCACTCGACGAACTCGCCGCCGAGAATCTCGTCGTGCGGCGCCAGGGCCGCGGCACTTTCGTCGCCGAGCATGACGAGCGCCGCATCCTGTTCCAGTTCTTCAAACTGGCGCCGGACGAGGGCTCGCCGCGCTTTCCCGACAGTGTCGTCCTCTCGGTGACCACCGGCTTAGCCCGTGAGGCAGAGCGCGCGGCCCTGGATCTCGCCGAGGGGGCCGCTGTCACTCGCATCCGCCGACTGCGGTCCTTCGACGGCGCGCCGCTGATCATCGAGACGCTGAGCCTGCCGCAGCAGCTCTTTCCGGGGCTGGAGGACGGGCCAATCCCGAACAATCTCTACAGCCTGTTCGCCGGTCGCTATGGCATCACCATCGCCAATGCGCGCGAGCGGTTGAAGGCGGTGGCTCTTGCCGACGTCGATGCTGCCGCGCTCGGGGTATCGCCGGGCGAGCCGGCCCTGCAGATTGATCGCGTCGCCCTGTCGCTCGACGGCACACCGGTCGAACACCGGCTCAGCCTGTGCCTGACCCAGGAGGTTCATTACCTGTCGGACCTTCGCTGAAGGCCATCCAATTCGCAAAGACGCCCAAGTTGATCGTTCATGGTCAGCGTGTTGCCGGATACTTCTAAAGTTTCGCTCGAAATCGAGCGACCGAGGCTCGAGGACCAAATGGCCCGAGATGTCGACCAGGCCGACGCAGAGCGGCAGCCACACCGGAGGAAACGAATGATCGCCCATTTCCGCAGATTCCTCGCGACGCGCGGGGGCGCGCTTGCCGGGTTGTTCCTATTGGGGTTCGGCACGCCCGCCTTGGCGCAGAGCTTTCCAACCAAGCCGATCACGCTGATCGTGCCCTTCGCCGCCGGCGGCCCCAGTGACGTGATCGCCCGCCTGCTCGGCGAGCATATGGGCCGCACGCTCGGTCAGCAGTTCGTCATCGAGAACATCGCCGGCGCGGGCGGGACGGCCGGGGCCAAGCGCCTGGTTTCAGCGCCGCCGGATGGATACACGCTGCTGATCCACCATTTGGCGCTCGCTGCGGCGCCGGCGCTGTACAGCAATCTCGGCTACGACACGGCATCCGCATTCGCACCGGTCGGACTGGTGAACACTGGTCCGATGGTGATCTCCGGCAAGCTCGCCTTGCCCCCGGTCGACGGCAAGGCCTTCTTTTCCTTTGCGAAGCAGCAGGCCGAGAAGCTCACCGTTGCCCATGCGGGCGTCGGCTCGAATGCGCATCTCTGCGCCGTGCTGATCTCTCAGGCGCTGAGCGTCAAGCTCGCCCAGGTCGCCTATCGCGGCACGGGGCCGGCGATGAACGACCTCGTCGGTGGCCAGGTCGACGTGCTCTGCGACCAGTCCACCACGGCGGTGCCGCAGATCCAGGGGGACAAAATTCGCGCCTATGCCGTGACCTCTCCGGAGCGGCTCGGCGTGCTGCCGAACGTTCCGACCTCGCGCGAGGCCGGCACCGAGATCGACATGACGATCTGGCATGGTCTCTACGCCCCAAAGGGAACGCCGGACGCCGCACTGGACAAGCTCAACGGCGCCCTGCAGGCCGCATTGAAGGACCCTGCCGTGCTGGAGCGCTTCAAGGCAGTCGGCACCAGCGCCTTTCCGGCGGCCGAATGGACGCGCGCTGCCCATGCCAAGCGCTTTGCCGCGGAGGTCGCCAAATGGGGAGCGGCACTGAAGGCAGCAGGTCTGACGCCACAAGCCGCCAACTGAGCTGGACGGGCCGCTCGCATGAGCGGGCGGCCCGTGCTACCGCCCAGAGATGAGCGCCAATCTCGTCACGCTGGACCAGTTCCTCGCCCTGCCCGAGCAGGCTCGCCTGCTTGGCCTCGACCTCGGCACCAAGACGATCGGACTTGCGCTCTCCGATGTCGAGCGCCGGATTGCGACGCCGCTGGAGACGATCCAGCGCGTCAAGTTCAAGCTGGATGTGGTGGCGCTGCTGAAGGTCACGCAGAAGCATGCGATCGCTGGCCTGGTCATCGGTCTGCCGCTCAACATGGACGGCAGCGAAGGGCCGCGGGTCCAGTCGACCCGGGCCTTCGTGCGCAATCTCGCGCCGCTGACGGCGCTGCCAATCGTGTTCTGGGACGAGCGGATGTCGACGCTCGCGGTCACCCGCACCCTGCTCGCAGCCGATGCCTCGCGGGCGAGGCGGGCGGCTGTCGTCGACAAGATGGCGGCCGCCTACATCCTGCAGGGTGCGCTCGACCGGCTCGCCCGCCTGACATCGGACGAGAGCGAGCCGGAGCAAGACTGGGCTACGGAATGACGTAGCCGCGCTTGATCGCCTTCTTCTGCGCGTCGCGGTGATTCTTGAGCGCCTGCTTCTGGTCTTCGATGCTCAGCCGGTTGACCGCGTTGCCGCGACCATACGAGTTGTCGGCTCCGTAACCCCGACCGCGGCCGTCATCGCGTCCATAGCCACGATCACGCGGGCCTCGATCATAGCCCCTGTCGGAGCCGCGGTCATAACCCCGGTCGTATCGCGGCCGCTCCTGACGACGGCCATAGCCGTCATCATAATACTGGGCCATCGCCGTGCCGGACCAGAACGCCGCCAGGGCAACCGCACCGCAGCCGGACAGCAGCGTCTTGAGCGAGGGTTTCATCGTCTTTCTCCAAGGTCGACAAGGCGATGGCCCCAATATCGGGGCCAATTGTTGCCGCACGCCGTGAAAAGGGCCGCTGCCGTCGAGTGACGGAAGCGACCCTTTAAAGCCTAAGCAACAGGCGTTCAGAATTGATTAAGGCTGTTTTTCCACGAAGGACTGATCAGCGGTAGCTGCCGCCGGCCGGATCGCGGATGTTGTCGGGATAATAGCCGTAATGACGCGGCGCGTAGTAGCGTCGCGGCGCGACGTAAACCGGCTCGTCATAGCCATAGCCGTCATCGTAGCCATAGACCGGCTCGGCATAGGCGGGCCTGCTGGCGGCAATCGCCGCAGCGCCAAGGACGCCCAGACCCACACCAGCTGCGATCGCGGCACCGCGATTGCTGCCGCGCCAGCCACGGCGATAGTACTGCGAGTAATCGGCCTGCGCCGCATCGAGCCGGCTCTTGTCAAAGCCGACCGCGCGGGTCTCACCCGCCATTACGGGCGTTAGGCCTGCTGCCAGAACGCTGCCGGCGACGGCGAGCGTCACAAGGAAGCGGCTCTTTCCGAAATCTGACATGACATTCTCCTGTCGGCGGATATCCGCCTTGACGCCCGATCTAGCCCGCAGCGGTTGAACCGGGCCTGAACCAATCGCGGCTAAATTGCGATCAGGAAGAACGCCTCAATGGAGAAAGAGTTCCTTTTCGAGGAATTTTATACACGCAGTGATTGCATTCCCGGGGGACGAGTAGCAAGAATAGCTCTGTCGAACACCGGTTCGTTTCCCAAGGGCTGATGCAACCACGAGGGCAGACGACATGAGAAAAGCAACGTCACGGAAAATCAAGGAGGATAAAATCTATCCGGATGACAATCGCTTACCCAGAGTTTCCCGTATAGGCCGCAATGCCGTCGCCTCGCCCGGACCGCATAGCATGGACGCACTCGCGCGGATGCAACTGGAAGTTGCTTCGTATATCGAGGAGATCAGCATCGAACTCGGCGCCATGGCGCGGGCAGCGCAACTCAGCAGCCTCGCCTATTTTGTCGACATGACCCGGCTTGAGGCCGCGATCAATCGCCGAACCTGCCAGCTGCAGCTCGGCGAACCCACCGATCCCGACAAAACACCTTAGCTGAACACGGGTCTTTTGCAGATTATTAAATCATAGGTTGCACAACTAAAATATGACAACTTAAAAGGAGCGCCCATGCCGGCTTCTCCGACGTCTTATGCTTCCACCGACTTTATGGTGTCTGGAAGCCTGCAGCCGCTCAACGAGCCCGAAGCGTTGGCGCTGCAACTCCTTGTCGAGAAACGAGCACGCCAACGCGATCTGCAGCGCGACATTGCCGTCAAGGCGGGAAAGATGCTTGCCGAACTCGGTACGCAGGCCCGCGCCGCCGATCTCGACCTGCTCGTCACCTTGCTGGAGCTGGCAGCCGCGGAGGCCGAGCGCGAGTGCGACCGCTGGGGCGAAGCGGCAGGCTGACCCGCCATGCTTACGCCAGCCGCGAGAGGGCTCCGCCAACATGGCGCTGCACCACGCCCTCCAGCTCCAGCTCGAGCAGGATTCGACTGACCTCGCGCGCAGGCTGACCACTTGCGCGAACGAGATCGTCCATCGCGACTGGCGTCGAACCGATGAGATCGAGCAATCGCAGACGTGGCACATTGCCAGCTTGCGCGGCCAGCGTTGTCCCCATTTCCTCCCCGTTCAGCTCGGCTTTCGGCGCCGGCAGCACCTCCGGCAGATCGAGCTCATCCCAAAGCGCCTCTTGCCGGCGCCCCGGTCCGCCGTCCTCGCGAGCGAGAATGGGCTCCAGCCCGAAGAGGTCGCCGCGCTTCAGCATCGGCGTCAGTGCGTCGACGATGTGGGCGGACTCGGCGCAGAGGATCGCGCCTTCGCGAATCAGATGGTTACCGCCCTCGGCGCGCGGATCGAGCGGTGAGCCCGGCACGGCGAAGACCTGGCGGCCCTGCTCGTTGGCGAAGCGGGCGGTGATGAGGGAACCGGACTTGCGCGCCGCCTCGACCACCACCGTTCCGAGCGCCAGGCCCGAAACAAGCCGGTTTCGTCGCGGAAAATCGCGCCCGCGCGGCGCCCAGCCAAGCGGCATTTCGCTCAGCGCCGCACCGTGTTCGCGGATGCGTTCCAACAGTGGGATGTTCTGCGGCGGATAGACTTCGTCGAGCCCCCCGCCAGCACGGCAATCGTGCCGCTCTCCAGACTCGCTTGATGGGCAGACGTGTCGATACCACGGGCCAGGCCGGAGACCACGATGAAGCCGGCCTCACCCAGTTCACGCGCCAGGGTCGCCGTGAATTTCAGCCCCGCCGCGGAGGCGTTGCGCGAGCCGACCAGCGCGACGCACGGTCGGTTCAGCACAGCTGGATCACCCTCGACCGCGATCAGCGGCGGGGCCGAATCGATCGCCTGCAGCGGCACGGGATAGGTGGCTTCGCCGAGCGCGATCAGCTGAACGCCACGCCGGCGCAGCGCCTCGAACTCCCGCTCCGCCTCGGCGGGCGTGCATAATCTGAGCGTACGCCCGGCCTGACGGCCGATATCCGGCAAGGCGGCGAGTGCTCCGGCCGCCCCGCCGAAGCGGTTGACCAGGGTGCGGAAGGTGCGTGGGCCAATGCTCTCGCTGCGTATCAGTCTGAGCCAGTCGAGGCGTTGCCGGTCATCGAGAACGAAACCGGCCATCGACATTCAGTCCTTTTGTCCGATCTTGCCTTCGCGGCCGGCCAGCAGCCTTGCAATGTTTTCCCGGTGCATGAACCAGAGCAGCAGCGTGAGGATGGCCATCAGCCCGGCTGCCTGAGGATCACGAATCCAGAACCAGAGCAGCAGCGGCGTCAGCAGGCTCGCAATCAGTGCCGAGAGCGAGGAGTAGCGGGTCAGGTAAGCGATGCTGATCCAGACCGCGGCGAAGATCAGCGCGATCGACGCCTTCAACCCGATCAGGATGCCGAGGAAGGTGGCGACGCCCTTGCCGCCCTTGAATCGCAGCCAGACCGGGAAGAGATGGCCGAGAAAGGCGCCAAGACCGGCTGCGAGCGCCGCGCTCTTGCCGCCGAGCAACCAGCCGGCAAGCAGGACCGCAGCCGTGCCCTTCAGCATGTCGCCGATCAAGGTCAGGGCCGCGAGCTTCTTGTTGCCGGTGCGCAGAACGTTGGTCGCGCCGATATTACCGGAGCCGATCGTGCGCAGATCCGGACCGCCGCTCAGCCGCGTCAGGATGATGCCGAAGGGAATCGAGCCGAGCAGATAGCCGAGGACGAGCGCGGCAAGCCCCATCGGGCCTGAAAACGCCCAATCGAACGCCTCAGCCATGCAACCTCCCCTGCCCGTCCTGCTGCGAGCTTACGCAGCTTCGCCGCGATACACCACCCGGCCACCGACCCAAGTCGCCTGCACCAGCCCCTGCAGCCTTGCCTCGTCGAAGGGCGAGTTCTTGGCGCGCGATTTGAGCTTGCGCTTGTCGACGACGAAGGGCGCGTCGATATCGATCAGCGCGAGGTCGGCCGGTGCGCCTGGCATCAGCCGGCCGCAGCCGAGCCCGAGCAAATCGGCCGGCCGGCTCGATAAAGCGGCGAACAGTGCCGGCAGGCCGATCTGCTCGTTGTGATAAAGGCGCAGCGCCGCCGACAGCAGCGTCTCAATGCCGAGCGCGCCGTTGGCGGCCTCGGCAAAGGGCTGACGCTTGGTCTCGACATCCTGCGGATCGTGGTCGGAGACGATCACGTCGATCAGCCCCTCGGCCACCGCCTCGATCATGGCGAGCCGCTCGCCCTCGTGCCGCAGCGGCGGCGAGACCTTGCAGAAGGTGCGGTACTCGCCGACGTCGTTCTCGTTCAAACAGAGATTGTTGATCGAGACGCCGCAGGTGACGGAAAGCCCGCTTTCCTTGGCCCGGCGGATCAGTTCGAGCGAATCCGAACACGAGATCATGGCGGCGTGGTAGCGGGCGCCGCTGGCGCGAGCGAGACGCAGGTCGCGCTCCAGCATCACCGTCTCTGCCTCGTGCGGGATGCCCGGCAGGCCCTTGCGGCTGGCGAACTCGCCCTCGTTCATCACGCCATCGCCGCGCAGGTCGGGATCCTCGACATGGTTGATCAGCAGAGCGTCGAAGTCGCGGGCATAGATCATGGCGCGACGCATGACTTGCGGGTTGCGCACACCGTTGGCGCCGTCGCTGAAGGCGACTGCGCCGGCTTCGAGCAGCAGGCCGAACTCGGTGATTTCCTTCCCGGCCAACCGTTTTGTCAGCGCCGCCGCCGGCAGGACGTTGACGATCGCCTTGTCGCGGGCGCGGCGCTTGATGAAATCGATCACGGAGGGATCGTCGATCGGCGGATCGGTGTCGGGGCGGCAGATCACCGTGGTGACCCCGCCGGCCGCAGCCGCTTGCGACCCAGTCCCGAGCGTCTCGCGAAACTCGGCGCCTGGCTCGCCGAGGAAGGCGCGCAGATCGACGAGGCCCGGCGCGAGCACGAGGCCCCCGGCCTCCTCCACCTCGATGCCCGCTGGCAGCTCCGGGCGATCGCGGCCCCAGTGGATATCAGTGATCAGACCATCGCGGATCAGGATGCTGCCCGGGCCCTCACGACCGGAGGCCGGATCGACCAGCCGTGCGTCGACGATCGCAAGCCCGCTGCTTTCAGCCATCGCTACGCTCGACCCCGTTCTTGCGCTCGCGGCGCTGCGTGAAAACGTAACTCCAGAACCCGACCAGCCCCCAGATGCCGACGCACAGGAGCCCGCCGAGAAGCGCGATCAACCAGGTCCAGGCGGAGCGCGGCTCGGCGTACGCGAAGCCGGCCACGACGACGAGATAGAGGCCAACGAAGACGATCCGAGCCCGGCGCATCTGTCGCAGCAGCCAGGCGAGGAAGAGCTCCATCCGGCTCAGCCATTGGGCAAGTGCTGCGCGAGCGCATCGAGCACCGCCATGCGAACGGCGACGCCCATCTCGACCTGCTCGCGGATCAGCGACTGCGCGCCGTCGGCCACCTCCGAGGAGATTTCGACGCCGCGATTCATCGGGCCGGGATGCATGACGAGCGCATCCGGCGCCGCCAGCGAGAGCTTGTCGCGATCGAGGCCGAAATAGCGGAAGTATTCTTTCGAGGACGGAACGAAGGCGCCGTTCATGCGCTCGAGCTGCAGGCGCAGCATCATGACGATGTCGACGCCCTCGAGCCCCTTCTTCATATCGCGGAAGACCTCGACGCCCATGCGCTCGACACCGGTCGGAAGCAGGGTCGAAGGCGCGATCAGGCGCACCTTGGCGCCGAGTGCATTGAGCAGGATGATGTTGGAACGAGCGACGCGCGAATGCACGATGTCGCCGCAGATCGCGACGGTCAGCCCGGCGATGCGGCCCTTGTTCCGGCGGATGGTCAGCGCGTCGAGCAGCGCCTGGGTCGGATGCTCATGCGCGCCGTCGCCGGCATTGACCACCGAGCAGTCAACCTTGCGGGCGAGCAGGTTGACCGCGCCGGCCGCATGGTGACGGACGACGAGGATGTCGGGCCGCATCGCGTTCAGCGTCGCGGCTGTGTCGATCAGCGTCTCGCCCTTCTTCACCGAGGAGGAGCTGACCGACATGTTCATCACGTCGGCGCCGAGGCGCTTTCCGGCAAGCTCGAATGAGGCCTGCGTCCGCGTCGAGGGCTCGAAGAACAGGTTGATCTGGGTACGGCCGCGCAAGGTCGCGGTCTTCTTCTCGATCTGGCGCGAGAGCGCGACATAGGTCTCGGCGCGCTCAAGCAGAGCCTCGATATCCAAATGAGACAGCCCCTCGATCCCGAGGAGGTGCCGGTGCGGATAGAGCGGTGCGGTCGCTGTCATTTGAAGACCGCTGTTTAGGGGCGAGTCGTGGCCAGCGCAAGGCAGCGCGCGCTTTCCTTGTGGGTCACTCCGCCTTCAAGGCATAGACATGCTGCTCGCCTGGGAACTGGCGGCTGCGCACCTCGGCGGCATAGACCCGCACCGCCTCGCGCGCCTGCCCGGCTAGATCGCCATAGGCCTTAACGAATTTCGGCACGCGGCCGGTGAGGCCGAGCATGTCGTCGAGGACAAGAACCTGGCCGTCACAGGCCGCTGAGGCGCCGATGCCGATCGTCGGGATCGCGATCCGGCTGGTGATTTCCGTCGCCAGCGGCTCGGCGACAGCTTCGACCACCAGAGAGAAGGCGCCGGCATCGGCAATCGCCGTTGCATCAGCGATGAACGCCGGCCATTCAGCCCTGCTGCGCCCTTGCGCCTTGCAGCCGCCGAGCGTGTTGACCGCCTGCGGCGTCAGGCCGACATGGCCCATCACCGGCACGCCGCGCTCGACCAGGAAGCGTACAGTCTCAGCCATTCTGGCGCCGCCCTCGAGCTTCACAGCTCCCGCACCGGTCTCTTTCAGCAGCCTGGCGGCGTTGCGGAAGGCCTGCTCCCGGCCTTCCTCATAGCTGCCGAAGGGCATGTCGATCACGACGAGCGAGCGCATCGTGGCCCGCGTCACGGCCTGGCCATGCAGGCTCATCATCTCCAGCGTCACCGGGACAGTGCTGTCGAGGCCGTAGACGACCATGCCGAGCGAGTCGCCGACCAGCGTGACGTCGGCGACCTCATCGACGATCCTCGCCATCGGTGCAGTATAGGCGGTCAAGGCGACGAGCGGCGCGCCGCCCTTGCGCCCGCGAATATCGAGCGAGGTCAGCCGGGTTGTCCGGTTCTGTGACGACATGCTCAGTTCTCCCGCCGTTTAGCGCCAAAATGGCAACGGCTGGTGACGTAGCCTGACCGCCCTTCGCCGAAAAGTAGAATCGGGTTTGACAGGACTGGCCGCGTGAACCACTTTCGCGCGCAATCCCGAACCGCTATCAACGCGCCCCGCGCCAAGTTCGGCGAGGTTGGCACGCTAGAGCCCGTTCCGATCGCCTGCCCGGCAGGCTGATCGGTCAAACGGTCTCTTCTGAAAGTGAGAGACGGATTCACCGATCAGGAAATCGACCTGATCGGCTCCGGCTTTCGTGCCGCCCCGCCACTTGCCTATGAGATCGAAAGCGTCATGAAGCTCCTCATCGTCGAGTCGCCGGCCAAGGCCAAGACGATCAATAAGTATCTCGGATCCGATTACGAGGTCATCGCCTCGTTCGGGCATATCCGCGATCTGCCGGCCAAGGACGGCTCGGTCGATCCCGAGAACGACTTCGCCATGCTCTGGGAAACCGAGGGGCGCGGCGCCAAGCAGGTCGCCGAGATCGCGCGGGCAGCCAAGAACGCCGAGAAAGTCATCCTCGCAACCGACCCGGATCGCGAGGGCGAGGCGATCTCCTGGCATGTGCTCGAGGCACTGAACCAGAAGCGCGTGCTCAAAGGCATTCCTGTCGAACGCGTCACCTTCAACGCGGTCACCAAGGACGCGGTACAGAAGGCTCTGGCCAATCCGCGCCCGATCGACCAGGCGTTGGTCGACGCTTACCTCGCCCGCCGTGCCCTCGATTATCTCGTCGGCTTCACGCTCTCCCCGGTGCTCTGGCGCAAATTGCCGGGCGCGCGCTCGGCCGGGCGCGTGCAATCGGTTGCGCTCAGGCTGGTCAGCGACCGTGAGCGCGAGATCGAGGCCTTCCGAGCACGTGAATATTGGTCGCTGATCGCGACGCTCGCGACCGCCAGCGGCGCGACCTTCGACGCGCGCCTCAGCGGCGCCGACGGCAAGAAGATCACCCGGCTCGACATTGGCACGGGCGATGAGGCCGCGGCTTTCAAGGCCGCGCTGGAGACTGCGCGCTTCTCGGTCGCCGAAGTCGAGGCCAAGCCGGTCAGGCGCCACCCCCAGCCGCCCTTCCAGACCTCGACCCTGCAGCAGGAGGCCTCGCGCAAGCTCGGCATGGCGCCGGCCCGCACCATGCAGGTGGCGCAGCGGCTCTATGAGGGCGTCGATATCGGCGGCGAGACCGTCGGCCTGATCACCTATATGCGAACCGACGGCGTCGACATGGACGGCTCGGCGATCGTGGCGGCGCGGCGGGTCATCGGCAAGGAATTCGGCGACAACTACGTGCCGGACGCCCCGCGCAAATACACGGTCAAGGCCAAGAACGCGCAGGAGGCCCACGAGGCCATCCGCCCGACCGATCTCGGCCGGCTGCCGGCCATGGTCGTGCGCCATCTCGAGCCGGAGCAGGCGAAGCTCTACGAGCTGATCTGGAAGCGTACCATCGCCAGCCAGATGGAGTCAGCCTCGATCGAGCGTACCACGGTCGATATCGCGGCCCAGGTCGGCGCCCGCGCGCTCGAACTGCGCGCCACCGGCCAGGTCGTGCTCTTCGACGGTTTCCTGACGCTCTATCAGGAGAGCCGCGACGACGAAGAGGACGAGGACAGCAAGAAGCTGCCTGCGATGAAGGCAGGCGATCCGCTGGAGAAGCGCGGCATCGCCGCCGACCAGCATTTCACCGAGCCGCCGCCACGCTTCTCGGAAGCCAGCCTGGTCAAGCGCATGGAAGAGCTCGGCATTGGCCGGCCCTCGACCTATGCCGCGACGCTGGCGACGCTGCGCGACCGCGAATATGTGCGGATCGAGAAGAAGCGGTTGGTGCCCGAAGACAAGGGCATGCTGGTCACGGCGTTCCTGGAGAGCTTCTTCAAGCGCTATGTCGAGTTCGACTTCACCGCCAGCCTGGAAGAGAAGCTCGATCTGGTCTCCAGCGGCGATGTCGACTGGAAGGTATTGCTGCGCGAATTCTGGGACGAGTTCACCAAGTCGATCGGCGAGACCAAGGAACTGCGCGTCGGCGACGTTCTGGAAGCGCTGAATGGCATCCTGGGCGAGCACGTCTTCCCACCACGCGCCGATGGCGGCGACCCGCGCAGCTGCCAAGTCTGCGGCACCGGCACGCTCTCGCTCAAGCTCGGCAAGTTCGGCGCCTTCGTCGGCTGCTCGAACTATCCGGAATGCCGCTTTACCCGCCCGCTCAGCGCCTCAGCCGCCGAGGGGGATGGTTCGGCCGAAGGCGGCCAGACCCAGAACGGCGTGCGCATCCTCGGCAAGGACCCGGCGACGGATCAGGAGGTCAGCGTTCGCGATGGCCGCTTCGGCCCCTATATCCAGCTCGGCGAGGGCGAGAAGCCGAAGCGTTCGAGCCTGCCCAAGGGCGAGACCGTCGGTTCGCTGACGCTGGAGAAGGCACTCGCCCTGCTCTCGCTTCCGCGCGAGGTGGCGAAACATCCCACGAGCGGCGAGCCGATCCTCGCCGGCATCGGCCGCTACGGGCCTTACGTCCAGCACGGCAAGACCTACGCCAATATCGACAAGGCCGACGACATCCTCGAAATCGGCGCCAATCGCGCCATCGACCTGATCGTCGCCAAGGAGAGCGGTGCGGGCGGCCGCCGCTTCGGCAATGCCGCAGCGACACCGGGACGCGAGCTCGGCGAGCATCCGCAAGGCGGCAAGATGGAAGTCCGGGCCGGCAAATACGGCCCCTATGTCGCCTGGGGCAAGGTCTACGCCACCCTGCCGAAGACGATGGCGCAGGAAAGCATCACCGTCGAGCAGGCGATCGAGCTGGTCAATGCCAAGGCCGCGGCTGGTGGCGGCGCCAAGGCCAAGACGAAAGCGCCTGCCAAGAAGCCGGCAGCCGCCAAGAAGGCGCAGGCGAAAGTGAAGCCGAAGAGCGCCAAGCCCAAGAAGGCGAGTACCGCCAAGGACTAGAGCACTTGCCGTCCTACCTGCCGGCGTCATTCTGCCCGCAGCGAAGCGGAGCGCTGGAATCCGTCATAGAATTCCGGCGCCCGTCGATGGACTCCGGAGCCGCGCGGGTAAAGCCGCGTGTCCGGAATGACGCTTCAACCGATTGAAAAAACGGCCTAAGGCCGATCACGGTTAACTCCGGATTCAAGCCCTCTCGTTACGTTGCAGCGCCGCAAACGAACTAGCGGCCTGCGAGGGGACATCATGAAATCCATCAGGACCCAGATTCTGGGGCTGATCGCGATCGTCGCGGCCGGCGCCTTGGTAGCACTCGGTTGCGCATTGCTGGCGATGACCCGCATCGACACGATGAACGAGCGCTCATCACAGCAAAACCATGTTGCCCTCGCCGCGGAACGGCTCAATGCCGCAGTCAATCTCGTCGTGGCTGATTCCTATCTCGTCTACACTGCCCGCAACCCGCATTTCGCCGGGATTGCGGCGACAACCGTCGAGGGCGGCCTGACTAAGGTCGAGGAACGCCGCAAGGACCTCGCCAAGCTCGTTCCCGCCAGCGAACGCGAGCGCATGGAGAAGATCAGCGGGCTCATCGCCGAGTTCACCGGTATCCGACTCGAGACGACGCGCATGGTTCGCGAGATTTCGGCCCGCGCCGCCGAAGCCTGGGGCAACAGCGACGCCAGCAAGAAGAACCGCGCGACGCTTCAGGAAGAACTCACCTCGCTGAGCAGCTTCAACGAGGCGCATGCCAACCAAGTTGATGCGGAGGCGAGCGCCTTCTTCGAACAGGTTCGGATCTGGCTGCCGGTCGCGCTCATCGTGGTGCTCGGCGTCGCCATTTTCGGCGCGCTGGCCTTCTCCCGGCGCTCGATCATTCGCCCCTTGGTCGACCTTGGCGGGATGATGAGCCGCCTGACCGCGGGCGACACCCAGATCGAGGTGCCGCACACCAAGCGACGGGACGAAATCGGCGAGATGGCGCGGGCCGTTTCCGTGCTGCGCCAGAGCACCGAGCAGGTTGCCCTGTTGCAGGAACAGGAGCGTGCGGCCGCCGCGGCGCGTATTCGCTCGGCCGATGCGATGGCCTCGGTGGTGTCCGATGTCGGCGAGGTCGTGGCGGCGGCGGCCGCCGGCGATTTCTCGGCGCGCCTGCAGATCGACCATGGCGACGAGCAGATGCAGCAGTTGGTTGCCGGGATCAATGAGATTAACGCAGTGGTCGACAATGCCACGACAGAGTTCGTCGCGGTGCTGCAGGCCCTGGCCGCCGGTGATCCTGACCAACCAGGTGCCGACCGCCTATCGCGGGCGCTTCGCCGAGCTGAAGGACGCGATCAACGAGACGATGTCTCGCCTGTCCTCGACGGTCAGCACGATCCAGACCATGTCGGCGGATGTCGGATTGTCGGCACGCGAGATCAATACGGGCGCGGACGATCTCTCGAAGCGGACCGAAGAGCAGGCCTCCTCCCTTGAAGAGAGCGCCGCGACAACGGAGCAGCTCGCTGCATCGGTGAAGGCAGCCGCGCAGGCCGCCCAGCAGGCGGTTCGCCAGGCCGGACAGGCCATGCAGGTCGCCCAGGACGGCGGCAACATTGTCACCGACGCAGTTTCGGCCATGACGCGGATTGAGCTGGCCTCGAAGAAAATCTCCGACATCATCCGGGTGATCGACGACATTGCCTTCCAGACCAACCTGCTGGCGCTGAATGCGGCGGTGGAAGCGGCCCGCGCCGGCGATGCCGGCAAGGGCTTCGCGGTGGTGGCGAGCGAGGTTCGTACGCTGGCGCAGCGTTCGAGTGAGGCGGCCAAGGACATTTCCGGACTGATCTCGTCCTCCAACAGCGAGGTCGAGGCCGGCGTAAAACTCGTGCGCCAGGCCGGCGATGCACTCACGCGCATCGTCGAAGCGGCGGGAAGCGTCCAGGCGACCGTCTCGGAGGTCGCGGCCGCGTCGAGCGAGCAGGCCAACGGCATCGAGGAGATGAGCCAGACCGTCGCCCATATGGACGAGATGACTCAGGCCAACGCTGCGCTGGCCGAGCAGAGTGCCGCCTCCGCCGGTGCGCTTTCGAGCAAGATCAGTGAACTCAACGCCCTGGTCGCCGGCTTCCGGACCAGCGAGAGCACTGTTGCCCACTCGCGCCAGCCGGCTGCATCCGAGCCGGAACGGCTGCGTACGCTGGCGGAAGCCGCCTTTGCTCAGCAGCAGCCCATGCCGCGCCGCGAGCGCGCAGCGCCCGCTCGCGTTCCCGCTCCGGCCCGCAAGGTCGCCAATGCCCGCGGCGGCGACGCCGGGTGGGAAGAGTTCTGAGAAAGGCCGACGCACCGAGCGCCTCGGTAATTCCACCGCGCAATCTACGGCTGGGGGGCGAGCTTCGCGCTAGCCCCCCTTTTCTTTGTCAGCGCCGCCTGATGCGCTGCAAATGGCAGATCTTGACGCGCCCGCCCCTTCCGTCCGCCCGCCAGGTGCAGCCCGGATTGCGCGGCCTGCCTTCATAGATGTGGTAGACGCCGCGGTTCCTGCGGTCGAAGCGCTGGTTCGAGGCATCGTGCCCGCCGATGCGGACATTGTTGCCGAAACGAACCTCGGCAACGGCAGGGACGCTCATCGCGAGCGGAAGCGCGAGCACTGAGAGCGCAAGCAGGCGTGTTGTCAGCTGGGCCAGTCTTTATCATAGGCCGATCAGACCAGCCTGGTGCAGTCCGCGCAAGGCTGGCGGCGCGCTTCAGCTCCGACCGGCGACCACCACGAGCTGCTTGATCTCGCCACGCAGGAAGGCCTGCAGGAAGCGCTCGTAATCCTTGACCGAGACGCAGCCATTCGAGTCGCCGCGCGGGCCGAGCAGATAGTTGTGCACCAGCAGGCCGGCGCGACCGAAAATCTTGCCGGCGCCGCCGACCGGATGCATCCGGATCGCGCGAACGCCATGGAACAGGGATTCGCGCTCGGTCAGATTGTAGACATGCGGCGGCGTCGGTCCATGCATGCGGACATGGACGAAGCGCAGGTCGTTCATCTTGTCGCCGAGGCCGGAATTGGCCTCCAGCCGCTCGCCATTGGGCAGATAAACCACGCGGGCGCTGATGTCGTAGATCGCCGTCTTGCCGCTGGCGACCGGCGTCGATGCCAACGGTGATGGCGACGGAGCGACGGTCAGGCCGCTGCCGCGGCCGCTGCGCTGGGTAATGTCGTCCTGCGGCGCCGCATAGGCGAGACGCTCGCCGGAGCTCTGCGGCGCATTCGCGTTCACGCCGAAAAGCTTTTCGAAGAAGGAGCGGTTGTCGGTGGGCTCGGCCTTCGCGACGACATCCTTGCTCTGGCGCGACGTCGCGCGCGTTGCGACGCTCGGCTCCGGCGGCTTCGGAAATTTCAGATCCGCCGGACGCGGGACCGGGCGCGGGGCGATCAGGGCAATCTGCGGCGGCTCGGCAGTGGGCTGCACCGTGACCGTGGTCGTCGCCAGGCTCGGATTGGCGAGCTCGGACGGGGTGATCGAGCCGGTCGTTTCAGGATCGGCCACGACCACCGGCCGGGCCACCATTGCCGACTGGAAGCGGCCGGGCAAGGGCGCGCTGCCGGCGAGCGGCTGCGCGACGTAGCCGACGACATAGCCGGGACGGAGCAGCGGCGTCGAGGTGTGGGCCAGTGCCGCCGAGCGGGCCTGTGTGTGTTTCTGAACAGGTGAGGTCGCTGTCACTGCGGGCTCAGCCTGCCTGCCCGACCAGGCAGAGAAGCCCGCCATCGCACCACCGGCGACGGCAACGAGCACGCCAAGGCGAATGAAGGGGCTGCGGCGCCGGCGCTTCAGGCTATAGGAATAGCCGGCGAATTTGTTCGAGCTACGCATACGCAACGCCTCGGGACACCTTGCAAGGCATCCCGCTCTGGCGCAGCGCCGCACTCGTCTCGCCGACACGCTCTATCGCGCTGGGCAGACCGTTTCGGCCTGTTCGTCAGTCTCGGGAAGCCCCAACCTCGTCCTCGCATTGAGCGCGAAGCTGGTTAATTCCCGATGAATCGAAACAGTTTTACGAAAGCTGGCGTGCGGCGGCAAGGATTGCCGCAGCGCGCCTTGATAGCTCCTGAAAGGCTCAAGCCAGGGGCTTCAGCCTGGCCTCGATCGCCGCCCGCTTCGGCTCGAGGAAGGGCGGCAGCGCGAGCCCCTCGCCCATCGTCTCGAAGGGCTCGTCGGCGGCGAAACCTGGTCCGTCGCTGGCGATCTCGATCAGCACCCCGTTCGGCTCGCGCAGATAGAGCGAGCGGAAGTAGAAGCGGTCGACTGGGCCGCTATTCGGATAGCCCGAGGCGCGCAGCCGCTCGGCCCAGGCATCGTATTCGCCGAAGCTTGGTGTCCTGAGGGCGAGATGGTGGACACCGCCAGCGCCCTCACGCGCTGGAGAGAGACCGGGCTCGACTGCAACGTTGAGCTCCGCCGCCGAGCCGCCCTCGCCGATCCGGAAGACATGGATGTCGCCAGTGGCATGGTTCGCGTCGCGATAATCCGCGATCCGCTCCAACCCGAGCAGCTTAGTCAGGACGAGCTCGGTCCGCTCGATCTGCGGCACCGAGATCGTCACCGGGCCGAGGCCGCGAATCTGATGCTCGGCCGGAACCGGGCTCTTCTCCCAGGCGACGAAGGGAATCGTGCCGCCATCGACGACGAGCGTCAGCCGCTGGCCCTCCGGATCCTCGAAATCGAACGCGGCGCGACCATTGAGCAAGCGCGTATCGGAGACTGCAACGCCTGCTGCGGTCAGACGCTCGCGCCAGAAGTCGAGCGAAGCCTCGCTCGCAACCCTGAGCGACGTGCGCGTGATCGAATTGGTGCCGCGCCGAGCAGGAGAAGTCGGCCAATCAAAGAAGGTCAGGTCGGTTCCCGGCGAGCCGGCGCCGTCAGCATAGAACAGGTGATAGGCGGAGGTGTCATCCTGGTTCACCGTCTTCTTGACGAGGCGCAGGCCGAGCGTCTCGACGTAGAAGCGCCGGTTCTGCGCTGCCTGGGCGGTGATGGCGGTGACGTGGTGGATGCCGGTGAGTTGCATGATTTGGGCCCCTTGGTTGTACGCCTCACATTGCGAGGCGCAGCAGGATCGGTTGCCCAAGAACATAGTCGTTGCGGTGACGCCATAAAGACGGCGATCATCCAATCATAAATTGCAAATCTGCAATGTCTCTCTCTTCACTTGGAGGGAGCTGAGGTCACCGGCGGCTCCGATTGCTTGGGCATGCTGCTCTTGTCGCCTGGAGATGGCGGCGTGGTGCAATCCTGCGGCTTGTTCTTGCAATCAAAGACCATGGTTGGCGCCGCCGATTGCCCGGCTTGTCCGGCCGAAGGCAGGATCATGTTCTGGCCCTTGTCGACCTGGCTCGGATGCGTTGTCGTCGGGCCCACGCCGGAGTTGTCGGGCTGTTTTGTGGTTTGAGGTGTCTGCGCCATGGCCGCGGTGGTCAGCGCGACCGTCGTCAGCAGGGCAAGCATCGTCGTCCTGGCAGTCATGGCGGATCTCCGGTTGATCGAGGAATTCCTCGATCAACCCGCCACCGCGCGATGAAGTTCCGGCTATTCTGCCGCCCGCGCAGCCTGAGTGGTCACGACATCAGTCGGCAAGCCGCCATGCCGGCTCGGCTTGGCCTTGAGCTTGAGGGTCTCCAGTTCTTCCCGCTCGCGCGGCGTGTTGCGCATGAGCTGGTCCTTGCCGGGCTGGTACTGCACCGGCTGGGCGACATCGGCACCATACCAGGCGGCCGCCCGCAGCACGAAGGACGGGTCGGCCAGATGCGGCCGGCCGAGCGCGACCAGATCGGCGCGGCCGGCGGCGACGATAGTATTGGCCTGGTCGGCCGTAGTGATGGCGCCGACGCACATGGTGGCGATGCCGGCCTCGTTACGGATGCGGTCGGAGAACGGGGTCTGGAACATGCGGCCATAGAGCGGCCGGGCCCGCGGCGTGGTCTGCCCGGTCGAGACGTCGACGAGGTCGCAACCGGCTTCGGCAAACGCTTCCGAGATCGCGACCGACTCGTCCGGGCTGATCCCGCCCTCCTGCCAATCCGTCGCCGAGATGCGCACCGACATAGGTTTGTCGGCCGGCCAGATCTGGCGAAGCGCGGCAAAGACTTCCAGCGGATAACGCAGGCGGTTCGCGATCGAGCCGCCATACTCGTCGCTCCGCCGGTTGGTCAGCGGCGAGAGGAAGCTCGCGAGCAGATAGCCATGGGCGCAGTGCAGTTCGAGCATGTCGAAGCCGGCACGCAGGCCGCGCTCGGCCGCCGCGACGAAATCGGCCTTGATCCGGTCCATGTCGGTCCGCGCCAGCTCGCGCGGGACCTGGCTCTCGGGATAGTATGGCAAGGGCGAGGCCGAGACGATCGGCCAAGCGCCCACGTCGAGCGGGCGGTCCATCCCATCCCACATCAGCTTGCTCGCGCCTTTGCGGCCGGCATGGCCGAGCTGCAGGCAGATCTTCGCCGCCGAGTTGCCGTGGACGAAGTCGACGATGCGCCTCCAGGCCGCTTCCTGCGCGTCGCTATAGAGGCCGGTGCAGCCGGGCGTGATGCGGGCATCGGCCGAGACGCAGGTCATCTCGGTGAAGACGAGCCCTGCCCCACCGATGGCGCGGGCGCCGTAATGCATCAGGTGCCAGTCGCCCGGCAGCCCCTCTTGTGCCGAGTACTGGCACATGGGCGAGACGACGAAGCGGTTCGCGACCCTCATCTCACGCAAGGCGAAGGGCTGGAAGGCCGGCGGCAATGGCGTGCCGTCACGGCGCGTCGCCTGGTCGGCGCCGAGATCGTCGGCGACCACCCGATCGATCGCCGCAACGAACTCGGGCGCGCGCAGAGCGAGATTGTCGTAGGTGATCGCCTTGGACCGGGTCATCAGGCCGAAGGCGAAGCGCAGGGGCTCGAAATCCCAGAAGCGCTTGAGCTGCTCGAACCAGACCAGCGAGACGTCGGCGGCATGCTGGGTCTTCTCGACCTCCTCGCGCCGTCCGGTCTCGAAGGTCGAGAGCGCTGCCGTCACGTCGAGCCCGGCGCGCCGGAAGGCACCATGCAGCGCGATCGCATCCTCCATGGCGAGCTTGGTACCCGAACCGATCGAGAAATGCGCGGTCGCCTTGGCGTCACCGATCAGCACGACATTGTCGGCCACCCAGTTGGCGCAGCGGATCATCGGGAACTGGCGCCAGAGCGAGCGATTGGTGATCAGCTTGTGGCCCTGCAGTTCCTCGGCAAAGACCTGTTCGAGGAAGGCGGCCGTGCCGGCCTCGTCCATGCCTTCCAGCCCGGCGCGGGCAAAGGTCTCCGGATCGGTCTCCAGCACCCAGGTCGATTGCCCGACCTCATACTGGTAGCAATGGGCGATGAAGACGCCGTGCTCGGTCTGCTTGAAAAAGAAGGTGAAGGCGTCGAAGGGCCGGGTCGAGCCCATCCAGACGAAACGGTTGGGTCTGAGATCGACCTCAGGTGCGAAGCGCTCGCGATCGCCCTCTCGGATGCGGCTATTGATGCCGTCGGCGGCGACGACGAGATCATAATCGCGCTTCAGCGCCGCGACGTCCTCGATCTCCTGCGAGAAGACGAGCCTGACGCCGACCTGGCGCGCTCGCTCCTGCAAGAGCATCAGCAGTGTACGGCGCGAGCAGCCGCAGAAGCCGTTGCCGGAGACGCGCTGCACCGTGCCTTTGAAATGGATCTCGATATCGTCCCAGTAGGCGAAGCTTTTGACGATCGCCTCATAGCTCGGCTGGTCGGCGGCCTTGAACAGGTCGAGCGTCTGGTCGGAGAAGACGACGCCGAAGCCGAAGGTGTCGTCATCGCGATTGCGCTCGAACACGGTGACGTCGAGCGCCGGCCAGTCGCGCTTCATCAACAGCGCGTAATAGAGCCCCGCCGGCCCGCCGCCCACGACTGCAATGCGCATCACGCTCTCCCTGGCTCGCGAAATCATTTTAAACCTAAAATAATTTTGGCTCAAGCCCTGACGGATCGACTACCCATCCCGCCCCGAAAAATGCGGGTCACCTCGATAAAAATCCCGTATAATGCACTGTCATATATGTTTGTTTCGATATTCACCCATCGCTGTTCACCGTGCCTCTTGCAAAATGTTTCAGACCTAAAATATATTGACCTTCAAGAGGGAGTGAACGGCATGGCATCGGCTCTGGCGGGACAGCATGCCCTGGTGAGCGGCGGCGGACGTGGCATCGGCCGCGCCATTGCCTTTGCCCTCCGCCAGGCCGGCGCCCGCGTCTCGATCATCGGCCGCAATGGCGACATCCTGCAACAGGCTGTGCTCGACGGCGCGGCCGACGCCGCCCATTCCGTAGACGTGACCAATGAGAGCGCCGTGAGCGAAGCGATGGCAGGGCTCGCGGCGGGCCAAGCTTTCGACATCGTCGTCGCCAATGCCGGTGCCGCCGAGAGCGCGAGCTTCCAGCGCAGCGATGCCGAGCTGTTCCGGCGCATGGTCGATATCAACCTGATCGGCACGGTGAACTGCTTCCGGCCCGCTTTGCCCGGCATGACCCAGCGCGGCTCGGGCCGGCTGGTCGCGATTGCTTCGACTGCCGGGCACCGCGGCTATGCTTACGTCTCGGCCTATGTTGCCGCCAAGCATGCCGTGGTCGGCCTCGTCCGCTCGCTGGCGCTGGAGACGGCGCGCAGCGGCGTCACCGTCAACGCGGTCTGCCCGGGCTACACCGATACCGACATGGTCGCCGGCAGCCTGACCACGATAGCGGCCAAGACCGGCAAGAGCCGCGAAGAGGCGCTGACGGAGTTGACCAAGGACAATCCGCAGCACCGGCTGATCACGCCGGAGGAGGTTGCGGCCGCCGTCCTCAATCTGTGCAGCCCTCACAGCCGCGGCATCACCGGCCAGTCCATCCTGATCAATGGCGGGGAGTTCTGACCATGGAAATCCCCTCCAGCGCGCCCCTGCTCGACCGCGAGACCAAGGCGAGCGAGCGCCCCGGCGATCACAAGGACGAACTTCGGCTCTGGCTGCGAATGCTGACCTGCTCGACCCTGATCGAGAGCGAGATTCGCACGCGCCTGCGCGAGGAGTTCAAGACGACGCTGCCGCGCTTCGACCTGATGGCGCAGCTTGAAAAGTCGACGACCGGCATGACAGTCGGCGAGGTCTCGCAGCGATTGATGGTCTCGAATGGCAACGTCACGGCGGTGGTCGCGGGCCTGCTCGCCGATGGGCTGGTCGACAAGCGCCCGGCGGCGCAGGACCGGCGCGTCCAGGTGCTGACGCTGACCGCCCAGGGGCGTCGCGCCTTCAAGGCGATGGCCGAGCGCCATGAGGACTGGATCGCCGAGCTCTTTGCCGGGCTCGGATCGCCCGAGATCGGCCAGCTCTTCCGGCTGCTCGGCGGGGCTAAGGCCTCGCTGCACCAGGCCATCAGCAAGCGCCAGAGCGGCACGCCGACCCCGGCGGGAGACAACCAATGACGAGCGCCAACCCGGTCACCCTGCCGCTTTCCGGCTTCAAGCCACAGCATTTCCAGCTCTCGGTCGTCGGCAAGGTCGCGACGGTGACGCTGAATCGGCCGGAGAAGAAGAACCCACTGACCTTTGAGAGCTATCGCGAGCTGACCGACTTCTTCCTCGCCGCGCAGAAGGACGAAAAGGTCAAGGCGATCGTGGTCACCGGCGCCGGCGGCAATTTCTCCTCGGGCGGCGACGTCTTCGAGATCATCGGGCCGCTGGTGGCGATGGACACCAAGGACCTGCTCAAGTTCACCCGAATGACCGGCGAGCTGGTCAAGACCATGCGCGCTTGCCCGCAGCCGGTCATCGCCGCGATCGACGGCATCTGCGCCGGCGCCGGCGCGATCGTCGCCATGGCCTCGGATCTGCGCTTCGGCACGGCCGAGACGAAGATTGCGTTCCTGTTCAACCGCGTCGGCCTCGCCGGTTGCGACATGGGCGCCTGCGCGATGCTGCCGCGCATCATCGGCCAGGGGCGCGCCGCCGAGCTGCTCTATACCGGCCGGGTGCTCAAGGGCGAGGAAGCCGAGCGCTGGGGCTTCCTCAACCGGCTGATCGCCCGCGAGAGCGTGCTCGCCGAGGCGCAGGCGCTCGCCACCGAACTCGCCGACGGTCCGACCTTCGCCAACGCCATGACCAAGCGCATGCTCGAAATGGAATGGGCGATGTCGGTCGAGTCCGCGATCGAGGCGGAAGCGGTGGCGCAGGCGCTGTGCATGCAGACCGAGGACTTTTCCCGCGCCTATCACGCCTTCGCCGAGAAACGGAAACCGGTGTTCGAGGGCAACTGAGATGGTTTCGCTCGGCACAGGCATTCTTGGCGACACGCTCGACTGGCCCTTCTTTGAGGCGCATCACCGTGACTTCGCGCAAAAGCTCTCTGCCTGGGCAGACGCCACCCTGCCCGGCCTGCCGCATGACGATGTCGACGAGGCCTGCCGGGCCCGGGTGAAAGCGCTGGGCGAAGCCGGCTTCCTCAGGGCCGCCGTGCCGTCCGAATACGGCGGTTTGCATGCCGCGCTCGACGTGCGCACGCTCTGCCTCGCCCGTGAAATACTGGCCGCCCGTGACGGGCTCGCCGATTTCGCCTTCGCCATGCAGGGGCTGGGGACCGGCGCGATCACCGTCGCCGGCTCGCCCGAGATGAAGGCGCGCATCCTGCCGGCGGTGGCGCGCGGCGAAAAGATCGCTGCCTTCGCCCTCTCCGAGAAGGAGGCGGGCTCAGACGTCGCGGCACTGGCGACCTCGGCGACGCCGGACGGCAATGCCCATGTCCGGATCGACGGCGAGAAGAGCTGGATCTCGAATGGCGGCATCGCGGACCATTACGTCGTCTTCGCCCGTTCCGGCGAGGCGCCGGGCGCGCGTGGCCTTTCTGCCTATCTGGTCGAGGCCGATACGCCCGGCCTCTCCATCACCGAGCGCATCGACGTGATCGCGCCGCATCCACTCGCGACCCTGCGCTTCGATGGCTGCCGTATTCCCGTCACCAACCGCATCGGCGGTCCCGGTGACGGCTTCAAGGTGGCGATGTCAACGCTCGACATCTTCCGCTCGACGGTCGGCGCCGCCGCACTCGGCTTCGCCCGCCGCGCCCTGCACGAGACTGTGTCGCATGCGAGGAACCGCAAGCTCTTCGGCGGCACGCTCGGCGACCTCCAGCTCTCGCAGGCGGCGATCGCCGACAGCGCGGCCGAGGTCGATGCCGCCGCCCTCCTCGTCTACCGCGCTGCCTGGACCAAGGATCAGGGAGCGCCCCGTGTCACCCGCGAGGCGGCGCTCGCCAAACTGGTCGCGACCGAGAACGCCCAGAAGGTGATCGACCGCGCCGTGCAAATCCATGGCGGCCTCGGCGTCACCCGCGGGGTCAAGGTCGAGGAACTCTACCGAGAGATCAGGGCGCTCAGGATCTACGAGGGCGCCAGCGAGGTGCAGAAGGTGGTGATCGCGCGCGACCTGCTGAAGTAGAAAATAGACCAGGGGAACGAGATGGGTACCGCAGATCTCATGCGGTCGGGACATGTGGACATGTTCGCGCGGGACAACCTGCCGCCGCGCGAAAGCTGGCCGCGCCTCGACCTTGCAGCCGCCGAGCTGAGCTATCCCGAGCGGCTCAACGTCGTCACCGAATTCGTCGATCGCCATGTCGCCGAGGGGCACGGCGCGCGCGATGCGGTGATCGGACCGAGCGATATCTGGAGCTATCAGGCGCTCGCCGACACCGTGAACCGCATCGCCAATGTGCTGACCCGCGATCTTGGCATGGTGCCGGGCAATCGCGTGCTGCTGCGCGCCGCCAACACGCCGATGATGGTCGCGACCTATTTCGCGGTGCTGAAGGCCGGCGGCGTCGTGGTCGCGACCATGCCGATGCTGCGTGCCGGTGAGATCGCCTATCCGATCCGCAAGGCGAAGATCGGGCTGGCGCTCTGCGACGCATCATTAGTCGACGAACTCAAGGCAGCTCAAACTCTTGCGCCGGAACTCTCGACCATTGTGACATGGGGAGATGGCGCGCTAGAAGGCCTGATGGTGAAAGCCGGCTACGAGCTTTTCGAGCCGGCTGACACGGCGCAGGACGATGTCTGTCTGATCGCCTTCACCTCGGGCACCACCGGCGAGCCCAAGGGCACCATGCATTTCCAGCGCGACCTGCTGGCGATCTGCGATGCCTATGGCGCGCGCGTCCTCAAGGCCGCGCCGGAAGACCGCTTCATCGGCTCACCGCCGCTCGCCTTCACCTTCGGGCTCGGCGGCATCGTGCTGTTTCCGTTGCGGATCGGCGCCGCCTGCGTGCTGCCGGCCAAGGTCGCGCCGCCCGATCTCGCCGAGGCGATCGAGCGCCATCGTGCCACCGTCTGCTTCACCGCGCCGACCGCCTATCGCGCCATGCTCGGCAAGCTCGGCGAGCGCGACCTCTCCTCGCTGCGCATCTGCGTCTCGGCCGGCGAGGCATTGCCGAAGGCGACCTTCGACGCCTGGCAGGAAGCGACCGGGCTGCCATTGATGGACGGGATCGGCGCGACCGAGATGCTGCACATCTTCATCGGCGCGCCCCGCGAGACGATCCGGCCCGGGGCGACAGGCCTGCCGGTGCCGGGCTACGAAGCGAAGATCGTCGACGAGGACGGCAAGGAGGTGCCGGACGGCACGCCCGGGCGCCTCGCCGTGCGCGGACCGACCGGCTGCCGCTATCTCGCCGACCCGCGCCAGGCCAAATACATCCTCGACGGCTGGAACGTCACCGGCGACACCTATCTGCGCGATGCCGATGGGTATTTCTGGTACCAGGCCCGCTCCGACGACATGATCATCTCGGCCGGCTACAACATTGCCGGGCCGGAAGTCGAAGCCTGCCTGCTGACGCATGAGGCGGTGGCCGAATGCGGCGTTGTCGGCGCCCCCTGCCCGGAGCGCGGCCAGATCGTGAAGGCCTATGTGCTGCTGCGCGATGGCTTCAACGGTGATGCTGCATTGGCTAAGGCGCTTCAAGACCACGTCAAGGCGGCGATCGCGCCTTACAAGTATCCGCGCGCCATCGCCTTCGTGACAACCCTGCCGAAGACCCCTACCGGGAAGCTGCAACGTTTTGCCCTGCGCGAGATCGCCCGCCAGGAAGCGGCCGCAGCCTCCTGAGTGTTTTTGAGAAAGACCACGCCATGACCAGCGGCATGCCGCCCTCCGATCCCGCTTCGCGCCGCGCCCGCGCCGTCCTGCCCGAAGGCTGGCCGCAGCCGCGCGGCTATGCCAACGGCATGGTCGCCGAAGGCACGGTGCTGATGACCGGCGGCCTCGTCGGCTGGGACGCCCAGGGCGTCTTCGCCAAGGACTTCGTCGCGCAGGTCGGCCAGACGCTCGCCAATATCAAGGCGGTTGTCGAGGCCGGCGGCGGACAGGTCGAGGACATCGTGCGGCTGACCTGGTATGTCACCGACATCGAGGCCTATCGCAGCAGCCTTTCCGAGCTCGGCCCGGCCTACCGCGCCAATTTCGGCCGGCATTTCCCGGCCATGGCGGTGGTCGCGGTCGCGGCATTGGTCGAGCCCGAGGCAATGGTCGAGATCGAAGCGACGGCTGTACTGGCGGGCTGAGCATTCGGCCCGGTAGGGTTTCCAAGCCGCTAGGAATTTACCAAGAATTACCCACGATACTCGAAGGCGCTGCCCATTCCCGGGCGGTGCGTAACCAGGAGTATCGCATGACAAGCATCGGCGGCGTTGGGGGCTTTCGCCCGCCACCGCCCGGAAAACCACCGAGCTTCGACAAGCTCGACGGCAACAGTGACGGGATACTCAACCTCGATGAATTTGCCGCCGGCGCGCCGAAGGGCGCCGACAGCAAGAAAACCGAGAAGCTGTTCAAGGCGATGGACGCCGACCAGGATGGGTCGGTCAGCAAGGCGGAATCGGACGCCTTCAAGGCGAAGTTCGAGAAGGCCGACCAGCAGATGCAGGCCCTCCTGCTGATGCTCCAGTCGGATACGGCCAGCGCCACGACGGCGACCAAGGCCGACGCCAAGGACGGCGACGACAAGAACTACTTCGCCAAGCTCGACTCCGATTCCGATGGCAGCGTCGCCAAGGAAGAATTCCTGAGGGCGGTCGCCCCCGATGGCGACGGCTCGAACGGCCTGCTCAGCCGCCTCTTCGCCGCGATGGACGCGGATCAGGACGGCAAGATCTCCAAGAAGGAGATGGACGACTTCAAGAAGCAGATGGAGGAGCGTGCCTCGCACCGGCCGCCTCCGCCACCGTCGCCGGAAGTCAGCGGCGCGTCCGAAGCCTATGGCCAGACCTACCAGCTCGGGGCACGAGCTCCCGCTGGCGCGACCTATTCCCAGGCGGCTTAAGTCACCGCTTGCGCAACGCCGGGCCGGCAGAAGGCCGTCCGGCGCTCTTCAGATCCCGCTCTTAGATCCCCGCCCCGTCATAGAGCGCCGGCGGAGCCCTCCTCGCCCATAGTCTGGCATGCAGGCCCTTCAACAGCGGCCGCAGCACTACATCGCCCACCCCGAGAGCAGCTGCGAGGGCCCACTGCCCCGTCGGCAGCGCCACGGCGGCGAAGACGAACAATCCGGACGCCAGGCGCCAGCTCATCGCCTCGAACCAGGCGCGGCGTTCCTGCGCACCACGCCAGCCGACGAGACGCAGAACGGCACGGCCAGCAGCCCCCGCCTCGGTGACCGAACGAACCTTGTCCTGAGCCGTGCGGATCTCGACGAAGCCGAAGGCGACCGTCTGGTTGCTGAGCCTGTCGATCAGGATGAAACCGCCAAGCTCACGGCTGCGGGCATAGTCGAGCACTGCGAGCGGCCGGTCGAGCTTCAACGTCGCCAACCCGATTCCGTTCATCGCCAGGCTCTCGGCCGGCGTTTCGGCATAGCTCTCGATATCGACGCTGTGATGCAGCCGGACGATCTGGGCGTTAGCGGTCGACGTGGCAAGCTTGAGGATGAACTCGCCGCCTTCGCGCAGCGCCGCCTCGCCGGTCCAGAGCAGGCGCGCCCGCAGCTCCTGTTGCGCCGTGGGCGCGTGCGTGAGCGAGGCGATGACGTCGCCACGGGAGACATCGATCTCGTCGGCAAGCGTGACGGTCACCGACTGGCCGGCGCCCGCCTGCGAGACGTCGCCGGACGGCGCGAGGATGCGCGCAATCGTGCTGCGTCGGCCCGACGGCAGCGCCGCGACCGCATCCCCGACGCGCAAGCGCCCTTGCGCGACCGTGCCGGCAAAGCCGCGGAAGTCGAGATCGGGCCGGTTGACCCACTGCACCGGCAAGGCGAAGCCAGCCTCGACCTCAGCCTCGGCGACGACCACGACGGATTCCAGCAAGGGCAGCAGCGCCGGCCCGCGATACCAGGGCATCAGGCCAGAAAGGCTGGTGACGTTCTCGCCGTCACGGGCCGAGACCGGGACGAAATCGATGCTGGCGAAGCCTAAGCCCGCGACCGCCTTGCGGTAATCCTGTTCGATCTGCCGGTAGACCGCCTCGTCATAGCCGACCAGGTCCATCTTGTTGACGGCGACGACGACGTGCCTGACACCGACCAGCGAGACGATGAAGGAGTGCCGGCGCGTCTGCGGCAGCAGGCCCTTGCGGGCGTCGATCAGGATAATGGCGAGGTCGGCGGTCGATGCGCCGGTCGCCATGTTGCGGGTGTACTGCTCGTGGCCGGGGGTGTCCGCGACAATGAAGCTGCGAGCGTCGGTCGAGAAATAGCGATAGGCGACATCGATGGTGATGCCCTGCTCGCGCTCGGCCGAGAGCCCGTCGACCAGCAGCGCGAAGTCCGGCGCCGCGCCTTGCGTGCCGAATTTGCGGGAATCGCTGTCGAGCGCCGTGAGCTGGTCGTCGAAGACTGCGCCGGCCTCGTAGAGTATGCGTCCGATCAGCGTCGACTTGCCGTCGTCGACCGAGCCGCAGGTGATGAAGCGCAACAAAGCGCGGGCACTGCCCTCGGTGTTCTGGCCCTGGTCATTGGCGGGATGCGGCTGGCCAGCCGGAGCGGGCTGGCCCTTCAACTTCGCGAGCGCCGCCATCAGAAATAGCCTTCCTGCTTCTTCTGTTCCATCGAGCCGGAGCCGTCATGGTCGATGACGCGCCCCTCGCGTTCCGAAGAACGCGACGTGCGCATCTCAGTGATGATGTCGGTGAGGTTCGCCGCCTCGCTCTCGACCGCGCCGGTCAGCGGGTAGCAGCCGAGCGTACGGAAGCGGACCTGCTTCGTCTCAACCACCTCGCCGGGCAGGAGCTCCATGCGCTCGTCGTCACGCATAATCCAGGCGCCGTTGCGACGCACGACCGGGCGCGGCGCGGCGAAATAGAGCGGCACGACGGGGATGTTCTCGAGCGCGATGTAGTCCCAGACGTCCTTCTCGGTCCAATTGGAGAGCGGGAAGACGCGGAAGCTCTCACCCGGCGCCTTGCGCGTGTTGAACAGCCGCCAGGGCTCCGGCCGCTGGTTCTTGGGGTCCCAGCGATGCTGCTCGGAGCGCAGCGAGAACACCCGTTCCTTGGCCCGGCTCTTCTCCTCGTCGCGACGCGCGCCGCCGAAGGCCGCATCAAAGCCATGCTTGTCGAGAGCCTGCTTCAGCCCTTGCGTCTTCATCACGTCGGTATGCAGGCGCGAGCCGGAGGCGAACGGGTTCACGCCGGCGCGCACGCCCTCCTCGTTGATGTGCACGATCAGGTCGAGCCCGAGCCGGCTGGCGGTCTGGTCGCGGAAAGCGATCATATCCCTGAACTTCCAGGTCGTATCGACATGGAGCAGCGGGAAAGGTGGCTTGCCGGGATAGAAGGCCTTCATGACGAGATGCAGCAGGACGGCGGAGTCCTTGCCGATCGAATAGAGCAGCACCGGCTTCTCGCAGGTCGCGACGACCTCGCGGATGATGAAGATCGCCTCGGCTTCGAGCTTCTGCAGATGACTGAGCTGGATCACGCCACAACCTCCGCGGCCGGCTTGGACCGCACCAGCCGGCCATCCGGACCGACATGCAGGCCGCATTCCTTGGCGGCCTCGTCTTCCCACCACCAGCGCCCGGCCCGCTCCGGCTCGCCCGGCGCGATGGCGCGGGTGCAGGGCTGGCAACCGATCGAGAGAAAACCCTGCTCGTGCAACGGGTTCAGCGGGACGTCGTTCTTGCGGGCGAAGGCCAGGGCCTCGTCGCGCGACCAGTCGAGCAGCGGATTGACCTTGACCAGATCGCGCTCGCGGTCGAATTCGGCGAGCGCGACACCGCCGCGCGCGGCCGATTGGTCGGCCCGAAGTCCAGTGATCCAGGCGGCAGCGCCGGCGAGCGCGCGGCCGAGTGGCTCGACCTTGCGGACGTTGCAGCAGGCCTTGCGGGCCTCGATCGAATTGTAGAAGCCGTTGATGCCGTGGCCGAGGACGAAAGCCTCGACAGCATCATGCCGCGGATAGAATGGCTTGATCGCAATACCGTAGCGCTCTTCGGTCTCCGCCCAGAGCGCATGGACCTCGCCGAAGAGCCGGCCGGTGTCGAGCGTGACGATCTCGATCGGCAACGCCTGCGTCGCGATCAGATGGGTGACGACCTGGTCCTCGAGGCCGAAGCTGGTGGTGAAGACGAGGCGCCCTGCAACCTGCCGCACCAGTCCCGCAAGGCGTTCGGCGGCATCCGCCGTTCCGAACGCAGCATTGAGGTTTCCGGCCTGTTCCTGCAACTCGAACATGTGCTTGCTCTACTCGGGCAACGCCGACGCGAACCGCTCAGCGGCACCCGCGCCCTGTCGTCACCGTTCCAAACCGATCATTCGGGCGTTCTGTAAATCGAACAATCCACATATAACTTGAATGGCGCTCAATCAATTTACATCAGGTAGCGTGAATTTTCGTATTTCGAGGCTGATGGAGAAAATCCTTCCCAACGGTAGCGCTTCTTCCCCCGAACATCCCTTCGAGTAGCCCTTGGGACAGGAACTTTCGCTTCCCCGCCCGCGTTGACGGGAGACGCAGGCCAGTCCTGCAGGGAAACAGGGGATTCTAATGGTCAATTCCGCGAACCAGGCGGTTGAGAGCTTGCGCCAGGAGCAGCGCAAGCAGCGCGCGGACGAGAAGAAGGCAGGTGGCGCGGCCAAGAGCCAGCTCGACAAGGCGCTTGAGGGCACCTTTCCCGCGAGCGATCCCGTGTCTCCGCAAACGCCGATCAAGCCCGGCGCTCCCCCATCAGCGCCGCGGTTGAGGCGGATACGCGTAGCCGTTGAAAACGCGGCTTCCCAGCTCCATCTCGACCTGACGAGATGGAGATAACTATGCCTGACCGCGCCAGAGTGGATGCCTTCATCGCCGCTGTCGTCAGCGGCGATCATGTCGGCGCAATCCGCGATTTCTACACCGATGATGCGACGATGCAGGAGAACGCCAACGAACCGCGCCGCGGCCGCGAGGCGTTGATGGCGCATGAGGCGCGCGCCTTGGCGAGACTGAACGAGATGCACACGCACCCGCCCGTCGCGGTGCTCGTCGACGGCGATCATGTCGTCGTCCGCTGGATCTTTGATGCAACCGACAAGACCGGCGTCACGCGCCGCCTTGAGGAACTCGCCTTCCAGCGCTGGCAGGGCGACCGCATCGTCGAAGAGCGCTTCTTCTACGACACCGGAAGCGCTTGGCAGGTCGTTGCGTAGATGCCGAGCCGGAAGGGTCAGCGCAGGCCGCTCGGCCCGACCGCGAGCTTGTCACCGAGCTGGATGAACTTCAGCGGATTGCGCGCCTCGTCCGACAGCCTTGTCTCATAGTGCAGATGCGGGCCGGTCGAGCGGCCCGTCGAGCCGACGCGGCCGATGACCTGTCCTGCCGCAACGAGCTGTCCTTCCTTGACGTCGAAAGCCGAGAGGTGGCCGTAACGCGTGGTGAGGCCATTGCCATGGTCGAGCTCGATGAGGTTGCCATAGCCGCCGGCAACCTCAGCGCGCAGTACCTTGCCCGCCCCCGGGCGCGCACCGGCGTGCCGGTCTCGCCACGGAAGTCCATGCCGGCATGCATCGCCGTGCCGCCGGTGAACGGATCGGAGCGCGGGCCGAAATTGCTGGTCGTGCTGTCGTCGCCTTCAAGCGGGCGCTGGAACGGCACGATGGCCGCAAGATCGCGCCAGCGGCCGAAGACGGAGCGCGCCTCGCCCAGCTGCATCAACGCATGCTCGAAGGTGCCTGCCTTCAGCGTCACCGTCATCGGTATCAGCGGCCCGCCCATGCCGGGGCGCCCCGGCGGTAGCTTGACCTTGGCAGGGTCGAGCCCGACCTCCGCCAGCGCCGCCCTCACCTCCTGCACGCGCCCGACGAGTTGGCGGCCGAGCGCCGAGAGCTGCTGGCTCTGGCCGGTCTGCACCCGGTCGAGCGATTGGCCGAGTATGGTGATGCGCTGGTCGAGCGACATGGTCTCGCCCGCCTTGACCGTCGCTGCGACCAGCCGGCGCTGCTGCGCGAGGATGGCGGGATTGACGCGGTCGAGGACGTTCTGCCCGTCGGCGAATTGATTGCCGCCCGGCGCTTGCGCACCGCCTTGCGGCAGGATCGGGCCGACCGCCTGGCCGGTGAGCGCGCCGAGCAAGGCCTGGCGGGCCTCGAGCTCGATCTGCCGGGTGATCAAGTCGGCGAGCTGATCACCCGCCCGCCCGGTTGCGGCAGGCTGGCCCGGCTGCGCCGGCAGGCCGGGCGAACTGCCGGACGCGACGATCGCACTGACGAGGCGGCGCTGCAGCGCCTTGAGCTTCTCGTCATAGCTGCTCTGCAGGATCGCCTGCTCCTGCTGCAGGGAGGCGACGCGGCCCTTCTCCTCGTAGAGGAAATAGCCGGTAACGCCCGCACCGATGATCGCCAACACCGCCAGCGACCAGGGCAGCAGGCCGCCGCGCCCTGACCCGGGCCTGCCGCCACCACGGCGCGGACGGCGCGGCGCCTCGCTCTCCGGCTGGAGAGAGGTTGGGATGGCAGCCTCGTCAGACCGCCGCTTGAGGCGAACCGGTTGCACGTTTCTGTTTCCGTTCCGATCCCGCAGCGCAAGTATAGCTCAAACAAAGGCCGTCAGCGACATTGCTGGCTAGCGATGACGGTATCCGTCATTGCGAGGAGCATAGCGACGAAGCAATCCAGGGACGGCGGAGCTCCACGTCCCCCTGGATTGCTTCGCTTCGCTTCGCTCGCAATGACGATCGCACCGCTCCGTCAGTTGCAGGCGTAATGGAAGGCGCCGTCCTCGACCGTGACCTTCGCCTCGGTCAGCGGCTTCTTCTCCAGTTGCAGGTTGAGGATGCTGCGCGAGAGCGCCGGCAGCATCGAATTGGTGATGATGTTGTCGATCATGCGCCCGCCCGAATCCGGGTCGTTGCACTGGGCGACGATGTGCTCGACCACGGCGTCGTCATAGATGAAGGCGGCGTTGTGGTTGTCGCGCAGGCGCTTGCCGATGCGGCCGAGCTGGAGGCGCACGATGCCGCCCAGCATCTCGCCGGAGAGCGGATAATAGGGGATCGTGACGAGGCGGCCGATCAGCGCCGGCGGGAAGACCTTGAGCAGCGCCGGCCTGAGCGCGACCGCCAGTTGCTCGACGTCGGGACGGCTGCTTTCGTCGCCGGCCATGCGCATGATCTCGTCAGTGCCGACATTCGAGGTCAGGATGATCAGCGTGTTCTTGAAGTCGATGCGTCGGCCGGTGCCGTCCTCCATCTGGCCCTTGTCGAAGACCTGGAAGAACAGCTCGTGCACGTCGGGGTGGGCCTTCTCGACCTCGTCGAGCAGCACGACCGAATAGGGCTTGCGGCGCACCGCCTCGGTCAGCCTGCCACCCTCGCCATAGCCAACATAGCCGGGAGGCGCGCCCTTCAGCGTCGAGACGGTGTGCGCCTCCTGGAACTCGCTCATATTGATGGTGATGACGTTCTGCTCGCCGCCATAGAGCGATTCCGCCAGCGCCAGCGCCGTCTCGGTCTTGCCGACGCCGGACGGACCGCAGAGCATGAACACGCCGATCGGCTTGTTCGGATTGTCGAGCTTGGCGCGGTTGGTCTCGATCCGCTTGGCGATCATGCCGATGCCATGTCCCTGCCCGACGACGCGCTTGTTCAACGTCGCGGCGAGGTTGAGCACGGTCTCGATCTCGTCCTTGACCATGCGGCCGACCGGAATCCCGGTCCAGTCGGAGACGACTGAAGCAACCGATTGCTCGTCGACATGGGCGTAGATCATCCGGTTGGCCGGATCGATCGCGCCAAGCGTGGTGAATTTGTCCTTCAAACTGGCGCGCGTCGCTTCCGGATCGACTGGCGCTTCAGCCGGAGCGGTCTCGGCCGGCGCTTCACCATCGGCTGCGGGCGCTTCGCCCGCCGGCTTCTCGCCGAGCCTGCCGCGCAGCAGCGTGATCTCCTCGACGAGCGCGAGCTCGGAAGCCCAATCCGCTTCCAGCGACTCGAGCTTCGCCTGGAGCTCGGCGCTCTCCTCGTCGATCTTGCCGAGGCGCTCATCGGTGGCGTCGCCGAGATCCTTGTCGGCAATCAGCGCCACCTTCTCCTTCTCCAACGCCGAAATCGCGACGCGGGCATCCTCGATCGCAGCCGGCGTCGCGGTTTGGCTGATCGCGACGCGGGCGCAGGCGGTATCGAGCAGGCTCACCGCCTTGTCGGGAAGCTGACGGGCCGGAATGTAGCGCGAGGAGAGCTGAACGGCGGCGACGATGGCGGCGTCGGAGATGCGCACCTTGTGGTGCTTCTCCATCGGCCCGATCAGGCCGCGCAGCATGGTGCAGCAGCGCGCAACATCGGGCTCGTCGACCTGCACCGGCTGGAAACGCCGGGTCAGGGCCGGGTCCTTCTCGAAATACTGGCGGTACTCCGACCAGGTCGTCGCCGCGATCGTCCGCAGCGTGCCGCGGGCCAGCGCCGGCTTGAGCAGGTTGGCGGCATCGCCCGTGCCGGCAGCGCCGCCGGCGCCGATCAGCGTATGGGCCTCATCGATGAACAGGATCACCGGCGTCGGGGAGGACTGGACCTCGTCGATCACCGAGCGCAAGCGCTGCTCGAACTCGCCCTTCATCGAGGCGCCGGCCTGCATCAAGCCGATGTCGAGGGTGCAGACCTTGACCCCGCGCAAAGGCGGCGGCACGTCGCCGGCGACGATGCGCTGGGCGAAGCCCTCGGCGATCGCTGTCTTGCCGACGCCGGCCTCACCAGTGAGGATCGGGTTGTTCTGGCGCCGGCGCATCAGCACGTCGATGACCTGGCGGATCTCGTCGTCGCGGCCGAGGATCGGGTCCATCGTGCCCGCGCGCGCCTTCTCGGTCAGGTCCTGCGAGAAGCGGTCGAGCGCCGTCGTGCCCTTGGCGCCCTCAGCCTGCTCGGCGCCGGGCGTGCCTGCGGCACGCAGGCCCGAGCCGTCCATCGGCCGCAGGTTCTCCTCTTCGGAGTCCTTCCAGATCTTGGTGTGGCCGGCCGCGAGCTCCTCGACCGGGATCTTGCCGAACTCCTTCGAGATCGCGGTCAGTGCCCGCTTGAGCTCGAGCGATTTCAGCGCCGCGACCAGAACATGACCAGTCCTGATCTGGGTCTCGCCGAAGAACAGCGTGGCGTAGTGCCAGCCGCGGTCGAGCACATCGACGACGTTGTTGGCGACGCCGGGCATCTCGGTTTCGTTCTTGCGGAAGCCCTCGATGACCCCGCCGATATCGGTGGCAAGCCGGGCCATGTCGAGGCCGTAATGCTGGGCGGTCAGCCCGATATCGGTGGAGCGTCGCTGCAGGATCTGGGCAAGCCAGTGAGCCAGCTCGACATTGCGGTTGCCGGCGCCCTTGGCCTGGCGCAGCGCCTGGATGAAGGCCTCATAGCCGACGCGGTTGAGTTTGCCGGTGACGGCTTCAAGACTGATATCGGCCATAACTGCCTCCTTATCGTCGGTTCTGTCTTATCGTCGGTTCTGTATCTGCTGGCTGCGCTTCAGCCGCATGCGTTCGGCGGGATGGAAGCGGGCATCGCGGCGCAGACTGCCGTCCGGTACGTCCCAGTTCGGCGAGACCCAGCTCGACCAGCCGAGCGCGCCGAAGCGGCCGAGCTGCATCGGCCTGACCTTGCCGACCGGCAAAGCGAGCTCGACATCCCATTCGAACTGTTCGCCGAGATAGAAGAACACCGCATCGGCCAAAGGCTCGCAACGATCGCCATTCGGCAGGAAGCGGTTGAACTGATCGAGATCGCGCGCGACGAGCTTGACCCGGAATTTGTCCTCGACGCTGTAGACGCTGGCGCCGAGCAGGACATTGCTGCCGAGGCTGCACTGTCCGCGGCCGAGCTTGGTCCTGTCCTCCGGATCGAAGACCAGCCGCATGCCGACAAACTGCTCGACCTCGACCTCGATATCAAAGAGGCCGGCGAGCAGGCTGCGCAGGCGCGAGGCTGACTTGGCCTGCGCACCGGCGAGCCCGGCATGGGCCAGCTTCTCCGGGTCGGGGACGCTGTCGCGGTTCTGATAGGGCTTCGAACCCAAGCCGACCATGCTGCCGACATAGGCGACGAAACGATCCCTGTCGGGCCGGTCATGCTGCGCGATCGGCCGGGAATCGGCCCAGGCCCGGTAGAAGAGCTGCAGGAACCGGTTGTTGAAGATGTCGAGGAAGCGCGGGAAGGCGTCGTCGCGGACCAGTTGCCAGTGATAGCTTTCCTCGGTCGTCGCCAAAGGCAACGCGCCCTGGGGGCCGAGCAGGCCGAGGAATTTGACGAAGAGCCGCAGCCGCCCCTGTAGATCGCGATCTACCTCGGCGAAGGTCGAGGCCGGGAAATCCATATACGGCTGCTCGCCGAGCGCGATGTATTCGTCGCGCCGCGCCGCGACGTCCCCGATACGCTCGCGCTCCGGGAAGCTGCGCTCGATCCGGCGCAGCACCGCATAAAAATCATGGCGCCAGGGCTCCGCCTGCAACCCCTCGACGAAAGGCGGCTCGACACGCAGCACATCGAGCGCAGCCGGCTCCGGCAGGGATGGCGCGGTCTTGTTCACAGGATGCGCCTCGTGCCGGCACGCGGCGGACCGCGCATCACCTCGCCGCGCTCGACCGTGCGGATCACGGTCTGGGTGAAGTGGTTCATCGCCGCGTATTCCGCGAAGAAGCGATCGAGCACGGCGCCGAGCAGGAAGACGCCGCTGCCCTCGAAGGCCTTCTCGTCGAGCAGGACGGTGATCTCGAGCCCACGCGCGGCACCTGTCCCGGCGCGCTGCGGGAAGCGCCTGATCACGGGGCGGCTGTCGACGCTTTTGATGCCGCGGATACGGCGCTCGGTGGCGCTGTCGGCAAGGTCGGCGAAGAGCGAGAGCATCTCGCGCAACGCCTCGGCATTCTCGCCGGCGCCACGCTGGACGAGGCCGAGATGGTTGAGGCTGAGCAGGTTGATCAGCCGCCAGGCCACCACGCCGGTGCTCGCCATCTCGGAACGCAGCCTGAGCTGCGAGACGATCGGCTCGCGCGGCGGCGTCGGGCCGGCGAGGCAGGCCACGTCGAGCACGACATTGTCGATCAAGCGGAAATCGGCGCCACCGGTGCCGGTCGGAAGATGCTCGGTGAGGTGGCGGTTGGAGCAGAGCGCCCGAACGCTGAGCTCGGCGACGGAGGCAGCATCGGAGACTGTCGCCGGCTCGTAGAGCGAGATAAATATCTCGGTGCCGGTATAGTCGGACGCCCTGCCCTCGCGCCGTTCGCCGGTCGAGCGGCGGCGCGGCAGGCGCCGGTGCGTATAGAGCAGGCCCTGCGTCGGCGAGGCGCCCTCGGGTGAGGAATAGAGCGGGTGAACCGGCTGCTTGTCGCGCCCGCCGGTGTAATGCGCATAGACCTCGAGGATCGAATGCGGCTCGTAATCGAGCATGCGGCTGCGATCGGGCACGACATGATATTCGTGCTCGTTCTTGCGCACCGGCATGCGATCGGTGGTCTTCTCGAACAAGTTCACCGCCGGCGCGGCATAGAGGGCGAACATCTGGCGCTGCACTGCGGCCGGCAGGCGCGTATTGACCTCGTCGAAGACGAAGATCACGTCGATCGTCTTGGCCTTGAGGCGTGACATCACCTTGTCGAGGCCGGTCAGCCTGAAGCCGAGGAACTTGCGCGGAAACCAGAACTGTTCGCGCAACAGGTCGAACCCGCGGAAGATTCGCGTATCGGCCGGCAGCAGCGCGTCGTCCTCGTCGAAGCCGATCTGTTCGACGCCGCACTCCGCCGCCGACAGCACGACGGGATCGCCGAACTCGTCGAGATAACGGAAATAGACACCGAGGCGGTCACCAAAGATCTGCTCGTAGAGGGCGATCGCATCCGCCTCGGTGCCGAGCAGATGCACTGTGAGCTCGCGGGTCTTGCAACCAGCGAACCAGCTCGCCGGCAGTTTCTTGGCCTCGTCCGGCGACGGCTCTTCCGCTGGATCGGCGGCGATACGGTGCGTCAGCGACAGACGCAGGCCGGAGAGCACTTGTCCATCGACTGGCAGGCCCAGTGCCTGCAGCGGTCCCGGCGCAGCGATGTACTCCGCCGAGGCCACGTCGAACGGCCACAGCGTCACCGCCGAGCCCAGCCGATAGCGGCAGGCGACCCGCCGGTCGCGCTCGACGTAAGTTGCGTCGAGATAGGAGCCACGAGGCACCTCGACGCCATCGCGCAGGGCCGGGTCGCCGTAGATCGGCGCAATTCCGGCAAGAAGCGCCGACGGCGTCGGCGCCAGGTAGTTCGGGATGAGCTGTTCCAGGAGATTGTTGGTGAACTCCGGGAACTCGTGCTTGAGCTTGAGCTGGACCCGCGCGGCGAGGAAGGCAGCGCCTTCGAGCAGGCCGCCGACCATCGGATCCATGCGCTCGCCGACCAGCCCGCCGAGCCGTTCCGCGATCCCCGGATACTCCTCGGCAAATTCCTTCGTATGCTCGGTGAAGAGCCGGAGTTCGCGATTGTAGAAGTCGAGGAATTCCTGGTTCATGAGGCGCTATCGGTTCTTGATCGCGATCTTGCCGGTGTCGAGCTCGACGTCGGCGACGAACTGTACCGGAACGTTGAGCGGCTCGCAGTTCAGATCGGCGCGCACGATGAAGCGGATCTTCAGCTCCGCCTTGTCGAGACCCTCGTCGCGCTCGACCATGATCGACCGCTTGAGCAGGCGGGGCTCATAAGCAAGCAGGACCTGCGCCAGCTCGTCCTTGATGGAGCCGATCCGGTATTCGTCGATCGACTTGTTCTGGACATCCGGAAAACCGTGGTTGAGCACCGAGCGGCGGACGTGCTCGAGCTGCGAAAGATCGACCGAAGAGCCGAAGTTGATCGTGTTGACCAGGGCCTCGAGGTCGATGGCGATCTCCTGGCGCAGCTTGCTCTCAGTGATCGCGGCCCGCGGCGCCGCGCGGCGACCAGCGACGACCCGCTCGCCACCTGCGTCGCGCAGATCGAGATGGACCTTCGCGTCCTTGCTGCGATGCGCCTCGCGGAAGGCGAACATCAGCGGGGGCCGCAGCCGGTTCTTCGCCTTGGGATCGAGCATCGGCATGTTCCCGCGAGCCATCACTCAAAGGATGGACTCCCGGCGATCGCTGCCGCGGTCGCAAGGAGTCCGTTCAGAACCTGACAGGGTCGGCGAAGCCGGGGAAGGCGGCGCCGCAGGTGCCCCGATCGGGCTCGCCGAAGCGAGCCCGATCGTATTGGCATCTTATTCCTTGTTTTCCTTGAGGTTCCAGGTGCCGGTCGAGGTCGCGCCGAGCGAGCCGTCCTTGTTCTGGACCTTGTACTCGAACTTGACCTTGGAGAAATTCAGCGAGAACTGGTCGGTCGGAACCGGGTTGCCGCCGGTGCTGTCTCCGGACTGATAGCTCGACACCAGCAGGTCCTCGAGCGTGACCTTGTAGAACTCCTGCTGCTCCTTGCCCTGCTTGCGGACGAAGAGCACGGCCTTCTTGATGTGGTCGCCGGTGGCGCATTTCAGCATCAGCACGGGCGAAGCCTTGCTGACATTGGCCGTGCAGTGCAGATCCTGGAAGCTCGCCTTGCCGGCGCCGCCGCCATGTCCGGCCGCATGCGTGCCGGAGTTGCTGACGCCCCAGGAGAACGATTCGATCTCGATCGTCTCCTTGTGCTTGGAATCCTGGCTTTCGCCTTTGACGCCGTCGATCTCTAAGAGAAAGTCGCTGGCCATGGTGCTCTCCAATGGTTGGCTGTTTCAGGGTGATTTGGGCATAGAACTCGCGTCGCCTGGAGAGCTCCCCCATGCGTCGCCACTCTCCCTGCGCGTCATGCGCAGGGCCAACTATCGTCCTGGGGGTCCTGCGCGCTGAAGGCGCGCCCGGGTCTCAGGCCTTCGGCGCCGGCAGGCGCGAGACGAGACTCAGACCGATATCCATGCCCTCGAGCTGGAAATGCGGCCGGAGGTAGAACTTGGCCGAGTAATAGCCGGGGTTCTCCTCGTCCTCGAAGACGTCGATGCGCGCTTCGGACAGGGGCTTGCGCGCCTTCGTCTCCTCGCTGGAGTTCAGCGGATCGCCGTCGACATACTCGGTGATCCACTCCTGCAGCCAGCGACGCAGGGGTTCGCGCTCCTTGTAGGAGCCGACCTTGTCGCGCACCATGCACTTCAGATAATGCGCAAAGCGCGACACGGCGAACATGTAGGGCAGGCGCGACGACAGATTGTCGGAGGCGGTCGCCGCGACGCCGTCGGGCCCGAAGAAGGCCTTGGGCTTGTAGAGCGACTGCGCACCGATGAACGCGGCCTTGTCCGTGTTCTTGCGATGGATCAGCGGGATCAGGCCGGATTTGGCCAGTTCCGCCTCGCGGCGATCGCTGATCGCGATCTCGGTCGGGCACTTCAGGTCGACGCCACCGTCATCCGTCGGGAAGGTGTGGGTCGGCAGGTTCAGCACCTCGCCGCCCGACTGGACGCCGCGGATACGGGTGCACCAGCCATACTCCTTGAAGGCCCGGTTGATGTTGACCGCCATCGCATAGGCGGCGTTCATCCAAGCATACTTCTCGCCCTTGTGACCGTCGGTGTCCTCCTCGAAGGCGAACTCCTCGACCGGCTCCGACTTCGCCCCATAGGGAACCCGCGCGAGCACCCGCGGCAGGCACAGCCCGACATAGCGGGAATCGGCTGCATCGCGCAGGCCTTTCCAGGCCGCATAATCCGGCGTGTCGAAGACCTTGCCGAGATCACGCGGATTAGAGAGCTCCGTCCAGGAGTCCATGCCCATCAGCGTCGGATCGGCGCCGGTGAAGAGTGGGGCATGGGCGGCGGAGGCAACCTTCGACAGATCACGCAGCAGCTGTACATCCGCTGGGACGTGGCTGAAGTGGTAGTCGCCGACCAAGGCACCGAAGGGCTGGCCGCCGAGCTGACCGAATTCCTGCTCGTAGATCTGCTTGAAGAGCGGGCTCTGATCCCAGCGGGCGCCGGGATAGGTCTTCAGATTGCGGTAAAGCTCGCTCTTGCCGACATTCATCACCTTGATCTTCAGCTGCGAGTCGGTCTCGGAGTTGAAGACGAGGTAGTTGAGGCCGCGCCAAGCGCTCTCGAGCTTCTGGAACTCTGGTGCATGCAGCACCTCGTTCATCTGCTCGCTGAGCTTGGCATCGAGCCTGGCGATCATCTCTTCGATCGTGTCGAGGACATCGCCCTTGATCAGCGTCTGGTCAGCGAGCGCCTGGTTGACCAGGGTCGCAACCGCGTTCTCGACCTCGCTCGCCGCCCGTTCGGTCTTCGGCTTGAAGCTCTGCTTCAGGAGCGCCGAGAAGTCGTCGACCTCGCGGACTTCGCCAGTCGCCGCGCCGGGTTGTTGAATCTGTGCTTCCGCCATGGCCGCCTCGCTTACCCGTTGCCGTCCTGCTTGTTGTCCTCAGCTGGCTTTTCGCCGAGCCTGTCCTTCAGCGCCGCCATCAGATTTGGATCTGACAACAGAGCCTTGAGCTGGTCGCTGGCCGCGACCTTGCCGTCCATGTAGCGCAGGAGGTTGGCGAGCTGCTCGCGAGCCTCCAGCAGCTTGGCTGTTGCTGGAATCTGGCGGGCGATCGCAGCCGGGCTGAAGTCGTCGAACTTCTTGAACTTCAGCGAGACGGAAAGCTTGTCCCCCCTTCGCCGCCGAGCTTGTTCGGCACGGCGAAAGCGGCACCCGGCGCGATTGCGGCCATGCGCGTGTCGAAATTATCCATGTCGACATCGAGGAACTTGCGCTCGCCGATATCCGATTTCTCGACCTCGGAAGCATTGCCCGAGAGATCGGCGAGGACGCCCATCACGAAGGGCAGCTCGATCTTCTGATCCGCATTGTACGGATCTTCATAGGTGATGTGGACGCGCGGCGGCCTGTTACGGCGAATGAACCTCTGCCCTGAATCTCCGGCCATGTCGGCGCCCCTTCCTCTAGAGGCATCACGCAAGGACAGCGCGATACCACGCTAACGATCCAGCTCGCTATACCATACACACTTGCCGATCGCTTGACAGTTCTCGTCGAACTGCACGAATCGGCGGCGGAAGAGTTCAGCCAGCCCAATTTTGCAGATGGATGACGGTCTCCGCATCCACCGAACGAATGAGACGCGACGGTCCGTCACCGGGCCAGCGCGACGCTATTCGTCGCTGCTCTGCCTTATGCCGGCGTCAGGGAGGATATCGCTCAGCAGCGACAGAAAATCTTGCTGCGCCAGTGCGCAGGCCTTGTCCATCAGCAACGGGACGGGATTGGACGGCTCGGCATGGCGGTAGAAGGCAGCCACCGACTTCATCCGGGCGACCGCTTCGGCACGGCTTGCGACGGCAATCGCGGGCACACCCGCAGCCGCTGCAGGCCTCTTCGGCTCGGCCTCGGCCTCCGGCGGCGCGTCTTCTCCCCAGCCGTCCGAGCTTTCCGACGCCTCCGCCTCTGACTCTCCAGATTCGTCGGCTGGCTCGTCCTCTACGCCAGCATCCCCGTCATCGCCGGACGAGGCACTATCGTCGTCGCTGCTGTCATCGTCATAGCCGCCGCTATCGTCACGGCTGTTGTCATAGCCGTCGCCCCCGAGACGCTCCAGCGGCAGCTGGTATTTCGTCTCGTCACCGATCTCGAGCATCGCCTTGTCGACGTGCTCGGGGAACATGATCTGGATGACCTCGATGAGCGACTTGCCGACCAGGCGTTGCGCCTGCCCGATCAGCAGCACCGCCGGGCTCGACGGCTCGACCCGCCGGAAATAGGCAAGGCACCCGGCTAGCGCAGCCTGCGCCTCGGCAACGGAGGCACAGGCCCCCGCCGGGATGGCGGTTGCTGCGACCATGACCGTGCCGCCGGCTCCGGCGGGTGTCTCTATGCCGACTGCAGCTTGCAGGGCCGGTGCGCGCCGCTCGACCGCTGCCTCTAGGAAGGTGACGATCTGTCCGACAAGGCCCGCCAAGCGCGGGAAGGTCACCGCCTGATCGGCTCCGAGGCGCTCGCTCCAGATCGCCCGCAATCGCAGAAGCGCGTCCCGGATAGACGTGACGTGACCGAGCATCGCCGTCAGGTCGGAGACCTCGGCTTCCTTCAGCGCGGCAGCGATACCGCCGGCATCCGGATGCTGCTCGTCCTCGTTGGCACGCAGTTCGCCCAAGGCGATGAGCTGGCTACGGAACATCACCGGCCCCAGCCGCTTGCTGGTAAAGATCGGGGCGTGCTGCAACGGCAAGGCGATGGTGGCGTTCTCGTCGAGCCCCTGCAGGGCGACTTCGCGCATGATGAAGTCGCCATCCTCGGCCCTGGGATGGACTTCCTCCCAATAGTCGCCGAGGTAACTCGTGATCAGCCCGAGGCTGGCGGCAAAGCCGGGGATGTCTCGGTTGAGCAAGCAGAGCTTGCCGGCGAGCACGAAGCCCCGCAGGTCGCGGCTCTGCTTCAGAATCTTGCCGAGATCGCCGAAAGCTGCCGGAAAATCGATCGCGCTGCGGTCGAAAGAAACTTGCCGGCCATCGTCCTCACGACGGAAATAAGAGGAAGGCAGCGCCACTTCCAGGCGCGCCAACACATTCATGAAGTCCGGTTCGGCATCCGGATCGGGCCCGCAGGGATCGTCGGGCGAAATCGGCTTCGCCAGATCAGCGAAATTGAGCGCAGCCATACCCCCTCACGGTCCGTCGAGTATGTCGGGACCCGGCCGCCGAGCCGTCATTCCACTTGGAGCCGCGTCTCGACCCGGCGATTATCGGCAGAGAACTTGTCAGCGACCACGGGCTTGCTCTGACCAAGACCGCGCGGGACGAGCTTGGCGGTATCGACGCCGCGATCGCTCAGATAGCGCACGACCGCCTTGGCCCGGCGTTCCGAGAGGCTCAGATTGTAATCAGCCGTGCCGCTGGCGTCGGTATGCCCCTCGACCAGGAAGCTGCTCGCCGCGAGCTGCGGGTCCTTGAGCGCCTTGGCGAACTCGTCGAGATTCACCTTCGCCTCAGACTCGAGCACGTCAGAATTGTACTTGAACTTGACGATGAGGTCGAAAGCGCTGGCCGGCTTCACAACATGGCCGGCCTTGTTGCATTCGGCTTCGGTGCCGACACACAAGCCACGCGAAACGCCGAGATTGGGCGTCGCGGGCCCAAAGTGCTTGACGATGTCGTCCGCCTTGTAGGCTTGGGCCTGCGCCGAAAGAGGCGACAGCGCGCAGAAGCCTGCGGCAAGAGCGGCACTAACCATGACAAGGGCCTGCTTGCGCATGGTCTTCCTCCTGTTTAGGTTCGCTGAGGCGGTTGAAGATTGACGGCGCAAATTATGACTCGCAGCGATCGCTGCGTCAATAGTCGTCTCTTGTCGCAAACCATGAGGTCTGGTTGATGCCCGCCGCCCTTGGACAAACGAAAAGACTTGCCTCTTTTACGACGCCGGCAGGACAAGATGTCTTTTCGCTTCTCAAGTTTGAGGCGCGGGAAGCTCTCAGCGAATTATTCGTCTATCAGGTCGATGCCACGTGCACGACTGCGAATGCCGACCTGCAAAGCTTGATCGGCGAGAAATGCGCCGTAAAAATGACGCTGAAGAACGGGAAGGAACGGATCTTCAACGGTGTTCTGATCGAGGCCCAATGGCTTGGCCGGGAGAATGATCTCGACCATTACCGCTTCGTGCTGCGCCCTTGGCTCTGGCTGCTCTCGCAGCGCTCGGATTGCCGCATTTTCAAGAACAAGACCGCGATCGACATCATCAAATTGATCTTCGGGAAGGAAGACAAGGCGAGCTTCGGCGACCGCGTCAGCGAGAAGCCGCCGGTGATCGATTACTGCGTGCAGTATCGCGAGAGCGATCTCGACTTCGTCCTGCGTTTGATGGAGAAGTACGGCATCTACTACTACTTCCAGCACACCGAAGGCGATCACAAGCTTATCCTCTCGGATGCCCGCGGCTCCCATGACACGGTCACCGCGGCCGCGGAGCCGACCTTCGCAGGAGCCGGCAGCGCCTATCCGTTCATGCCGAAGGACAAGAGCCAGCGGCGCCCTATCGAGCACTTGACGCAATGGTCGGCGCAACGGCGACTTCGCACCGGCAAGGTCGAGCTGAAGGACTATGATTTCGAGAAATCGACCTCCGACCTGACAGCCCGGGCCGAGGAAGGTTTCCCCCGCACCAAGGCTTACGAGGCCTACGACTATCCGGGCGCCTATCTGGAGCGCGGCAAAGGCGAAAAACTCGCCCGAATCCAGGCCCAGGCCGAACAGGCCCAGGACGAGCGTCGCCTTGCCGTGGGGGATGCCCCGAGCCTCAACCCTGGCACATTGATGACGCTGACCGATCACGCGGTCGGAGCCGAGAATGCCGAGTATCTGGTGGTGCGCGCCACGCATGCCTATGGCGTGCAGAGCTATCGTTCGTCGAAGCGCTCGGACGAGGCGATCTATCACGGCTCCTACGAGTTGCAGAAGGCCGACAAGCGCTTCCGCGCCCCCTTGGTCACCCCCTCGCCGCTCGTGATCGGTCCCGATACGGCAAAAGTGGTGGGCGAGAAGAACAAGGGCGAGGAAGGCGACATCGACGTCGACAAATATGGCTGCGTCTGGCTGCGCTTCCATTGGGACCGCGAAAAGGAGTCGACCTCCTGTCGGGTTCGCGTCGCGCAGGCCTGGTCGGGCAAGAACTGGGGCGGGCAGATCATCCCGCGCATCGGACAGGAGGTCGTCGTCTCCTATATCGGCGGTGATCCGGACCGGCCGATCATCACGGGCGCAGTGGTCAATGACCAGCACATGCCGCCCTATGATCTGCCCGCCAACAAGACCCAGTCGGGGCTGAAGTCGGAATCGACCGATGGCGGCGGCAAATCGGGCAAGTTCAACGAGATCAAGTTCGAGGATCTCGCCGGCAAGGAGGTCTTCTCCATGCAGGCCGAGCGCGACCACAAGACCGAGGTCTTCAATCTCGAGACCCGCGATGTCGGCAAGAGTTTCGAGGGCGGCCCGACCGATTTTGCCCGCACGACGCAGATCCTGAGCGGCAGCGACAAGCTGCACGTCAAACAGGGCAAGCGCTATGTCGAGGCGGCGCTGGAGATCAAGCTGGTCTGCGGCGAGAGTGAGATCACGATGACCCCGACCGACATCACCATCTCCTCGCCGATGATCACGATAAAGAGCACAGCCAAGACCGAAATCAACGGTGGTGGCATGACCGTCATCACCGGCGGCGTCGTCAAGATCAACTGAGGCCGCGATGTCGAAACTTCGCTTCAGTACGGCGCGGGAAGTCTTCGAGACGTTCCCCGCCGCGCGCCAGGTTATCAATACGGCGCCGACCACGGAGCCGCCACTAACCTTCCTGCGTGGCCTCGCTCAGGCCGGCAATCACAAGGACGCGATCGGTTTCTGCGCTTTCCTGATGCCGCGTCGCGAGGCGGTCTGGTGGGCGCTACAGAGCATCCAGCGCATGCAGCCGGCGGGAACATCGCCCGACCCTGGTCTGAAAGCGGCCGAGGCATGGGTTCGTGACCCGACCGACGAGACCCGCCGGGCCGCTCTGGCCCTTGGGGAAAGCGGCCATCATGCCAGCCTGGGCACCTGGGTTGCGCTCGCGGCCGGTTATTCCGGCGGGAGTATGGTTGCGACCCATGCCATACCCTGCCCTCCGGACCTGACGGCAAAGACCGCGCGCATCGCGGTGTTAACCGCGCTTGGGCGCGTACCCGAGCGCGAGCGTGATGCCGCATTGCGAAATTGCGTCGAAGCGTGCATTCGTCTGCTCGATGACGAAAGCGGCAGGACCAGACCATAACATGGCCCCGGCGCCAATACGGCTGCCAGGGTCCCGCGACGGCAAGGCGGGCGGCCCGACATGGCGCTGACGCTGACGATCGAGAACCAGGCCTCGCTGCCCGATGGCGGCCCGCTGAGCGTGACCTTGAGCGGCGGGCGCGGGCTCGACATCGGCCGCGACCAGCATCTCGACTGGTGCCTGCCCGACCCAAGCCGCGCCGTCTCCGGCCGCCATTGCGAGGTCCGCTTCAACGACAACGCCTATTGGCTGCGCGACATCTCGACCAACGGCACCTTCGTCAATGGCGGGGCTTATCGCGTGCAGTCGCCCTACCGGCTGCAGCACGGCGATCGCCTCGAGATCGGCCATTACATCATCGCTGTGTCGATCGATGAAGCTGAGCGCGGATCGACCGGCCCAGCCGAGCGATCGGCCATGCCGCCGCCCCCCGGCGATTCGCTGTGGGAATCGAATGGTGACGAGGCGCCGCCGATGGCCCGGCGCGATCTGATCCCGCCCCAGAAATACCAGCCGGTGCACGCGCCTTTCATCGACTGGGCCGCCGATATCCCGACACCAGCAGACCCCGCACAGGCCTTCGCGCCACAATCTGCCGCACCGCCGCCCTCGTCGCGGCCCGACGAGCTCGCCTGGGCGCCCTACCAGCCTCCTCCGGCTCCCGAGCCCGAGCCGATCGCGCCGATCCCGAAACCGCGCCGGCCCCCTTCGCAAGGCGGCAATGGCGATCCCTGGAACGAGGCTCAAGCGGCGCCGCAAGGACGCCCGAGCTTCGATGCGCCGCATGAGCCGGCGCCATCGCGCCCCGCCCCTCCGCCTCCGCCGATAGGCGCTCCGATGGGTGGCCCGGCAATCTCGCCGGCCGAGTTCATCGCCCGCTTCGCGCGCGGCGCCGGCCTGCCGGTCGAGGAATTGTCATGGCAGGATCCCGGCGCCTTCGCCGAGCAGACCGGCGCGCTGATGCGCCTGATCGCCATCGAGTTGAAGGCCTTGCTGGCGGCGCGTGCCGAGAGCAAGCGCATCGCCCGCAGCTCGAACCAGACGATGATCCAGGCGCAGGACAATAACCCGCTCAAGTTCTCGCCGACGATCGAGGACGCGCTGAAGCTGATCTTCGGGCGGCCGACGAGCGGCTATCTCAGCGCACAAAAGGCGTTCGAGGAGAGCTTCAAGGACCTCAAGATCCACCAGATCAAGACCTATTCGGCCATGCAGCACGCGTTGCGCATGCTGGTCGAGGATCTCGATCCGCAGGCCGTCGCCGAAGGCCTCGACGCCGGACGCGGGATCGAAGGCCTGCTGTCCTCGCGCAAGGGCAAGCTCTGGGACGCCTATGTCGCGCGCTGGGAGGCAAAGACCGCGCCTTACGAGGACGGGCTGGTCGACGCCTTCATGCTCTATTTCGCCGAGTGCTACGACCGCGGCGGCCGCTGAACCAAACGCTCAGGTCAGCGGCACCACCAATCCGTCGCGGATCGTGACCTGGCGGTCCATGCGCCGGGCGAGGTCAAGATTGTGCGTCGCAATCAGCGCAGCCAGCCCGGAAGCACGCGCCAGCGCCACCAACGTATTGAAGACGTGCAACGCGGTATGCGGGTCGAGATTTCCGGTTGGCTCGTCGGCCAGCAGAACCCGAGGAGCGTTAGCGACGGCGCGCCCGATGGCGACGCGCTGCTGTTCGCCGCCCGAGAGTTCCCCCGGCAGATGGTCGAGCCGCTCGCCGAGGCCGAGGAAGCTCAGAAGCTCGGTCGCACGCGACTGCGCTTCGGCCTTGCCGAGGCCGCGGATGCGTTGCGGCAGGACAACGTTCTCCAGCGCCGTGAACTCCGACAGGAGATGGTGGAACTGGTAGACGAAGCCGATCTCGGTGCGCCGGAGCCGGGTCAGGCCCTTGTCGTCGAGCTGCGAGGTCGGCACGCCGCCGATAAAGACCTCACCGCTGTCCGGACTCTCGAGCAGGCCGGCGACGTGCAACAGGGTCGACTTGCCGGTGCCGCTCGGCGCGACCAGCGCCACGAGCTCGCCTGGCCAGATCGCGAAATCGGCCTTGCGCAGCACCTCGAGCGGTCTGTCGGATTGGGGGTAATAGCGCTCGATCTGGGAGAGAAAGAGCGCTGGCGTCTCGGTTGCCATCGATCGAGGTCCTCAACCCATCCGCAGGGCTTTGACGGGGTCGAGACGCGCCGCCTTCCAGGCCGGATAGAGCGTGGCCAGCAGCGACAGGATGAGCGTCATGACGACGACGCTCGTGACCTCGCGCCAGTCGATCACCGACGGGATATCGCTCAGGAAACGCACGGTTGGATCCCAGGGGTTGATCCCGAGCAGCTTGCTCAAGCCCTTGTTGATGGTCTGGATGTTCTTGGCGAAGGCGATGCCGAGAACGAAGCCGGCGAAGGTACCGACCACGCCGATGGTGGCGCCCGTGATCAGGAAGACCCGCAGCACCGTGCCACGCGAGGCGCCCATGGTGCGCATGATCGCGATGTCTTCTGTCTTGTCCTTCACCAGCATGATCAGGCCCGAAACGATATTCAGCGTCGCGACCAGCACGATCAGGGTTAGGATGATGAACATCACATTGCGCTCGACCTCGAGCGCATTGAAGAAAGTGCGGTTGCGCTGACGCCAGTCGGACAGGACCAAAGGTCTCGGCGGATCGGCCTCGATCCGGTCGCGCACCGCCTGCGTCTGATCGGGATTGTCGATGAAGATCTCGATGACGTTCACGTCGCCATCGCGATTGAAATAGGCTTGGCTCTCGGCGAGCGGCATGAAGACGAAAGAGGCGTCGAACTCCGACATGCCGATCTCGAAGACCGCCGTGACCGGATAGGCCTTGATCCGCGGCGCCGTGCCGAACGGCGTCGAGGCTCCGCGCGGTGTGACGATGGTGATGGTATCGCCAGCCTGCAGGCCGAGTGAGCCGGCAAGCCGCCGGCCGATGGCGACGCCCCCCGCCGAGGCGAAGCCGTCGAGGGTGCCCTGGCGGACATTGTTGGCGATGAACGGAATCGACTTGATGTCGTCTTCCGAGATGCCGCGCACCAGGACGCCGCCATTGCCGACCTGCGAGGAGGCGAGCGCCTGCCCCTCGACCAACGGGATCGCCAGCTTGATGCCCTGGACCTGGCGCAGCTTGGCTGCGACCTGTTCGTAGTCGTCGAGCGGCCGGTCGATCGGCGTCGCGAAGATGTGGCCGTTGACGCCGACGATCTTCTCCAGCAGCTCCTTGCGGAAGCCGTTCATCACCGACATCACGATGATCAGCGTGGCGACGCCGAGCAGGATGCCGAGGAAGGAGAAGCCGGCGATGACCGAGACGAAGCCCTCGCGCCGACGCGTGCGCAGATAGCGGCCGGCGAGCAGCCACTCGAAACCGGCGAAGGGCTTGGTGCCGGTCGGCACGCTCATGACCGCACTCCTCCGCTCACGCGTTCTTCCCCGGGAAACGCGCCAGCGCCGCCTCCAGCGAGACCAGCTCGCGCTCGCCGCCGGCGCGGCGCTTGAGCTCGACCTTGCCTTCGGCCAGCCCCTTGGGGCCGACGATGATCTGCCACGGAACGCCGATCAGGTCGGCCGTGGCGAACTTGCCGCCCGGGCGGTCGTCGCGATCGTCATAGACCATGTCGTAGCCCTTGGCGGCGAGCCCCTTGTAGAGCTGCTCGCTGGCGCCGTCGGTCGCGGCATCGCCGGTCTTGAGGTTGAGCACCGCGATATCGAAGGGCCCGATCTCGTCGGGCCAAATGATGCCGCCCTCATCATGACCGGCCTCGATCAGCGCGGCGACGAGCCGACTCGGGCCAATGCCATAGGAACCGCCATGGACTGGCACCAGCTGCCCGTCGGGACCGGCGACGGTTGCGCCCATCGGTTCGGAGTATTTGGTGCCGAAATAGAAGATATGGCCGACCTCGATACCGCGCGCCGAAACCTGCCTGTCGGCAGGAATGGCGTCGAAAGCCGCCTTCTCATGCATCTCGTCGGTGGCGGCGTAGAGGCTCGTCCACTTGTCGACGATGCCCTGGAGGCCTTCGATGCTGTCGAAATCGGTATCGGCTGCCGGCGTCGCGAAATCGAGATAATCCTTATGGCAGAAGACCTCGCTCTCGCCGGTCGAGGCGAGCACGATGAATTCATGGGAGAGATCACCGCCGATCGGGCCGGTGTCGGCACGCATCGGGATCGCCTTCAGGCCAAGGCGGGCGAAGGTGCGCAGATAGGCGGTGAACATGCGGTTATAGGCGTGGCGAGCGCTGGCCTGGTCAAGATCGAAGGAATAGGCATCCTTCATCAGGAATTCGCGGCCGCGCATCACGCCGAAGCGCGGACGGACCTCGTCACGGAACTTCCACTGGATGTGATAAAGGTTGAGCGGCAAGTCCTTGTAGGACTTGACGTAGGACCGGAAGATCTCGGTGACCATTTCCTCATTGGTCGGGCCGTAGAGCATCTCGCGGTCGTGGCGATCCTTGATCCGCAACATCTCCTTGCCATAGGCGTCGTAGCGCCCGCTCTCGCGCCAGAGATCGGCCGACTGGATGGTCGGCATCAGGATCTCGATAGCGCCGGCGCGGTTCTGCTCTTCGCGGACAACCGCGCTGATCTTGTTGAGGACGCGCAGGCCCAGCGGCAGCCAGGAGTAGATGCCGGCGGACTGCTGGCGGATCATGCCGGCGCGCAGCATCAGCCGGTGCGAAACGATCTCCGCTTCCTTGGGCGTATCGCGCAGGATCGGCAGAAAATAGCGGGACAGACGCATCGGAACACTCGTCGAAGGGGCGGTGCGCCAGGACGAGCGCACCGAGTCAGGTCAGTCCAGAGACACCATCGCCGTTTGCAAATTGCAAACGCTAATGCAGATCGCATTCAGGCAAATGCACATCGCATTGCCGTGAGGCGGCGTGTCAGCGCTTGGCGAACTTCGCCTTCAGCCTGTCGCTGACGATGGGTGGAACGAAGGCGGAGACGTCGCCCCCATCGCGGCGATCTGGCGCACCAGCGTCGCGGTGATGTGCCGCGCCTGCGGTGTCGAGGGCAGCAGCACGGTCTGCAGGCCGGGCGCCATGGTGTGGTTCATGCCAGCGAGCTGCATTTCGAGGTCGAGATCGGTGCCGTCGCGCAGACCACGCACCAGGATAGTGGCGCCGGCGCGCTTGGCTGCCTCGATCGTCAAATCGGCGAAGGTCGTCACCTCGAGCTCGGTCTTGAACTCGGCCGCGACCGGACCAGCGATGGCGCGCAGCAATTCGGCCCGCTCCTCGGCGGAGAAGATCGGCGCCTTGCCGGGATGCACACCGATGGCGAGGACCAGCCGGTCGACCAGCCGGCAGGCGGCGACGATCATGTCGAGATGGCCGTTGGTGACGGGGTCGAACGACCCGGCGTAAAAAGCTGTGTGGCTCATGCCAAAGCGTTAGCCAACGCAGGCGCCCGCGACAAGGCGCTCAGGCAACACGCAGCTCGTCAATGACATGATCGACCCGTGCGGTCAGTGCCTGGGTCAGCGCGGTCAGTTCGCCTGCCGCCTTCAGGACCGCATCGGAGGCACCGGCGGTGTTGCGCGAGGCGAGCGCGACCTGGCTGGTCGCCTGTCCGATCAGGACGATCTCCTGGGTCGCGGCGAGGACCTCGGCGGCGATAGCATGGGTCGCTGCGTGCTGGCGCTGCATGGTCCGGCTGGTCCGCCGCGTCGCTTCGTTCAGATCCTGCACGAAGGCGCGGATGCCGGCGATGCCCTCGACCGTCGCGGCGGTCGCCTGGTTCATCGCCTCGATCTGGCGCGCAATGTCCTGCGTCGCGTTAGCAGTCTGGGTCGCGAGCGACTTCACCTCGCTGGCGACGACCGCAAAGCCCTTGCCCGCCTCGCCGGCGCGGGCCGCCTCGATGGTGGCGTTGAGCGCGAGCAGATTGGTCTGGCCAGCGATCGCCGAGATCAGCCCGACTACTTCCGAAACGCGCGAAGCGCCATTGGACAGGCTATCGACGATCCGGCTTACAGAATCCGCATGCTCGCGCGCCCGGCCTGCCGTCGCATCCGAGGAACGCACCTCGGCGGCCAAAGCGTCGACGGCGCCGAGCAGGTCCTGCGCCGCGCGCTCGATCGACGTGACGCTGCGGATTGCGTTGCCGGTCGAATGATCGGTGTCGGCGGCGCCGGCCTGAGCCTCGCGCGCGCCCTCGGCCAGCTGGTGTGCAGTGGTGCCCAGAGTTTGCGCCGAGATCGACACCGAAGCCGACACGGTCCGCACCGAATCCTCCAGCTCGCTCGCCAGTTCGCCGAGCAGGGCGCGGCGATGCTGCTCGGCCTCGGCCCGGCGCGTTTCCTGCTCGGCCTCGCGACGTTGCGCCTCGCCGCGCAAGGTTTCGCGGATCAACTCGATCGACTTGGCGATGCCGCCGATCTCGTCGCGACGCCGGGCACCGGGGATCGCCTCTTCCGTCCGCCCCGCGGCGACGCCGGCGAGCCGGTCGGAAAGCCGCGCGATCGGACGCGCCACCGACCAGCCGAGCAGGATCGCGATGCCAAACAGCGGCAGCAGGACCAGCAGCCCGGCGGAGACGACCGCGCTGCGGATCTTGCCGACGACAGCAAAGGCACTCTCCTGCGGGGCAGTCAGCCAGAGCAGCCAGCGCCAATCGCCGATCACGACCTCCTCCCCGCTCGCCACCAATTGCCGACCATCATGGCTGATCATGGTGATGAGCGCGTTCTTCGGCTGCCCGGTCAGCCGATCTCGGTCCAGCGTCTCGCGTGGCGAAGCGCCGTCGCGTCGCAGTGCCGGATTGGAGCGCATGAAACCATCGGAGCCGATGACGAAAACCCGTTCGGCACTGGAGCCCACCGGGTTGAAGGCGAGCACGTCGTCGATCAGCCGCGTGTCGACGGCGATGACGATCGTGCCGGCCTGCTCACGCAAACCCGAGCCTGATTCGATGTCATAGAACGGGGCTGCGAGGAAGGCTCGCGGATCACCGCCGACGGGATCGTAGGGCGCGAAGTCGAGCACCACCTGCTCGCCGGCAACCTTGCCTTGCGCCATCGCCACGGACTTTGCCAAGCCGGTGCCGACAAGGTCGTCCTCGCTCAGCAGGCGACCGAATTCGGGGCCCTTAGTGACGCTGTAGACGACCCGCCCCTTGCGCGAGACGAGATAGATGTCGGCATAGTTGAACTGCTTCAGCGCCGCCGCGTAGGTTTCGTGGATCGGTACATGGCGCCAGGAGTAGCCGTGCTGGTGCTCGCGGCCGGTGCGGGCCATGCGCTCGGCCAGGGACAGCGAGCCATCCCCCTGATAGTGGCCGAGGATGCTCCTGTAGTCGTGCGGGCCGAGCTCCATCCACTTGCCGATCTCGTCGAGTGCCGAGACCGTGAAAGCACTGCGTGCCTGAACAGCGAGCTCAGCGCGAAGCTGCGACCAGCGGCGCTCGATGGCACGGACATGGCTCCCGGCCAGCGAATGCATACGCTCCCGTACCGAAGCCTGTGCCCAACTCGACACGGCGAGGTAGGCCGAGCTTCCAACTGCCAGCGCTGCAAGAGCAGCGAGCGCCAGCATCGCGATTGGAAGCCTGAGCCTGAGGCTGAACACGAATCAGGTCTCCGCCCGACGCCGACTGCGCTCGGAGAGCCAACACGAGTGCGGTTAACGTTGCTTGAAGGCTGCAACGTGCCGTGTTCGCTTCACAACGGTCCAGGCAGCGGCGCCAAAGCGGCGAGCGCCGCAGCGCTGCCGAGGACCAGAGTGAGCAGCGCGACGACGACGGCTGCGAGCGATACCCGGCGCGGGCGCCGGACCAGAGAGCCGAACTGCATGGATCCTCTTTGCGAATCAGTGCGTTACCCCAGCCCATGCCTGCGCTGAACGCCCGGCCATGCCGTGGCGGAAACATGGAGAAATCGTGGCCCTGCCCCAAAGGCAGCCAAAACGCCGCGCACAGATCCCGGTCAATTCTCTCCTTCTGCCGTTTCCAGACGGGCCGAAAGCGCGCTAAACCCCGCTCGCCATGCTGACCCTCAACGACATCACCTATCGCCTCGGCGAGCGCCTCCCTGCTCGACAAGGCCAGCGCTTTCCTGCCCACCGGCTCGCGCGTCGGCCTCGTCGGCCGCAACGGCACCGGCAAGACGACGCTGTTCCGCATCATCACCGGCGACCTCTCTCCTGAGGGCGGCAATGTCGCCCTGCCCAGGGGCATGCGCATCGGCGGGGTGGCGCAGGAGGCTCCTGGCGGACCTGAAACGCTGATCGATGTCGTGCTCGCCGCCGACATCGAGCGCGCTGGGCTGATGAAGGAGGCGCAGACCGCGACCGATCCAATGCGGATCGCCGAGATCGAGACGCGGCTTGCCGATATCGGTGCCCATTCGGCACCCGCGCGTGCCGCGACAGTGCTGCACGGCCTTGGCTTCGATGAGGCGGCACAGCAGCGGCCCTGCTCCGATTTCTCGGGCGGCTGGCGCATGCGCGTTGCACTTGCCGCCGTGCTGTTCTCAGAGCCCGACCTGCTGCTGCTCGACGAGCCGACCAACTATCTCGACCTCGAAGGCACGCTCTGGCTCTACGACTATCTCGAGCGCTACCCGCATACGGTGCTCGTCGTCAGCCATGATCGCGAGCTGCTCGACACCTGCGTCGACCACATCCTGCATCTCGACCAGGGCAAGCTGACGATCTATCGCGGCGGCTACAGCGATTTCGAGAAGCTCCGGGCCGAGAAGCAGGCTCATCTCGCCAAAGCGCGCGAGAAGCAGGATGCCGAGCGCAAGCACCTGCAATCCTTCGTCGACCGCTTCAAGGCCAAGGCCTCGAAGGCCAGCCAGGCCCAGTCGCGCGTCAAGCGGCTGGAGAAGATGCAGGAGATCGCGGTCATCCAGGACCGCGATGTGCAGCCCTTCAACTTTCCCGCCCCCGAGCGGCCGCTGTCGCCGCCGATGGTCGTGCTGGAGGGCGCCAGCGCCGGCTATGGCGAGCGCAAGGTGCTGTCGCGGCTCAACCTGACCTTGGCCCCGGACGACCGCATCGCCCTGCTCGGCGCCAACGGCAACGGCAAGTCGACCTTCTGCAAGCTGATCGGCGGGCGCCTTGCGCCGCTCGCCGGCGAAATGCGGCGCTCGTCGAAGCTGCAGACCGCCTATTTCGCCCAGCACCAGCTCGATGAGCTGCGCATGGAGGATACGCCGGTCGGTCATATCCGCGAGCTGATGCCGGACGCCCCCGAGGCCAGGGTCCGGGCCCGCACCGCGCAGACCGGCTTTCCCGCCAACAAGGCCGACACCCCGGTCAAGAACCTCTCGGGTGGCGAGAAGGCGCGCCTGATGCTCGGCATCGCCACTTTTGGCGGCCCGCATCTGCTCATTCTCGACGAGCCGACGAACCATCTCGACATCGATAGCCGCACCGCCTTGGTCAAGGCGATCAACGACTATCCCGGCGCCGTCATCCTGGTCAGCCACGACCGCTTCCTGATCGAGGCCTGTGCCGACCGGCTCTGGCTGGTCGGGGACGGCACGGTGAAGAGCTTCGATGGCGATATGGATGACTATCGCGACTTCGTGCTCGGCCGCGACAAGCCCGCTCAGCGCGGCAAGTCCGACCCTGAAGCAGCGGGCAAGGCCGAGGAACGCAAGGGCGCGGCGGCGAAGCGCCAGGCGCTCGGACCACTCCGGCAGAAGCTCAATCTGGCGGAGGCCCGCATCGCCAAGCTGACCGGGCTGATCGAGAAGGTCGACGGCGCGCTCGCCAACGGTGCCTTCGCCCGCGAGCCGGACAAGGCGCTGCTGCTCTCGCGCCAGCGCGGCGAGCTGACCGAGGCGCTGGCCGCCGCCGAGGAGGAATGGCTGATGCTGAGCGAGGAGCTGGAGAGCGCCTGAGCCCGCTTCAGGGCAGCGGCGCCAGCTTAAAATCGAGGCGCCTGAGCTGATCGGGCGAAAGCTTCTTCATCGCGACGCGGGTGGTGTAGCTGCCATGCATCAGGCTGCCCGACCTATAGTTCCAGTCGCTGACCATGGCACTCGGCGCGCGGTAAGCGTCGCCATTGGTCAAGCCATCGATATAGACCGGGTCGTTCGCGATCCGGCCGACGAAGACGTCGCCCTCGACGGCAGTCAGATCCATCCAGATATGCTCGCGTGCATTGCCGTCATCATAGGGGATTGCGACCTTGACGGCGTGGCGCTCGCCCGTGCCGCCGCGAAAGAGCGCGACGAAATCCGGCAGCGTCCTGCGCGCCTCGGCGATCGCGCGATTCATCTCGCGATCGGATGAGCGGAAATCGACCACCTGCGCTACCGCAGGCCCTGACGCAGCCACCAGCGACGCGCCGAGAAGCATGATGCCGGCGACCAGCATCCGTCCTCGTTTCTGAACTTGCATCTCGATCCTTCGCCTCGACATCCGGGTCTGTTTCGATCGGCTTGCAGCGCAAGCCAACCGATCGAACGGTCCCATGTGCGAGTCAGAGGCGGAATCCGCGACCTGGTCGGCTCAACCCGGTCGCATTTGGCGTCAACCCTGCTGTTCAGGCTGTCCGGGCTTCACGATCCGGCTCAGGCGGTTGTCGGTGAACATGTAAATCTCGCGATTGGCCGGCTCGGAATAGAGCACCTGCACCTCGCGCCGGCCCTTGCCGTCGCCGCCGATCAGGACGTCGGTCGGCCGCTTACCCTTGAGCCTGACGAGCTCGCATTCGGTGATGCCGACGGCAATCTCCTTCGGCAGCGGCCGCGTCGCCGGATCGAGCGAGACATCCGCGCTGCATTCGCCTTCCGGCGTCAGCATCGCTTCTTGCGTCGAAACGCGCGCCGTTGCGCTGCTGCTGCGGGTGCCGCGCTCATCGGATACGAAGGAAAACCCGCCCATATCGACGGAACAGCCGGCCAGAGCAGCCGCCAAGGCCAGGGCAACAGAAACTTTCACGCTTTTTTCTCCCAGCGGCCGGTCTCGTCCTGCTGCCAATAGGTGGCGGCGACGCCGAGCGTCCGCAGTTTTTTCCAGTCTTCGCGTGCCGAGGCGAGCGCATCGGGATCGTCGCCATCGAACATCAGGATGACGCGCTCGTAAGCGTCCAATGCGTCCGGAATGCGAACGCCATCGACACAGAAGCGAACTTGCGCGCCATTCGGGTTGTCGCTGGCGGTGGTGAGCACGATCGGATTACTGGCGGCGTCCGGCTCGGATGCCGCCGCATGCGGCAGGAAGGATTCGTCCGCATAGGTCCAGAGCCGGTCGTCGAGCGCGGCCAGGCGCTCGCGACTCGACAGCTCCACCACTGCCTTCCAGCCACGGGCGAGCGAGCGCTCGAGCAAGGTCGGAATGACCTGCTCGAGCGGACGCCCCTGCAGATGGTAGAACAGGACTTCGGCCATTACGCAGTCAATACAATCCGTTGCGAGTTTCGGTTCAGAGCTCGAATCAGCTCTCGTAGTGATCCTTCACCAGCCGGTCGAGCAGGCGCACGCCCCAGCCCGAACCCCAGGACCGGTTGGTTTCGCTGTTCGGCGAGCCCATGCCGGTACCCGCGATGTCGAGATGTGCCCATGGCGTGTCGTTGACATGCCGCTGCAGGAACTGGGCGGCGGTGATCGAGCCGCCATGGCGGCCGGCCGAGTTCTTCATGTCAGCGAACTTGGAATCGATCATCTTGTCGTAGGCTGCGCCAAGCGGCATGCGCCAGACGGTCTCGCCGGTCGCCTTGCCGGCGGCGAAGAGCCGCTCCGACAATTCGTCATTATTGGAGAACAGGCCGGCGTTCTCTTGCGCCAGCGCGACCAAGATCGCACCGGTCAGCGTCGCCAGGTTGACCATGAAGACCGGCTTGAAGCGCTCCTGCGTGTACCAGAGCACGTCGGCGAGGACGAGCCGACCCTCGGCGTCGGTGTTGATGATCTCGATGGTCTGGCCGGAGAGCGAGGTGACGATGTCGCCAGGTCGCTGGGCCTTGCCGTCCGGCATATTTTCGACCAGGCCGATCACGCCGACGGCGTTGACCTTGGCCTTGCGGGCCGCCAGGGCCTGCATCAGCCCGGTGACGCAGGCCGCGCCGGCCATGTCGCCCTTCATGTCCTCCATGCCGCCGGCCGGCTTGATCGAGATGCCGCCGGTGTCGAAGGTCACGCCCTTACCGACGAAGGCGACCGGCTTGTCGCCCTTGGCGCCGCCGTTCCAGCGCATCACCACGACGCGGCTCTCGCGGTGCGAGCCTTGGCCGACGCCGAGCAGCGCCCTCATGCCGATCTTCTTCAGCTCCTTCTCGTCGAGAATCTCGACCTCGACGCCGAGTTTCTCGAGCTTGCCGGCCCGTTCGGCGAACTCTTCGGGGAAGAGCACGTTCGGCGGCTCGTTCACGAGATCGCGAGCGAATTCAACACCGTTGGCGATGGCTTCGCGTACCTTCAGCGCCTTCTTGGCCCCAGCCGGGTCGTCGACGCGCAGCGTCACGGTCTTCGGCTCGGACTGGTCCTTGTCGCGGCTCTTGGTCTTGTAGCGATCGAAGACATAGCTCCTCAGTCGCAGGCCGAGCCCGATTTCGGCGATTTCATCAGCCGAGAGTTCGCCATCGGGCAACGCTGCAACGACGTCGGCGCTGCGGCCGTTGCCGAGGCGGCCGGCAATGGCGCCGCCGAGCGCGGCGAAATCGAGCTTGTCCCGGTCGGCTTCCGGGCCGGTTCCGACCAGAATCAGGCGCTCGTAACCAGCGCCGTCCGGCGCGAGCAGCGTCAGTCCGGAGAGAGCCTTGCCCTTGAAGCGCTCGGCCGCGGCGGCGCGCGCGATCAGCGTGTGAGCCCCCGCGCCGATCCAGTCCTCGGCCGCCTTCGGCGGCGTCAGCCTGTCCGAGACGAGGATCACGAGATCCCCCCCGGCAATGGCGTTCAGGGCTTTGACCTCAAGCTTCAGGCGCTGCGACATCGAAGGCTCACGGGTTGCGGGAGAAGGGCTGGCGGAAGGAGCCAACCGAGGTTGGGGCTCGCAAAGGCCACAAACGATTCCCGTTTGCGCCATGATCGAAGCTATACCATAGGGAGTTCGAGGCGAGCCGTCCAAGGGGAGCGCCTTCTAAAGTACCCTCGCCCCAGGATCGTTACCGCGTGCGCTTCGGACTTCTCGACCGCTACATCCTGAAGATCGCCGCCGGTGCGGCGGTGATTCTGCTCGTCGGGCTGACGAGCGTGATCTGGGTCACGCAGGCGCTGCGCGAGGTCGACCTCATCACCGGCAAGGGCCAGACGGTGATGATCTTCTTCACCGTAACCCTGCTCTCGCTGCCGGCACTGATTGCCGGTATCGCGCCGGTCGCCTTGTTCATGGCGACGCTCTACACGCTCAATAAGCTCAACAGCGATTCCGAGCTGATCGTGATGAATGCCGCGGGCGTTGCGCCGCGCCGGCTGACGCGCCCCTTCATCGCGCTTACTCTGATAACCGCAGCCCTGGTCGGCTGGATGTCGCTCGGGGTGATGCCGGCCGGCTTTCGGGCGTTGCGCGACCTCATCACCCTGATCCGCGCCGACTTCGTCGCCAACGTGATCAGGGAAGGTCAGTTTGTCTCGCTCGATTCCGGCGTCACCTTCCATTATCGCGAGAAGCAGGGGCAAGCCCTGCTCGGCATCTTCATGCAGGACCGACGCGATCCCAACCAGCCTGCCGTCTACATCGCCGAGCGCGGCCAGTCGGCCGAGGCCGACGGCAACAGCTTCCTGATGCTGGAGAAGGGTACGATCCAGCGCGAGAGCCGCAACCAGAACTCGAGCTCGATCATCTCGTTCGAGCGTTATGCGCTCAATCTCTCAGCGTTGACGGGCGATTCCGACGGGGCCGCCGGCGGCAGCGGCGACGGCGACAAGGTCATCTACAAGCCGCGCGAACGCACCACCTGGGCGCTGCTGACGCAGAATCCCAATGAGCCCTACTACAAGATCCAGGAAGGCCGCTTCCGGGCGGAGCTGCATAATCGCCTTTCGGCGCCGCTCTACCCGATTGCCTTCATGCTGGTCGCGTTCGCCATCCTCGGCGAGGCGCGCACCACCCGCCAGGGCCGCGCCGCCGCCATCCAGATCGCCATCCTCCTGGTCGGTGCCATCAGGATCGGCGCTTATGCCGCCTGGACCGCCAGCGTGCGCTCGCCCCTCGCGGCCGCCTTGCTCTACATCCTGCCGATCGGAACGATCCTCCTGTCGGCCTTCGCTATCGGATTCGGCTCACGAACCCGTGTGCTCATCGACCAGCTGACGGAGGCGCTGATCGCGCCCTTCGTTGCCCTCGCAGCACGTTTCCGGCGCGCTTGATGCTGCTGTTCAAGACCTTCGGCCGCTATCTGACGCAGCGCTTCCTGCGCGCGATCCTCAGCGTGTTCGGCACCTTCTTCTTCCTGATCGCGACGCTCGACTTCGTCGAGCTGATGCGGCGCGCCGGCGATTCCCCGACTGCGACGACGCCGAGCATCATCCAGCTCGCGCTCTACCGCGCACCCTCGGTGGCAGAGCAGATCTTCCCGTTCGCAGTGCTGTTCGGCGGCATGTTCGCCCTGCTCAACCTCAGCCGGAAGCTGGAGCTGGTCGTTGCCCGCTCGGTCGGCATCTCGGCCTGGCAGTTCCTGCAGCCGGCGGCGCTGGTCGCAGGCGCGGTCGGCCTCGTCTCGGTCGGAATCTACAACCCGGTCGCCGCCGAGCTGAAGCAGCGCGCCACCGCGCTGGAGGCCTCGCTCTTCGCCCGGACCGGACAGATTGTCGGCGGCAAAGAGATCTGGATCCGCCAGCGCAGCGTCGACGGCCAAGCGATCATCCGCGCCGCCGCTGCACTGGGAGACGGCGTGGGACTTGCTCAGGTCGCGTTCTTCACCTTCTCCCCGGACGGCGGCTTCAGCGAGCGCATCGAAGCGAAGCAGGCCGTGCTCTATCGTGGCTACTGGGAATTGTCGGAGGCTCGGGTCACGTCCGCCACGGAAGAGCCACAGACGTACTCGACATACCTGATCGCGACGACGCTGGAGCCCGACCAGGTGCGACAAAGTTTCACCCCGCCCGATTCTGTCGGGTTCTGGTCGATGCCAGCCGTTCTCGACCGGACCCGCAAGGCCGGTCTCGATACGACGCGCTATGAGCTGCGCTATGAATCCCTCAAGGCACGGCCACTTCTGCTGATCGCCATGATCTTGGTCGCAGCATCCGTTTCCTTAAGATTTTTCCGGTTTGGTGGTGTGACCAGATTGGTGGTAGGTGGCGTCGCGGCTGGGTTCATGCTCTATGTGGCGACACAATTATCTGAGGAGTTGGGCTCATCGGGCATCGTCAATGCCTCGGTGGCCGCTTGGCTGCCCGCGATCGTGGGCACGCTGCTCGGCGCACTCGCCCTCCTCCACCAGGAAGACGGCTGAGAATACGGTGGCTATGGTTAATTTTGGATTGAGTTCATGGCTTCCGGCGTAAGACGCATGATGCGCCTTGCGGCTGCGACGGCGCTGGCGACCACGCTTGCCCCGATCCTCAGCTGGACGAGTCTGGCCTATGCCCAAACTCCGGCGGCCAAGCCGCAGGAGCGCATGGTCGTCGATGCGCGCGAGCTCGTCTACGACAAGGACAACAGCACCGTTTCGGCGGTCGGCGATGTCCAGATTTTGTATCAGGGCCGCACGATCGAGGCCGATCGCGTGGTCTATGATCGCCAGAGCAAGCGCGTCGTCGCGACCGGCAACGCCCGCATCACCGAAGCCAACGGTACGGTGATCACCGGCGACCGTTTCAACCTGACTGACGACTTCCGCGACGGCTTCATCGATTCGCTGCGCGTGGTGAACACCGACAAGACCCGGTTCTCGGCGCCGCGCGCCGAGCGCACCGATGGCGAGGTCTTCGTCTTCGACAAGGGCATCTATACGGCCTGCGAGCCTTGCGTCGATCAACCCGAGCGCCCGCCGTTCTGGCAGGTGCGCGCTGCCCGGATCATCCACAAGAAGTCCGAGCAGATGATCTACTACGAGGAGGCCCGGCTGGAGTTCGCCGGCGTCCCGATCGCCTATATCCCGTATATGTCGGGGCCGGACGCGACCGTTAAGCGCAAGACCGGCTTCCTGGCGCCGAAGTTCATCAACACCTCGGCACTCGGCTATGGCGTGGGCTTGCCCTACTTCATCAATCTCGCGCCGAACTACGATCTGACGGTGACGCCGACCTATCTCTCGCGCCAGGGCCTGCTCGGCGAGGTTGAGTGGCGGCATCGTTTCGTCAACGGCTCATACAACATCCGCGCCGCCGGCATCTTCCAGCAGGAAAAGGAAGCTTTCCTGCCGAGCCCCTTCGGTGCCGGTGACGACAAGTTCCGCGGCTCGGTCGAGAGCTCCGGCAAGGTGTTCATCAACCCGCGCTGGAATTTCAGCTGGGACGTCGCGGCCGCGACCGACCGGTTCTTCTTCAAGAACTACCGGATCCGCAGCGAGAGCATCACGGCTTCGACCTACCTGCAGGAATCGACCTCGACGGCCTCGCTGAACGGCCAGACGGCGAATGCCTGGTTCGACATGCGCAGCTACTACTTCCAGCCGCTGACCTATTACGACTGGCAGAAGCAGCAGCCGATCGTCGGGCCGGTCGTCGACTACAACAAGCGGATCCACAAGCCGTCGATGATCGGCGGCGAGCTGTCCTTCACCGTCAACCTTACGCATTTGACGCGCGAGGCAGCCTCCTTCAAGGAGCTGCCGGCTCAGAAGTCCTACCTGCTCACCGGACCGAATTATCTGTTCGACGGCTGCGCAGTCTATCAGAAGGGCCAGTGCCTCGTGACCGGCCTTGCTGGTTCGATCGCGCGCGCCACCGCTGAGGTCGATTGGCGGCGCAACTTCGTCGACTCGATCGGCCAGGTCTGGACCCCCTACGCCTCGATCAGAGCCGACGTGTTCTCGATCAATCCGAACACGACGAACTATACCAACGCCAACGTCAGCACGATCGCCGACGTGTCGGACGAGGTGTTCGGCCGCGCCATGCCGGCAATCGGCCTGATGTACCGGTTCCCCTTCGTCGCTTCGACCTCCTGGGGCACGCATATCCTCGAGCCGGTCGCACAAGTCGTGGCGCGCCCGAACGAGACCAACAGCCTGCGCGTCGCCAACGAGGATTCGCAGAGCCTGGTCTTCGACGATACCAACCTGTTCGAGTGGAACAAATTCTCCGGATACGACCGGGTCGAGGGCGGCAGCCGCGCCAATATCGGCTTGCGCTATAGCGGGACGTTCAGCAAGGACTCTTACGCCAACTTCCTGGTCGGGCAGTCGTATCACCTAGGCGGTCGCAACTCCTACACCAGCAGCGACTTGACCAACACCGGTCTCGATTCGGGGCTCGACACTCGCCGCTCCGACTATGTTGCCAAGGCACAATTCCAACCGTTCAAGGGCCTGTTGCTGCAGGCCGGTGGGCGCTTCAACGAATCGACCTTCGAGCCGCAGCGCGTCGATGCTTCGGCCTCGTTCAACTATAAGTTCCTGTCGACCTCGATCGGCTACAGCCGCTATGAGCCGCAACCGGACCTTGGCATCCCGCGCCGTCGCGAAGGCCTCAGCATCAGCCAGTCCGTCTCGTTCGCGCAGTATTGGACCGTGCGCGGCAGCGTCCTGTTCGATCTCGACAAGTTCAAGTACGACCGCGAGCGCTATCGCGATGCACTGGCCGCGCATCTGGTGAACCCCACCGGTTACGCTAACCCGGTCTATCCCAATACCGGCCCGCTCCAGACCGCGGCGGCATCGGTCGGCCTGCGCTATCAGGACGAGTGCACGATCTTCGACGTGTCCTATTCGCAGTCCTATGCCGACCGGCAGGCGGGTTCGACGAAGGACACCCGAACGGTCATGTTCCGCCTCGAACTGCGCACGCTCGGCGAGATCAGCTATTCGCAGAACCTGGGTGCGAGCAGCTCCGGCGACGGTGTCTCGTCCAGCAATTGATGGCACCTTTGCCGGTGCTTCCGAAAGGCGCTGGAAGGGGCCGCGCTTGAGCCAGCGTCTCCTTGCTCTGACCCAAGGCGATCCCGCAGGGATCGGCCCGGAATTGGCGCTTGCCGCCTGGCGGCAGCGCGAGGAGCGAGCCATTCCGCCCTTTGCCTATCTCGGCAGTGCCGCGGCGCTCGCCAAACTGGCGAAGCGGCTCGGCCTGCAGGTGCAGTTGCGCAATGTCGGCTGGGACGAAGCCGAAGCCTGCTTCGCGACCGCCCTACCCGTGATCGAGCTCGACAATCGCCTGCCGGCGCGATCGGGATGTCCCGACCCAGCCAACGCAGCCGGCGTGATCGAAGCGATCGAGCGCGGGGTCGACGCTGTCGAGGCCGGACAGGCTGCGGCGCTCGTCACCAACCCCATCGCCAAGAGCGTGCTTTACGCCGCCGGCTTCCAGCATCCCGGCCATACCGAATTTCTGGCGGAGCTGGCAGGACGTGGCCGGGACAAGGTGCCACGCCCGGTGATGATGATCTGGTCGGAAGGGCTCGCCGTCATTCCGGTCACCATCCATATTCCGCTGGCGGCGGTGCCGGGTCAGCTGACGACGGAGCTGATCGTCGAGACCGGCAGGATCGCAGCCGCCGATCTCGAACGCCGCTTCGGCATCTTGCGGCCTCGGCTGGCATTGTGCGGTCTCAATCCCCATGCCGGTGAAGATGGCGCGCTCGGCAAAGAGGATGCGGCGGTGATCGCACCCGCAGTCGAGCAACTGCGAGGGCTCGGCATCGACGCGAGCGGCCCCTATCCGGCCGATACCCTGTTCCATGCCCGGGCGCGCGGCCGCTATGACGTCGCGCTCGGTATGTATCACGATCAGGCGCTGATCCCGATCAAGACGATCGCCTTCGACGAGGGCGTCAACGTCACGCTCGGGCTGCCCTTCATCCGCACTTCGCCGGACCACGGCACGGCATTCGACATCGCTGGCAAGAGCATCGCCCGGCCGGACAGCCTGTGCGCGGCGCTGAAGCTCGCGGCCCGTATGGCTGCAGCTGAAAGCAGGGCCCCCGCATGAGCACCAGTTCTCCAGATGGACTGCCACCGCTGCGCGAGGTGGTCGAGCGCCATGGGCTGATGGCGCAGAAGGCGCTCGGCCAGAACTTCCTGTTCGACCTCAACCTGACCGGCCGGATCGCGCGGTCCGCCGGCCCGCTGGAGGGTCAGACCGTCGTCGAGATCGGTCCCGGCCCCGGCGGCCTCACCCGCGCGCTGCTGGCAAACGGAGCGGATCGCGTCATCGCCATCGAGCGTGACCGCCGTTGCATGCCGGCGCTCGCCGAGATCGGTGCCCACTATCCGGGGCGGCTCGAGGTCGTCGATGGCGACGCGCTCGCCGTCGACCTCTCCGGCCTGCTCGGCGGCAACCAAGCCCGGATCGTTGCCAACCTGCCTTATAATATCGGCACGCCATTGCTCGTCGGCTGGCTCAGCGCCGAGCCTTGGCCGCCGTGGTGGACCTCGCTGACACTGATGTTCCAGCGGGAGGTCGCCGAGCGCATCGTCGCGACGCCGGAGCAGCGCGCCGCCTATGGGCGGCTCGCCGTGCTCGCCAACTGGCGCTGCGAGACGAGGATCTTGTTCGACGTGCCGAAGACCGCCTTCGTGCCGCAGCCCAAGATCACCTCCTCGATCGTCCAGTTGGTGCCGAGGCAGTGTCCGGACCCTTGCGACCGGCGCTTGCTGGAGCGGGTCACGCTCGCTGCCTTCGGACAGAGGCGGAAGATGCTGCGCCAGAGCCTCAAGGCCGTGCTCGCCGATCCAGCGGCGATGATCGAAGCTGCCGACCTATCGCCGACCATGCGGGCGGAGGAGGTCCCGGTCAGTGGTTTCGTCGCCCTCGCTAACGCGCTGGCATCGGCGCCGCGAGGCTGATCAGTCGACCTTCTCGGCCAGCAGGGTCTCGACGAAGGCCGCCATGCCGACTGCGCGACTGCGCTTCAGTCGCTCGGCCGAGAGGATCGAGCGAACCGATTCGTAGGCAGCGCCTAGATCATCATTGACGATGACGTAGTCGTAGACGCTCCAGCGCGCGATCTCGTCGCGGGCATTGTCGAGCCGGCGCGCGATCACCTCCGGCGCATCCTCCGCACGTCGAACCAGCCGCGAGCGCAGCTCAGCCATGGAGGGCGGCAGGATGAAGATCGCGACGACGTCCTCGCGTGCCTTCTCGAGTATCTGCTGCGTGCCCTGGTAGTCGATGTCGAACAGCACGTCGCGGCCGGCCTTCAATGCCTCCTCGACGGGCTTGCGGGGCGTACCGTAGCCATTGCCATGGACTTCGGCCAACTCCAGCAGCTCATCGCGCTGGCGCAGCAGGTCGAAGGCATCGCGATCGATGAAATGATAATGGACACCGTCGATCTCGGAGGGGCGCTTCCCGCGCGTCGTCACCGAAATCGAGAGATCGAGATTGGTTTCCTTCTGCGACAAGGTCCGGGTCAGCGTCGACTTGCCGGCACCGGACGGCGACGACAGGATCAGCATGAGACCGCGACGAGCCGGGCGGGCGAGATCGGCCATCCCCATCACTCCACGTTCTGGACCTGTTCGCGCAACTGGTCGACGGTCGTGCGCAATTCGAGCCCGATCCGCGACAGACCGGGGTCGCCCGCCTTGGCGCAGAGCGTCGACGCCTCGCGACCAAACTCCTGCGCGAGGAAATCGAGCTTGCGGCCGATCGGCCCGCCCTGGGCGAGCAGTTCGCGGAGCGCTGCGACATGAGCGTGGAGCCGGTCGATCTCCTCGCGGATATCGGCCTTGACCGCCAGCAGCGCGGCTTCCTGATGCAGGCGCTGCGGTTCGAAGGCCTTGCCGGTCTCCATCAGCGCAGCAATCTGGGCTGCCAGCCGCGCACGGACCGCCTCGACACTGCGAGCCGGGTGGTTCTCGGCTTCGCTGGTCAGGCGGGCGATGGTGTCGAGGTGGCCGGCGATAATCGCCTCGAGCGCCCGCCCCTCGGCGAACCTCGCCTGCTTCAGCGCCGCGATCGTCTCCGTCAGTGCCGTGAGCACCGGCTTTTCGAGGTCCGCGAGTGCATCGCCGCTGTCCTCGGAGACCTCGACCACGCCGCGGATCGCCAGCAGACCGTCGAGCGTTGCTGGGGCGATGCCAGCGGGCAGCTTCAATTGGCTCGTAGCCGCGATCAGGGCAGCGAGGGCTTCCTGGTTGATGCGCGGCCGTGGCGCAGCAGCGGCGCTGGTGATGGCGAGGCCGACATGCAGGGTGCCGCGTGCAAAGGCGGCTGAGAACTGCTTGCGGGCGGCTTCGGAGAAGCTCTCGAAGCCGGTCGGGGCCCTGACGCGGACATCGAGCCCACGGCCGTTGACACTGCGGACCTCCCAGGCGAACGCGTGCGCTCCGGACGTGCCAGCCGCGCGCGCAAACCCCGTCATGCTCTCGATCGCCATTGGCCGCCGTCTTCCCTTTCGCGTTGCGGGCGGACCCTATTCAGGCCCGGCAAAGTCCACAAGCGCGAGATGCGGAAAGATCGATCAAGGCTTCAGCGGCGGCACCTGCTTGGGGCTGTTGAGGTCGAAGGTCTTGTTCAGCAGCGGATCCCGGGTGGTGCCTTCGGAGGCGTCGAAGGCGCGGGCCCGCGTCCCGGCCGGCCCCGCTGCCGCGCCAGCCTGTACCGGCTGGCCAGCCGCCGCGCGGCGGTTGCCCGGAACCGGGAAGCTCTCCGGCTGGGTCTGATCGGGCGCCGTCGCGGCCTGACCGTCTGCCCGCGCCGCAGCCGGAGCTTCGGTGCGCTGATCGGGAGCCGGCGGCGGCTCGGCGCGGTCGACACCGCCATCGGTGGGCGGGCGACCGGCCTCCCGGCGAGCCGACTCGACCTGGCGCCAGCGCGCGACGTTGCGGTTGTGCTGCTCCAGGCTCTCGGCGAAGGCATGTCCGCCGCTGCCGTCCGCGACGAAGTAGAGGTCCTTGGTCCGCGAATGGTTGACCACAGCCTCCAGCGCCGCACGGCCTGGATTGGCGATCGGTCCTGGCGGCAGCCCTTCGATCACATAGGTGTTGTAGGGCGTCGCCTGGGTGATTTCGGGGCGCGTGATTCCGCGGCCGAGCGTGCCCTTGCCGCCGACGAGCCCGTAGACGATCGTCGGGTCGGATTGCAGCTTCATCTTGCGGTTCATCCGGTTGATGAAGACGCCGGCGACGCGCGGCCGCTCGTCGGCGCGACCGGTCTCCTTCTCGACGATCGAGGCAAGGATCACCAGTTCCGCCGGCGTCTTGATCGGCAGGTCCGCCGGGCGCTTGGCCCAGACTTCGTTGAGGACGCGGGTCTGGTCTCGCGTCATCCGACTGACGATGGCTTGACGCGTCGAGCCGCGCTGGAATTTGTAGGTGTCGGGCAGGATCTGGCCCTCGCGCGGTACTTGGATAACGTCGCCGGTGAGCAGTTCGTTCTGCTGCAGGCGCGCCATGATCTGCTCGCTCGTCAGCCCCTCGGGGATGGTGATCGAATGCTCGACCGCCTTGCCCTCGGCGATGACGTCGAGGATGTCCCTTTGGCTGGCGCGGGCCTTGAACAGATATTCGCCGGCCTTCAGGCTGGCGGCCTTGCCTGAGGTGAACGCCGCGACCTTGAAGGCCCAGGGATGCTCGATCAGCCCCTCGCGCTGCAGCAAATCGGCGATCTCCGTCACCCCGTTCTCTTTCGGGATGATCAGGACGCGATCAGTGGCGAGCGGCCCCGGTGCCTTGCTGCGGCCGTCGAGATAGACAATGCCGCCGCCGACAGCGCCGGCGAGGACGAGAGCTGTCGTGAACAGCCCGCTGAGCAGGCCGATAAAGGGCGAACGCCGACGCTTGCGCACCTTCGGCGGCGGAGCCGGCGGCGCGACAGGCTTCAACGCCTCGTTTGGACTCCTCGGCGCGACGCGAGGCGGCTGACTCATGATGCTTTCGCCCGATTCCCTGACATCGCGACCGGCAATGCCGGCGTCGATCCGATCTAGTGGCAAGCCGGCCGCATACTGGCACGACGGCGGCGACAGGCTAGCGAAAATTGTGGCGAAAGCGCGCTTCTCGTCAGTCGGCGAAGCGGCGCATCACCAGAGAGGCGTTGGTTCCGCCGAAACCGAATGAGTTTGACAGGGCAATGTCGACCTTCCGCTTCTTGGCCTTGTGCGGCACGAGATCGAGCTCGGTCTCGACGGAGGGGTTGTCGAGATTGATCGTCGGCGGCACGATCTGGTCGCGGATCGCCAGCACCGAAAAAGATCGCCTCGATCGCGCCGGCGGCGCCGAGCAGATGACCGGTCGCCGACTTGGTCGAGGACATGGCCGGCCGGGTCGGAGCGTTGGCGAGCAGCCGCTCGACGGCGCGCAGCTCGATCTCGTCACCGACCTGGGTCGAGGTGCCGTGGGCGTTGATGTAGTCGAGATCCGAGGCGCGCAGGCCAGCCCGCTTCAGCGCCGCCTGCATGCAGCGATAGGCGCCGTCGCCATCCTCGGAGGGCGAGGTGATGTGATAGGCGTCGCCCGACATGCCGTAGCCGACGACCTCGGCATAGATTCGCGCACCGCGCGCCTTGGCATGCCCGAGTTCCTCGAGCACCACGACGCCAGCGCCCTCGCCCATCACGAAGCCGTCGCGATCCTTGTCATAGGGACGCGACGCCTTCTCCGGCGTCTCGTTGAAGCCGGTCGACAGGGCCCGGCAGGCGCAGAAGCCGGCGATACCGATACGGTTGACTGCGGATTCGGCGCCGCCCGCCAGCATGACCTCGGCATCGCCGAGCGCGACCATGCGGGCCGCATCGCCAATGGCGTGGGCGCCGGTCGAACAGGCGGTAACGACCGCGTGGTTCGGCCCCTTCAGACCATGTTCGATCGAGACGTAGCCGGCGGCCAGATTGCTGAGGCGACCTGGAATGAAGAAGGGTGAGAGCCGGCGCGGGCCGCGCTCCTTAAGTAGCAGCGAGGCTTCGTAGATGCCGCCCAGCCCGCCGATACCAGAACCGATGGCGACGCCGGTCGCGACCTGGTCCTCGTAGCTCTCGGGCTTCCAGCCGGAATCCCGCAGCGCCTGCGTCGCCGCAGCCATGGCGAAGATGATGAAATCGTCGACCTTGCGCTGCTCCTTCGGCTCCATCCAATCGTCGGGATTGAACGTGCCGTTCGAGCCGTCGCCGCGTGGAATAGTGCAGGCGATCTGCGCCGGCAGATCGGACACGTCGAAGGTGGTGATCGGGCGGGCGCCGCTTTCACCAGCCAGAATGCGTGACCAGCTCGGCTCAACCCCGCAAGCAAGCGGGGTCACCATGCCTAGTCCGGTGACGACGACACGTCGCATCGGTCTTCCTCGATTCAGCCTCGGCGCGCCGAAGCGCGCCGGGACCAAGGCCTTGTCAGGCCGACTTCGACAGGAACTTGACCGCGTCGCCGACGGTCACGATCGTCTCGGCCGCGTCATCGGGAATCTCGACGCCGAACTCTTCCTCGAAAGCCATGACCAGCTCGACGGTGTCGAGGCTGTCGGCGCCGAGGTCCTCAATGAAATTCGCGCCCTCGACAACCTTCTCCGGCTCAACGCCGAGATGCTCGATCACGATCTTCTTCACGCGCTCGGCGACATCGCTCATGGGTCTTTCCCTCAAACTTCGAAAACACACCGCTGACAGCGACGCGTGGGTGAAAACTGATTTCCCGGCTCGGACCTTCGCCTGATGGCGAACCATGCCGGGAGTTCATGGCTGCACAAACGCAACAACCGGGCCGGCGTCAAGTCCAAGAATGCCGATCGGCGCTTGGCCGGCTGGGTCATTAACATACTCGTAATAGGCTGGCGAGAGTGCGGCCCATACCTTTGGACGAGTGAAAAGACCGGCCTAACTAGCTCAGATCATTGCCATTCCGCCGTTGACGTGCAGGGTCTGCCCGGTGACATAACCAGCTTCCTCGCTGGCGAGATACGCGACAGCAGCAGCGACGTCCGCTCCCTGCCCGAGCCGCCCCATCGGGACATCGGCGAGGATGCCCTCGCGCTGCTTCTCGTTCAGCACTTCTGTCATCGGCGACTCGATGAAGCCGGGCGCGACGACGTTGACGGTGATGTTGCGGCTCGCCACTTCCGCGGCAAGCGACTTCGACATGCCGATCAGGCCGGCCTTGGAGGCAGCGTAGTTGCCCTGCCCCGGATTGCCGCTCGTGCCTACAACCGAGCCGATCGAGACGATGCGGCCATAGCGGCGGCGCATCATGCTCTTCACGGCCGCGCGCGAGAGGCGAAAGGCTGCGGTGAGGTTGACGGCGAGCACAAGATCCCAGTCCTCGTCCTTCAGGCGCATGAAGAGGTTGTCGCGGGTCACGCCGGCATTGTTGACGAGGATGTCGAGGCCACCGAGCTTGGCTTCGGCCGCGGGTACCAGCGCTTCGACGGAATCGCGATTGGACAGATCACAAGGCGTGATTTCGGCCCGCTCGCCCAATTCCTTCGCCAGCGCCTCCAGCGCCTCGACCCGCGTACCGGACAGGGCGACGGTCGCGCCCTGGGCATGCAGCCGACGCGCAATGGCGCCGCCGAGGCCGCCGGTGGCGCCGGTGACCAGCGCTTTCTTTCCCGTCAGATCGAGCATAGTGCCTCCCTTGTCGCCGTTCAGCCCTTCTGGGCCTTGTATGTCGCGATGTCGTCGGGCGAACCGATCGACGCCGCTGTGGTTCCCGCCGCAATGCGCTTGACCAGGCCGGCGAGCACCTTGCCGGAGCCAATCTCGTAGAACCGGGTCACGCCGGCTGCCGCCATCGCCTCGATGCATTCGCGCCAGCGTACGGTACCAGTGACCTGCGCCACCAGCGAGGCGCGGATCGCGGCCGGATCGGTCAGCGGGGCGGCGCCAACATTCGCCATCACCGGCACGACCGGCGCCTGCATCGAAACCTCAGCGAGCGCTGTCTGCATCGCTTCGGCCGCCGGCTGCATCAGCGCGCAATGGAAAGGCGCGGAAACCGGCAGCAGCATGGCACGGCGCACGCCGCGCTCGCCGGCGAGCGCAATGGCGCGCTCGACCGCCGCCTTGGCGCCCGAGAGCACGACCTGACCGCCGCCATTGTCGTTGGCCACCTGGCAAACCTGGCCCTCGGCGGCATCGGCTGCGATCGCGCGGGCCTGATCAAGCTCGACGCCCAGCAATGCCGCCATCGCGCCCTCACCGGCCGGCACAGCCTTCTGCATGGCGTCGCCGCGGATGCGCAGCAGCCGGGCCGCATCGCCGATCGAGAAGGTGCCGGCCGCGGCCAGCGCCGAATACTCGCCGAGCGAATGACCGGCGACGAAGGCGGCATCATTCTTCAAGGAGAGCCCGGCTTCAGCCTCGAGCACGCGGGTCGCGGCGAGGCTCACGGCCATCAGGGCGGGCTGTGCGTTTGCCGTCAGGGTCAGCTCCTCGCCCGGGCCTTCCCACATCAGGGCAGAGAGCTTCTGCGCAAGCGCGGCATCGACCTCGTCGAAGACAGCGCGCGCCACCGGGAAGGCCTCGGCGAGCGCTTTGCCCATGCCGACCGCCTGGGAACCCTGCCCTGGAAAGATGAAAGCCGTCGCCATGCCGCAAGGGTCCCGAAAACGATGCTTGGTTAACAAGTTTGGGCGCACTCGCACCGTGCAGCCGGCCAAGTCAAGGCGTTTACGTGACGAAAGTCGACTTGCATCGACGTTTTCCGATGTTTTCAGCTTGCATGGCACGCCGTCACGATGTAACGACCGCCTCGGTTTGTTCGGCCGGAGGCTGAACGGACGGCGAGGCGATTCCTGTATGGGGAAACGTTTCGCAGGCTCCTCGTTCTTCAAGGGCCGCCGTCCCGTGTCTCCGCCTTCGAAGAAATCCTGTCGGGCCTTTACCCAGGGCTCGGAGGGCTCCGCGTCGGACGAAACCGGTGAACGAAGAAAGGCCACTTATGGCATTGTACGAGCACGTTCTGCTCGCGCGGCAAGATGTCAGCGCGCAGCAGGTCGAGGCCCTTGTCGAGCAGTTCAAGGGCATCATCGAGGCGAATGGCGGTTCCGTCCCCAAGGTCGAGTACTGGGGTGTGAAGTCGCTGGGCTATCGCATCAAGAAGAACCGCAAGGCGCACTACTCGCTCCTGAACATCAACGCACCTGCGGCCGCCGTGGCCGAGATGGAGCGCCAGATGCGCATCAACGAGGACGTGCTGCGCTTCATCACGATCCGCGTCGAGGAACTCGAGGAAGCTCAGTCGGTCATGCTGCAGAAGCGTGACCGCGACGAGCGCAGCGATCGCTTCGATCGCGGCCCGGGCGGCGACCGTTTCGACCGTGACCGCGGCCCGCGCCGCGAGCGCCCGCGTCGTGAAGACGAAGCCACCGAAACCGTTGCCGGGGAGGCCTGAGCATGTCGACTGCATCTGCCGGCGCCCGCCGCCCCTTCTTCCGCCGCCGCAAGTCCTGCCCGTTCTCGGGCGAGGGCGCGCCGAAGATCGACTACAAGGATGTGCGTCTGCTTTCGCGCTACATCTCCGAGCGCGGCAAGATCGTGCCGTCGCGCATCACGGCCGTCTCGGCCAAGAAGCAGCGCGAGCTCGCCCAGGCGATCAAGCGCGCCCGCTTCCTCGGCCTGCTGCCCTACGTCATCCGCTGAGCGGGTGAGGATTTTCCCGGCGGCGTTCCACGCCGCCGGGTCTCTAATTCGAAGTAACTTGGTCGCCAGGCGGTGAAAACCCGTCTGGTATGTTGAGGCGACAGCCTCTCACCCCTGCCCTTATGAGCAGCGGGACAGCAGGACGGACATGCTCCCCATCGTCGGCATCGGCGCCGGGCTGGTCTCAGCCCTTCTGTTCACAGTGGTGATCACCGGATCGCCGCTGGCGTTGCTGTTGTCCTATGTCGCGCCGCTCCCGGTCTTCATCGCGGCGCTCGGCTGGAACCACCGCGCCGGTCTGGTGGCGGTTGCTGCCGGCACGATCGCCGTCACGGTCGTGCTCAAACTTTCGCTCGGGCTCGCCTTCGCGATCGGCGCGGCGTTGCCGGCCTGGTGGATCGCCTATCTCGTTTTGCTCGCCCGCGACGACGGCAACGGCAACAGCGAATGGTATCCGCTCGGGCGCCTGCTGGTCTGGATCGCCGCCGTCGCAACGCTGGTGACGGTCGGCGGCGCGCTCGCGATCTCCACGGATTTCGAAACGTATCGCCGCGTGATGACGCATGGGCTGCAGCTCCTGTTCAGCGGCGGCGAGGGCATCAGCCCGGTCGTGCGCTTGCCGCCCGGCGTCGATGCCGGCGAGCTTGCGGCACAGCTCGCCGCACTGGTACCCGTCGCTGCGGGCGCCTCCTTTGCGCCGATGATCGTCGCAAATCTCTGGCTGGCGGCGAAGGCTGTGCAGCTCTCCGGCCGGCTGCCGCGGCCCTGGCCTTTCATTCCCGCAACGCGCCTGCCGGCCATGGCCGTGGCCGGGCTCGCCGGCGGCATCGTGCTGAGCTTTGCCGGCGGCTTCGTAGGCCTCGCCGGAGCGGCCCTGGCGGGGGCGCTGATCGCCGCCTTCGGCCTCGCCGGACTTGCCGCCGTGCATGACCTCAGCCGCGGCAAGCCCTGGCGGACGCCGACCTTGTTCGCGATCTACCTCGCACTGTTGATCATGCTGATCACCGTCTTCCCGTTCCTTGCGCTGCTCGGCATCGCCGACGCGCTGATCGACCTTCGCCGGCGGAAACCACCGGCGTCGCCTGCTGCCTGAAAAACCAACGCCTGCAAAACATCAAAGGAGAAGAACCATGGAAGTGATCCTGCTCGAACGCGTCGCCAAGCTCGGCCAGATGGGCGAGACCGTGCGCGTCCGCGACGGCTATGGCCGCAATTTCCTGCTCGCCCGCGGCAAGGCCCTGCGCGCCACCGAAGAGAACAAGAAGCGCTTCGAGACCCAGCGCGCCCAGCTCGAGACCCGCAACCTCGAACTGAAGCGCGAGGCCGATTCGGTCGCCGAGAGCCTGAACGGGCAGTCGGTGGTGATCCTGCGCCAGTCCGGCGAATCCGGCGTGCTCTACGGCTCGGTCTCGACCCGCGACATCGCCGAGGCGCTGAGCGCCGCGGGCTTCACGGTCGACCGCAACCAGGTCACGCTCAACACCCCGATCAAGACGCTCGGCCTGCACACCCTCCCGGTCGTGCTGCACCCGGAGGTCTCGGTCACCGTGACTGTGAACGTCGCCCGCTCCGCCGAAGAAGCCCAGCGCCAGGCTGCCGGCGAGAACGTCACGGCCCGCGAGGAGTTCGACCTCGACGATCTCGGCCTCGAGGTCGGCGCGGCGCTGGCCGAAGCCGGTGACAACGACGACCGCTGAGCGCTTCCAGACGCTTACCCGAGTCAACGGGCGCCGTGGCAACACGGCGCCCTTTTTTCATGTGCTGTGGACAGCGGGGTTGAGTTGGTGCTATTCATTATGTTCTTATTTTGTTCAGGTTCATGACTCACCGGCGTTGACCTATCCAAAACCATGTCCAGCGCCACCGCCCTCGTCACCCGCCTCGACACCAGCCGCGAGGCCAACTTCCGCGTCCAACCGCACAACATCGAGGCGGAGCAGGCGCTGCTGGGCGCGATCCTGGTCAACAACGACGCCTTCTATCGCGTCTCGGACTTCTTGCTGCCCGACCATTTCTTCGAGGAGCTGCACCGGCGCATCTTCGAGATGACAGCGAGCCTGATCCGCGCCGGCAAGATCGCGACGCCGATCACGCTCAAGACCTTCATCGGCGAGATCGATCTCGGCGGCGTCACGGCGTCCCAGTACCTGGCCCGGCTGGCCGCCGAAGCGACGACGGTCATCAACGCCGGCGACTATGGCCGCACGGTCTACGACCTCGCCATACGCCGCCAGCTGATCGGCGTCGGCGAGGAACTGGTCAACGTCGCCTATGATGCGCCGGTCGAGATGGCGCCGCGCGAGCAGATCGAGGATGCCGAGCGCAAGCTCTACGCGCTCGCCGAGAAGGGCCGCTACGAGGGCGGTTTCCAGAAATTCGACGGAGCGCTCCGGCTCGCCATCGACATGGCCGCCAGCGCCTTCCAGCGTGCCGGCGGCCTTTCGGGAATCTCGTCAGGCCTGCGCGACCTCGACCAGCGCATGGGCGGCCTGCAGCGCTCCGACCTGATCGTGCTCGCCGGCCGCCCCGCCATGGGCAAGACCTCGCTCGCCACCAACATCGCCTTCAACATGGCCAAGGCTTGGCGCGGCGAACGCCAGGAGGATGGCACGCTCAAGTCTGTCGACGGCGCCATCGTCGGCTTCTTCTCGCTCGAAATGTCGGCCGACCAGCTCGCCACCCGTATCGTCGCCGAGCAATCCAGCATCTCTTCCTACAAGATCAGGCAGGGCCGCATCACCGAAGCCGACTTCGCCCGGCTGACCGATGTCGCCGCCCAGATCGAGAAGCTGCCGCTCTATATCGACCAGACCGGCGGCATCTCGATCGCCCAGCTCGTCGCCCGTGCCCGAAGGCTGCAACGTCAGAAGGGTCTCGACATCCTGTTCATCGACTACCTCCAGCTGCTCTCCGGCTCGGCTAAGAACGGCCAAAATCGCGTTCAGGAACTGACCGAGATCACCACCAGCCTGAAGGCGCTGGCCAAGGAACTCAACGTCCCTATCGTCGCGCTCTCCCAGCTTTCGCGACAGGTCGAGAGTCGCGACGACAAGCGCCCGCAGCTTTCGGACCTGCGCGAATCCGGCTCGATCGAGCAGGACGCCGACGTGGTGATGTTCGTCTACCGCGAGGAGTACTATCTGAAGGGGAAGGAGCCCCGGCCGGGCACCGACGAGCATAACAAATGGCAGATCGAAATGGAGGCAGCCCATGGGCTCGCCGAGCTCATCATCGGCAAGCAGCGCCACGGCCCGACCGGAACCGTCGCCCTGCAGTTCGACGCCGACGTGACGCGCTTCTCCGACAGGGCTGACCAGAGCCATCTACCGGAGCGCCTCGAATGAACGCCTTCGATACTCCTGAAAATGCCGGCCACGGCGCCCTCTTGACCATCGACCTCGGTGCGCTCGCCGCCAATTGGCGCATGCTCCGCCAGCGCGCCGGGACGGAAGCGTCCGCCGTAGTCAAGGCCAATGCCTACGGCATCGGCATCGAGCCGGCCGTCACCGCGCTCACCAAAGCCGGCTGCAAGACTTTCTTCGTCGCGCATCTCTCGGAAGCGGTGCGCGCCCGCGCGGTCGCTCCGGACGCGACGATCTACGTGCTCAACGGCCTCGCACCGGACAGCGGCGGAATGTTCGCCGAGCACGACCTTTCGCCGGTGCTGGGCTCGCATGAGGAACTGCTCGAATGGGCCGGTTTCCGGCAGAGCGGCGCCAGGGTCCGGCCGGCGGCGCTGCATGTCGACACCGCCATGAACCGCCTCGGGCTTTGGCCAGGCGAGGGGCTCGACCTGGCGCGCGAGAAGAGTGGGGTGATCGCTGCAGCCGGAATCGGGCTGGTGATGAGCCATTTCGCCTCCTCCGAGGTGGTCGACGATCCGGCCAACGCCCGGCAGATCGCCGCCTTCGCCGAGATCGGCGCGGCTTTCCCCGGCGTGCCGGCATCACTGCTGAATTCCTCCGGCCATTTCCTGCCGAACTGTCCCTCCTATCAGCTCACCCGGCCGGGCTATGCGCTCTATGGCGGCAATCCGACCCCCGGAAAGCCGAACCCGATGCGGCCGGTCATTGGGCTAGAAGCCCGGATCATCCAGCTGCGCGAAGTTCAAGCGGGGATGCAGGTCGGCTATAACGGCACCTGGACGGCGAAGGGCCGGAGCAAGCTCGCCACCATCTGCCTCGGTTACGCCGACGGCTATCCGCGCAATGGCAGCTGGACCGACCGTTCGCCGGGCGGCTCGGCGCTGGTCGGCGGCGTGCGCTGCCCCTTTGTCGGCACGGTCTCGATGGACCTGATCATCGTCGACGTCTCCGATGCGCCAACCGATGCAGCCGTGCGCGGTGCGCCTGTGACGCTGATCGGCGGCGAGCTCGACCTCGAGGCGGTCGGCGCCGGCGCCAAGACCATCGGCTATGAGATCCTGACCAGCCTCGGCCGCCGCCATGCGCGGCGCTATATCGGGCTCTAGGGCGTAAATGGCCAAGCGCGGCCCGACTTACATCTGCCAAGCCTGCGGCGCGGTCTATCATCGCTGGCAGGGCAAGTGCGACGCCTGCGGCACCTGGTCCTCGCTGTCCGAGGAAGCGCAGGCTGCGCCGGTCCCCGGCGGCGGCCGTCCGCCTTCGGGCGGGCGGGCACGCGGGCGCATCTTCGCGCTGGAAAGCCTGAAGGGCGAGACGCAGGACGCACCGCGCATCGTCTCGGGCATCGGCGAGCTCGACCGCGTCACCGGCGGCGGCTTCGTACCGGGCTCGGTTCTCCTGATCGGCGGCGATCCCGGCATCGGCAAGTCGACGCTATTGATGCAGGCCTGCGCCGCGATGGCGATGACCGGTCGGCGCGTCGTCTATGTCTCGGGCGAGGAATCGACCGGCCAGGTCCGGCTCAGGGCCCAGCGCATGGGCCTCGCCGATGCGCCGGTCGATCTCGCTGCCGAGACCAATATCGAAGACATCATCGCGACGCTTGGGCAGGGCGAGCGCCCTGCCCTCGTCGTGATCGATTCGATCCAGACCATGTGGTCCTCCGAGGTCGAGAGCGCCCCCGGCACGGTGACGCAGGTGCGCGGCTCGGCCCAGGCATTGATCCGCTATGCCAAGACCTCGGGCGCCTGCCTGATCCTGGTCGGCCATGTCACCAAGGACGGGCAGATCGCTGGGCCGCGCGTGGTCGAGCACATGGTCGACGCGGTGCTCTCCTTCGAAGGCGAAGGCGCGCACGCCTTCCGAATCCTGCGCGGCCAGAAGAATCGATTCGGCGCGACCGACGAGATCGGCGTCTTCGAGATGACCGGTTCTGGTCTCTCCGAAGTCGGCAATCCCTCCGCCCTCTTCCTCGCCGGACGCGACCAGGATGCGCCGGGTGCAGCCGTTCTCGCCAGCATCGAGGGCACGCGGCCGGTGCTGGTCGAGATCCAGGCGCTGGTGGCGCCGAGTGCGCTCGGCACACCGCGCCGCGCCGTGGTCGGCTGGGAGAACAGCCGGCTCGCCATGGTACTGGCGGTGCTGGAAACGCATGGCGGGCTGAAGCTCGGCCAGCACGACGTCTATCTCAACGTTGCCGGCGGCTTGCGCGTCGGCGAACCGGCAGCGGACCTTGCCGTGGCTGCGGCGCTCATCTCCTCGCTGACCGGGGCGATCCTGCCTTCGGGCGCGGTCCATTTCGGCGAGATCGCGCTCTCGGGCGCGATCCGGCCAGTCTCGGTCGCTGCCGCACGGCTGCGCGAAGCGGCGAAGCTCGGTTTCGAGAGCGCTGTGCTGCCTTCGGCAGGTGCCGATATCGGTGACGGCAACGGCTTGAAGCTGCGACGGCTGAGCCATGTCGGCGAGCTCGTGGCAGAGATCGCGGCGAGCGCTCCCCGAGCGCGTACCGGTCAGCGCGCATCGCAAGCCAACCGATAAAATGGTCTCGATTTTTGAAGTGGAGAGACGGATTCACAGATCAGGTTGGATAACCTGATCGGATCCGGCTCTCGCAGTGCAAAATGAGCCGACTGCATGGGTGACGTGCGACACGCGAGCGGGTATAGCAAAATCCGCCCGGCCCACCCATTTGACGCGTGCCGGCCCCGAATTTGCAGCGAAGCGGCCCTGACATGCCTGTGACAATTCTCGATCTCGTCGTCATCGGCGTGGTGTTGATCTCGGCTTTGCTGGCAGCCGTGCGCGGACTGACGCGCGAAGTGCTGGCGATCGCCTCCTGGGCCGCAGCCGCAGTTGTCGCCTGGATTTTCCATCCGCAGCTGTTGCCGCTGGCGCAACAGTACATTCCCAACAAGACCGTGGCCCTGGTCGCCGTGATCGCCGCGCTCTTCCTGGGTACGCTGATCGTCGTTTCGCTGATCACGGCCCGGATCTCGGACTTCGTGCTCGATTCGCGCATCGGCGCGCTCGACCGCACCCTCGGCTTCGTCTTCGGCGCCGCCCGAGGCCTGCTGCTCGCCGTCGTCGGTTATCTGTTCTTCATGACCTTGATGGGCGACAAGAACCTGCCCACCTGGGCAAAAGACGCACGAGCCAAGCCGCTTCTCGAAGAAACCGGGCGCAGCCTGCTCACGATGCTGCCGCAAGACCTGAATTCCGACTTCTTCAAGAAGCTTATTCCGACGAAGGGCGGCGCCGAGCCTACGGAAGCCCCGGCCGAAGAGCCGCGCACGCCAGGCGCCACTCCGCCGGCCGACGGCACCGCCCCGGCCGATCCGCAGCGCCGCACCCAGGCGCCAGCCACTGATCGGCAGGCGCTGCAGCGCGTGATCGATTCGTCCGCTCCGGCCACCACCGGCGCGACACCCGCCCCGGCGCAACGCCGGCCCTGACTGGAGTATAATGCCGCGATGGAGCCTGCGATGAGCCTGATCCACGATGCCGACGCCGTGTTCGACCCGAACGCCGATCGTTTGCGCGAGGAGTGCGGCGTCTTCGGCATTTTCGGCCATGCCGACGCCGCGGCGCTGACAGCGCTCGGCCTGCACGCGCTCCAGCATCGCGGCCAGGAAGCGACCGGCATCGTCTCCTTCGACGGCCACCGCTTCCATACCGAGCGCCAGCTCGGCCTTGTCGGTGACGCCTTCTCGGACGCCAGCGTGATCGAGAAGCTCAAGGGCAAGCAGGCGATCGGCCATGTCCGCTACTCGACCACCGGCGAAACCATCCTGCGCAACGTCCAGCCCCTCTTCTCCGAGCTGCATGGCGGCGGCTTCGCGGTGGCCCATAACGGCAACCTGACCAACGGGCTGACGCTGCGGCGCAACCTGGTGCGTGACGGCGCGATCTATCAATCGACCTCCGACACCGAGGTCCTGCTGCATCTTGTAGCGCGCAGCCGCAAAACGAAGTTCATCGAGCGCTTCATCGACGCGCTGCGCCAGATCGAGGGCGCCTATGCCTTTGTCGGCATCACCAACAAGAAGCTGGTCGGGGCGCGCGATCCCCTCGGCATCCGCCCGCTGGTCCTCGGTGAACTGAACGGCTGCCCGATCCTGACCTCTGAGACCTGTGCGCTCGACATCATCGGCGCCAAGTTCGTCCGCGAGATCGAAAACGGCGAGGTTATCGTCATCTCCGAGCAGGGCATCGAGAGCCACAAGCCCTTCCCGCCGGTGCCGGAACGGCCCTGCATCTTCGAGTACATTTACTTCGCCCGGCCGGATTCGATCGTGAAGGGCCGCAGCATCTACGAGCGCCGCAAGGCGATGGGTGCTCAGCTCGCTTCGGAAGCGCCGGCCGATGCCGACGTGATCGTGCCGGTGCCCGATTCCGGCGTTCCCGCAGCGCTCGGCTATGCCCAGGCGAGCGGCATCCCGTTCGAGCTCGGCATCATCAGAAACCACTATGTCGGCCGGACCTTCATCGAGCCGACGCAGAAGGTGCGCGAGCTCGGCGTGCGCCTGAAGCATTCGGCCAATCGCAGCGTGGTCGAAGGCAAGCGCATCGTGCTGGTCGACGATTCGATCGTGCGCGGCACCACCTCGCTCAAGATCGTCAAGATGATGCGCGAAGCCGGCGCCCGCGAGGTGCATTTCCGCATCTCCTCGCCGCCGATCACCCATCCCGACTATTACGGCATCGACACGCCCGACCAGCAGAAGCTGCTCGCCGCGAACCATACGCTCGAGGAGATGCGCCAGTTCGTCGGCGCCGATTCCCTCGCCTTCATCTCGGTCGACGGGCTCTACAAGGCGATGGGGCATGAGCGGCGCGATCCGACCCGGCCGCAATTCACCGATCATTGCTTCACCGGCGACTATCCGACCTCGCTGACCGATGTGATCGGCGAGAGCGCCAAGCAGCAGATCTCACTACTGGCCGAAGCCGGCTGAGCCTTTCGACGGGATCTCGATGACCAAGCCTCTGGAAGGGCGCGTCGCGCTCGTCACTGGCGCGTCGCGCGGCATCGGCCGCGCCGCGGCGCTCGCCTTTGCCCAGGCCGGCGCGCATGTGATCGCCCTGGCGCGCACCACCGGCGCGCTCGAGGAACTCGACGACGAGATCCGGGCGGCTGGCGGCAGCGCGACGCTCGTGCCGGCCGACCTCGCCGACGCCACCGCGATCAAAAAGCTAGGCCCGGCCGTGCTGGAGCGCTGGGGCCGGCTCGACATCCTGCTCGCCAATGCCGGCGTCCTCGGCCCGCTGGCGCCGCTGACCCATGTCAGCCCGAAGGAATGGGCCGAGGTCTTCGACATCAATGTCAGCGCCAACTGGCGGCTGCTGAAATCGGTCGAACCGGCGCTCAAGGCCTCAGACGCCGGTCGGGCGATCTTCCTGTCCTCTGGTGCGGCGCATAAGGGCCTGGCCTATTGGGGGCCTTACGCGGTTTCCAAGGCGGCGCTTGAAGCAATGGCGCGCAGCTATGCCGACGAAACGCGCACGACCAATCTGCGGGTCATGCTGGTCAATCCCGGCCCCTTGCGCACCCGCATGCGGGCGCAGGCGATGCCGGGCGAAGATCCGATGACGCTGAAGACGCCGGAAGATCTGGCACCACATCTGGTCGAGATCGCCTTGCCGGGCTGGACCGAGACCGGCAAGATCTTCGACTTCCCGCAGGGCAAGCTGCTGACGCCGCAGATGCCGGCGTGAGGACATCATAAAGATTGAATGGAAGAGGCGAGCACCGGGGTAAAATGCTTCTACGCTCCCGCTTCCCGCTCTCTGTCCTCGCCGCCCTCGGTTTGTCGATAACTGTGACTACGGCGGGGCAAGCCGTAGCGGACAGCACTCGCATAAGCCCCGATTCCGCTCTGGCAGAGGAATTGCGCCAAACCTGTCGCTCGGGCAGCGCGTTACCGCTTGCGGGACCGTCGGCCAATGCGCAGGAAATCATTGCACGTCACGATCGGACTCTCGCAGCTTGTACCAGGCTGATCGACAGCGGGAGCCTGAAGGGCAACGATCTCGTGAACACCCTCCTCGATCGCGGAGATATTCTGGCACCGGGGACAGGTAACGCTTACGCCCAGGCGCTCGCCGACTATGACCGGGCCATCGCTCTTGCACCGACAGCGGCCATTGCATTCTCCAAGCGCGGGAAGGCTCATCTGCTGTATATGCGAAATCTCCAGCAGGCTTTACGCGATCTCGATACCGCTACCCGTTTCGACCCGTCACAAGCGGATTTCTTTGTAACACGCGCATCGATCCAAGCTTGGCTCAAACAGCCCGACAGAGCTCTTGCCGATCTCGATCGAGCCATCGCCCTCGCGCCCACATTGGAAAAAGCCCGGTCCGTTCGCGGCCTGACCCATCTCGACCAGGGTAATATTGCCAAAGCTATCGCCGATTTCGATGAAGCCATTCGTCTGGCGCCGAACTCCGACGAGAATTACAGCTTCCGCGCTGCGGCCAGACGGGCCGCAGGGGATCAGGATGGGGCTCGCGCAGACGAGACCAAAGCGCGCGAGCTGACGTCTCCAAGCAATACCCCGGCACAGCGTTGAGCCATGGCGAGCTCGTCGGACCGCCGGCAGGGCAAGACGTTGAGGCGGCAGCTGTCGGTGTAACAGCCGCCGTCATTCTCGGCCGAAGCGAAGCGTAGAGCCGAGAATCTCTGGCCGCAAAGGGCGCCTTTCCGTCATGAGATGCTCGGGTCGAGCCCGAGCATAACGCCCCTTACGGCGTAGCCGCATACTCCCGCACCACCGCGATCAGGTCGGGTACCGTCAGGTTCGGCAGGGCCGCCATCTCGTCGAGCGAAAACCAGCCGATCCGGACGTGCTCGTCCGACAGGTTTTCGGCTTCGCCGCCCTCCCAGGCCGAGACGACATAAATGTGGTGCAGCGCCGCGCCGTTGCGCTCGGGGAAGCGCTCCTCGGCCGAGAGCATCAACCTGTAGGTCAACGGCTTCAGGCCGACCTCTTCGCTGCACTCCCGCAGCAGCGCCTCGTCGAGCCCTTCGCCTGTCTCGACCCGGCCGCCAATCGCATCCCAATGGTCGGCCCAGGCACGCTTCCAGGAGGCGCGCAGGCCCAGCAGCACCCGCCCGTCGGCGCGCAGGAACAGCGCGCTGACGGTCTCCAGCATCAGCCCTTGCTCTTGTCGTAAGGGTTGCCGCCGCCGCGGGTATGGAGCCGGACCGGCGTGCCCGGCAGCTCGAAGGCCTCGCGCAGGTTGTTGGTCAGATAGCGCATATAGGACACCGGCAGGTGGTCGAGCTGGTTGCCGAACAGCGCGAAGGTCGGCGGCCGCGCCTTGGCCTGCGTCATGTAGCGGATCTTGATGCGCCGGCCGGCGACAGCCGGCGGCGGATGGGCAGAGAGCACGCCTTCGAGCCAGCGATTGATCTTCGCGGTGGAGACGCGGCGGTTCCAGACCTCATAGGAGCGGAACACGGCCTGCATCAGCCGGTCGATTCCCTCGCCGGCAATCCCGGACAGGGGCACGATCTCGACGCCGCGGATCTGTGCCAAGAGGTGATGCGCCTTCTCCTTGAGTTCGGCGAGCAGGCCCTGCTTGTCGGCGACGAGATCCCATTTGTTCAGGCCGATGACGACGGCGCGGCCCTCCCGCTCGGTCAGGTCGGCCAGTGTCAGGTCCTGCTTCTCGAAGGGGATGGTCGCGTCGAGCAGAACCACGACCACCTCGGCGAAGCGGATGGCGCGCAGCGAATCCGCCACGGCGAGCTTCTCCAGCTTCTCGTCGATGCGGGCGCGCTTCCTCATCCCAGCGGTGTCGAACAGCTTCACCGGCCTGCCGCGCCATTCCCATTCGACCGAGATTGTGTCGCGGGTGATGCCGGCCTCGGGGCCGGTCAGCAGGCGCTCCTCGCCGATCATCTTGTTGACCAGCGTCGACTTGCCGGCATTGGGGCGGCCGATGATGGTGATGCGCACCGGTCGGTTGGGGTCGTCGCCCTCCTCGGGCGCTTCGGCGGCAGGAGCATCGGCCCAGGCCTCCTCCTCGTCCTCCTCCGGTTCATCGGCAACATAGGGGGCGATCGCCTCCAGCAGGTCGGAGGTGCCCTCGCCATGCTCAGCCGAAAACGGCACCGGATCGCCCAGGCCGAGCGAATAGGCTTCCATGACGCCGTCCTTGCCCTTGTTCCCCTCGGCCTTGTTGGCGAGCAGAATGACGGGCTTGCCGGAGCGGCGCACCAGGTCGGCGAAAGGCTGGTCCATCGGCGTCAGGCCGAGCCTGGCGTCGATCATGAACAGGATGACGTCGGCCTGATCGATCGCAGTTTCGGTCTGGGCGCGCATGCGGCCCGCGAGCGAATCCTTGTCGGCCTCTTCGAGGCCGGCGGTATCTATCACCGTGAAGCGCAGATGGCCGAGGCTGGCCTCGCCTTCGCGACGGTCGCGGGTGACGCCGGGTTGGTCGTCGACCAGCGCCAGCTTCTTGCCGACGAGCCGGTTGAACAGGGTCGACTTGCCGACATTGGGCCGGCCGACGATGGCGATGATTGCGGTCATGATCCGTCCAGTTGTGCCGGGCGCAGCCGCCGGCAGCAACCGGCACCCGGAATCAATTCTTGATAGTCACCGGCCCGCCGCGGACCAGCGTCAGGTAGAGCTCGACACGCTGGCGCAGCACCTGCGGCGTTTGCGGATCGGCAACGACGGCGTCGAACCAGCGCCCGGCATCCTCGAACAGATTGGCCTTGAGCGCGGAAATGCCAAGGAACTCGCGAGCAGAATGACGCCAGAGACCGGTCGGCGTCGCCAGCGGCTCAAGCTCCTTGCGCAGGTCGGCGTAAGGCAGGAGGTCGACCCGGAGCAGACCGGCGCGCAGGCGAGCGAGATCGCGATGGTATTGGTCGAGCGAAGCGTCATTGGCGAGCGCATCGAAGGCGGTGGCGCCGGCGGCTCCGTCGCGCTTGCCGACCTCGGCCGCGAGGCGGAAGCGCGAGAGCAGGCGATAGCCCGCCGGCGCATTGCCGGCGAGTTCGGTCAGCGTCGCCTCGGCCGCACTGGCATCATTATCGCGCGAGGCACGCACCGCCGCCTCGAACTTCGCGCCGACGGCTTCGGCCTTCTTGCGCTCCTGCTGCTGCCAGAACTGCCAACCGCCGACGCCGGCGACAGCCAGCACGGCGATGGCGATGAAAACATTGCCATACTTCTTGAAGACGGCGGTCGCCTTGTCGCGGCGAACCTCCTCATCGATCTCGCGGAAAATATCGGACATGACGCCTCGAACTGCTCTTCGCGCGCTTTCCGTTTGACCGATCGGTCGAACGGAACGCGCGCGAAGTAAAAAAGCTGCCTGCCGGGTAGCACCTTTGCCGGCGGAATGCGAGCGCAACGCATGCGGCGAGAGAGCACCGCACCATCACGGAGAACGAGCCGCCTGCCTTCCCTTGATCACCTCGCAGCGGCATGCAAGCTGCAAGGCAGCCCCATCGCGCAGCGGCAGGAGATCGACATGAACCGGGTTCCAATGGTGCTGGGCGCCGCAGTCCTGGCGCTCGCCTCGCTCGGCATTCACGGCGCGGCCATGGCCGCGCCAACCAAGGTCAAGGTCTTCGTCGGCTCGATGTTCGAGATCGGCGCCAATACGGGCGACCGGGCCGGCGAGTTCCAGCACTGGTATGAGCGCTACTGGCAGAAGAGCCAGCCGCACGAGGCGCGCGGCGCGCTGAAGCCGGTCTATTGCAACGAGGCCGGCGTCTGCGGCGCGGTGCTCGGCATGGGCAAGGTCAATTCCTCCTCCTCGATGCAGGCGATCCTGCTCGATCCGGACTACGATTTCTCGGAAGCCTATTTCATCATCACCGGCGTCGCCGGAACGCCGCCGTCGCGTGGCACGATCGGCGACGTCTCTTGGGGCACCTGGCTGGTCGACTATGATCTCGGCCATCGCTGGGCGCCGGAGGAAGGCAAGCCCGGCGAGCCGGTGTTCATACCGCGCAAGGGCTATGAGGAGTACCGGGTCTTCAAGCTCAACCCGACGCTGGTCGGCTGGGCAACGCGGCTGAGCTCTGGGGTCAACCTGCAGGATTCCGATTCGGCGAAGCAGTATCGCCAGCGCTACCCCGAGGAGCGGGCCCGGGCCGCGCCATCGGTCCAGACCGGCACGCACATGACCGGCGACACCTTCTTCCACGGGCCTGGCCTGTCGAAGGAGGCGCAATACATGGCCAAGCTCTACGGCGCCGACGACTATGTCATCACCGAGATGGAAGCGGCGGCGATCACGCTGGTGATCAAGCGGCAATTCGGCACCGACCGGATCCTCAGCCTGCGCGGCGCGGTCAATTTCGACCAGGGCAACCCGAACGAGACGACCTTGCAACATCTCGACCCGGCGCCGGGCCAGACGGCCGGCGGCTTTGCCGAGACTGTCGCCAATGTCGAGGCGGTCGGCTCGCGCGTGGTCGATCACATCGTCGGCAACTGGGGCGAGTGGCAGAAGGGCGTGCCGCCGCTGCCGGCCAAATAGCGCTCAGGCCAGGTTCTGGTCCCGGAACAGCAGGCTGCCGTCGCCATAGGAATAGAAGCGATAGCCCTCGGCGATGGCGTGGGCATAGGCGCGCTTCATCAGGTCGAGCCCGGCGAAGGCCGAGACCAGCATGAACAGCGTCGAACGCGGCAGGTGGAAATTGGTCATCAGCAGGTCGACGGCGCGAAAGCGATAACCCGGCGTGATGAAGATCGCGGTGTCGCCCGAGAACGGCTTGATGACGCCATCCTCTCCCGTGGCGCTTTCGAGCAGGCGCAACGAGGTCGTGCCAACCGCGACGACACGGCCACCAGCAGCATGCACGGCGTTGAGCGCCTCGGCCGTCGTGGCGCTGACCGTGCCCCATTCGGCATGCATGCGGTGCTCGTCGGTGTCGTCGGCCTTGACCGGCAGGAAGGTACCAGCGCCGACATGCAAGGTGACGAAATGGCTGGAGACGCCGCGCTGCTTGAGCTCCTCGAACAGCTCCGGCGTGAAATGCAGCCCGGCCGTCGGTGCGGCGACAGCGCCTTCTTCGCGCGCATAGGTCGTCTGGTAATCGCGAGCGTCGGCCTGGTCGGTCGCACGCTTGCCGGCGATGTAAGGCGGCAGTGGCAGCTCGCCGAGCCGCGCGATCGCCTCGTCGAGATAGGGGCCGGTCAGCGAGAAGCGCAGGCCGATGTCACCGCCCTCCCCCTTGTCCTCGACCTCGGCCTGAAGCCGGGCGAGCTCGCAGGCATTGCCGGCGCCATCGCTGTCGAAGACGATCGTCTCGCCGACATTGAGCTTCTTGGCCGGGCGGGCGAAGGCGCGCCAGCGGTCACCTGCCTCGCGCTTGTGTAGCATGATCTCGATGCGGGCCGAGGCCTCGCCGCGATAGCGCCGCCCCCACAGACGCGAGTGAATGACACGGGTATCGTTCAGCACCAGCGCGTCGCCGGGCTGGAGCAGTTCGATGAGATCGCGGATGCCCCGGTCCGCGAGCGGCTCGGGTGCATCGGGGCGGACGACGAGCAGCCTTGCGGCATCGCGCGGGCTTACAGGCCGCAGCGCGATGCGCTCCTCAGGCAGATCGAAGTCGAAGAGGCCGACGTCCATGACGGGTCAACCTGTCCCACAAATCAAACGAGCCCTCATCCTGAGGAGCCGCGCAGCGGCGTCTCGAAGGATGTTCCAGGAGGTGCCGGAACCATCTGGAGCATCCTTCGAGACGCGATCTACGATCGCTCCTCAGGATGAGGGCTCGTTTGAAGCCAATTGTCAGGCGTCCGCCATCACCTTCATCGAGACGATGGAGTCGGGATCGCGCACCGGCTCGCCGCGCTTGATCTTGTCGACGATCTCCATGCCTTCCACGACCTGGCCCCAGGCCGTGTACTGCTTGTCGAGGAAGCGGGCGTCGTCGAAGACGATGAAGAACTGGCTGTTGGCCGAGTTCGGGTTCTGGGAGCGAGCCATCGAGCAGACGCCGCGGACATGCGGCTCGGCGTTGAACTCCTGAGCCAGGTCCGGATGGCTCGAGCCACCGGTGCCGGTGCCATGCGGGCAGCCGACCTGCGCCATGAATCCATCGATGACGCGGTGGAAGACGATGCCGTCATAGAAGCCCTCGCGGGCAAGGAGCTTGATCCGCTCGACATGGTTGGGGGCGAGATCCGGCCGCAGCTTGATGACCACGCGGCCCTTGGTGGTCTCCATGACGAGGGTGTTCTCAGGGTCGAGCGACATCAGACTGATCTTTCGTTGGTCGGCACACGGCCGAAGAAGCGGATGGTGATCGGGCGGCCTGCGATACTCCCTCCAAGGCCCGGCGACAACCTCATCGGCGTGCAGTCGCGCACGGCCCGCATCAGCGAGTCGCTGAAGCGCTCGCGCAAACCGGCTGGCGCGCGCCGCATCTCCCAGGTGACGCGCGGCTGGCCGAAGAGGCTGCCGTCGCGGCGCAGGCTGAAGCGGACACTGGCGCTGGCACTACCACTTTGAGCATCGAGCGCAGGCGGCTGCCAGCAGCGCCGCAGCGCTGGGCCGATCTGGTCGAGCCTGTCGATGGCCTCTCCGCCGAGACCGATCGTCTCGGGATTGACGGTGCCGCTGACCCCGTTGTCGACGCCAGGCGTTTGCGGCGGCCTGGCCGGCCGGCGCGCGCCCTCGCCGAAAGGCCCATCGATGCCAGGCATATAGCGTTGGCCCGATTGCGGCGGCAGCACCGGGTTTTGCGAGCCTGAGGGCGGCGGCAGCACGGGATTCTGGAAGCCGGAGGCCGGCGGCAGGCCGAGATCGCGCGTGTCTTGGGCTTGCACCGTGCTGCTGGCGCAAGCCAGCAGCACGAGCAAAAGCGCAGGCAGGCGCGACCGGCGCATGGGCTTTACTTGGCGTCCGCCAGCAGGCGCATGCGGATGATCTTGTCGGGGCCGCTCACCGAGCCATTGTTGGCGCTGCTGCCCTTCTTGATCTTGCGCACGGCGTCCATGCCGGAGACCACCTCGCCGAACAGGGTGTACTGGCCGGTCAAGGAGCCGCAGCCTTCAAAGCAGATGAAGAACTGCGAATTCGCCGAATTCGGGCTCTGCGAGCGCGCCATGCCGACCGAGCCGACCTTGAAAGGCGTCGGGGTGAACTCGGCCGGGATGTTCGGCAGGTCGGAGCCACCAGTGCCGTCGCCCTTCGGATCGCCGGTCTGGGCCATGAAGCCGTCGATGACGCGGTGGAAGACGATGCCATCGTAGAAGCCGCGCTTGGCCAGAGCCTTGATCTGCTCGACATGCTTGGGCGCAAGGTCGGGACGCAGGCGGATGGTGACCCGGCCGTCCTTGGTCTCGAGCGCCAGGGTGTTCTGTGGGTCGAGATTGGCCGGCGCAGGCGCCTGCGCCTGAGCCAGGCTGATGGAAGCGGAAAGCGCCAAAGCGGCGAGCGTGGTGCGAAGCATCGGAATCTCTCCTGACCGCCGGAACGGCCCGGCGCATCTGACGCAGCGAGGTAGCGACATCCTATGACTGGAACAAGGCGTGGAATCGCGCACGGCGAACAATGTTGCACTGCACAAGAGCAAAATGGAATAATTTTGCAAAAAGTTCGGTCTCGACCTGCCTAAACAGGTGACAACATTATTGCGATCCGCTAATCAATTCAGCGCTGGCTCGCCCGACCGTTATCCGGGCGCCGCGGACCAGGTCTCGGGAGGAACAAACAGCCGCTGGTATATGAGTGCGCGTCGATAATAGCGCGCCGATACTACGGTAAAAAACAGACTTCCAAAGGCAAGGCGAAAGCCTTGCTTTTTGTTTTGGACTATACGTTGCTCTACGCTGAACACTGTTCAGATATCGAGATTGCTCCAGACATACCAGACGATGCAGAAAACGATGCCGGCGATGATCGTCGTTGCCACCGCCTTCTTGGCGAGACCCGGCATCACTGGTGCGCCGGGATCGGTGCCCTTCTCGACATCACCGCTCTCCGCCTGGCTGCGGACGCCGAAAGGCAGCGTCACGAACAATACCGTCCACCAGATCACGAAATAAACCGCGAGCCCGCCGCCGATCGTCATGACGCGTTGCCCTCGCTGGCCAGGGCGATGCAAGCGAATGCGACCTTGGCCTCGGTCGGCACGCCGAAACGTGCGGTATGCCGAGCCGGCAGGCCGTTCGGAAAATGCTTCACATATTCGGCATTGCAGGCTGCGTAATCACCGGGATCGGTGATCAGCATCGTCATCTGCACGACCCGGTCGAGGCTGCTGCCGGCGTCGGTCAAGATGCTGGCGATATACCCCAACGCCTGCCTCACCTGCTCTGCGGGCGTCGCGCCGCGGGTGATGCCGTTCGCAGGATCATGCGGCGCCGACTGGCCAGAGACGAAGACGAGGCCGCCGGCGCGCGTAGCGAGGCTGAAGGGGCGCGGCGAGCCTGCCTCCGGTTCGCCAAAGAATGTGATCTCGGACGTCATGGCTCAGGCCTGTTCCAGCTCGACGAGCGTGCCGCAGAAATCCTTGGGGTGCAGGAAGAGCACGGGCTTGCCATGGGCGCCGATGCGCGGCTCGCCGGAGCCGAGCACGCGCGCGCCCTGCGCCTTCAGCCGGTCGCGCGCGGCAAGGATGTCGTCGACCTCGTAGCAGATATGATGGATGCCGCCATCGGCGTTGCGTTCGAGAAACTTGGCGATCGGCGAATCTGCGCCCATCGGCTCCAGCAGCTCGACCTTGGTGTTCGGCAGTTCGACGAACACCACGGTGACGCCGTGCTCCGGCTGCGGCAGCGGCTGCGAGACGCGGGCGCCGAGCGTATCGCGATAGAGCGCGGTCGAGGCTGCGAGATCCTTCACGGCGATGGCGACGTGGTTGAGGCGTCCGATCATTCAAAGGCTCCGTTCGGTCCCGGCAGGCAGCAGGCGATATGCCCGATCCTACACTGTGATCACCAGCGCATTCACCAGCGGCTTCTTGCCCCACTCCTCGTTGACGGCGCTCCGGACGCCGCGTTCGAGCGCGTTGCACACAGCCTCGGGATCGCGGCGCTTCCCCTTGGGCATGCCCTCGATCAGGTCCTCGACCGCGTCGGCGACGATATCGTCGAAGGGCGTGCCGTCCTTGGCGGCGAGCGGCAATCCGACGAGAGCGATCTCGGGATCGCCGGCGAGCTCGCCCTTCTCATCCAATGCCACCGCGATCGAGATCACGCCGGCGAAGGAGAGCTTGCGGCGCTCGGGAATGGTGCGGTCGAGCGCTCCGACCAGGAGGGTGCCATCCTGGTAGAGCCGACCGTGCTGGACCTCGGAGAGCTTGCGCGCTCCGTCTTCGGTGATCGCGATCACGTCGCCATTGCCGGCGCGCAGCACATGCTTGACGCCGAGGCTGCGGGCGAAGGTGGCGTGCTCGCTGAGGTGCAGGTCCTCGCCGTGAGCGGGGATCGCGATCTTCGGCTTCAGCCAACCGTAGAGCCGAGCCATCTCCTCGCGGCGGGGATGGCCGGACACGTGTACGAGATGGGTGCGGTCGGTAATGATCTCGATATCGTCGCGCGCGAGCTTGTTCAGGATGGCGCTGACCGCCTTCTCGTTGCCGGGGATCGTGCGCGAGGAGAAGATCACCCGGTCGCCCGGAGACAATGCGATCTCGGGATGATCGTCGGCGGCGATGCGCGAAAGCGCAGCGCGCGGCTCGCCCTGGCTGCCGGTCACCAGTGCGACCACCTTGTCGCGCGGCAAGTAGCCATAGGTATCGACTCCGCGGAAAGCCGGGATGCCGTTAAGGAAGCCACATTCACGCGCAACGTCGATGACCCGGTCCATGGCACGACCGACGACGACCACTTCGCGCTGATTGGCCATGGCAGCCTCGGCGACCGCCCGCAGGCGCGCAACGTTCGAGGCGAAGGTGGTGACGGCGACGCGGTTGGGGGCGGAAGCGACCAGCTCCTTGAGCTTGGCGGCGACGTCGGCCTCGCTCGGACTGATACCGTCGCGCAGGACGTTGGTCGAATCGCAGACCAGCGCCAGCACGCCCTCCTCGCCGAGTTCGCGCAGGCGCTTCTCATCGGTCGGCAGGCCGACCTGCGGCGTCGGGTCGATCTTCCAGTCGCCAGTATGGACGACGAGGCCGGCTGCGGTGCGGATCGCGAGCGCGTTCGATTCCGGGATCGAGTGCGCCACAGGCACGAATTCGATGTCGAAGGGCCCGAGTGTGAAGCGTCCGCCCTGGGCGACGATGTTCATCTCGACCTTGGGCGCGCCCGGCTCGGACAGGCGGCGCGTCGCCAGCAGGCCGGCGGCGAAACGCGTGCACCAGACCGGCACGCGCAGCGAGGGCCAGAGCGCGGCGAGCGCGCCGATATGATCCTCATGGGCATGGGTGATGACGATGCCGAGCAGGTTGGCCTTGTCCTGGATGATATAGGTCAGGTCGGGCAGGACGATATCGACGCCCGGCGCTTCCGGCCCAGCAAAGGAGAGCCCGCAATCGACCAGGATCCATTTGCGCTTCTTTTCCGGCCCGAAGCCGTAGAGCGCGGCGTTCATGCCGATCTCGCCAAGGCCGCCGAGCGGAACGAAGACGAGCTGGTCGCTGGAACGGGTCACTGGTTATCCTGACTTCAATGCTGAGGCGGGCAAGGCGGGCGGCGGCAGGCGTAGCATGCCCTCCCACCGGCCTCCATAGCGGCAGGAGCGGCCGGAACGAGGATACTCGTCACGCTGACGGCAGGCCCGAACTGGCCGCGCTACCGAAATAGAGATCGCCGGCATCGATCAGGCGTCGGCCGGCCTCCGTCTCCAGTGCGAGCCGCCCAGATGCGTCGAGGCCGAGGAAGCGGCCGGAGACCGGCCCTTCTGGCAATCGCATGGTGATCGTTTCACCGAGATAAGCGGCGCGCTCCAGCCAGGCGGAACGGGTCGGACCGAAGCCACCCGGCAGCGACCAGGCCGAGAAGCGCTGGTGCCAAGCATCCGATAGGGCTGCCAGCAGGCGCTCGACGCTTGCTTCGACAGCGTGTGCGGAGAGACGCGTCGCGGGGTAAGGCGTTCCTTCCGGCGAGGAGGTGACGTTGACGCCGAAGCCGATGACGACGTTGAAGCGCCCTGCCCGGTTCTCGCCTTCGAGCAGCAGGCCTGCAGTCTTGGCGCCGCCGATCAGCAGGTCGTTCGGCCATTTCAGGGCGAGCGTCGGAGCAGCGAGCCCGGTCACGCTTGCTACCGCATCGTGCAAAGCGAGCCCGGCGACGAAGCCGAGCTGCGGCGCGAGCGCGGGCTCGCAAGGCGCGACCAGAAGCAGGCTGGCGTAGAGATTGCCGGGCGGTGAGCCCCATTGCCGGCCATGCCGGCCACGACCGGCATTCTGGCTTCTCGCGACAATCCAGAGCCGTCCCGGATCGCCCTCGCCCAGCGCCCGACGGGCCTCCTCCATGGTGGAGCCGACCTCGTTGCGAACGATCAGGCGATAGCCGACGGCGCGCGCCGCTTCGCCGAGCACCAGGCGCTCAGAACAGCGATTTCGCCGCCGCCGCGGCAGAGTCGAACAGCGGGGCGGGCAGCAAGGACAGCACCAGCACGAAAACCGCCGAGATCAGCAGCACAGCGCGCACGCCGGCATCGCCCTTGTCGAAAGCCGGCTTGGCGTCGTCGAAATAGATCACCTTGACGATGCGCAGGTAGTAGTAGGCGCCGACGACGCTGGTGACGACGCCGACGACGGCGAGCACGTAGAGCTTGGCCTCGATCGCGGCGAGGAAGACGTACCACTTCGCCCAGAAGCCGGCGAGCGGCGGGATGCCGGCGAGCGAGAACATCATCATCGACATCGCAAACGCCATCCAGCCATTGGTGCGGGACAGGCCGGCGAGCTCGCCTATCTCTTCGACCGGCTTGCCGCCCCGGTTCATCATCAACACGCAGGCGAAGGCGGCGAGCGTGGTGGCGAGATAGATCGCCATATAGGTCATCACGCCCTGGACGCCTGCGGCTGAGCCGGCGGCGAGGCCGACGAGCGCGTAGCCCATATTGGCGATCGAGGAATAGGCGAGCAGGCGCTTGATGTTGCTCTGGCCGATCGCGGCGAAGGCGCCGAGCGCCATCGAGGCGATCGCCATGAAGACGATGATCTGCTGCCAGTCGTGCAGCGCGCCCGGGAAGGCGCCGACGAAGATGCGCACGGTCATCGCCATTGCCGCCATCTTCGGCGCCGAGGCGAAGAAGGCCGCGACCGGGGTCGGGGCGCCTTCATAGACGTCCGGCGTCCACATATGGAACGGCACGGCCGAGATCTTGAAGGCGACGCCGGCGGCGACGAAGACGAGGCCGATGATCAGGCCGATGCCGGGATGGCCGCCCTTCACCGCCTCGGCAATGCCGGCATAGCTCACCGTGCCGGTGAACCCGTAGACCAGCGACGAACCGTAAAGCAGCATGCCCGAGGAGAGCGCACCAAGGACGAAGTACTTCAGGCCGGCCTCGGTCGAGCGCGGATTGTCGCGGTCGAAGGCGGCGACCACGTACAGCGCAAGCGATTGCAATTCCAGGCCGACATAGAGCCCGATCAGGTCGTTGGCCGAGATCATCATCATCATGCCGACGGTGGCGAGAACGACGAGGATCGGGAACTCGAAGCGCATGGCGCCGTCGCGGCGCAGGAAATCGGCCGAGAGCACGATCGCCGCTGCAGCGCCGATCAGCGTCAGCACCTTCATGAAGCGGGCGAAGCCGTCGGCGATGAAGGCGCCGTTGAAGGTGACGACCTTGCCCTCGCCGCGCAGGACGAGCACCAGCGCCAGCGCGAAAAGAGCGAGCGCGGCGATCTCGAGCGTGCGCGTCGAGCGCTCGCCCTGGATTGCCCCGTAGAGCACCATGGCAATGGCGCCGAGCGCCAGCACGATTTCCGGAAGCGCGGGGCCAAGAGCGGGCAAGGTCATCGGGGCAGCCTTACTGGACAGCCAGCATCGCCGTTTTCGCGGCGGTGATGGCGGCCTGATAGTTCTTGATGAGGGCTTCGGTCGGCGCCGCGAAGGCGTCGAGGATCGTGCCGGGGGCGATGCCGTACCAGATCGTCAGCAGGACGAGTGGCACGAAGATCGCGATCTCGCGCGCGTTGAGATCGGTGATGTCCTTCAGCTCGGGCTTCACCAGTTCGCCGAAGACGACGCGGCGATAGAGCCAGAGCGCATAGCCGGCCGACAGGATCACGCCGAAGGTCGCGATGAACGCCACCCAGGGATTGGCCTTGAAGGCGCCCATCAGCGTCAGGAACTCGCCAACGAACCCTGCGGTGCCCGGCAGGCCGACATTGGCCATGGTGAAGATCATGAACACCACCGCATAGAGCGGCATGCGGTTCACCAGCCCGCCATAGGCGGCGATCTCGCGGGTGTGCATGCGGTCGTAGATCACGCCGACACAGAGGAAGAGCGCGCCTGAGACCAGCCCGTGGCTGACCATCTGGAACATCGCGCCCTGGATGCCCTGCGGCGTCAGCGTGAACAGGCCCATGGTGACGAAGCCCATATGCGCCACCGAGGAGTAGGCGATCAGCTTCTTGATGTCCTCCTGCATCAGCGCCACCAGCGAGGTGTAGACGATGGCGATCACGGAGAGCGCGTAGACCAGCGGCGCGAACATCGCCGAGGCGTCCGGGAACATCGGGATCGAGAAGCGGATGAAGCCGTACCCGCCCATCTTCAGGAGGATCGCCGCCAGGATGACGGAGCCGGCGGTCGGGGCCTCGACGTGCGCATCGGGCAGCCAGGTGTGGACCGGCCACATCGGCATCTTCACCGCGAAGGAGGCGAAGAAGGCGAGCCAGAGCCAGGGCTGCATCGAGACCGGGAAGTGGTGCTTGAGCAGCGTCGGAATGTCGGTGGTGCCGGCGTTCCAGTACATCGCCATGATGGCGAGCAGCATCAGCACCGAGCCGAGCAGCGTGTAGAGGAAGAACTTGTACGACGCGTAGACCCGGCGCTTGCCACCCCAGATGCCGATGATCAAGAACATCGGGATCAGGCCGGCTTCAAAGAGCAGGTAGAACAGCACGAGGTCGAGGGCGACGAAGACGCCGATCATCAGCGCCTCGAGGATCAGGAACGCGACCATGTATTCGCGCACCCGCTTCTCGACCGAGGTCCAGGACGCCAGGATGCAAAACGGCATCAGGAAGGCCGTCAGGACCACGAATGGGAAGGAGAAGCCGTCGACGCCGAGCTTGAACTTGATGATGTCGGAGACCCAGGCGTGGGTCTCGACCATCTGGAACCCGGGATTGGCCGGGTCGAACTGATACCAGGCGACACAGGCCAGGACGAACGTCCCAACCGTGAAGAAGAACGCCGCCCAGCGGGCGTTCGAATTGACCGAGTCCTCATCGCCGCGGAGCGTCAGGATGAAGGCGGCGCCGACCAGCGGCAGAACCAGGAGACCAGCGAGGATACCGAAGCCGAACATCATCTCACCCACGGGCCATGAGGTACCAGGTCACCAGACCGGCGACGCCGATCAGCATGGCGAAGGCATAGTGGTAGACATAACCGGTCTGCAGCCGCACGACCCGGTTGGTCACGTCGACGACCCGTGCAGAGACGCCGTCCGGTCCCAAGCCGTCGATGACGAGGCCGTCGCCCTTCTTCCAAAGGAAGCGGCCGAGCCACATCGCCGGCTTCACAAACAGGAAGTCGTAGATCTCGTCGAAATACCACTTGTTGAGCAGGAACTTGTAGAGCACCGGGTTGGCGGCGGCGAGCTTGCCCGGGATATCCGGCCGACGCATGTACATGTACCAGGCCAGAGCGAAGCCGATCAGCATCGCGACGAAGGGCGAGGCGACGACCCATTTCGGCACTTCGTGCATGGCGTGGAGGATGTGATTGTCCTTGCCGGTGAACAGCGCCGTCTTCCAGAAGTGCTCGTAGTCGTGGCCGATGAAGGCCTCCTTGAAGGCAAAGCCGGCAGCAACCGCACCGAGCGAGAGCACGGCGAGCGGGATCAGCATGACGAGCGGGCTCTCGTGCGGCTTGTGGTCGTGATGACCGTGCCCGTGATCGTCGTGGCCATGAGCATGGTCGTCGTGGTGACCATGGGCGCCGTGCGCATGATCGTCGTGGCCGTGCGCGTCATGACCGTGACCAGCCCAACGTGGCTTGCCCTCGAAGGTCATGAAATAGAGCCGCCAGGAGTAGAACGACGTCATCAGCGCGGCGACGACCAGCAGCACGAAGGCATAGGAGCTGGCAAAGCCACCATGTCCGATCGAGGCATAGGCGCTCTCGATGATCGCGTCCTTTGAGAAGAAGCCGGCGAAGCCGAACACGGTCCCGGGAATGCCGACGCCGGTCAGCGCCAGCGTGCCGATCGTCATGGCGGCCGCGGTCCACGGGATGTGCTTCCTGAGGCCACCCATGTTCCGCATGTCCTGCTCGTGGTGCATCGCGTGGATGACCGAGCCGGCGCCCAAGAACAATAGTGCCTTGAAGAAGGCGTGGGTGAACAGATGGAAGATGCCGGCCGAGTAGGCACCGACCCCCATCGCCACGAACATGTAGCCGAGCTGCGAGCAGGTCGAATAGGCGATGACGCGCTTGATGTCGTTCTGCACCAGGCCGACGGTCGCGGCGAAGAAGGCGGTGGTGGCGCCGATGACGACGACAACGGTCAGCGCGACCGGCGCGTATTCGAAGATCGGCGACAGGCGCGCCACCATGAAGACGCCGGCGGTGACCATGGTCGCGGCGTGGATCAGCGCCGAGACCGGGGTCGGGCCCTCCATCGCGTCAGGCAGCCAGGTGTGCAGCATGAACTGCGCCGACTTGCCCATGGCGCCCATGAACAGCAGCAGGCAGGTCAGCGTCAGCGCGTTCCAGTCATAGCCAAGGAAGCGGAAGGTGCGCTCCGTGAGACCGGCGATCTGCGGGAAGATGCTATCGAGGGCGACCGATCCGGTCAGCACGAAAACCAGGAAGATGCCGAGCAGGAAGCCGAAATCGCCGACGCGGTTGACGACGAAGGCCTTGATCGCCGCGGCGTTGGCCGAGGGCTTCTGGTACCAGAAGCCGATCAGCAGATAGGAGGCGAGACCGACACCTTCCCAGCCGAAGAACATCTGCACGAGGTTGTCGGCCGTCACCAGCATCAGCATGGCGAAGGTGAACAGCGAGAGATAGGCGAAGAAACGCGGCCGCGAGGGATCCTCGTGCATGTACCCGATCGAATAGAGGTGCACGAGCGAGGAGACGGTGTTGACGACGACCAGCATCACCGCGGTCAACGTGTCGATGCGGAAGGCCCAGTCGACGCGCAGGTCCGCCGATGCCAGCCAGGTCGCGACCTGGACGCGGGTGGTGCCGGAGCCGAATCCGACCTGAAACAGGGCGATCCAGGACAGCACCGCCGAAACCAGCAGCAGCGTTGTGGTGACGATCTCCGAGGCGCGGGCGCCGATCAGCCGGCCGAAAATGCCGGCGATGAAGAAGCCAATCAGAGGGAGGAAGACAATCGCTTGATACATGGCAGGTTACGGGCGCCGGTGGGCGCTCAGCCTTTCATCATGTTGATGTCTTCCACCGCGATCGTGCCGCGGTTGCGGAAGTAGACGACGAGAATGGCGAGCCCGATCGCAGCCTCGGCGGCAGCAACGGTCAGCACCAGCAGAGCGAAGACCTGGCCGACGATGTCGTTCAGGAAGCTCGAGAAGGCGACGAAGTTGATGTTGACCGAGAGCAGGATCAGCTCGATCGACATCAGGATGACGATGACGTTCTTGCGGTTGATGAAGATGCCGAGCACGCCGAGCGTGAAGAGGATCGCGCCGACCGCGAGATAGTGTCCGAGCCCGATCATCACGCCATCTCCTCGGGAACGCCGGCGCGCGACGGCACCTGCTTCACATCCATCGCCGCCGCCTTGGTGCGAGCGTTCTGGGTTGGGATATCCTGGCGCTTGATGCCCTTCCGGTCGCGCAGGGTCAGCACGATCGCGCCGATCATCGCGACGAGCAGCACGAGCCCGGCCGCCTGGAAGTAGTAGACGTACTTGGTATAGAGTACCTGCCCCAGCGCCGCCGTGTTGGTGACGCCAGTGGGGATCGCCGCGACCGGCGCCCGCGCGATCTGCGGATCGATAACCCAGGCACCGACGACGAGCAGCAACTCGACCGCGAAGATCAATCCGATCAGGCCGCCAATCGGCAGGTATTGCAGGAAGCCCTGGCGCAGCTCGGCGAAGTCGACGTCGAGCATCATCACCACGAAGAGGAAGAGCACGGCGACGGCGCCGACATAGACGACGATCAGGAGCATCGCCAGGAACTCGGCCCCGAGCAGCAGGAACAGGCCCGCCGCGTTGACGAAGGCGAGGATCAGGAACAACACCGAATGGACCGGGTTGCGCGCCGAAATCACCATCAGCGCCGAGGCGATGGTGACGCCTGAGAAGAGATAGAAGAAAGCCGCTGCGGCATTCATCTCGCCAGCCTTTCCGCCCTTGCAGGCGGCCCTCGTTTTCATCACGCGGCGAGTCGTGAACCCGCCGCAGTTTGGAGCGTCTATAGTCAGGCCCGCCTAGCGCGACAACCGCGCGACGGGCCGCCGTCCTTAGCGATAGGGCGCATCCATCGCGATATTGCGCGCGATTTCGCGTTCCCAGCGCGCACCGTTCTCGAGCAGCTTGTCCTTGTCGTAGAACAGCTCCTCGCGGGTCTCGGTCGCGAACTCGAAATTCGGGCCCTCGACGATGGCATCGACCGGGCAGGCCTCCTGGCAGAAGCCGCAATAGATGCACTTGGTCATGTCGATGTCGTAGCGCGTCGTGCGGCGGGTGCCGTCATTGCGGCGCGGGCCAGCCTCGATGGTGATCGCCTGTGCCGGGCAGATCGCCTCGCAGAGCTTGCAGGCGATGCAGCGCTCCTCGCCGTTCGGATAACGGCGCAGCGCGTGCTCGCCCCGAAAGCGCGGCGAGAGGACGCCCTTCTCGAAGGGATAGTTCAGCGTCGCCTTCGGCTTGAAGAAATAGCGCATCGACAGGACGAACGCGCCGACGAACTCCTTGAGGAGCAGTCCCTTGGCAGCCTGCGCGAGTGACATCTTTCCGTCCTTCTCTCGTCTCAACCGAACAATGCCCGGCCGATCAGGTAACCGACGATGGGCAGCCCGCCCACCGAAACCACCAGCACCGCCGCCTTCAACAGGCGGATGCGCCGTTCGTAATCATCCTTCTCGGCCTGCGTCTGCGAGCTGTCGGTGCGACGTAAGCTCGCAACCACAACGCCCGTGACGAGCCGATACTCGATCAGGCCGACGACGAAGCCGATAAGAGCTCCGATGATCCCAGCCCAATTCGTACTCATCTCACCACCCTGCCCCAGCGGCCGTTGCGCCTAGACCGAGCCATCTCGCCGTCTTGTACCCTGCCACGCCAAAAAACAGGCCGGCGAACACACCCTCGGCGATGATGTGGGAGCCTGCCAGATACCCTCCGCGCAGCCTCCAGACCAATGACACATACAATCCCATCCCGACGATCGCGCTGGCCAGCGTGACGATGACCAGCGGCGCCATCAGGGAGTTGGCCCCCAACCGGTAATCTGCAGCACCGCCGCGACCACGACGACCGACGCCAGCGACAGCGGCAGGAAGACCTTCCAGCCCAGCCGCATCAGCTGGTCATAGCGGTAGCGCGGCACGAAGGCCTTCACCATCGCGAACATGAAGAAGACCAGGCAGATCTTGAGCGCGAACCAGAATATGCCCGGCAACCAGGTGAAGGGCGCGACCGGGAACGGCGGCAGCCAGCCGCCGAGGAACAGGATCGTGGTCAGCGAGCACATGGTCATGATCGCCACGTATTCGCCGAGCATGAACAGCAAATACGGGGTCGAGGAGTACTCGACCATGAAGCCCGCGACGAGCTCCGATTCCGCTTCCGGCAGGTCGAAGGGCGGGCGGTTCGTCTCGGCCAGCGCCGAGATGAAGAAGACGATGAACATCGGGAAGAGCGGCAGCCAGTACCAGCCGAACAGGCCGGCCTTCGAGTTCTGCGCCTCGACGATCGCCGAGAGGTTGAGCGAGCCGACGCAGAGCAGGACGGTGATGATCACGAAGCCGATCGAGACCTCGTAGGAGACCATCTGGGCCGCCGAGCGCAGCGCGCCGAGGAACGGATACTTCGAGTTCGAGGCCCAGCCGCCCATGATGACGCCGTAAACGCCGAGCGACGAGATCGCGAAGATATAGAGCACGCCGACATTGATATCGGCGATCGCCCAGCCTTCCGCCACCGGGATCACCGCCCAGGCCGCCAGCGCCAGCACGCAGGAGATCAGCGGCGCCAGCAGGAACACGCCCTTATTGGCGCTGGAGGGGATGATCGGCTCCTTGAAGACGAACTTCAGCAGGTCGGCGAAGCTCTGGAACAGGCCGAACGGGCCGACAACGTTCGGGCCGCGCCGCAGCTGCACCGCCGCCCAGATCTTGCGGTCGGCGAGCAGGATGAAGGCGATGAAGACCAGGAGGCAGACCAGCAGCAGCAGGCTCTTGCCGGCGATGATCGCGAGATCGAGGACGAGGTCCCAGTTCATCGAGGCTTACTCCGCCGCCTGGCGCATGCGGCCGGAGGCCAGCGCCGAGCATTCCGCCATCACCGCTGAAGCGCGGGCGATGGGGTTCGTGGTGTAGAAATCGCTGACGGCCGGGGCAAAGCCCGCCTTCTCGGTCGCACCGCCCTGCCCGGCCAGCTTCGCCAGGCCGCCGCGATCGCCCTCCGCCACCGCATCGACGGCGGCGAAATGCGGATGCGCAGCGTAGAGTTCACGGCGCAGCGCGCCGAGCGAATCGAAGGGCAGCGGCTTGCCGAGCGCGGCCGAGAGCGCCCGCAGGATCGCCCAGTCTTCCTTGGCGTCGCCAGGCGGGAAGGTGGCGCGGGCTGCCATCTGCACCCGCCCCTCGGTATTGACGTAGGTGCCGGACTTCTCGGTGTAGGCGGCGCCCGGCAGGATCACGTCGGCGCGGTGGGCGCCCTTGTCGCCATGGCTGCCCTGGTAGATCACGAAGGCGCCGGCCGGCACCTCGACCTCGTCGGCACCGAGCAGGAAGAGCACGTCGAGCGCGCCTGCTGCCGTCATGCCGGCGACATCGAGACCGCCCAATCCTTCTTGGTCTTCTTGCGGCACGAAGCCGAGATCGAGGGCGCCGACGCGAGCAGCGGCCGTATGCAGCACGCCGAAGCCATTCCAGCCGTCCTTGACCGCGCCGAAGAGATCGGCCGCCTTGGCAGCGAGCGAGAGCACGGCGACGCCGTCGGCGCGTGTGAGCCCCCCTGCCCGACCAGCACCATTGGCCGCTCGCCGGCAGCTCCGGCGCGCTTGACCAGATCGGCCAGCGTGTCGGGGCCCGCGCCGAGATAGTCATAAGCGTAGGTCAGATCGACCTTCTCGCCGATCAGCGAGACCTTGAAGTCGCCGCGCAGCCAGCGCTTGCGGATGCGGGCATTGACGATTGGTGCCTCGCGGCGCGGGTTCGAGCCGATGATCAGCAGCGAGGTCGCGTCCTCGATGCCGGCGATGCCGGCGTTGAGAATATAGCTGGCGCGACCGAAAGCCGGGTCGAGCTTGGTCCCGTCCTGGCGGCAGTCGAGATTACTCGAGCCGAGGCCGGCGATCAGGCTTTTAAGCGCATACATCTCCTCGACCGCGGCGAGATCGCCGGCGATGGCGCCGATGCGCTCCGGCTTTGCCGCCTTGAGCTTGCACGCGACCAGCGCGAGCGCCTCGCTCCAGCTCGCCGGCCGCAGGTGTCCGTGCTCGCGGATATAGGGCTGGTCGAGCCGCTGCGTCCGGAGTCCGTCGGCGATGTGCCGGGTCTTGTCGGAGATCCACTCCTCGTTCACCGCCTCGTTGATGCGCGGCAGCACGCGCATCACCTCACGGCCGCGCGAGTCGACGCGGATCGCCGAGCCGACCGCGTCCATCACGTCGATGGATTCGGTCTTGGTCAGCTCCCAGGGCCGGGCCTTGTTCTGGTAGGGCTTGGAAGTCAGTGCGCCGACCGGGCAGAGGTCGACGACATTGCCCTGCAGCTCCGAGCTCATCGCGTGCTCGAGATAGGTGGTGATCTCCATGTCCTCGCCGCGACCGATCGCGCCGAGGTCGGAGGCGCCGGCGACCTCGGTGGTGAAGCGGACGCAGCGCGTGCACTGGATGCAGCGCGTCATCGAGGTCTTGACCAGCGGGCCGATATACTTGTCCTCGACGGCGCGCTTGTTCTCGGCATAGCGCGAGGTGTCGACACCGTACGCCATCGCCTGGTCCTGCAGGTCGCACTCGCCGCCCTGGTCGCAGATCGGGCAGTCGAGCGGGTGGTTGATGAGCAGGAACTCCATCACCCCTTCGCGCGCCTTCTTGACCATGGGCGACCTGGTCAGCACGACCGGCGGCTCGCCGTTCGGGCCGGGCCGCAGATCGCGCACGCCGATGGCGCAGGACGCCTGCGGCTTCGGCGGACCGCCCTTCACCTCGACCAGGCACATGCGGCAGTTGCCGGCGATCGAGAGCCGCTCATGGAAGCAGAAGCGCGGCACCTCGGCGCCGGCGGCCTCGCAGGCCTGGAGCACGGTGTACTCCGCGGGGACGTCGACCTCGATGCCGTCGATGAGGAGTTTGGTCATGGTCTCACTCCGCCGCCATGAGCCGCACCGGCTCGCCATGCGGGTTGGCGGCATAGTCGTCGATGCGCTGCTCGATCTCGTGACGGAAATGGTTGATCAGACCCTGGATCGGCCAGGCGGCAGCATCGCCCAGCGCGCAGATGGTGTGGCCCTCGATCTGCTTGGAGACGTCGAGCAGCATGTCGATCTCGCGCTTCTGGGCCCGGCCTTCCGCCATGCGGTTGACGACGCGCCACATCCAGCCGGTGCCCTCGCGGCAGGGTGTGCACTGGCCACAGCTCTCATGCTTGTAGAAATAGCTGATGCGGGCGATGGCGCGGATGATGTCGGTCGACTTGTCCATCACGATCACCGCCGCCGTGCCGAGGCCCGACTTCAGCTTCGAGAGCGAGTCGAAATCCATCGGTGTGTCGATGATCTGCTCGGCCGGCACCATGCGCACCGAGGAGCCGCCGGGGATGACCGCCTTGAGGTTGTCCCAGCCGCCGCGGATGCCGCCGCAATGGCGGTCGATTAGCTCGCGGAAGGTCAGGCCCATCGCCTCTTCGACATTGCAGGGCTTGTTCACATGGCCGGAGACGCAGAACAACTTGGTGCCGACATTGTTGGGCGTGCCGATCGAGGAGAACCAGCTCGCGCCGCGGCGCAGGATGGTCGGCGCGACCGCGATCGACTCGACGTTGTTGACGGTGGTCGGACAGCCATAGAGGCCGACATTGGCCGGGAAAGGCGGCTTCAGCCGCGGCATGCCCTTCTTGCCTTCGAGGCTCTCGAGCAGCGCCGTCTCTTCGCCGCAGATATAGGCGCCGGCGCCGTGATGCACATAGAGATCAAAGGGATAGCCGTGCTTGTTGTTCTTGCCGATGAGGTTCGCCTCATAGGCTTCGTCGACAGCGCGCTGCAGCGCCTCGCGCTCGCGGACATATTCGCCGCGGATATAGATATAGGCCGCGTGCGCGCCCATCGCGAAGGAGGCGATCAGGCAGCCCTCGACCAGCGTATGCGGGTCGTTGCGCATGATCTCGCGATCCTTGCAGGTGCCCGGCTCCGACTCGTCGGCGTTGACGACGAGGTAGTGCGGACGGCCATCGCTCTGCTTGGGCATGAACGACCATTTCAGACCCGTCGGGAAGCCGGCGCCGCCACGCCCGCGCAGGCCCGACTTCTTCATCTCGTCGATGATCCAGTCGCGCCCCTGCTCGAGCAGGAACTTGGTGCCGTCCCAGGCGCCACGCTGCATGGCGCCCTTCAGCGACAGGTCGTGCAGCCCGTAGAGATTGGTGAAAATGCGGTCGCGATCAGCCAGCATCGTCGTCGCCTCACTTCACCGGCTTGTCGCCGAGGGCCGATTCCGGCCGCCAGCCTGTCGCGAGTTTCGTCGCCTGCGAAATCCAGTCGTCGCGCACGGCACGGCCCTTGAAGCCGGTCAGCCTTGCATCGACCCAGGCGAGTTCGGCCGGGGTCCAGGCAGCGACCTGGTCGAAATGCCAAATGCCCATCTCATTGAGCATCTTGCCGAGCTTGGGACCGACGCCCCAGATCAGTTCGAGATCGTCGCCCTTGCCGCCACGCGCCGCGGTCAGCAGCTGTGGCTTGGTTTCAGCCAAGGCAACGGCCGGCTCGGCGGCAGGAACCGCCTTGGCCGCCGGCGCCTTCGCGGCTGTGCCCTTGGCGGGCGTGTCCTTGATCGCCTTGCTCGTCGCGGACGGCGTGTCCTGCGCGGCGCTGGCCGGCTGGTTCGGCTCGGACGGCTGCGGGCGGCCGGGAGCGGCAGCCTCGGGAGCCGGCGCGGTCTTGACGTCGGTCGGGCCAGCCTTGGCGGTCGCGGCGGCTACCTCGACCTCCGCCTTGGCCTTGGCCTCGGCGGCAGCCTTCTCGCTGGCGATCTTGATCGCGTCCTCGCGCTGCCTGATGATGCGCTTCTGCCAGTCGCCGGCGCCGATCACCGAGCCGTCGAACAGGGCCGGATCCTTCAGCGTATCGCCGCCGCCGAGCGGCTCCGAGCAGGAGCGGTCGACCTGCGGGCCGGGCTTGGTCGGACGCCCTTCGCGCAGATCGCCGAGCAGCTTGCGGAAATTCTCGGGCGTCAGATCCTCGTAGTAGTCGAAATTGATCTGCGCCATCGGGGCGTTGCAGCAGGCGCCGAGGCATTCGACTTCGAGCCAGGACAGCTTGCCGTCGGCGGTGACGGTCGATTGCGGGCCGATGACGTCCTCGCAGACCTTCTTCAAGGCCTCGGCACCGCGCAACGCACAAGGCGTCGTGCCGCAAAGCTGGATGAAGTGCTCGCCGACCGGCTGCAGGCTGAACATGGTGTAGAAGGTCGCGACCTCCAGCACCCGCATCGGCGCCATGCCGAGCTTGCGGGCAACCTCCTCGATGGCGGCGCGCGGCAGCCAGCCATGATGCTGCTCCTGCGCCTTCCACAGAAGCGGAATCACGGCCGAGGCCTGCCGGCCTGCCGGGTATTTGGCAATCTGCTGGTCGGCCCAGTTCTCGTTCGCCGCGGTGAAGGCAAAGGAGGCCGGCTGAACGTGATCAGGCGCGAGACGACGGACGGACATCAGCGGTCCACCTCACCAAAGACGATGTCGAGAGAGCCGAGGATTGCCGAGACGTCGGCAAGCATGTGCTTGCGACACATGAAATCCATGGCCTGGAGATGGGCGAAGCCGGGCGCCTTGATCTTGCAACGATAGGGCTTGTTGGTGCCGTCGGAGACGAGATAGACGCCGAACTCGCCCTTGGGCGCCTCGACCGCTGCATAGACCTCGCCCTCGGGTACCTTGTAGCCCTCGGTGTAGAGCTTAAAGTGGTGGATCAGCGCTTCCATGGAGCGCTTCATCTCGCCGCGCTTGGGCGGCACCATCTTGCCGTCGAGCGAGGAGATCGGGCCGCCGCCATCGGCCGAGAGCAATTTCTCGCAGCATTGCTTCATGATGTGCACCGACTGGCGCATCTCTTCCATGCGGATGCAGTAGCGGTCGTAGCAGTCGCCGTTCTTGCCGACCGGGATGTCGAATTCCATCTCCTCGTAGCACTCATAGGGCTGCGATTTGCGCAGGTCCCAGGGCGCGCCGGAGCCACGCACCATCACGCCCGAAAAACCCCATTTCCAGCAGGTCTCGAGATCGACGACGCCGATATCGACATTGCGCTGCTTGAAGATCCGGTTGTCGGTGAGCAAGGTCTCGAGATCGTCGCAGACCTTGAGGAACGGGTCGCACCATTCAGCGATGTCGTGGATCAGCGAGGTCGGCAGGTCCTGGTGGACGCCGCCCGGCCGGACATAGGCCGCGTGCATGCGTGCGCCGCAGGCCCGCTCGTAGAAGATCATCAGCTTCTCGCGCTCCTCGAAGCCCCAGAGCGGCGGGGTGAGCGCGCCGACGTCCATGGCCTGCGTGGTGACGTTGAGAATGTGCGAGAGGATGCGGCCGATCTCGGAATAGAGCACGCGAATGAGTTGGCCGCGGCGCGGCACGGTCACGCCCATCAGCTTCTCGACCGCGAGCGAGTAGGCGTGCTCCTGGTTCATCGGCGCGACATAGTCGAGCCGGTCGAAATAAGGCAGCGCCTGGAGATAGGTCTTGTGCTCGATCAGCTTCTCGGTGCCGCGATGCAGCAGGCCGATATGCGGATCGACGCGCTCGACGATCTCGCCGTCCAGTTCCAGCACCAGGCGCAGCACGCCGTGCGCCGCCGGATGCTGCGGGCCGAAATTGATCGAGAAGTTGCGGATGTTGTGTTCGGTCATTGACCTCAAACCTATCCCTCAACCAGCAGGCGGCAATCCGCCTTACTGGAATGGACGCAACATTGCCGTTCGCTGAGATCGAACTTCCAGGACTGTCCAAACCGCTTAGAGCAAGCTCGTGATAGGTCCGGCTCGTATTCAGCGAGATTCATATCACCGTCGATTTTCCAAATGGCTTCCTCCTCAAGGAAGTGCTCGGTCAGCCCCTTGGAAAAATCTCTCCACAGTTCCGTCGCCCCGTATCCGACAACCGAGACTGCAACCAAAATACCAACGCTTCTGACCAATCTAAGCATGATCAGCCGCCTGTTTTGCCATGAACTCCGCGATCACCTGCTCACCGGTCTTGCGCCGGCGCTCGCCCGCGAAGGCGTAGATGCCAGGCTTCTCGTCGATGAATATCTCTTCGGCGAAGACGAGATCGGAGGGGTCGTCGAGGCTCGGGAACGCCACAGCGACATCGCCTGCGCCCGAGCGCTGGCGCCAGAACAGGCTGGTGCCGCAATTGCGGCAGAAGACGCGCTCGCCCCATTCGGATGAGGGATAGACGGCAAGATGCGTCTCGTCGGCGACCGCGACCTCCGTGCACGGCACGGTCATCAGCACGCCGCCACTCCATTTGCGACACATGTCGCAATGGCAGACGTCCATCTCCGGCTTGGCCATCGTCGCCGTAAAGCGAACGGAGCCGCAGAGACAGCCGCCTGAGAGTTTGTCGCCCTCGCCCATCGCTCAGCCCGCCTTGGCCTTCTCGTCGCCTGGCAGAACGTATTCCGTCCCTTCCCAAGGCGAGAGGAAGTCGAAGTTGCGGAACTCCTGGTTCAACTTCACCGGCTCGTAGACGACGCGCTTCTGCTCATCGTCATAGCGGACCTCGACGAAGCCGGTCAGCGGGAAGTCCTTGCGCAGCGGATAGCCCTCGAAACTGTAATCGGTGAGGATGCGGCGCAGATCGGGGTGGTTCGAGAACAGGATGCCGTAGAAGTCGTAGGCTTCGCGCTCGTACCAGTTGGCGGCCGGGAAGACCTCGATCACCGAGGGGACTGGGGTCGCCTCATCGGTCTGAACCTTGACGCGCACGCGCTGGTTATGGCGCGGCGAGAGCAGGTGGTAGACGACCTCGAAGCGCTTCTCGCGTTGCGGGTAATCGGCGCCGGCAATGTCGGTGAAGTTGACGAAGCGGAAGCGGGAATCGTCGTAGAGGGTCTTGAGAACCCGCACGATCTCGGCTGCCTCGGCGAGCACGGTCAGCTCGCCATAGGCGACGACAGCGTCGGTCACTGCGCCGGGCAGCGCCGCCTTGATCTCTTCGCCCAATGTCACGAGCTCTTCGCTCATCGCATCATCCTTCGAGAATGACCTGGTGATGCGTCACCACGTCATCATAGTCCAACAGCACGGCCGCTGCCGCCGGCTCGACCACTGCAGCTTCCAGATCCGGCTGCGCGAAAGCCTCGATCGCCGCCATGCTCGCCCAACGGGTCTGCACGGTGATCTCGACCTCGCCGGCAACCAGGCGGTTGAGCAGTGCAACGCCCCGGAACCCGGCAAGCGCCTGCAGCTGCGGCAACACCGAACCGGAAAGATGCGCACGATAGGCGAGCGCTCCCTCCGGCGTGGCTCGCGCCCGCCACTGCCGCATCACGCTGGCGCCAGCCTCGCTCACCGTTCGATCGTCCCCGTCCGCCGGATCTTCTTCTGCAGCAGCAGCACGCCATAGAGCAGCGCTTCCGCGGTCGGCGGGCAGCCCGGCACATAGACGTCGATCGGCACGATACGGTCGCAGCCGCGCACCACCGAGTAGCTGTAATGGTAGTAGCCGCCGCCATTGGCGCAGGAGCCCATCGAGATGACGTAGCGCGGCTCCGGCATCTGGTCGTAGACCTTGCGCAGAGCCGGAGCCATCTTGTTGGTCAATGTGCCGGCGACGATCATCACGTCCGACTGGCGCGGAGAGGCGCGCGGCGCGAAGCCGAAACGCTCGACATCGTAGCGCGGCATGGAGAGCTGCATCATCTCGACCGCGCAGCAGGCAAGACCGAAGGTCATCCACATCAAGGAACCGGTGCGGGACCAGTTGATCAGGTCGTCGGTCGCCGTGACCAAAAAGCCCTTGTCGGCCAGCTCGTTGTTGATCTCGACGAAGAAGGGATCGCGCGTGCCGACCGGCTTGCCGTCCGGGCCAAGCAGGCCCCTGGGCGCCGGCGCGACGAGCGGATCACCGCGATCGATCGCTGTCATGGCCATCAGTTCGAACCTTTAGCTTTCGTCGAATGTAAGAACGGTGACAGGACGGTATCAGGCTTGCGCGACAAATGGTCAGTCCCACTCGAGCGCGCCCTTGCGCCATTCATAGACGAAGCCGACGGTCAGCACGCCCAGGAAGATCATCATCGACCAGAAGCCGAACCAGCCGAGCCCGCCGAAAGCCACTGCCCAGGGGAAGAGGAAGGCGACCTCGAGGTCAAAGATGATGAAGAGGATGGCGACGAGGTAGAAGCGCACGTCGAACTTCATGCGCGCGTCGTCGAAGGCGTTGAAGCCGCACTCATAGGCCGAGAGCTTCTCGGCGTCGGGCTTCGAATAGGCGACGGCGAAGGGTGCGATCAGGAGCGCCAGGCCGATCACGATCGACAGGCCGATGAAGATCACCAGAGGCAGGTAGTCCGACAGCAGGGACTGCACAGGAAGAGCTTGCATCTGTCACCCCGCTTCAACCTGGCGCCGAGGCGGCGCCCTCAATCTCGCCAGTCGATTAGACCCTGCTTTAGAATCACGCAAGGGTTCGCCGCGCCGCACAACGCGGCTATCGCCATGTCTTTGCCGCATATGTCGACCCGGCTCGCGAAAGTGTCACGATTCCGGGGCGTTTCGACCTCGATTCTCACGGGCGATCACGTCCGGCGCAAGGCGATTGTCGCGGCGCGTCGAAGCGTGCCAAACGGGAACGTAACGTCAGTCTTCGGCGCCGGCACGATTCGTCGGCAAGCGCTGCCGATGCGTCAGGAGCACCGCTGCGGGAATGCCGAGGCCAACAACGCATCGTGATCGCGCGCTCCTGGCCGCTTTCCCGCCATCGGCGTCCCGCGCCTCATGATCGCAATGCGGAGAGTGGTGGTAGCCGTGGCCTGCGCCGCTGTCGTGGCCTTCGGCAGCCCGGTCTTCGCGCAGCAGATGATGCTCGCGCCCCTGCCGCCCGAACGCCCCTTCGATCTCGACCTGCAGATCAAGCCGGGCGCGCCACCGATCGTCGTCGTCCCGGCGCCTCCGGTCGAAGCCAGCCTCGCAACGACGACGGGGCCCGCGCCCACTCTCGCCCAGCCCGATGACGACGAAGGGCCGGAATGGCCGCAGCGCACGCCTGGACAGGTCGGCGAGGAACCCGCCTTCGACCCGAACGAGAAGCCTGACAAGCCGGGCATCTCGACTGATCCCGGTACCTCGATCATCTGCCTGCCGCCGGTGCTGAAAGGCATTCTCGGCAAGATCGCGGAGAAATACGGGGCGGTGAAGGTGACCTCGACATGGCGCCCGCCCTGGCGGGCCCGGCGCGGCTCCTATCACAAGCGCTGCGAGGCAATGGACTTCCGGGTGCCAGGCGTCAGGCCGCGCACCGTCCTGGAGTGGGCCCGCAACCTGCCCGAGGTAGGCGGCAACAAGGTCTACTGGAACGGGCTGATTCACATCGACACCGGCCCGCGCCGGCCCTGGTAGGCAAGGCATCGGACAGAAAAGCGCGATGCGCCCTTCGATCCGATGCTGTTTCGCGGACCTCGGCGTTTCAGCGGTAGGCGCTGCCGCTAGAGGGATTATTTCCCCCCGGCGGGATATAATAACCTCTCCCGCCACCATAGCCGCGCCTGTCGCCATAGCCGCGTCCACGGTCGTAACCGCGATCATAACCGCGCCCGCCATAGCCACGGTCATAACCGCGCCCACCGTAGCCCCGGCCACGATTCTGCCGTTCCATATTCCGCTGAATCTCCATCATGCGGTGCTCGCGGGTATGGCGCGTGAACGCGACGTCGAGACCGTCGAGCGCACGGGCAATCGCAGCCTCGCCGGCCGGGGCAGATTCACGAGCGGGCGAAGCCCACGCTGGGGCCGACAAGGTCAGGCCACCGATCAAAGCCGCGATGAATGTCCGTTTACGCATCCTGTTTCCTCCAAGTGCCCGGGACGGGCCAAACCGGAAGATCAACTGCCACGGGCCGGAATTGTTCCTGTCAACACCGGGCAAGGCGCCGCACTTGAGTTGAACAATGAGGCGCCTACATTTCCCCGGCAGCGGCCCGGACCGCATCGAGCGTCGCATCGACGACCGCCCCGTCATGCTCCGAAGAGACGAACCAGGCGCCCCGTTCGAGCACACGCACCCCGCGCTTGAGCAATGCATGGGCGAAACGGCTGTAGGCGACCTTGTCTGACCGTGCGACGTCCCGGTAGTTCCGGGCCGGAGTGTCGAGCCCGAAGGCGACATGGAACATCAGCGGGAAGCCCGCGACCTGGGCCTTGATTCCCGCCTCGGTCAGGATTGCGCGGATGCCGTCCTGCAGGCGCTGACCATGGGCCGAGCTGCGCTCATAGTGCTCGGAGGTCAGCATTGTCTGGGTCGCGACCATCGCCGCCATCGCGATCGGCTGAGCGTTGAACGTACCGCCGTGCAACACACCATCGGCGAACATGTCGACGAGATCGGCCCGGCCGGCGATCGCGGCGACCGGGAAGCCGTTGGCGATCGCTTTCGCCATGATGGTGAGATCGGGCGTGACGCCGAAGCGCTCCTGGGCACCACCGCGGCCGAGCCGGAAGCCGGTGATCACTTCGTCGAAGATAAGAAGCGCGCCGTGCTTGCGGCATGCCGCGAGTGCGCCTTCGAGATAGCCGGGAGCCGGCGCGATAGCGCCCTGATTGCACATCGCCGGCTCCATCAGGACCGCAGCGACATCGCCCTTGGCGAGGCGGGCTTCCAGCGCTGCCAGATCGTTCCAGCCGAGAATGGAGAGTCCCTCGCCCGCCGCCGGATCCTGGCCCTTGCTGCCGGTTACCGGGGTCGGCGCATCCTCCGGTCCAGCCGCATTCAGACCGGGCGCGGCCGACCAGAGGATATTGTCGAACCAGCCATGGTAATGGCCCTCGAACTTGACGATGGTGCGCCTGCCCGTGGCGGCGCGCGCCAGCCGCATCGCGGCCTGCGCCACCTCCGAGCCCGACGAGCCGAAGCGCAGGCGCTCGGCTGACGGAATGCGCTCGCAGATCAGTCTCGCCGCCTCGTACTCGATCGGCGCCTGGCCGGCGAAGAGGATGCCCTTCTCCGCCTGCTTCCTGACCGCCTCGAGCACCGGAGCCGGCGTGTGGCCGAGCACGGTCGCGCCCATGCCGCAGTAGTAATCGATGATCCGGTTGCCATCGACGTCGATGAGATGGGCGCCCTCGCCACGTTCGAAGACGAGCGGTCCCGGCGCCATGCCGAGCCGGAAATTGCTGTTCACGCCGCCCGCACTGAAGCGCGCATTCTCGGCAATCTGCCGGGCCGATTCCTCAAAGCGCAGTGTCCCCGCCTGATGGGTGCCGTTCGCTGCCAATTGCGTCGCCTCCGCTGGTGTTTCGTCGAGCAAACCAGACCGATCTATTCGCGTAAAGGAACACGAGTTTCGTGTTGCGGAATTTGTTCGCGCTCGCTATGCGGGCTTGTCCTCACCGAGCGATTGGAGCGGCCATGCGTAAGACGACCGAGAATCCTTACGTCGTGCAGCCGGTGATGAAAGCGCTGAAAGTGCTGGAATTGGTCGCGCGCCATGGCCACGAGATCGCGCTCACCGCCGTCAGCAAGGAATTGCGGATCCCGAAAACGACGACCTTCCGCTATCTGCAGACGCTGACCGCCGCCGGCTTCCTCGACCACAACCGCGCCACGGACCGCTACAATCTCGGCCCACAGTTGCGCGCCATCGCGCGCGCCGACGCCAGCGTCAGCAAGATCCGCGAACTCGCCCGTCCGGCGATGGTCGAGCTGATGCACGAGTTCAACGAGACGGTGAATCTCGCGGTCAAGGGCAACGGCACGATCGTCTATATCGACCTGATCGAGGCCAATCGCTCGCTCAGGATGCAGGCCCGTATCGGCGACAGCCACCCGATGCACTCCACCGCGCTCGGCAAGGCGATCCTCGCCTTCCTGCCCGATGCCGAACGTCGTCGCCAGCTCGACCTGCCGTTGACCGAGCGTACCGGTCGCACGCTGATCGAGCGCGAGGAGATCGAGCGCCAGCTGCGGCAGGTGGCACGGACCGGCTATGCCACGGAGATGGGCGAAAACGAGGACGGCGCCATGTGCATCGGCGCGCCGATCCTCGACGAGGACGGCCATCCGGTCGCGGCACTCTCGATCTCGGCGCCGCTGATGCGCATGCCGCATTCGCTGGCGGCGAAGGCGGGAACGCGGCTGCGCGAGGTCGCGGCCGGCATCTCCGCCCGCCTCGGCTCGCAGCTGGCGACCGCCGCGCGCTGAAGCGGCACTCATCGGTATTCGATCCGTGGGTCGATCCAGGCGTAGAGCATGTCGACCGCGAGGTTGATCAGCATATAGGCGATCAAGATCACCAGGATGCAGCCCTGGATCAGCGGATAATCGCGGGTGGTGATCGCCTGGATCAGCAGGCGCCCGAGCCCGGGATAGGTGAAGACCGCCTCCGTCACCACCGCTCCGCCGATGAAGTGCGCCATCATCAGCCCGACGATGGTGACGAAGGGCAAAAGTGCGTTGCGCATGATGTGCAGGCCGACGATGCGCTTCTCCGGCACGCCCTTGGCGCGGGCGGTGCGGACATAATCGGCTCGCGCCTCGCCGATCAGTGAGGCTCGCAGGAAGCGCCCCAGCACGCCCGAAACGTAAACTCCGAGCGTGAGTGCCGGCAGGACGAGGCTGCGCAGGGCATCGAGCGGTGCCTCCCAGAGCGGCACATAGCGCGAGGCCGAGGGCAGCCAGCGCAACTCGACGGCGAAAAGCAGGATCAGGAGAATGCCGAGCCAGAAGGTCGGCACACCGAGCGCCAGCGCACTCCAACCGCTGAGCAGACGGTCAAGCCAGGAATTCGCCCTGACCGCGCTGGCGATCGCGACAGGAATGCCGATGACGAGCGCGACGATGATGGCCGATAGCGCGAGCTGCAGCGTCGCCGGCAGGCGCTCGCCGATCAGCTGCAGCACCGACTGGCGGCTGTGCAGCGACAGGCCGAAATCGCCGGTGAGCGCCCGGCCAAGCCAGTCGGCGTACTGAACGATCATCGGCCGGTCGAAACCGAACCGCCGGGTCACCTCGGCGATCTCCTCGGACGTGGCGTTCTCGCCGGCGATGACAGCGACCGGTCCGCCCGGCACGGCGTAGATCATCGCGAAGATCGCGAAGGAGGCGATCAGCAGCACTGGCAGCATCTGGGCGAGCCGGCGCAGGACGTAGGCCGTCATCGCCGGCCCCCGATCGTCACGCCGGAGGCATCGGTCTCGTCGCGGTCGAGGATCGCCGTCAACGCCCGGCCGATCGTGTCGAAGGAGAGGATCGTCAGCGTCAGGACGAGGCCGGGCAGCACGGCATAGCTCGGCGCCTCGTAGAGATAGGATTTGCCGGTGCGCAGCATCTCGCCCCAGCTCGGTGTCGGCGGCGGCACGCCGACACCGAGGAAGGCGAGCGCCGCCTCGAGCAGGATCGCGACCGAGGCGAGCACGATCGCCTGCACGACCAGAGGGCTCAGGATGTTGGGCAGGAGGGTCCTGAGCATGATGTAGCCCGGCCGGCCGCCGAAGCTGCAGACCGCCATGACGAAATCGAGCTGGCGCAGCGCCATCACCTGCGCCCTTGCGATGCGCGCGAAACCCGGAATGCCGGCGATGCCGACGGCGATCAGCGCCGCGCCCTGGCTCCGACCGAGCACGGCGATCAGCGCCATGGCGAAGAGAATGTTCGGCAAGGCCAGCAACACGTCGATACAGCGCATCAACAGGGAGTCCCGCCAGTCGCCATAGAAGCCGGCGACGAGCCCGACCGGGACGCCGATGAGCGCCGCGATCAGGACGGCGCCGAAAGCGGTGAGCAGCGAGGTGCGGGCGCCGTAGACGACGCGGGCGAGGATGTCGCGGCCGAGTTCGTCGGTGCCGAACCAGCTCTCGGTCGAGGGTGGCTTCAGCGAATCCGCGATGCTCTGGGCCAACGGATCGAGCGGCAACAAGCCGGCGAAGGTTGCTGTCAGCCCGACCAGAGCGAGGAAGGCCAGGCTGAGAGCCGGGCCGCGCCGGGCGAGCAGCCGGCGCAGCAGGCTTCCCAGGGCCGCCAGCGTCTCCGTCACGGATTGCCCCGCAGAAGGCTGATCGCCCGAGCTCTTCCCTTCCCCCTCGTGGGGAAGGGATAGGGATGGGGGCAAACGACTTGGCGAGGGAAGGATTGTATAGCCGGATCGGTGCGATCATCGGCGGAATAGCTCCGACTTTCCGCCCCCCACCCCTGCCCCTCCCCACAAGGGGGAGGGGTTTCCCGTCGCACCCCATCATTTGAAGCCGATGGTGCGGGCGATGAAGAGGTTGTCGATGTCGAGCGTGATGCCGCCGATCTTCTCGGACGCGACGATCAGGCCGACATCGTAGGAGTTCGTCGGAATCCCGAAGGCCTCGTCGACCATGACGCGGTTGAGATTGTCATAGGCCGCCTTGACCTCCGCCTCGCCGCCCGTCGCGGCATCAACCTTGGCGATCGCCGCGACATAGTCCGGATGCGGGTGCGGATCCTTGAGGATCGGATTGCCGGAGGTGCGGTAGATCGAATTGGTCGTGACCCGCGACGGGAATTTCTGGATGTTGCCGACCGCGCCGAAAGTCGCGGCGAAATCGCCGCCGAGCAGCGCGGTGACGTATTCGGCGCCCTGACGCATATCGAGGTCGATCGGAATCCCGATCTTCTGCAGCGAACCCTGTACGATCTGGCTGATCGTGACGGAGGCCTCGTCGCTGCCGTTGACCAGCAGCTTCCAGCCCTTCATCTCGTCAGCGGAAAGCCCCGAGGCTGTGATCAGCTTCTTTGCCTTTTCAAGGTCATAGGCATAAGTCTTGGTGTAATTTTCGTCGAAGGCTGGGCTCGCCGGCGCCCAGGGCAGCGCCACGACCTTGCCCATCCCGGCATAGCCGACGCGCAGGACGCTGGCGCGGTCGATCAGATAGTTGAAAGCCTGTCGAAACGACTTGTTGCGGAAGGGTCCGCGCGTCGAGTTGATGCGGAAGACCTGCACCAGCGGACCCGGCCCGGCGAAGACCTGGTAGCCGGCACCCTTCAGCCGGACGGCGCTGCGCGAGGAGCCGTTGTAGACGATGTCGACCGCGCCTGATTCCAACGCGGCGGTGGCGGCAGCATCCTCGCTGAACACGGTGAAGACGAGGTCCTGCACGATCGGCTGCTTCTCGCGCCAGTATTTCGGATTGGCCTTGAGGGTCAGCCCCTGGCCGACGGCGCGGCTGACCAGCGTATAGGGTCCGGTGCCGGCCGGCACGGTCTCGACCGTGTCGATGCCCTTGGCCTCGATCGGGATCAGGAACTGCAGGAGGTCGAGGATCTGGCGCTCGGGCGCCGGCGCCTTGAAGTTGATCACGACCGTGCGCTCGTCCGGCGCCGACCAGTCCTTCACGATCGACATGGTCGAGAAAACGTTCTTGCCGCGCTTGGGATCGGCGCCCTTCTGCAGCGTCGCCAGCACGGAATCGGCTTTGAACGGTGTGCCGCTGTGGAAGGTGACGCCGTCGCGCAGCGTCAGGCTGACCGAGGTCTTGTCCGGCGCGATTGTCCATGCGCTTGCCAGACTCGGCAGCGGCTTTCCCTCCGGCGTGTACTCGATCAGGCTGTCATAGAGGTTCTTGATGACGTGGAAATTGACCGTCGAGAGCTGCTGCGGGTCAAAATTGGCGAGCTCGCTCAGCACAGCAACGCGCAATGTGCCGCCTTTGAGCTGCTGGGCGGATGCCGGGCTGACCCCAACAAGTGAAGCCGCTCCCGCCAAAGCAAGGCCGGTCATGCAGAATTGACGTCGCGACAGCTTTGTCATCGCTCTCCCCTTTGTTGTTGCTTCAGGTCGACAATCAGCCCGTTCCCGCTCCCGGCTGGGACGAATGCGCCCGCCAGTCGCTTATTGTTTCCAGTGGGTAGACCGGCCGTGGAATGCGCTGCCACGGCAGGGTGAAGACATCGGACTGCCCCGGCCCGCGCGTGTCGGCGCGGATCACCTGCGAGGTGATCGGGGCGAAGTACTGGAAGTTCGAAGCCGTCTTGAGCACGGCCATCTTGTAGTCGGAAAGGTCGATGCCGAAGGCCTCGTAGACGCCCGGCACATTGCCGGCGACGCCGCGCAATTCGCTGATCAGCAGCGTGACCGGGCCGACATCGAAGATGACGACGCGGCCCATGTCGACCTCCGGCTGGTGATTATAGTCCAGCCGGACCGGGCCGCCGCCGATCCGCCGCACTCGCCCGGTCACCATCAGCGGCTTGAAGAACGCAATCGCGGCATCGCCGCCGAGCGGCAAGGTCACCTGCGCACCCTCGCCCGCCGCGACCAGTGTCGCGACCGCCTGCGGCGAGATCAGCGGGATCAGGGTCCGGCTCTTCGTGCCCTGCCGCAGGATCGACTCCAGGATCAGGTTGCTGTCGCCGGCCGCGCCACCGAAGACCGTATCGCCGGTGTCGCTCAGCACGACCATGCCACGCTCGGCGGCATCGGCCCCGCGCACGGCATCGTCGACCGAGACGGCTTCGCGCACCTGGAAATCGTCGCGCATCGACCAGGCGAGATCGGCGAGATCGTCCGCGAGTTTCTCGGCCAGCGCCTGATCGCCATCGGTGACGACGATGGTCGACCAGCCACCCTCGGCGACGTCGAGCCAAGGCTGCATCGGATAGTTCGAGGCCTGCAGCACGCGCGGATCGGCTTCGAGTGCCCTTGCCCGGTCGAACCAGAGCTTCATCGGGCCCTTCGAGGTCAGGAACTGCTCCTGATGCGAGAGCAGCGGAATCTTGCGCCAGGCCATCACCGGCTTGAGCTTGCCGGTCAGGATGCGCAGCAGCACCTGCGTACCGACCTTGCCGGTATCGAAGACATCGTGCGGTTGGGTCCGGTGCCCGACGATGGCCGTGCAATTGGCCATGATCTTGTGCGTGACGTTGGCGTGATGATCGAGCCCGAGCAGGATCGGAACATCGGGGCCGAGGATCTGGCGGCAGAGTTCGACCTGCTCGCCCTCGACATCGTCGACGCCCTCGGCGGCGCAGGCGCCATGCAAATGCAGGACGAGCCCGTCGATCGGCCCGATGGCTTCGAGACCAATGCGGATCTTCTCCTGGAAGAAATCGAAGGCCTCGCGCGAGATCCGACCGCCGGCCACCGCCCAGGCTCGGATGATCGGAATGGTCTCGACCTCGACGCCAGCCTCACGGATCGCAGCGTAATGGCCGCCAATCTGGCCGATATCGCCGAAACGCCGGGCGATCTCCTCGCCCTCATAAAGCCCAAAGGCCTGGAAATCGGAGAGCGTGGTCAGCACCGGATTGAAGTCGTTCGTCTCCTGCACAATGTGGATCAGGGCCAGACGCACATCGACCTCCCGACATAGGCTTCCATCGCAGGTTGCCCACCGCGTGCAGCGATCCGCTTACCCAAAGGTCTCGGTCTGGCAGCGCCAATCGGCCGAGACGGAGGACCGCGACATGGCAAAAGCGTAGTTGCCGCAGATATTTCGCGTCAAGGATTCAACGTTCCGCAGGAAGGAACGCAAAGCGAAGGCATCAGAAGAACGTCCGGACCGCCCCCGTGACTTGGTAGTCGTCGTCGACCAGCATCAGGTGCGCCCATTTGTCGAAGGTCGTGCAGGGATGGCCGATGCCGAAGGCGACCATGTCGCCGACCTGGAGCGGGCTCGCTTCCGGCGTGCCGAGATGGCAGTGCTGGTCGTTGAGCGCGAGGACCGTGTGCCCGGCCGGCATCGGCTCCGGCCGCACCATCGAGCCGCCCGGCCTGAACCAGCGCAGCGGCACCGGCAAACCGGAATCGTAGCTGATGTCGCGCTTGCCGACGGTGAGCAGGCTGCGCCCGCGCTCGGGCCGCGACTGGACATAGGCCCAGACCTCGAGCGCCGGCTCGAGCCCGCCCGGCGGCAATACAAGGCTCGTCTCCATGATGATCCGGCGGAACGAGGCCGTGTAGGTCGTGGAGTCATGGGTGAGATAGCAGCCGGAGCGCAGCAGCTTGAGGATCGGCCGCGCGAAGGAGGCAGCGTTGAAGCGCTCACCGGCGCGGTCGAACAGCGAGGTTCCGCCAGCGCTCAGCACCATCGGCTCCGGTCCGAGCAGGTCTTCGGCCTCCGCCGCCGCGGCCGTCACGACGACTTCGTCGAGCAGGCGATCGGCCGCCTTCGGTTCGCTGAGCAGCCCCTCGAAGCATTCGAAGCCGGAGAGCCGCAACCCTGGTGACGCGGCAACCGCGCGCGCCACAGCGAGCGCTTCCGCCTGGCTGCGAGCGCCGGTACGCCCGCCCATGAAGCCGATCTCGACGAGGATGCGCAGCGAATTGGCGGTTCGCTCTCGGCCGGCAGCCTCCGCTAATAGCTCGACGCCAGCGACGCTGTCGGCGAGGCAATAGAGTTCGAATCCCGGTTCCCGCAGCACGTCAAAGCAGGCGGCGATCTCCTGCCGCCCAACCGGCTGGTTGGCGAGGATAACGCGCTTGACGCCATAGCGGCGGCAGACGGCGAGCTGCTGCATGGTCGCGACCGTGATCGCCCAGGCGCCGTCGGCGATCTGCAGATCGAAAAGCTGCGGCGCCATGGTCGTCTTGCCATGCGGCGCGATGAGCAGGTCGTTGGCAGCGGTGAAGGCGGCCATCCAAGCGCTGTTGGCGTTAAGGACGCTCTCGCGGATGACAGCGAGCGGCAGCGGCATGTCACCGGCGAGGACGTTCCAGCCCTGATGCCCTATATCGCCGAGTCGTAGGGACGCTCCGGGCGGCATCCCCTTGACCGTCTCGTCGAGCTGCTGATCTTCGATTTCGCCCAGCGAGAGGCGCGGGAGGGCGACTTGAGAAGTTACAGCCATGGGTTCGGATCCAGTGGAGAAAAGGGGCGCTTGACCTTGGTGTAGGGGATCTTGCTGGCGTCGGGCGGATAAGGCCCGCCGCTGTCGAGATAGAGCACGCTCGCGGCGATCGGCGCGAAGGCTGCGTGGAAATGGTTCGAGGACTTGACCACGACCAGCGTCTGCGCCGCGAGGTCGATGCCGAGATCGGTGAAGACCGGCGGGCTGAAAGTCTGGGCCCGGGTCGAGGCCAGCACGATGTCGAGCTTACCGATCCGGATTGCAGCGGCTGGACCGAGCGAGACCCAGCTCTGCTCGAAAGGGATCAGCAGGTCGGTGGCCGTCCCGATGACCTGCACGACCGCGTCAATCGGCCGGCCGGAGGACGGTGCCGCCTTGCCGGCGAAGCGCAGCGGGATCTCCGCGCCGACACCGGCCGCACGACATAGGCTCACCGCGATAGGGTCCCAGAGCGCGCCGATCGCCGCAGGGATATCGGGATGGCGCAGCAGGGCCTCGACCATCACGGAGGAATCGCCGGCAACGCCACCACCCGGATTGTCCCAACGATCGGCGAGGATGACGGGCCGACCCGCCTCGGCCAGCGCCAGAGCCGCCGCGATGCCCTCCTCCGGCTTGTAGTGCTTCGGCGAGGCGCCCTGCCCCCAGCCAAGGATCTCGAGTCCAAGCTTTTTCGCCAGAACGGCGGCCTTGTCCCGGTCTCCGTCGGCGATGACCAGGACTTTGGTCCCGACATCGGCGACATCCGCCGCCTGGAAGCCGTGTGCGACAGAGATGCTGAGAATGCCGTCCCGGCCCTCCATCGCCTTGATGCGATCGACGAAGCTGCGGCCGGGCTCGCGGCTGGTCATGAAGGCGGCGAGCCCGCGGCAATCGAAGACCGCGCTCACCGGCTTCACCTCGCCGCGCGCAGCCCGGAGGCAGAGCTCCAGCAGATCCTCGGCCCGCGCCAGGAAGTCGGTATGCGGAAACTCCTTGAAGGCGACGATGATGTCCGCACCCTGGACCATCTCGGCGCTGAGATGACAGTGCATGTCGAGTTCGACGCCGATGACGCAGTCCGGCCCGGCGAGCGCCCGCGCCCGGGCGATCAGGTCGCCCTCGCAATCATCATAGCCCTGCGCCACCATCGCGCCGTGCAGGCCGAGCAGCACGATGTCGACCGGCAGCGCCGCCCGGAGCTGGCCCAAAATCTCGTCGCGCAGGCTCTCATAGCCATCGCGCGAGACCAGCCCGGCCGGCTCGGCCCAGGTCGCCGTGCCCTCGACCAGGTCGTAGCCCTCGCTGGCGGCGCGGCGGCGCGCCGCGACGATCGGCGCCGAACACAGCGTCGGCGTATCCGGATGCGTGCCGGGCGGGCAGTAGAAGGCACTCTCGAAGGCGCTGCGGTCGACATAGAGCGGCGCAAAGGTGTTGGTTTCCGTCGCCAGCGACGCAGTGAAGACGCGCATGCGGATCCGTTCCCAAGCAGCGCCGGCGCCCGCCCCTTCGGTCGCCGGCATGATCATGAAACCGGGAGCAGGCTTGCCGTGTCAAAGCATCTGCGTTCCCTGGGGCGGAACAATGCAGCCTTGATCCGGAACAGCCGAGCGGCCGTGATGCTGCGGCACTGCCTCCACGAGAGCTCCCCAGATCATGTCCCGGACGCGCCGCATCCTGCTCGGAGCGCTCTTCCACGAGACGCACAGCTTCGTCGACGAGATCACCACGCTCGCCGACTTCACCATCCGCCAGGGCGAGGAACTTCTGCAGCGGCGCGGCGACGGCTCGACCGTGGACGGTTTCCTCGAGGTCGCGGCAGCGGAAGGCTGGGAGGTCGTGCCCACGGTCGACTTCACCGCCCTGCCGGCCGGCACGGTCGATCATGCCGTGTTCGAGCGCTTCCTGCGCGAGTTCGATGCCGTGCTGAACGCTGCTCTCGCCTCCGGCGGGCTCGACGGCATCTGGCTGGCGCTGCATGGCGCCATGGTCACGAGCGAGAACCCTGATCCGGAAGGTGCACTACTTGCCCATATCCGCTCGGTGCCCGGCTGCAAGAGGCTGCCCGTTTTCGGGGTCTTCGACCTGCACGCCAATTTCACCGCTGCCATGGCGCAGAATGCCAACGCCCTCGTCGCCTATCGCGAGAACCCGCATACCGACGCACGCGACTCCGCCGTGCGCTCGGCGCGGTTGCTGGCGCGGTCCTTGAACGAGGGCGAGCTTCCGCACATGCTCTCCTGCAATGCGCCGGTGATGTGGCCGCCGACCGGTACCGGCACAGCCGATCGACCGATGAAGGACCTCGAGGCGCTCGCCCGTCAGATCGAGCAGGACAATCCTGCGATCTGGGTGGCGAACGTCGTCGGCGGCTATTCCTTCTCGGATGTGCCTGAGGCCGGCGTCGCCTTCGCCGTCGCGTTCACCGGGCCCGACTCCGCCGCCAGAGACGCGCTCGACCGTCTGACCCAGACCGCGATAGAGCTGCGCGAGCTCGGCCTGCCGGCGGAATGGGACCTGGATCAGGCGATCGCCGAAATCCTGCGCTCGCCGGGCGGCCCCTACATCGTCGTCGAGCCGGCCGACAATATCGGCGGCGGCGCGCCCGGCGACAGCACCTCGGTGCTGCGCGCCTTCATGCGCCATGGCGTCGAGAACTGTGCCGTCGCCATCGCCGACCCGGCTGCCGTCGCGGCGATGGCCGGTGCCACGCCGGGCGAGGTCCGCAGGCTCTCGATCGGCGGCAAGGGCAGCGCCATCGCAGAAGGGCCGGTCGAGACCGATGCGGTCTTCGTCAGCGCGAGCGATGGCGAGTTCGCGCTCGAGGACATCAACAGCCATCTAGCCGCCTCGCAGGGCTCGCGCTTCAGCATGGGGCCGAGCGTGGTGGTCAGGGTCGCCGGCGTCACCATACTGCTGACAAGCCGCAAGACGCCGCCCTTCGATCTCGGGCAGCTCCGCTCGCAGGGCATCGAACCGGAAGGCCTCAAGGCCATCGGCGTCAAGGCGGCGGTGGCGCATCGGCGCGCCTATGACAAGATCGCCAAGGGCAGCTTCACCGTGGCGACACCCGGCCCCTGCACCAGCAAGATCGCCGGGTTGCCCTATACGCGTTTGCGCCAACCGGTCTTTCCGATCCACGCTGACGCCGGCCGCGCCTAGGGAGAAACGCGTCTGGCAAAGCCCCTGTTTCCTCTCGCGGAACAGGCGCATCTTGTTCGAGGAAGGCGATGCGTCGTCTGCTTGTCGCTGCGCCTGCCATCGAGCGGTTTTTCACGACAGGCGGAGGGGATGCCATGTTTCAGAATCTGATGAAGATCGCCGCAGGGCTCGGAGTGGTCGCCTGCGCCCTATTGCCCGCAACGGGAGCCTCGGCTCAGGGCAAGCTCAAGGAGGTGCTGAGCCGCGGCAAGCTCGTCGTCGGTACCGGCAGCACCAACCCGCCCTGGCACTTCCGCAACGAGAAGGGCGAACTCGTCGGCTTCGACATCGAGATCGCCAAGATCATCGCGCAAGGTCTGTTCGACGACCCCAACAAGATCGAGTTCGTCAACCAGGCCTCCGACGCCCGCATCCCGAACATCGTTACCGGCAAGGTCGACATCGCCTGCCAGTTCGTGACCGTGACGGCCGCTCGCGCCCAGCAGGTCGCCTTCACCGTTCCCTATTATCGCGAGGGCGTCAGCCTGATGCTGGTTGCCGGCGGCCCCTATGCCGACTATGCCGCTATGAAGGCGGCCGGCAGCAAGGTCACGGTTTCGGTGCTGCAGAACGTGTTCGCCGAGAAGATGGTCAAGGACGCACTGCCGGAGGCCAAGGTCGATCAGTTCGAGAGTGTCGACCTGATGTACCAGTCCCTGAATTCGGGCCGCGCCCAGGCTGCCGCCACCGACTCGTCGTCGCTGCGCTACTACATGAAGCAGAACGCCGGCCGCTATGTGGATTCCGGCTTCAGCTGGAACCCGCAAACCTATTCCTGCATCGTCAAGCAGGGTGACCCGGACTGGCTCAACTTCGTCAACATCGCGCTACGCGAGTCGATGACCGGGACGACCTTCCCCGTCTACAAGGCGGCCTATGAGCGCTGGTTCGGCGAGACGCCTCCGGAGCCCAAGATCGGCTTCCCGCAGGAATTCCGCTAAGCCGGGAGCAGTCTCCCGGTGGAGTACTCGCTGCATTTCGGCGCCGTCTGGGCCAGCTTCGACAAGCTTTTGTCGGGGCTGGCCATCGGCCTCGGACTAGCCGTCGTCGCGGTCGCGATCGGGACGGTGCTCGGCCTGCTGGCGGCGTTCGCCAGCGTTGCGCCGTATCGCGCGCTGCGCGGCCTTGCGGCTACTTACGTCGCGCTGATCCGCAACCTGCCGCTGCTCGTGCTCGTCCTGCTCGCCTATTTCGCCCTGCCCCAGGCCGGCATCACACTCGACAAGTATCAGAGCTTCGCTGGGGCGCTCGCGCTCTATTCCGGCGCCTATCTCACCGAGGTGTTCCGGGCCGGGCTCACCTCCGTGCCCAAGGGTGTGATCGAGGCGGCGCGTGCGATCGGCCTGACGCGACTGCAGACCAATGTCTCGGTCGTGGCGCCGATCATGCTACGCAACGCCCTGCCCTCGCTCGGCAACACCTTCATCGGCATGTTCAAGGACAGTTCGATCGCCGCCGCCATCGCCGTGCCGGAGCTCACCTTCGAAGCACGCAAGATCAATGTCGACACCTTCCGCGTGATCGAGACCTGGACGGTCGCGAGCGGGCTCTACATCGCCGCCTGCATGGTCATCGCGGCGCTGCTGCGCGGCCTCGAACGACGCTTCCCGAAGTTCTGAGCGGCCATGCAAGCTTTCCTCGATCAGCTCTGGATCGCCCGCTGGCCCCTCTGGGATGGCCTGCTGCTGACGATCGGGAGCGCCGCGGCCTCGATCCTGTTCGGCACGCTGCTCGGCGTCATCGTCGGCATCCAGCTCGCCTATGCGCCGTGGTGGCTGCGCCTGCCCTTCCGCATCTATGTCGACATCATGCGCGGCACGCCCGTGCTCGTGCTGATCCTCGCCGCCTACTACATCCCGGCGGTCGTAGGTCTCAGCCTCGGCCCGACTCAGGCCGGCATCCTGGCGCTGGCGCTGTTCGCCGGCGCCCATATCGGCGAGCTGATGCGCGGCTCGCTGCAGGCAATCCCGCCGGGGCAGGCCGAGGCGGGGCGCAGCATCGGCCTGACCTATCCGCAGCTCCTCGCCTATGTGCTGCTGCCGCAGGCGGTCCGCTCGGCCCTGCCGCCCTGGATCAACACGGGCGTCGAGCTGATCAAGGGCTCCAGCCTGCTCTCGATCATCGGCGTCGGCGAGCTCCTGCTGAAGACGCAGGAGGTCATCGGCCGCAACTTCATGACCATCCAGTTCTATGTCTTCGCGGGCATCCTCTACCTCGCGATCAACATTGTCCTGGACCAGCTCGGCAAGGCCGTCGAAAGACGGGTGGGGCAGCCCTGATGAACGACAAGCAGCCTTCCCTCCTCGCCATCCGCGGACTGAAGAAACAGTTCGGCTCAACCGAAGTGCTGAAAGGCGTCGATCTCGAGTTGAGCCAGGGCGATGTCGTCTCGATCATCGGCTCCAGCGGTTCCGGCAAGACGACGCTGCTGCGCTGCGTCAACCTGCTCGAGGAGTACCAGGGCGGCGATATCGTCCTCGATGGCGAGACGATCGGCTATCGCGCGAGCAATGGCCGGCGCCAGCGGCTGGGTGACAGGGAGCTGTCACGCCAGCGGGCGATGACCGGCATGGTCTTCCAGAGCTTCAACCTGTTTCCGCATCTCAGCGCCGCCGGCAACGTCATGCTCGGCCTGCGCAAGGTGCTGAAGCTGCCGAAGGCGGAAGCGCGCGCCATCGCCGAAAGCTGGCTCGCCCGCGTCGGCCTCGCCCCCCGTGCCGACCATTATCCGAGCCAGCTCTCCGGCGGCCAGCAGCAGCGCGTCGCCATCGCACGGGCACTCGCGATGAATCCGAAGCTCGTGCTCCTCGACGAGGTGACCTCCGCGCTCGATCCCGAGCTCGTCCAGGAGGTGCTCAATACGGTGAAGGGCATCGCCGACGACGGAGCGACCCTGCTGATCGTCACGCACGAGATGCGCTTTGCGCGCGACGTCTCCAGCCGCGTCGTCTTCATGGAACAAGGGCGCATCGTCGAGGACGGGCCGCCCGCACAGATCTTCGGCGCGCCCAAAAATGCGCGTCTCGCCGAGTTCCTGCGCACCACGCGGCATTGACTTAGCAGCATGACTGTCATGGTTGACGGTGCGGCGTCGCCTGAGCACGGCATCGGACGCGGCCTGGCCGCTTGCCAATTCAACCGGGTTTCGTCCTATTTCGCTCCCATGACACGCGACATCGCCGCGCGGCGGCACCACGCCATCCTGACCAAGCTCGATGAGCTCGGCTCGGTCACCGTCGAAGAACTTGCCCAGGCGCTCGACGTCTCGCGCGAGACGATCCGGCGCGACCTCAAGGCCCTCTCAACGGGCGGGTTACTATCGATTGTTCACGGCGGAGCGATCCGGAACGAGCGTTCAGAAGCGTCCTTCGCCAGCCGACGGACCGTGAACCGTGCCGGCAAGGAACTCATCGCCGATCTGGCGGTCTCGATGCTCGGCGACGGCATGACCATCCTGCTCGATTCGGGCACGACGACCGAGGCTCTGGCGCGTGCTCTGGCACGCTCGGACCGCAAGCGCCTGGTCGTGCACACGACGTCGCTCGAGAATGCGCGGCTCGCGAGCCGGCTTCCCGGCGCCCGTGTCTTCCTGATCGGCGGCGAGTTCGACCGCAACGAGGATGCGACGACCGGCGCCGAGACCTTGCGAGCGATCGCGCGACTCTCCGCCGACTTCGCCTTCGTCAGCGTCGGCGGCGTCGATCCGGATGGGCGGCTGACCGACTATACCCGCGCCGGCGCGGCGACCCGAAGCGCCCTGCTGCACGCCGCGGAGCAAGGTTTCCTGATGGCCGACAGCAGCAAGTTCGGGCTCGTCCTGCCCAGTCGCATCGGCAGCGACGAGCCTTTCACGGGATTGCTGGTCGACCAGATGCCGCCTGCGCCGCTCGCCGCGAAGCTGGTCGAACGCGGGGTCACCGTACGCGCCTCCTAATTTGACCGTTTTTGTGGTTTTTTGTTGTTTTTTGATTTTTGTTTGCTAGACTGCCTTCATCGCGGAGGCGCTCATGTCCATTCCCACCCAATCTCGCGTCGTCATCATCGGCGGCGGTATCATCGGCTGCTCGGTCGCCTATCACCTGACCAAGCTCGGCTGGCGCGACGTGCTGCTGCTGGAACAGGGGCGTCTCTCCTCCGGCACGACCTGGCATGCGGCGGGCCTCGTCGGACAGTTGCGCAGCCAGTCCAGCATGACGCGGCTGATCCGTTACTCGACCGAGCTCTACGCCTCGCTGGAGGACGAGACCGAACTCGCCACCGGCTGGAAGCGCTGCGGCTCGGTTTCGGTCGCCCGCACGCCCGAGCGCATGACGCAATTGCGCCGGACGATTTCGGCGGCACGCGCCCAAGGCGTCGAAATCGAGGAGCTCAGCCCAAAGGAGGCCGGCGATAAATGGCCGGTGATGCGCACCGACGACCTCGCCGGCGGCGTCTGGCTCCCCGGCGACGGCAAGGCAAATCCGGCCGATATCACCCAGGCGCTGGCGCGCGGCGCGCGCAATGGCGGCGCGATCGTGCGCGAGGGCATCCGCGTCACCGGCATCGAGACCGACAAGGGCCGGGTCAAGGCGGTGCTCACCGATCAGGGCCGGGTCGAATGCGAAGTCCTTGCCATCTGTGCGGGACAATGGTCTCGCACCGTCGGACAGATGTGCGGCGTCTCGGTGCCGCTGCACTCGGCCGAGCACATGTACATCGTCACCGGCAAGATCGAGGGCGTGACGCCGGACCTGCCGGTGATGCGCGACCCCGATGGCTACACCTATTACAAGGAGGAGGTCGGGGGCCTCGTCATGGGCGGCTTCGAGCCGGATGCGAAGCCCTGGGGCATGGACGGAATCCCCTACCCCTTCGAATTCCAGCTCCTGCCCGACGACTGGGACCAGTTCGCGATCCTGATGGAGAACGCGCTGCAGCGTGTGCCGGCGCTGGAAACGGCCGAGGTCAAGACTTTCCTCAACGGCCCCGAGAGCTTCACGCCGGACAACAACTTCCTGCTCGGCGAGGCACCGGAGGTCGCCGGCGTCTATGTCGGGGCCGGCTTCAATTCGATGGGCATCGCCTCCGCCGGCGGCGCCGGCCGCGCGCTCGCCGAATGGATCGTCGAGGGCGAGGCGACGAGTGACCTCTGGCCCGTGGACATCCGCCGCTTCGCCGACTTCAACAACAACCCGGCCTGGCTGAAGGATCGCATCAAGGAGACGCTCGGACTCCACTACGCCATGCCCTGGCCGAACCGCGAGCTCGATACTGCTCGCCCCTTCCGGCGCTCGCCGCTCTATGATCGCCTCGCCGCCAAGGCTGCGGTCTTCGGTTCCAAGATGGGCTGGGAGCGCGCGAATTATTTCGCCCGCAATGAAGACCAGCGCACGATCCGCTATTCGTTCGGTCCGCAGAACTGGTTCGAGACCGTCGCGGCCGAGCACCACGCCTGCCGCGAGGCGGCTGGCATCGCGGACATGAGCAGCTTCGCCAAGTTCTTGCTGCAGGGGCCGGATGCCGAGCAGGCACTTCAGCGCCTCGCCGCCAACGACGTCGCCGTACCGGTCGGCAGTTCGGTCTACACCGCGCTGCTCAATGCGCGCGGTACCTTCGAAAGCGACCTGACCGCCGCCCGCATTGCCCCCGACACCTATCTCCTCCTCACCGGCACCGCGCAAGCGACCCGCGACGCCCACTGGATCCGGCGCCAGCTTCCCGTCGGCGTGACGCTGACGGACGTGACCTCCGCCTACGCCGTGCTCTCGCTCTGCGGCCCGAAGGTGGTCGAAATCCTGAGCCGCGTCTCGCCGACCTCGTTCGCCCTCGCCGACTTTCCGGCCAATGCGATCCGGCAGATCACGATCGGCTATGCCACGAGCTGGGCCTGCCGCCGCTCCTATCTGGGAGAGGGATTCGAACTCTACGTGCCCGTCGAATTCGCGCCTGCCATCTACGATACGCTGCACGAGGCCGGGGCCGATCTCGGTCTCGTCGACGTCGGATACTACGCCGTCGACTCGCTGCGCATCGAGAAGGGCTTCCGCGCCTGGGGCCGCGAGCTGACGCCGGACATCAACCCCTACGAGGCCGGGCTCGGCTTCGCCGTGAAGCTGAACAAGGGTGATTTCGTCGGCCGCGACGCACTCACCGCGGCCCGCGCGGCCCCGCGCACAAAACGATTGGTGGCGCTCGTCGGCCCGCGCCCGAACGGCCAGATGGCCTGGGGCGGCGAGGCGATCCTGGCCGACGGCAAGCCCGTCGGCGAGATCACCTCGGCGTCGTTCGGCGCGACCGTCGATGGAATCGTCGCGCTCGGCTGGGCCGAGAGCCCCGAGCCGATCGACCAGGCCTGGCTCGACGCACGCAACTGGACGATCGATCTTGCGGGTGTGGCAATCCCTGTGACCGCCAGCCTCGCCGCACCGCTCGACCGCAAGCCACAGCGCGGGAATTAAGCGCATGACCGACCTCGCCCCACTCGCGCCGGCCATCCCCAGGGACATCGCGGTGCAAAAGCCGGCCCGCATCCTCACCCTTTCCTGCGAGGATCGCCCCGGCATCGTGCACGCCGTCAGCGGCGTGCTCTACCGCCAGGGCTGCAACATCCTGGAGAGCGCGCAATTCAGCGACCCGCGCGATGGCCGCTTTTTCATGCGCGTCGCCTTCGCGGCGGGCGAGCGCTTCGACGATGCGGCGCTTCGGCGCGAGTTCGACGGCGTGGCCGGGACCTTCCGCATGGATTGGGACGCGGTCGACGCAGCGCGCCCGGCCCGCGTGCTCCTGATGGTCTCGCGCTTCGGCCACTGCCTGAACGACCTGCTGTTCCGCCAGGCGACGGGGAACCTCAACATCGAGATCCCCGCCATCGTCTCCAACCATCGCGATTTCGAGCCGCTGGCGAAGAATTACGGCATTCCTTTCCACCACCTGCCCGTCACGGCCGCGACCAAGGCGGAGCAGGAGGCGAGGCTGCTCGAGATCGTCGCCGAGACCGACGCGTCGCTCGTCGTCCTGGCGCGCTACATGCAGGTGCTATCGAACGACCTTTGCCGCGCACTCGACGGGCGGGCGATCAACATCCACCACTCCTTCCTGCCGAGCTTCAAGGGCGCCAAGCCCTACCACCAAGCCTACGACCGCGGCGTCAAGCTGATCGGCGCGACAGCGCACTACGTGACCCCCGACCTCGACGAAGGTCCGATCATCGAGCAGGACGTCGCTCGTGCCGAGCACTCGCTCGCGCCCGACGACCTCGTGAGCGCCGGAAGGGACATCGAAGCCGTCGTCCTGGCCCGGGCCCTGCGCCTCCACATCGAGCGGCGGGTGATGCTGGCCGGCCGGCGCACGGTCATCTTCCGCTAGAGCCCGCTTTCACCTCGCAAGCCCACTCGCAGCCGGAGATTCACGTGAGCGCCCGGATCCTCGATGGCCGCGACATTGCGCGCGACATCCGTGCCGAAACCTCCTTGCGCGTCGCCGACCTGGCTGCGAGTGCCGGTGTCGTGCCGCATCTGGTCGTGATCCTCATCGGTGAGAATCCCGCCTCGCGCGTCTATGTCGAGAACAAGGTCCGCGCCTGCGCCGAGGTCGGCATCAAGTCCACTCTCATCACGCTCGATGCCGGCATTTCGGCGCAGGAACTCATTTGCGAGATCGAGCGCCTGAACGAGGCCGCTGAAGTTCACGGCATCCTCGTTCAGCTGCCACTGCCGCCTCACCATGACATCCAGGCCGTCCTGCGGACGATCTCGATTCACAAGGATGTCGATGGCTTCCATCTTTACAATGTAGGCGGCCTTGTCGTCGGCAAGACGATCTTCTCGCCCTGCACGCCCTACGGCGTCATGCGCATGCTCGACCACGCTGCGATTCCGGTCGAGGGCCGCAACGTCACGATCGTAGGCGCCAGCAACATCGTCGGCAAACCGATGGCCCTGATGATGATGGCGCGCGAGGCGACCGTCTCGGTCTGCCATGCCAAGACGCGCGATCTCGCTCAATACACCATCCTGGCTGACATCCTGGTGGTTGCGGCCGGCGTGCCCAAACTCATCGGAGCGCAGATGGTTCGTACCGGAGCGGTCGTGATCGATGTCGGGATCAACCGCGACCCGCAGGGCAAGCTGCAGGGCGATGTCGACTTCGACGCCGTCAGAACCAAGGCGTCCTACATCACGCCCGTCCCGGGCGGGGTCGGGCCGATGACCGTGACGATGCTGCTGGTCAACACAGTCTCTGCGGCGGAACGGATCGCTGCAAGCGCGAATATGCACTCCTTGCGTCAGAGCGATCTCACGGCGGATCTCTCAGTCCAGGTTGGCTGACGGGAAGCTCAGGCGAAGGCTACGTTGCGCGTCTGTGCCCGCAGGCGCGGATCGTGCGAGCGGATCTGCACCGGTTTCCCGTCCAGAATCTCGAAGCAACGTGCGAGCGTATCGTCCGAGAGCCGTTGCATGGCTTCCGCGGTAAAGAAGGTCAGGTGTGGGAACAGGATGACGTCGTCCCGCCCGAACAGAGGGCTGAACGGATGCCCGTGCCGGGTGAGCGGCTCCTGGCTGTAGACATCGAGGCCGACCCCGCCGAGCCGGCCAGCCAGAACCGCCTCGACCAGCGCCGCCTCGTCGATCAGCGCGCCGCGCGAGACGTTGACGAGGGTGGCGCCGGGCTTGAGGCGCGCCAGTTCCGCTCGGCCGAGGATATGGCGCGTCGCGTCGTTCAGCACGCAATGCAGAGAGATGAAATCGCATTGCCGCAGCATCGCGTGGAGGTCGTCGACCTTCCCGATCCCGGCAGCGGCCATCGCCTCGCTATCGAGATGCGGATCGTAGCCGAGAACGCGGGCCCGGAACCCCTGCCCGGCCATCCGCGCCATGCTGCGCCCGATCTTGCCGGTGCCGACGAGCCCGAGCGTCGCGCCGGCGATGTCCCGGCCGAGCCAGCGCCCGGCCGGCCAGATCCAGCCCTCACGCTCCATGGCGCGGCCGATCTCCGGCAGGCGCCTGGCGAGTGCGATCATCAGCGCAAAGGCGCCTTCCGCCACGGTCTCTTCGGCATATTCCGGCACGTTGACGACCGGGATGCCGCGCGCGATCGCTGCGGGGATATCGATCGCATCGATGCCGACGCCGTATTTGACGATGCCCTTGAGCCGCGGGGCTGCGGCGATCACCCGCGCCGTGACCGGCGTGTAGCACATCAGGAGCAGGTCCGCCTCGGCGACCTCCCGCATCAGCGCCTCCTCGGATATGCCGTCGGGCAGCGTGACCAGCTCGACGCCGCGGGCGCGCAGGCCGGCGTCGATCTCAGGGCATTCCAGTTCCCGGTCAGTACGGACAGCCTTCATCGCCTTGCCCCTTCAGCCTGCGAGGATCGCCTGCTCGACGATGCCGAGCGCCCGATCGAGTTCCGCGCGCGTGATGACCATCGGCGGCGATAAGGTGAGGACGTTGCCCTGGCTGATCTTGAAGCTGAGCCCGGCCTCGAGGCAGCGATAATAGGCGCGCTCGGCGAGGCCGTTATCCGGCGTAAAATCGGCGCGGTCGGAGACCAGCTCGACCCCGAACAGCAGCCCGCGTCCACGCACGTCGCCGACCGATGGGCAGCGCTCGCCGAAGTTCCGCAAACGCTCCATCGCATGCGCGCCGAGTTCTGCGGCCCGTTCCGTCAGCCCCTCCTCGCGAATGATGTTGATCGTCGTCAGCGCCGCGCGGGTGGTGACCGGGTTCTTCTCATGCGTGTAATGGCCGATGGCGTAGCCTCCGGCCACGTCGAGATCGCGACGCGCGATGACGGCGGCGATGGGCAGGATGCCGCCGCCCAACGCCTTGCCGAGCACGACCATGTCGGGCTGGACCTCGTCATACTCATGGGCGAAGAAGCGGCCGGTCTTGCCGAGCCCGGTCGGGATCTCGTCGAAGATCAGCAGCGTGCCGTGCCGGTCGCAGGCCTCGCGCACGCTCTTCCAGAAGCCGGGTGCCGGCGGATAGGGCGTCGCCCGCATCGGCTCGGCGATCACCGCGGCGACGTCTCCCTCGCGCGCCAGCACATAGGAGATCATCCTAGCGCAGGCGCGGGCCGAATCCTCCAGATTGTCATGGCCATAGGCGCAGTTCCGGTTGCCCCATGGCGCGACATGCTCCGCGCCGGGCAGGAGTGGGCCGGCGATACCGGAGCGGAAGGTCGCTTCGCCGCCGACGCTCGAAGCGCCGAAGCCGGCACCATGGAACGCATCCCAGAAGGACAGGGTCTTGAAGCGCCCGGTCGCGGCGCGGGCGAGCCGCAGCGCCACCTCGATCGCATCCGAGCCGCCGGTGGTGAAGAGCACCTTGCCGAGATTGCCCGGCGCCAGCCGCCCGAGCGTCTCGGCGAGCTCGACCGCAGGCTCGCAGGTGAAGCGGCGCGGAGCGAAGCACAGATCGTCGAGTTGCGCCTTGATCGCCTCCTTGAGACGGGGATGCCCGTAGCCGATGTGGTGGACGCTGTTGCCATGGAAATCCATGTAGCGGCGTCCCATCGTGTCCTCGATCCAGATACCTTCCGCCCTGGCAATGGCGGTGAGGCACGGGCTCGACAGGTTCTGGTGCAGGAAGGCGGTCGAGTCGCGCGCGAGAAGGTCGCGCGTTGCCTTGTCGCCGATGCCCGCCGCCCAATCGCTGCGGGCCGCCGAGGTATTGGATTCGCCCTCGGTGTGAACGAGCGCGGGCGCTTCGACGTGCATGACAAATTCCCGTTTCACGCCCTGTCGGCGCGGCAACGAGAGGATGCCGAAAGTCGATCGATCTGAAAAATCGATAATTCATATCCTTGGATAAATTCTAGCGATACCATGGTGGCTTGTTTCGACGGGACACCTGCTCGCCATGCGCTATGTCCAGCTTCGCGCCTTCCACCATGTCGCGATCTCCGGGGGCTTCTCGAAGGCTGCGCACGCGCTGCACCTCACCCAGCCCGCGATCTCCGATCAGGTCCGGCGGCTGGAGGAGGAATATGACGTCGCCCTGTTCAGCCGGCAGCATCGCCAGATCGTCCTGACCCCGGCGGGAAACCGGCTGCTGGCCGTCACCCACCGCCTGTTCGGCGCCGAGGGCGAGGCGCTGGAGTTGCTGCAGGAGGAGCGCTCGCTAAGGACGGGAGCGCTGCGGATCGTCGCTGATTCCGTCCACCATGTGCTTGACGTGCTCACCGCCTTCCGCGAGCGATACCCCGGCATCCAGGTCAGCGTCGCGCGCGGCAACACCGGCAGCATCGTCGACACGCTGACCGGCTACGACGCCGATATCGGCGTGCTCGGCGAACTGGTCGACGAGCGCCCGTTCGAGGTCCTGTCGCTCAATGTCTCGCCGATCATCGCCTTCGCCGCGAAAAGCCATCCGGCGGCAACCCGGACCAGCCTCTCACTGGCGGAGCTCAGCGACTGGCCGCTGATCATGCGCGAACGGGGATCGCGCACCCGCCAGATGCTGGAGCAGCGGGCAGCGGATAGCGGTATCGACCTGCCCTTCGCCGTCGAAGCGGAGGGGCGCGAGGCTGTCCGGGCCATCGTGGCCGCAGGCGGCGGGATCGGCTTCGTTTCGGCGGCGGAGTTCGGCGAGGATGATCCGCGTCTCGTCCGCATCCCGCTCGACGGCCCGCCCCTTCTCATGCGCGAGACGCTGATCTGCCTGCGCGAACGCCGCCACAGCAAGGCCATCCAGGCCTTCTTCGCGACTGCACAGGCGGTCGCGGCGGGCTCTGCAGGCTCAGCGCTCAGATCGGCAAAGTCCGGGTAGCTTCACTCCGCCGCTCGCAGGAGTCGGCTGCCGATCAGGGCGCCCTTCTGTTCGAGCAGCCCGTGCACGGTCGCGGCGATGTGGGCGTCGATGCGCTTGAGATCGCGCGTGATGTCGAGCTGAAGTGCGCTGACGATGACGGTTTCGCGATTGCCGGTGCGCATCTCGGCGAGATGGGACTCGATCGCCTCGCGCTCCAGTTCGCGGAAGGTCTCCTTCTCGTGCACGATGCGGCGCGCCGTCGTCTCGTCCTCGGAGATGAAGACCGTGATCGCGAGGCGCAAATGATCCCGCAGCCGCAGATGCATGTCGGCGATGCGCGCCAGTGCCTCGGCGGGGAGCCGGCGCTGGTCGCGGATGCGCTTGCCGGCCATCTGCATCAGGTTCTTCTCGATGATGTCGCCGATATGCTCGAGGTTGATCGCCAGCACGAGCACGGCCGAGAGCCGGCGTTCGTCGGTCTCCGACAAGTCCGCCTCTGCGATTGCGCCGACATAAAGCTGGATCTGGTTGTACAGGCTGTCGAGCACGTCGTCGGCGCGGCTCACCGCAGCCACCCGGCCGGGGTCGTCGCCTTCGAAGGCGGCGAGCGAGGTTTTGAGCATGTCGTCGACGACATCGACCATGCGAAGCACCTCGCGCGTCGCGTTCGAGAGGGCGATGGTGGGCGTGGCGAGAGCGGCCTTGTCGAGATAGCGCGAGCGCGACGGGTCGGCCTCCGGAGCAGGTTCGGGCATGAGACGCATCAGCATCCGCGCAATTGCCGGCAGCGGGACGAGGAAGAGCGCCGCCATCACGAGATTGAAGGCGAGGTGGAACAAGGCGGCAGCTTGCGCCGGCGCGATGGCGAACTGCCCCATCAGCCGCGTCAACAAGGGCAGCAGCGCCAGCCCCAGCAGACAGCCGAGGATCCGATTAGCCAGATTGCCCAATGGCACCCGGCGGGCTGCGGCGTTGCCTTTCATCGCCTGGACGAGCGGGTTGAGCGCAGTACCGAGATTGCAGCCCAGCACCATCGCCAGCATGGTCGGCATGCCGATCACGCCGGTCGCCGCCAGGCTCATCACGACCAAGATCGCCGCGAGCGAGGAATGGGCGGCGAAGCTGAGGACTGCCGCCAGGAGCAGGGCGATCAGGGGATCGCCGGAGAGCGAGCCGAGCACCGTGCGCAGCACTTGCGAGTGCTCGACCGGCCCCATCGTGCCCTGCATCAACCGGAGCGACAGCAGCATCAGGCCCACGCCGAAGAGCGCTTTCGCCGTTTCCCTGGCAGGGAGCCGCGCGAAGCGCCGCATGCCGGCATAGCCCGCCAGGATCAGCAACGGCACGACGGTGCCGGTATCGAAGCTGACGAGCTGGACGATCAGCGTCGTGCCGACATTGGCGCCGAGCATCATGGCCAGCGCCGGCGCCAGCGCGATCAGCCCGGCCCCCGAGAAGGAGGCGATCATCATCGCCGTGGCGGTGCTGGACTGCAGGCCGCCAGTAACCAGCACGCCCGCCCCGAAGGCGCGCCAGCGGCTGTCGAGGCCGGTCGCCAGCACGGCGCGCAGGCGGCTGCCGAAGGCGGCGGAGATGCCCGCCGTCACCATCTGCACGCTCCAGAGCAGCAGCGCGACCTCGCCGGCGAGCGCGAGCAGAATCTCGGTCGGCGTCTGTCCGGTCATGGCGCGCGTCCCGCGGGGCTAGCGCTGCCGCCAGCGCTGCAGGCGGCCGAACACCAGCCGGTCGAGCCCGACATGAGCGAGCTTCACGCCGATGGCGGTCAGCATGATCACGCTCGCCATGCCGGCGGCCGAGGCGATGGCGCCGGCTTCATCCATGTGGACGATGGCGATCGAGGCGAGCTTGGTGTCGGCGCCGTAGAGGAAGATCACGGCCGAGACCGTGGTCAGCGCATTGACGAAGACATAGACCGCGATATCGAGGATCGCCGGCAGGCAGATCGGCGCGGTGACGCGGCGAAAGGTCGACCAGAACGGCACCTTGAGCGAGGCGGAGACCGATTCGAACTCGCTGTCGATCTGCTTCAGGCTGGTCAAAGCGGTGATGTGCCCGACGGTGTAGAAGTGGGCGATGGTGTTGATCACCAGGATCGTCAGCGTGCCGTAGAGGACGCCGAGCGGGTTCCAGCCCGCGTTGAAGAAGAAGACATAGCCGAGACCCAGTACGAGCCCGGGCACCGCCATCGGCAGCATCGCCAGGAACTGGGCGAAGGCGCGCAGGCGCGGGAACAGCTTCACCTTCTCGATCAGATAGGCGCCGGTGAAGATCAGTGCCGTGCCGATCACGGCGGTCAGCGACGCCAGCAGCAGCGAGTTGCCATAGGTCGTCCAGCCCTCCGGCTCGACGGTGGCGAAGTCGTAATTGTTCAACGTCAGGGACAGGTTGTAGGGCCAGTATTTGACGAAGGAGCCCCAGATGGCGATCCCATAGGGTCCAATGATGGCGAGCGCGATCACGGTGACGAAGCCGAGCAAAGCTAGGTCGCGGCGCTTGTCCGGCTGCGGCGTATAGGGCACGGCGCGAGCGGAAAGCATGGCGTTCTGCCGGCGCTGGACGGCGCGGTCGACGAAGAAGGCGAGCACCGCCGGCACCAGGAGGATGATGCCGACGACGGCGCCCATCGGGAAATTCTGCTGGCCCACGACCTGGCGATAGGCATCGGTCGCGAGCACGCTGAACTGCCCGCCGATCACCTTGGGGATGCCGAAATCGGTGATGACGAGGGTGAACACCACGAAAGCCGCGCTGATCACGCCGTAGCGCGCGCCCGGCAGCGTGATCGTGTGGAAGATGCGCCAGCGCGTGGTGCCCATCGCCTCGGCCGCCTCGCGCAGCCGGCCATCTGACAGGCCCAGCGCCGTGACGAGGATCAGCACGGCATGAGGAAAGCTGTAGAGCGCCTCGGCGGCGATGATGCCGACCGGCCCGTAGAGCGAGGCGCCCATCATCCAGGATTTGAGCAGGCCCTGATTGCCGAAGATGTAGATGAGGGCCAGGCCGGAGAGCAGGGAGGGTGCGAAGACCGGCACCATCGCCGCGGCATAGAACAGGCCCCGGCCCGGAATGCAGCTGCGTCGCAGGGCATAGGCATAGAGGAAGGCAAGCGGCAGCACGATCCCCGTGGTCACGCTGGCAATGAGCAGGCTGTTGGTCAGGGAGGAGAGCAGCGCCGGCGTCGTCGCGTAGCTGACGAAGTTCGCCAGCCCGATGAAGCGCCCCTGTGTATCCTCGAGACTCTTGGACAGCAGCGCCCAGAGCGGCAGGGCGATGATCAGGACGAGCACCGCGCACAGAGCCAGGATCAGCACCCCGGCGACATGGCGTTCGCTGATCCGCACCGGTGATACCTTCATGGACGTATCGGTCATCGTCAGCGGCGGCGCGAGATCGCTCATCGCCCGCCCCCGGCAAAGACGTGCAGCGCCTCGGGCGGAAAGGCGACCGCGAGCACCTGCCCCGGCAGGATGCCGAGGTCGCGCATCGCATTGGTCGAGAAATCGGCCGCGATGCGCGTCGAGCGCGAATGCGTCGGCTCCAGATGCGCCCGGCAATAGGATCCGAGGAATGACAGGTCGCCGATCGTCGCCTCGAACCGATTGGGCGTCTCGGCCGTGATGCTGCGGGTGCGGACCTCCTCGGGACGCATGGCGAGCCGCACTGGCGTACCCACCGCGAGGGGCGCGGTATTGGCGACCACGAGGTCGAGCTCGCCCACGCGCACCTGACCGGGTCCGGTGACGACGGCGTCGAGAAAGGTCATGTGGCCGACGAAGTCGGCAACGAACGGCGTCGCCGGGCGACGGTAGATCTCCTCGGGCGTGCCGACCTGCTCGACGGCGCCGTCGCTCATCACGACGATGCGGTCGGCCATGGCGAGCGCTTCCTCCTGATCGTGGGTCACCATCACCGTGGTGACGCCGAGGCGCTGCTGCAGCGACCGCATTTCGTCGCGCAGCCTGACCCGGACCTTGGCATCGAGCGCCGAGAGCGGCTCGTCGAGCAGCAGCAGTTCCGGCGCGGTCGCGAGCGCCCGAGCAAGCGCCACGCGCTGCTGCTGCCCGCCCGAAAGCTGGATCGGATATTTCTTGCCCTGCTCGGGCAGGCCGACGAGCGCCAGGAGCTCGTCGACACGCCGCCTGATCTCGCTGGCGGGGCGACGGCGGTTGACGAGGCCGTATCCGACATTGTCGATGACCGTCAGGTTCGGAAACAGCGCATAGGATTGGAAGACGATGCCGAAATCGCGTTCAGCCGGACTCGCCCGGGAGACGTCGCGGCCGCCCATCTGGATGCTGCCGCTGTCCTGCTGATCGAGACCGGCGATTGCGCGCAGCAAGGTCGTCTTGCCGCAGCCGGACGGGCCGAGGAAGCAGACGAACTCACCGCGGCGGATGTCGAGATCGATGCTGCGCAGAGCCTGGAAGCTGCCAAAGCTCTTCGCGAGCTTGCGGATCGAGATAAACGGAGTCGTGTTCGTGGTCATCGTACCGACTTTCAATCTGAGCGCGCGACGATCCGTCCTCCGGAGTACCGGCAAGCCTGGTCCGCGGCGCATCGCATAAGCCGTGCCACCCGGTCCGCCTGGGCGGGCCGGGCGCGATCGGTAGCCGTCAGTTCTTTGGCGCGGCCTTCGACTCGTAGCGCTTGGACCATTCGGCGAGCACGCGCTCGCGGTTGTCGGCCATCCAGGACAGGTCGTTCCTGATCATCCCCGCTTCGGCGTTGGCGGGATAGTTGGCGGGCTTGTTCTCGATGCCCCGCGCCGCCACGATGGCATAGGTCTTCGAGTAGAGCTCGTTGGCGGCCATGGTGGTCGACCAGTCGGCAATCTTCTTGGCAAGCGCCAGGTTCTTGCTGCCCTTGACGATGGCGCTGGCTTCCATCTCCCAGCCGACGCCTTCCTTCGGGATCACGACCTCGATCGGAGCGCCCTTGCTCTTCTCGGCTGCGCCGCGCATGTCGAGCGCCAGGCCGATGGTGCGCTCGCCGCGCGCCGCCTGGACGCATGGCGCCGAGCCCGAATGCAGGTAGGCGGCGATGTTCTCGTGCAGGCCGTCCATGAACTTCCAGCCCTCGGCCTCGCCCATGCTCTGCAGCCAGCCGGCGACCATCAGATAGCCGGTGCCGGACGAAGCCGGGTGCGGCATCACGATCTTGCCCTTGAACGCAGGGTTGAGCAGGTCTTTCCAGGACGTTGGCACCGCGACGCCCTTGGCTTCGACGGTGTTGTAGCAGACGACGCCGAGATAGGCGTCCATGCCCGTCCAGGTGTAGGGCTCGTTGCCGTCACGGAAGACCGGCTTCAACGCGTCGGCGCCGGCGGGCTTGTAGGTTTCGAGCAGGCCAGCCTTCTCGAACATCAGCAGGCTCGATGCGGCCAGGCCCATGACCATGTCGGCCCGCGGATTGTCCTTCTCGGCCAGGAAGCGGGCGGTGATGACGCCGGTCGAGTCGCGGACCCAGACCACGTCGGCCTCGGGCACAGCCTTTTCGATCGAAGCCTTGAACGGCGCGAGCTGGTCGTTCTCCAGTGCCGTGTAGATCGATACTTTCGTCTTCTGGGCCTGGGCGACGCCAGGAAGTGCGAGCGCGAAGGCGCCGATGACACAGGAAGCAAGCCAGGTCTTCATCTTCTCATCCCCTCGTAGTTATCCGGTTTGGGCGCTCTTTCGGCGTTTCATCCCCTGGTCGTCGAAACGCAGGCGGGGCGAGCCGCCTGCGGTAGGTCGTCAGTTGCTCACGCGTTCCACGGCGTCGACCATGTTTTGACGTTTGTGAAGGACTTCATGGCTTCGACGACGCCTTCCTTGTAGCCGAGGCCGGAATCCTTGATGCCGCCGAAGGGGGACATCTCGATGCGGTAGCCCGGGACCTCCCAGAGGTTGACGGTGCCGACCTCCAGTTCCGCGACGAAGCGCTGGAGGTAGTCGAAGCGGTTGGTGCAGATGCCCGAGGACAGGCCGTAGGCGGTCGAGTTCGAGATCCGGATGACCTCGGCGATGTCGTCGGGCACCCGGATGATCGGGATGACCGGGCCGAAGGTCTCTTCGTGGACGAGCTCGCAATCATAGGGGATGTGGTCGACCACGGTCGGGTGGAACAGCGCGCCCTCCGCCCGCTTGCCGTGGAGCACCTTTGCGCCCTTGGCGACGGCGTCGTCGACCCTGGCCTGGAAGAGCGCGGCCGAGCGGGCGTTGATGACGGTGCCGACATCGGTGGCCGGATCCATCGGATCGCCGCAGGTCAGCTTTTTGGCCTTCTCGACGACGAGCTTGGCGAAGGCCTCGGCGACGCTCTCGACCACCAGGATGCGCTTGACCGCGGTGCAGCGCTGGCCGGAGTTCTTGGTCGCGCCGGTGACGGCAAGCTCGGCCGCCTTGTCGAGATCGGCATCCTCCATCACGATCAGCGGGTCGTTGCCGCCGAGCTCGAGCACGATGCGCTTGTAGCCGGCGGTCGCTGCGATGTGCTTGCCGACCCGGACCGAGCCGGTGAAGGTCACGAGATCCGCATCGGGATCGGTGATCATCGCATCGCCCATGGTCGAGGGGTTGCCGGTGACGACCGAGAGCATCTCCGGCGGCAGGCCGGCCTCGTAGAGCACGTCGGCCAGCGCCAGCGCGGTCAGCGGCGTCAGCTCGGTCGGCTTGAGGACGAGGCGGTTATTGGTCGCGATCGCCGGCGCCAGCTTGTGGCTGACCATGTTGAGCGGGTGGTTGAACGGGGTGATCGCCGAGATCACCCCGAGCAGCGGCTGGCGCGTGGTGAAGATCTTGCGGGCCTTGCCGTTCGGCGAGATGTCGCAGGAGAACATCTCGCCATCGTCCTTGATGGTGAGCTGCGCCGCGAACGACCAGACGTCGTAGGCGCGGCTGGCCTCGTAGAGCGAATCCTTCCAGCACAGACCGGCCTCGGCGGTGATCAGCCGGGCGAAGTCTTCCTTGCGCGCGAACAGCAGCTCGGCCGTCTTCTGGAGGATCTTCTGGCGCTCATAGCGGGTCAGCACCGGCTTGAACGCTTTGGCCCTGGCGAAGGCCTCGCGGACATGCTCGGGCCGGGCGGCGGGAACGAGGCCGACCACGCTGCCGTCATAGGGGTTCTTGACCTCGACCATGTCGTCGGTCGTGGTGAGCTTGCCGGCGATGCGCATCGTCTCGCGGCGCAGGGGCGGCTTCACAGTCGCGTTCACGGCGGTACTCCTCAAGCCAGGACGCAGTTCAGGGCGACGTCGAAGACGTCGAAATTGCGCAAGATCCGCCCTTCGGGGACCGAGATCGGCCGGTTGGCGATCATCGGCACGCGCTGCTCGGTGATGCCGCCATGCGAGCGCAAGGGCTCGGTCAGGCCGGAGAGATCGTGCCGGTCCGGCGAGGTGCCGATCACCTTCTGCCGCGTCGAGATCACGACGACATCGCCGATCCGGTCGGCCGGCAGCTCGAAGCGCTCGCAGGCCTCGGCCGCGGTCACCGCCAGCGCGATGCCGTCAAGGCCGGAGATGCGGGCGGCGACCTCTTGCTGGCTGGCGCCATCAGGCAGATAGACCGTGGCGAAGGAGCCGAGCGCGCCATGGTGGACGACGTAAGGGTCGGTGATCGGCAAGATCACCCGCATCGTGCCCTTGCCATACCAGTCGTCCATCAGGCTCTGCAGATAGACGACATCCGGCTCGCCGTTCGGCAAATGCTTGTCGTTCATGCCGTGGTCGGCGGTGATCACCAGCGTACAGCCCAGCGCATCGAGTTTGCCGACATACCCGTCGAACATGGCGTAGAACGAGTCCGCCATCTCCGAACCCGGCGCCGCCTTGTGCTGCACATAGTCGGTGGTCGAGAGATACATCAGGTCGGGCTTGAAGGTCTCGAGCAGCTTGACGCCGGCAGCGAAGACGAACTCGGAGAGATCGGCCGAATAGACCGAGGGCACCGGCATGCCGACGAAATCGACGACGTTCTGGATGCCGTTCTCAGCCATATCGGCCTTGTCGGCCTTCTCCGAGGAGAAGGCGATCGCGGTGCCTGACGAGAAGTCGAGGCCCTTGCCGAGCAGGGTCCTGAGCTTGTCCTTGGCGGTGACCATCGCGACCTTGAGACCGGCCTTCTGGAACTCGGCGAGGATGGTCGGGGCGCGCAGGAAGCGGGCATCGTTCATCATCACCTCCTCCTTCGCCTCGCGGTCGTAGAAGAAGTTGCCGGCGATGCCATGCACCGCCGGCGGGCGGCCGGTGATGATCGAGAGGTTGTTCGGGTTGGTGAAGCTCGGGATCACCGAATAGGCGTAGGTGCTGGCCCCCGTCCGCATGATCCTGTCGAGGTTCGGCGTCAGCCCCTTGGCGCTCGCCGCCTCGACATAAGCCGGCTCCGACCCGTCCATGCAGATCACCACCACCGGCCGAACCGGACGACGATAACCACGCCCATTGGCAACAACCGCACCACCAATCTTCGTATGAACCGTCATAACCAATCTCCTCAGGCAGCCGACTTCAGGCCAACGCCCATCTCGGCGAGGACATCGGACACGGTGGCGACGAAAGCCTTCATCTCCTGCGCGCCGAGCGCTCCGATGCATCCGATCCGGAAGCTGTCGGCGACGGTGAGCTTGCCGGGATAGATGACGTAGCCGGCATCCTTCAGCAGGTCATAGAAGCGCTGGAAGACGAAGTTCTTGTCCTCCGGCATGTGGAAGGTGACAATGATCGGCGCCTGGCGGGCGGGCGGCAGCAGAGTCCGGAAGCCGAGCTCTCGCATGCCCTCGATCAGAATGCGGGCGTTGTCGGCATAGCGCTCTCCCCGCCCCGCGACGCCGCCCTCGGCCCAGAATTCCTGCAGGGCTGCGTGGAAGGCAACGATGACGTGGATCGGCGGGGTGAAACGGTACTGGCCGGTTCGCTCGAAGCCGGCGTTCTGATCGTGCAGGTCGAGCACCAGCGTCGTGGCGTTGCCCTTGGTCTCGGCGAGTGCGCTCTTGCGGGCGATGACGAAGCCGAGGCCGGGCACACCCTGGATGCACTTGTTAGACGAGGCCGCGACCGCGTCGAAATGGACCTCGCGGCTGTCGAGCGGCAGGGCGCCGAAGGCGCTCATCGAGTCGATCAGCAACCGGCGGCCATGGCGCTTGACCAGCGCGGCGATCGCCTCGACCGGATTGCGGATGCCGCTGGTCGTCTCGCAGTGGACGGTGAAGACATGGCCGATGCCGGCATCGGCCACCAGCAAGCGATCGATCTCGGCGAGATCCGGGGGCGTGTCCTCGGCGGTTTCGTGCACCAGCACGGTGCGGCCCGCGATCTCCAGGATGCGCTTGGCGCGCTGGCCATAGGCGCCGTTGATCAGGACGAGGATCTTGCCGCCGCGCGGTACGAAGGTCGTCAGCATGCCCTCGACCGCGAAGGTGCCCGAGCCCTGCATCGGCACGGTGACGAAGTCCTCTTCGCCATGGATGATCTTCGGAAGCTCGTCGAGAACGGCCTGGTTGATCCCGACGAAGGTCGCATCGCGCGAACCCCAATCATGCACCATCGCTTCCTTCACGGCCTTGGTCGTCGTGAGCGGGCCAGGCGTCAGCAGAAGAGGATCACCGGTCTCGGAGGAAGCGGGGCGACGGGCTTGGGCCATGACGGTCTCTCGCGATGTCGTTGCAGCGTGTGATCGCAAGGCTAGAATCGCGATTGACATAGGTCCAATACATCGTTTCCATATCTACTATAGACAGGATCTATATCAGACATGGCCATCAGCTATTCCGGACTCGCCGCCTTTCACGCCGTCGCCGAGGCACAAAGTTTCACCGGCGCAGCGAAGACGCGCAATGTCAGCCAGCCGACCCTGTCAGCCCAAGTTCGCGGGCTGGAAGATGCCCATGGGGTGAGGCTGTTCGATCGCGCCGGCCGGCAGGTGAAGTTGACCCCGCTCGGACAGAGCCTCTTCGTCGTCACGGCCCGGATGTTCGCGGCGGAGGACGAGGCCGAGTCGCTTCTTGCCGGCAGCCGCACATTGCAGCGCGGCCATCTGCGGATCGCAGCCGACAGCGCCAGCCATGTCATGGCCACGCTCGCCCGGATGCGCGAGCGCTATCCGGGCCTCACCTTCTCGCTCACCATCGGCAACTCGTCCGAGGTCGTCGACCAGATCATGGACTTCGCCGCCGACGTCGCCATCACGGCGCGCGCGACGTCGGATCCGCGAATCTACAGCGTCAAGCTGCGATCGGACGATCTGGTGGCCTTCGTGTCAGACCGGCACGAACTGGCAAGGCACGAGCATATGCCGATCGAGGCCTTCGCCGGTCAGGACATCGTGCTCCGCGAGCGCGGCTCGATCACCCGGGAAGTCTTCGAGAACCGGCTTTCCACGGCCGGCATCAAGCCTGCGAACCTGCTGGAGGTGCAATCGCGCGAAGCGGTCAGGGAAGCCGTTGCCTTCGGCTTCGGAATCGGCGTCGTCTTTGCTGCCGAGTTCAGACCGGAACCGGGTTTGAAACACATCGCCATCACGGGTGCCGACTTCGATGTCGGCGAATATGTCGTCTGCAGAGCGGAGCGCCAGCGCCTGCCACTCGTGCGTAGCTTCTTCGACACGGTTCAGAATCTCATCCAGAAGCCCTGAGACAAAGATGCGACCGGCATGTCGCCCGCCCATGGTCAAACGCACCTCCGGCGGGCGCCTTGTTCTCGGCAATGCCAATCCCCGCTGCTCGGCGTTGCTCCGTCTTATTGCAATAAAGGCGCCTCAAATGGCTTCGACGAGCAATTGTCTGGCTGCCTCGACCGTGAGCTCCACCGGATTACCTGCCGTGGAGGGGTCGGCCACGGCCGCCTCTGCCAATTCGTCGATCCGGTCGGTTCCCACGCCGAGCGCAGCGAGCTTGTCGGGAATGCCGAGATCCTCGCGCAGCTTCAGCACGAAATCGTAGAAGCCGTCGAAGCCGCCGGGGATGCCGAGATAGGCGGCGGCGGCCCCGATACGCTCCTCGATCGCCGGGCGGTTGAAGCGCAGGACCGGCGGCATCACCACCGCATTCGTGGTGCCGTGATGGGTGTGGTAGACGGCGCCGACCGGATGGGAGAGCGAGTGGATCGCGCCCAGGCCCTTCTGGAACGCCACCGCCCCCATCGCCGCCGCCGCCATCATCTGCGTGCGCGCCTCGATGTCGGCGCCATCGGCATAGGCACGCGGAAGATAAGTCTTCACCAGCCGCATGCCCTCGAGCGCAATGCCCTGGCTCATCGGGTGAAAGAACGGCGAGGAATAGGCTTCGAGGCAGTGGGCGAAGGCATCCATGCCGGTGCCGGCGGTGATCGCCCTGGGCATGCCGACAGTGAGCTCGGGATCGCAGATCGTCACGCCCGGCAGGAATTTCGGGTGGAAGATGATCTTCTTGGTATGGGTCTGCGAATTGGTGATCACCGAAGCGCGCCCGACCTCCGAGCCGGTCCCGGCCGTGGTCGGCACCGCCACGATCGGCGCGATGCCCTCGACCGAGGCCCGAGTCCACCAGTCGCCGACATCCTCGAAATCCCAGACCGGCCGGGTCTGGCCGGCCATGAAGGCCACGCATTTGCCGAGGTCGAGCCCCGAGCCACCGCCGAAGGCGATGACGCCGTCATGGCCGCCATCCTTGAAGGCCCTGACACCGTCCTCGAGATTGCGCTCGTTCGGGTTCGGATCGACCTCGGCGAAGATCGCCCGGCCGAGACCACCGGCCTCGAGGATGTCCAGCGCATTGCGGGTGATGGGCAGGCTCGCCAGGCCGCGGTCGGTGACGAGCAAAGGCCGCTTCATGCCGAGCGCCTTGCAGTGTTCGGCGAGTTCCCTGATCCGCCCGGCGCCCAGCTTGACGGCGGTCGGATAGCTCCAGTTCGCGGTGATCGCCATCAGCTTGTCTTCCTGAGGTGGTAGGATTTCGGGCGTGTGAGATTGTGGAAGCCGATGACGGAGAGCGAGCCGCCCCGGCCGGTCTCCTTGACACCGGTCCAGCACAGCGCCGGGTCGAGATAATCGGCGCGGTTCATGAAGACGGTGCCGGTTTCGAGCTCCTGCCCGAGCCTTGCAGCGCGTTCGGCATCACGGGTCCAGAGCGAGACGGTGAGGCCGTAGCGGGAGTCGTTCATCAAAGCGAGGGCCTCGGCATCGCCCTTGACCTTCATGATGCCGACGGCCGGGCCGAAGGTTTCCTCGCTCATGATCGCCATCGCATGATCGACGTCGACCAGGATCTGCGGCGCGAGATAGGCGCCGCCATCGTCCTGCGGGAAGAGCTTCGGGTCGACCAGCGTTCGCGCTCCCTTCGCCACCGCTTCGGCGATCTGCCCACGCACCACCTCGGCGAAACGCCTGTGCGCCATCGGCCCGAGCGTGGTCTTCGGATCGAGCGGATTGCCGAGGCGGTAGTTCGAGACCCAGGCGACCGATTTCTCGACGAAGGCGTCGTAGAGGCTTTCATGCACATAGATGCGCTCGATGCCGCAGCAGCATTGCCCGGAATTGAAGGTCGCGCCGTCCATCAGCGTGTCGACGGCAGCCTCCAGATCGGCATCCTCCATGACATAGCCCGGGTCCTTGCCGCCGAGCTCGAGGCCGATGCCGGTGAAGGTACCTGCGGCGGCGCGCTCGATCGTGCGGCCGCCCGCGACCGAGCCCGTGAAGTTGACGAAATCGAACTGGCTGTCGGCGATCAGGCAGGAGGTCGTGTCATGGTCGAGGAAGAGGTTGATGAACACGTCCTCCGGCACGCCGGCCTCGTGGAAGGCCCGTGCCAGCCGCTCGCCCGCGAGCAGCGTCTGGCTGGCGTGCTTCAGGACGACCGTATTGCCGGCAATCAGCGCCGGCGCGACCGTGTTGATCGCGGTCATGTAGGGGTAGTTCCACGGCGCGATGACGAAGACGACGCCATGCGGCTCGCGCGCGATGTAGCGCTCGAAATCGGCGCTGCTCTCGATGACGAGCGGCATGAGCGCGTCGCTGGCGATCGCGGCCATGTAGTTCGAGCGCTCGTTGAAGCCCTTGAACTCGCCGCCGTACTTGACCGGACGTCCCATCTGCCAGGCGAGTTCGGTCACGACCTCGTCGCCCATCTCGTTGAGGCGCGCGACGCCCTTGAGGACGAGTGCGACGCGTTCGTCGAGCGGGCGCCGCGCCCAGGATTTCCGCGCCTTCCGGGCGCGCGACACCGCTTCCTTTGCCCCGTCGAAACTCAGGGCCGGCCGCTCGGCATAGACCGAGCCGTCCACCGGCGACACGCATCGGATCATGGTCATCATCGCTATCCGTCTGTCTTGGTGCTGCTGCTGGCAAGGAGGCCGGGTCAGGCGCGTTCGAAGCCGCGCTTGACTTCCCAATCGGTGATCCGGCGGTCGTATTCCTCCTGCTCCCATTGCGCGGCGCGGACGTAGTGGTCAATCACCGCGTCCCCGAACGCGTCGCGCAGCATCCGCGAGCCTTTCAACGCGGCCGTCGCGTCGCGCAGCGTCTTCGGGATCTCGGAGACATCCCTGCCGCCATAGGCGTCGCCGACGAAGGGCTCTTCGAGCTCGAGCTTGTTCTCGATGCCGGCGATGCCTGCGGCCAGCAGCGCCGCCATGGCGAGATAGGGGTTCAGATCCGAGCCGCCGACCCGGCATTCGATGCGGATGCCTTTGGTACCGGCGCCGCAGAGACGATAACCTGCCGTACGATTGTCGCTGCTCCAGACCGCTTTGGTCGGCGCAAAGGTGCCGGCGACGAAGCGCTTGTAGGAATTGATGTAGGGCGCGAGGAAACAGGTGATCTCGGAAGCATGGGCGAGGAGCCCCGCCACATAGTTCCGCATCAGCGCGGACATCCCGTATTCCGCGTTCTTGTCGACGAAGAGAGGCGTCTTGCCGTCGGCGCTCCAGAGCGATTGATGGATATGGGAGGAGGAACCGGCCGCGCCGTAGTTCCACTTGGCCAGGAACGTGATGGCCTTGCCCTGCGACCAGGCGATCTCCTTGCAGGCGTTCTTGATGATCGCATGCCGGTCCGCCATCGTCAGCGCGTCGGCATAGCGCACATTGATCTCCTCCTGCCCGGCCGAAGCCTCGCCCTTGGAGTTCTCGACCGGGATGCCGGCGCCCTGCAGCCCGTTGCGGATCGCCCGCATCACCCCCTCTTCCTTGGTCGTCTGGAAGATGTGGTAATCCTCGTTGTAGCTGCTGGCGGTTTTCAGGTCACGGTAGCCGCTGGCAGAGGCATCGGCGTAGCTCTGGTCGAACAGGAAGAATTCGAGCTCCGAGGCCATGAAAGGCTTCAGGCCCATGGCTTCGAGTCGCTTCACCTGCTTCTTCAGGATCGCGCGCGGCGAGTGCGGGACGTCCTCGTGCCCGTGATGGTCGAGCACATCGCAGAGGACGAGTGCTGTCCCTTCCAGCCAGGGAATCCTGCACAGCGTCGAGAGATCCGGCTTCATCGTGTAGTCGCCATAGCCCGCCGCCCAGCTCGTCGATGCGTAGCCGGGAACCGTCTCCATCTCCATGTCGGTGGCGAGCAGGTAATTGCAGCTATGGGTTTCCTCATGACCGCTTTCGAGGAAGAAGGCGGCATGGAAGCGCTTGCCCATGAGGCGCCCCTGCATATCGACGAGGCAGGCCAGCACGGTGTCGATGCGCCCCTCGGCGACATCCTCTCTCAGAGCGTCGAGAGTGTAGGGCTGGATCATGCCGGTCATCCGTCTCCAAAGCTCGATCTTCACATGGGAATGCGTCTGGCGGAACAGTTGACTCGCCCGCATTCGAGCGGGGCACGCAGAAATCGACCGGAGCCCGAGCCTGAATCTCGACCAGAACAGTCTCCAGCGCCGGGCGCGCCCCCACAGTCGCCCGGGCTGGCGGCTGCGCCGGATCGACCAAGCATTCCTGACGGCACTCGCCTCGCCGAATTCGTGATGTTCTTGAGCTAGATGGTGGCGACGACGGGATCTCATCGGTACTGGCTGCGGCGAGGTCGTCGCTGGGGTCGCTCGCAGTGACCCCGGAGAGGAAGGCAAAGCCGTTGGCGCCGAGCACCTGCTGACCTGCCGATCGCTTCATGGCGTGACAGAGTCCGGCTCTCTCTTCTTGGCTGTGGCCGCTCCCGCCAGCACCGTTAGACCCATCGAGCCTGGTGCTGATCGGCGCATCGATCCTCTTGAGAGGAAAGGCTTGTAAGATGCTGAGATGTCTATCTGAAAATGGCGCGGGCGACGGGGCTCGAACCCGCGACCTCCGGCGTGACAGGCCGGCACTCTAACCAACTGAGCTACGCCCGCGCGGGCGGCGGAGGAACATGTCCTCGGCGGGGTTGGGATTATGGCCCCCGGCCCTGCCTGTCAAGCACCGCAGCCGTCAAATTGTCGATCCTCCCCAAAGTCCGGCCTAAGCGGGTTCTATCTAGCCGTTTCCAGCGCCTCGCCCGATACGAGAAGCGATCATCCGTGATGTCCCCGTCGAAAGGACGCGAATCTCAGTTCCCCATCTGTGGCTGCGCCACTGCGGCGCGGCAGCCTTCAACTTTCGGCCTGACTCTAGGGCTCGCTGCGCCGTAGAGCCCATCAAAAGGCTTCGCAGGCTGCAGCCTGTGACTTGCGAACCTGCCCTCATGGCCTTAAACGGCGGGCAAGGGCGGTTAGCTCAGTTGGTAGAGCATCTCGTTTACACCGAGAGGGTCGGCGGTTCGAGCCCGTCACCGCCCACCA